>CAYSFW010000050.1:0-57501 GCA_964430355.1 uncultured Thiotrichales bacterium
ATGCAGGTAGATCATCGGCGTGCGTCATGGATGTGGAACGTGGTACGGACGGTGATCGTGTAGTGGGAATAGACGGTGGGGTTGAGGCAGAGCAGGCGTGTGGCCTGGAGCGTCGACTGCGGAAACCAGGTGCCAGAGTCGCGGAGCAGGGCGACGATGCGGGCGCGCGCGTGACAGAGACCGAAGGCCCGGGCGATCTCGCCCGTTACCCCGAGTCGCTTGTGGTGGTCGATGGCGGCAGAGTGGGTACGCAGCTGCCTGCGGTAGAACTCGGCGGCGGCGGCCATCGCATCGTAGAGCGGCTGGTATTCGGCGGCTGGGGTGGTGGCCCCCGCGCCGGCCTCGCGCGGGACCTCGAGGCCGAGCTCTTGCGCCAGCAGTTCGACCGCCTCCACGAAATCGAGGCGCTCATACTCCATGAGAAAGCCGAGTGCGGTACCGTGCGCGCCGCATCCGAAGCAGTGGTAGAACTGCTTTTCGGGGCTGACCGTGAACGAGGGCGTCTTTTCGTGGTGAAACGGGCAGCACGCCACGTATTCGCGGCCGCGGCGGGTCAGTTGCACGCGCTTGTCGATCAGCCCGACGATGTCCGTGCGGGCGATGAGGTCATCGATGAACGGCTGTGGAATGCGGCCCTTCATGCCGACCTGCGGGTGTCGCACGTGGTTGCCGGGCTCAGGCCGCCAGTCGGTGTTTTAGTGTCTCGATCAGGCGCTCCGGTGCAACATCACCTGTGACGACGGACGCGCCGATCGCCTGGATCAGCACCAGCCGCAGCTGGCCATTCAGCGCCTTTTTGTCCACGGCCATCAGGTCGAGGAACTGCTCGGTGGTCATGCCCTGCGGGGGGGCGACGGGCAGCCTCGCGCGCTCGATCAGGCGGCTGATGCGCTCGACGTCGCTCGCGCTCAACCAGCCCATGCGTGCCGACATCTCCGCCGCCAGCACCATGCCGCAGCCGACCGCCTCGCCATGCAACCAGTTGCCGTAGCCGGTGCCGGTTTCGATGGCGTGGCCGAACGTGTGGCCGAGGTTGAGCAGGGCGCGCCGACCCTGTTCCCGCTCGTCGCTCGCGACGACCTCAGCCTTGATCTCGCACGAACGCCGGATGGCGTAAGCCAACGCGGTGGGGTCACGCGTAAGCAGGGCGTCGAGATGGGTCTCGAGCCAGCCGAAGAATTCCACATCGACGATGATCCCGTACTTGATTACCTCGGCGAGTCCTGCGCTCAGCTCCCGGTCGGGCAGGGTATCGAGAGTCTGCGTGTCGATGACGACGCAGCGCGGCTGGTGAAATGCGCCGATCATGTTCTTGCCGAGCGGGTGGTTGACGCCAGTTTTGCCGCCGACCGAGGAGTCTACCTGTGCGAGCAGGGTGGTAGGGACCTGGATGAAATCCACGCCGCGCTGGTACGTCGCGGCGGCAAAGCCCGTCATGTCCCCGACGACGCCGCCGCCCAGCGCGATCAGGGTCGAGCGCCGGTCGCAGCGCGCCCGCAAGAGTTCCGAGTAGATCTGGTCGAGCGTCCCGAGGTTCTTGTAGGCCTCGCCGTCCGGCAGTATGCACGCCGCGTAGCGGTAGTCCTTCTCGAGCGCTGGCTGGATGCGATGCAGATACAGCGGTGCAACCGTCGTGTTGCTGACGACCAGCACCGAGCGGCCGGCCAGGTGGCGCGTGATGAGTTCCGGCTGGTCGAGGAGGCCGGCACCGATGTAAATGGGGTAGCTTCGCGCGCCGAGGTCAACGGTCAGGGTTTCCATGGATCAGGCCAGGCAGTGCGTTCGAAGTAGTTGATCGATTATTCCGGCTTGGACAGGGATTGCAAATAGGCCTGCACGATGCGGTTCTTGAGCGTGCGGGTGCGACTGTGGTCGGTGTCGATGGTGAAATGCGCGATCGAGGCATAGAGCGGGGCGCGCTGTGCGGCGAGTTCCCGCAGGCGGGCCTCCGGGTCCGGGGTTTGCAACAGGGGGCGGTGCTTGTCGCGGGCCGTGCGCGCAAGCTGCTGGGCCACGGACACAGCAAGGTAAACCACGAACCCTCGGCTGTGGAGCATGGCGCGGTTCTCTGCCCGCAGGATCGCGCCCCCGCCCGTGGCGAGCACCGTGTTGTCCCGCAGCGTCAGGTCCTCGAGAACCCGGGTCTCGCGCTCGCGAAAACCCTCCTCGCCCTCGAAGTAGAAGATAGTCGGAATATCGACCCCGGTACGTTCCTCGATCACGCGATCGCTGTCGATGAAGGCGTAGCCGAGCTCCTCGGCGATCATGCGGCCCAGCGTCGTCTTGCCGGCGCCCATCGGGCCGATCAGAAACAGTCGATGCATCGTGTGCGCGGATCCGAAGCGTCAAAACGCCGCATGATAAACGCAAAACCCGCCACATTGGACGGGTTTTGCACGGATCGCCGAGCAGTTGGTTGCGTTTCAGCGCAGACGCAGGTTCTCGTGGATGATTTTCGGGGTGACGAAAATCAGCAGCTCGCTCTTGTCGTTTTGTGTGCCGTCGCGACGGAACAGGTGCCCGAGGATCGGCAGATCGCCCAGGAAAGGCACCCGCTTGCTGTCCTTGACCACGCTCTCCTCGAAAATGCCGCCCAGCACGATGGTCTGACCATTTTCGACCAGCACCTGGGTCTGCACTTCGCGCGTATCGATACTCGGCACGTTGTTGAAGATCTGGCCCACGCTGTCGCGGTTGACGTTGAGTTCCATGTTGATGCGGTCGTCCTTGGTGATGTGCGGCGTCACTTCGAGGCTCAACACAGCCTTCTTGAAGGAGATGTTGGTCGCACCGCTGGAGGTCGCCTCCTCGTAGGGGATTTCCACACCCTGCTCGATGCGCGCCTTGGTCTTGTTCGACGTGATGATACGTGGGCTCGCGATGATCTCCGCGCGGTTCTCGAGTTTGGCGGCGGAGAGGTGCAGGTCGAGGTTCGTGCCCAGGGGGATCTTGGTGAGCGCGAAACCCACGGTCCCCGCCGGGTTCGTCGCCGGCAGGTTGATAGCAAAGTCCGATGAAAGCTGGCGGTTGCCGCTGGTGTCCGTATTCGTGCCGCCGAAGGACACACCGAGTTCCTGCGAGAAGGTGTCGCTTGCGGTGACGATGCGCGACTCGATCATGACCTGGCGCACAGGGATATCCAGCGCCCGGATCAGCGCGCGGATCTCGTCGAGCTTCGCCGCGGTGTCCTGCACCAGCAGGTTGTTGGTGCGACGGTCGATCGTCACGCTGCCGCGCTTGGACAGGATCGAGTTGCCACCGCCGCCGATGCCGCCCGCGCCGGCCCCACCCGAGCTGCCGCCGGCCCTGAGCAGGGTCGCCATTTCCTGAGCGTCGGCATAGTTGAGCTGGATGATCTCGGAGCGCAGCGGGGCGAGTTCCTGGAGCTGCTTGGTGGTGTTGAGCTCATCCTTCTCCTGCTCCGCGATCTCCTTTGCGGGGGCGATGAACAGCACGTTGCCCTGCTGCCGTTTGTCCAGCCCCTTGGTGCGCATGATGATGTCGAGCGCTTGGTCCCAAGGCACGTTCTGCAGGCGCAGGGTGAGGTTGCCGGTCACGCTGTCGCTTACCACCACATTGAGGCCTGTGAAGTCGGCGATGAGCTGCAGGACCGAACGCACTTCGATGTCCTGGAAGTTGAGCGAGAGCTTTTCACCCTTGAAGGCGATTGGATCGTCTTTGCCTTGCGCGCGCCGCCCCTGCTGCTCGGGCACGCTGGGCTTGATCTCCAGCGTGTAGACGTTGTCGGACTGGTAGGCCATCTGCGTGTAGTTGCCGTTGGTCTTGACCACGAGCTGCGTGCTGTTGCCACGTGAGGTGGCGTCGATGCTCTGCACCGGGGTGGCGAAATCGGTGACGTCCATGCGTCGCTGCAGGTGGGGCGCGAGCGGTGCGTTGGCGATGTCCACAACAACGCGCGTCCCCTGCTGCTTCACGTCGATCGGCACGTTGGGGTCGGACAGCTTGAGAATAATCAGGCCGCTACCCTCCGGCCCGCGCCGGAAGTCGATGTTCTCGACGCCCCGCGTCGTGGTGCTGCGGCGCGCCGCGACCGGGGGCGCCGGTGTCGGCGGGGTGGGCAGCGCGGGCGGTTCTGCCTCGGTTCGCGGCGTGGGCTCTGGGCTTGCAGCAAACCGCGGACTGCTCAGCGTCACCACAACCCGGTTGCCCTCCGTATCCGCTTGATAGGGGACCATTTCGGTGAGGTTGACCACGACGCGTGTACGGTCCTTGGACTGCGCGGCGGAAATGCTCTGGATGACGCCGAGATTGATGTCTTGGGTGGGCGAGCTCAGCGAGTGACGTGTGCTCGGAAAGTCGAACGCGAGCCGCGCTGGATTGGCGATCGAGAAGCTCAGCGGCGCGGGTGCTGTGTCCGCAAATAGCAGGATGAGCTGTAGCTTGTCGCTCCCGGCCCGGCTAGGCGTGATCGACAGCAGCGTGTTCACTGGCTCGGCCAAGGTAATGCGGGGCAGAGCTGCGCCCAGCAGTAACAGCACCCCGAGGGCCAGATTCGCGATCGAGGCGCGTAGGCGGCAGGCTCGGTTAGTGGTCTTCATCGTTCTTCCTTTACTGATCATCTACTGCTGTGCCCTTAGGGGTTACTGAGCGCGATGGACGTCGGGCGCTCCATGTAGCCACCAAGCCCATCCGAGACCACTTCCACGAGGTCGATCTTGCTCTCGGAGATTTTGGTGATTCTTCCGTGATTCTCTCCCAGGTGCTGGCCCGGGCCGACGCGCTGGATGGTGCCGTCGGGAGAACGCACCAAGGCCCATAGTTTGCCTTGCTGCTGCAGCGTGCCGACCATCTTGAGCGCGTCGAGCGGATAGTTTTCCAGAAATTCCTTGGGCCGATTCGGGTCCAGCCGCACCGAGCTGGTCGAGAGTATGCGCGCCGTGCGCTGCGTGTTGATCGCGCCGGGATCGAAGGGGTCGCGCGTGTGCCCGGGATAAGCGTAAGGTTCATATACCTTCACCTCGGGTATCGGCGGGATGATGCCGGGAGGCTGGTTGCGTACCGAGTTCACGAATGCTTCGAGGTCGCCCTGGTTGGCGCCGCAGCCGACCAGGGCGAGAGCCAGTGCGCACAGCGCAACGCGACGTGCCGCCGTCATGGCTTGCTCTCCTTGCCAGCGGCCGGTGCAGGTTTGTTCGTGCCGTTGCCTTTGGCCGGCTTGCCGCCCTTGAGGTTTGCGCGCTTCTCCTTGAGGTTTTTCTCCACTTCTTCCTCGGCGAGATAACGGTAGGTCTTGGCCGTGACATCCATCGTCAGCATTTGCCCCACCTTCTCCTCGGGTTTGATCTGGATGTCATGGAGGGTGACGATCCGCGGGAGGGAGGCGATACCGCTGGTGAAGCGCGCCATCTGGTCGTAGGTGCCGCGCAGTCGGATCTGGATGGGCTTTTCCGCGTAGAAGCCCTTTTCCACCTCTTCGAGCGGCTTGAACAAGAGGATCTTCAGTCCGCTCGCGAGGCCTGTCTGGGACACGTCGAGCACCACGGCGTCAATTTCCGACTGTCCGGGCAGCTGTCGCAGCATGTCGCCGAACTCCCGTTCCATTTCTGCGAGCTGACTCTTGTACGCCTCGAGGTTGGCGGCCTGGTGGTACTTTTTCTCGAATGTCGCCCGCAATTCGCTTTCCTGCTTTTTCTTGGCTTCGAGCTCGTCGAGCTGAGGTTTGATCAGCCAGTAAAAGCCAAGCAGGGCGATGCCGATGAGCACCACCAGGCCAAGCAGCAGACGCACCGAGGCAGGCGCCGATCCCAGGTTGTTCAGGTCCTTCAGGTCGAAGCTCTTGAGTTCGGCAAGATTCATGGCTTGCCCTCCCGCTTGCTCTCGGCCTTCGCTGGTGCGCTTTGCGCCTCGCGGAACACGGTCAGCGCGAAATTGCGAGCGCCGTTGTCGGCGTTCTCGCGTTCATCCTTGCCGGCGCGTGTCTCGATGACCGACAGACGCGGCGACTTGAACCAGGGCGAGGCCTCGAGATTGCGCATGTAGGCCGAAACGCGGGCGTCCGATTCGGCCTTGCCTTCGATGGCGATCTGATCGCTCTTCTGAACCAGGCTGGTGAGGAACACCCCATCGGGCAGCGTCTTCACGATCTCGTCAAAGATATGCACCACCTCGGGGCGGCTTTTCTGGAGCTGCTGAATGACGTCCATGCGGTCGATGAGCGCTTGCTTGACGTGCTCGAGCTCCTTGATTTCCTTGATCCGCTGGTCGACGCCGCGGATTTCGTTGGTCAGGTAGTCGTTGCGTGCGGTCTGATTCTGGATGAGTGTCCCGACTGTGAGGTAGCCGACGGCGACGACTGCCACGCCGCCGATCGCCATCGCGCCGAGGAATGTCAGAAACTCCCGTTGTCTTTGTCTGCGCAGCGCTTCGCGCCACGGCAGGAGATTGATGTGCGGCATCAGTCGAACCCCCGCAGGGCCAGTCCGACCGTCACCAGCAGCGCGGCGGCGTCGTTGCCTAGCCGCTGCTGGTTGATCTTCGGCGAGAAATTCATGCGGTTGAAGGGGTTGGCGATGGTCGTGCGGGTGTGCGTACGCACCTCGATGACCTCATCGGCGCCGGGGATGGAGGCGCAGCCCCCGGCCAGGACGATCTCGGAGACCTCCGTGTGCTGACTGGCCGCAAAGAAGAACTGCAGCAGCCGATGTGCCTGCTGCGCCATATTGTCCTTGAATTTCTTGAGGATCTCGGGACCGTGGTTGTCCGGCAGGCCGCCTTCCTTCTTGGCGAGGCCGGCTTCCGCATACGACAGGCCGTAGCGGCGCATGATCTCTTCTGTCAACTGCCGCCCGCCAAAGGCCTGTTCGCGCGAGAACACGAGCTGCCCATCCTGAACCACGGTGATGCTGGTCATCGTGTGGCCGATGTCGATGATCGCCACGACCGGGTGCTCGGTGGTGCGGACTTGTGTGTTGATGAGTGAATAGGCGTTGCAGGTGGCGTAGGACTCGACGTCCATGACCACGGGCGAAAGTCCGGCCGCTTCGGCGATCGCGGTGCGTTTCTCGACATTTTCCTTCCTTGAGGCAGCCAGCAGCACGTCGATCATGGCCGGATTGCCGGCGTGCGGGCCAAGCACTTCGAAGTCGAGGTTGACCTCGTCCAGCGCATAAGGGATGTACTGGTCGGCCTCGAGTTGGATCTGGGCCTCCAGCTCCAGCTCGGACTGCGCGGCCGGGATGGCTACGACTTTGGAAATCGCCGCAGACGAGGGTACGGCGAGGGCACAGCGAGTGGTTTTAGTACCGCTGCGCTTGATGGCCTTGCGTAGCGATTCCGTGACCGCATTCGCATCTACGATATTTTTTTCGACAATCGCGTTGGTCGGTAGGGGTTCGGCCGCGTAACTCTCGACCTTGAACCGGTTTCCCGACCGGCTCAACTCGATGAGCTTGACCGAGGTCGAGCTGATGTCGATCCCGATCATGGGTTGTTGTCGACGTCCCAGAAAAATCACCAAAAATCCCTCTTTCCTTAAAGAGTTAGCGGTGCACGATTCTACATGGTAGAGATTACCTGATAGAATTGCCACATCGCTTTTCGGCTGCACTCAATCCCTTAACAGCGTTTCCAAATGCGCGTTCGAGCCATTCAAGCGCGAACACTAACAGAGTTCCCGCCGGGATAATCAGAACTAGTGCTGGTTATGAGATCAGTTTTCTCGAGATATTTCTGGATTCCGACCGCGATCGCGGGCCTGCTGGCGGCTGTCGTGGTCGGCGCCGTCGGGCTCGTCGTCTACGTGCTGCCCGGCCTGCCGTCGGTCAGCCAGTTGAAGCAGCAGCCCTATCAGGTGCCCCTGCGCATCTTCACCGCTGACGGCGTGATGATTGGCGAGTTCGGCGAGAAGCGCTCCGACCCGCTGCCGAGCCAGGAAATCCCCGCCATCATCAAGCAGGCGGTGGTCGCTGCGGAGGATGACCGGTTCTATGAGCACCCGGGCGTGGACTACCAGGGGTTGCTGCGGGCGTTCTGGATCCTCGCGACCACGGGCGAGGCGACGCAGGGCGGCAGCACCATCACCATGCAGGTGGCACGCAACTTCTTCCTTGATCGCGAACGCACCTTCTGGCGGAAGCTGCGAGAAGTCCTGCTCGCCTTCAAGATCGAGCGGGAACTCGGCAAAGACGAGATCCTCGCGCTGTACCTGAATCACAACTACCTCGGCAACCGCGCCTACGGTGTGGCGGCCGCGTCTCGCCTGTATTTCAACAAGGACATCCGCGAACTCCCGCTGGAAGGGGTGGCGACGCTGGTCGGCCTGTACAAGGCGCCTTCCAAGTACAACCCGCTCGTCAACCCGGAGCGGGCGCGCCAACGGCGCGACTACGTGATCAGGCGCATGGAACAGCTGGGCTTCGTCACGCGCGAGGAGGCCGAGCGGGCGCTGGCGAAGCCGATCCGCACCGAAACGTACGTCTTCAGGTCCTCGCTGGAGGCGGACTACGTGGCGGAGATGGTGCGCAACCACCTTTATCAACAGTATGGCGAGGAGGCTTACACGCGAGGACTGGTGGTCACCACGACGATCGACAGCCGGTTGCAGGCGGCTGCAAACAAGACGTTGCGCAAACATCTGCTCGACTTCGACAAGCGGCAGGGCTTCCGGGGCGCTGAGGCGCACGAAGATCTGGGCGCCCGGCGCAGTCACGCCGAGCTGGATGCGCTCCTCGGTTCGTACCCCAACGTTCCGGGGCTGCGCGCGGGTGTGGTGCTGAACGTCAGCAAAAGCAGTGCCGTCGTCTATCTCGGGCAGGGTAAGAGCGTCAACCTGACAGAATCCGACATGGACTGGGTCGAGAAGGGGTACAAGGAGACGATCAAGGTCGACGGGGAGGAGGAAAAGACCATTCGGCACCACGGCTCACTGAAGCCGGGCGACATCGTGCGCGTCGCCGCGAGCGGTGAAGGTTGGCGAATCAGCCAAGTCCCGGAAATCAACGGTGCGCTGGTGTCGATCTCGACGGAAGACGGACGCATATTCTCCCTCGTCGGGGGCTATGACTACGCGCTGAGTCCTTTCAACCGTGCGGTGCAGGCGGCGCGTCAGCCCGGCTCGAGCTTCAAGCCATTCATCTTCTCGGCCGCGCTGGCCAAGGGCATGACGCCGGCGAGCGTCATCGTGGACGAGGCGTTCACGCACACCGATCCGGTCACCGGCAAGGTCTGGAAGCCGGAGAACATCAACGGCAAGTTCTACGGCCCGACGCGCCTGCGCGAGGCGTTGGCCCACTCGCGCAACCTGGTGTCAGTCAAGTTGCTCGACAAGATCGGGGTCAAGTACACGCTGCGACACGTGGAGAAGTTCCACATGACCAATCGGCAGTTGCCGGCTGATCTGTCGCTCTCGCTCGGTACGGGGGAGCTCACCCCGCTGGAGCTCAGCGCCGGCTATGCCGTGTTCGCAAACGGCGGGTTCCGCGTCGAGCCTTATTACATTGCGCGCATCGAGGACCATCGCGGCAACGAGGTCTACCGGCACAAGCCACTGCTCGCCTGTGGTGAGGACTGTGACCACCTCATCAAAACGGCGAGCGGGTCGCATCCTGGGGCCGATATCACGGGCGGCAGGAAGGCTGAGCGCGCGATCGAGGACTGGAACGCCTACCAGATGGTCAGCATGATGCAGGACGTCATCCGCATCGGTACCGGCACGGGCGCGAAGGCGCTTGGCCGCAAGGATATTGCCGGAAAAACCGGCACCACCGACGAAAACAAGGATGTGTGGTTCAGCGGGTTCACCCCGGAGGTTGTCACCACGGTCTGGATGGGGTTCGACCAGCGCAAGCCGTTGGGCGAGAAGGCGACGGGCGGACATGTGGCCGTGCCGGTGTGGGTGGACTACATGCGCACCGCACTGCAAGGCAAGCCAGAGCGCGAGTGGAAGCCGCCCAAGGGGATGGTTACGGTCAAGATCGATGCCAAAACGGGCTATCGGCTGGCCGAGGGCTCGAGCGGTGGGGTGTTCGAAACCCTGCGCGAGAAAAATCTGTCGGCGATTCTTCAGGGCAGCTACAGCAGCAACCGGGATCGTTCGAGTGACGAGGCGGTGTACTCGTCATCGAGCTCGGGGAGCGTGACTGCGCCCGCCCCGCGGCGGCGTCTGGAAATCCCCGAGCAGATCTTCTGATGGCCTTGATTTCCAGCAGGTTGGGTGCTCTGCTGCCGGGGAGGTGATGCCTGTCCGGGCAAATCGCTGATGCAATGCGGACGTGCGGCGATGGGTATGGTCCGCAGAGCGCACAGCGCAATGGGATGACCCCTGCAAACTGACGGGGATGGTGCGCCGCGTTGCGTAGCGTGCTCCCCTCGACCCCAGAACACAGCGTTGTCTTCAAGCCGATGGCCAAGCGAAACAGCCTGAGAACACGGCAACTGATCGCCGAGGAAGCGGCCCGCATCGTCGTCGACGAAGGGGTGGGCGACTATCATGCTGCGCGGCTCAAGGCCTGCAGCCGGTTGGGGCTGGGCACGGTGCGCGACCAGCCGAGTCCTCAGGAGATTGAGCAGGCGCTGCTGGAGCGCCAGCGGTTGTTTGCGCCGCCGGGTCAGCGCGCGGCGTTACGCGCATTGCGTGAGGTGGCCGTGGAAGTGATGCGCTTTCTGGCGGACTTCGACCCACGTCTCGTCGGGGGTGTGCTGAAAGGCACGGCGAACCATCTCTCCCATGTCCAGCTACACGTCTTTAGCGACCGCGTCGAATCGGTCGCAGTTCACCTCATCGATCACAACATCCGCTATCAAGCGATCGACCGGCGTCAGCACGGCCTCGCCCTTGCAGGCGTACCAGGCTTTGCCTTCGCGTGGCGCAACACCCCGGTGGAGGTTTTGGTGTTCCCGGATTCCGGCCTGCGTGTACCGCCGCCGAGCCCGGTCGACGGCAAGCGCATGCAGCGCGCGGATCTGCGTCAGGTCGAGCGGTTGCTGGAAGCGCTGGAGATCGCCGGTTGAAGCGCGCCTGACTTGTAACGCCAACGTCGCACCCGGTGAGCGGAAGCGACAGCTGCTGTAGCTGCTGTAGCCGCTACTGAGCGCTCGGCTGGATCCGGCCTGCGCAAGTGGCGCTCTTGACTTTGGCTTTTGTGGTGCCGTTTCGGGGGATGTTATCCGCCCAACCGTGTCTTGATGCGTGCACTGACACTCGCGATGTCGGCTCGGCCTTGAATCTGCGGTTTGAGCATTCCCATGACCTTGCCCATGTCCTTGACCGAGGTGGCGCCAGTGGTCACAACAGCCTGATCGATCAACGCATCGATCTCCTCACCGGTGAGCGGAGTGGGTAGGTAGCGGGAGATTAGCTCGAGCTCCTGCTGTTCTTTGGCGGCAAGATCCTCGCGACCGGCCTGCTGGTACTGTTCAATCGACTCGCGGCGCTGCTTGCGCATCTTGTCGAGGACGGCGAGTACGTCCGCATCGGCCAGTTCCTTGCGTGAATCGACTTCCACCTGTTTGATTGCCGCGAGGATCAGACGGATGGTTCCGAGGTCCTCTTTGGCGCCGGCACGCATGGCGGCTTTCATGTCCTCGGTGATACGCGCCTTGAGCATAGCAAGACTGGCGGGTGTATCAGTACAGTCGGGTACGGCGGATGGCGTCGCGGGAGAGACGCTTGAGATTGCGTTTGACAGCGGCAGCCTTCTTGCGCTTGCGGGTTTCGGTGGGCTTTTCGTAGAACTCTCGGCTACGTACCTCGCTGAGGACACCAGCCTTCTCGCAGGTGCGCTTGAAGCGGCGCAGGGCAAAATCAAAAGGTTCGTTCTCTCTCACACGTACACTGGGCATGGGGTCTCCGGACGCAAAAACGGGCCATTGATAGGAAAGACGCGGAATTATAATGACGCCGCGGTAAAATGCAAAAGCTGTCGGTGGCTGCGCAGCGCTGTGCAACGCAATGAGACGGCGGCAGATTCATGGCGAGTGAGCAACGGTGAGCAGGCCGATGAAAGTACTGGGAATCGAAACCTCCTGTGATGAAACGGGTGTCGCGGTTTACGACGAGGACCGGGGATTGCTTGCGCACCGTCTGTTCTCTCAGGTTGACCTGCACGCACGTTACGGCGGGGTGGTGCCGGAGCTCGCCTCGCGCGACCACGTCTGCAAGCTCGTGCCCCTGATTCGTGACGTGCTGCACGAGGCGGACGTCGATGTCGGCACGATCGACGGCGTGGCCTACACGGCTGGCCCAGGCTTGATCGGTGCGCTACTCGTGGGCGCGGTGCTGGGGCGGTCGCTGGCCTGGGGTTGGGGCGTGCCGGCGGTTGCAGTCCACCACATGGAGGGCCACCTGCTCGCGCCGATGCTCGAACCCGACAAACCGGCCTTTCCGTTTCTTGCCTTGCTGGTGTCCGGCGGCCACACGCTGCTCGTCGATGTGCGAGGCGTGGGGCGTTACACGATCCTCGGCGAAAGCGTGGATGACGCGGTGGGGGAGGCCTTCGACAAGACCGCCAAACTCCTGGGCCTGGGTTACCCAGGTGGACCGCAGCTCGCCGCCTTGGCCGAGCGCGGTTCGAGCGGGCGTTACCAGTTTCCGCGGCCGATGACGGACCGGCCGGGATTGGATTTCAGCTTCAGCGGCCTCAAGACCCATGCGCTCACCACGCTCGCCCAGAGCGACCGGCAGCCGCAGGATTTGGCCGACATCGCGCGCGCCTTCGAGGAGGCCGTCGTCGACACGCTGTTCATCAAGTGCCGGCGTGCCCTGCAGGCAACGGGGCTCGCGCGGCTTGTCGTCGCCGGCGGGGTAGGGGCGAACCGACGGCTGCGGGCTCGGCTGACCGACCTGGGCGTGCCGGTGTACTACCCGGCGCTGCAGTTCTGTACCGACAATGGCGCGATGATCGCCTACGCTGGTCTGCAACGCCTGCGGGCCGGCCAGGTAGAGGATGCCGAGGTGCGGGTGAGGGCCCGCTGGGGCCTGGACGAGTTGCCCGAGGCGGCGGTGGGCTGATCAGCGCGCGGTTACGGATGGCCGATGATAGGCTGCGCTCAACTCGTGCACGCCGTGCACGAAAGCGGCGGCGTGGTCGGGGTTGATGTCTGGATGGATGCCATGTCCAAGGTTGAAGACATGGCCCGAGCCCTGGCCGAAGCTCGCCAGAATTTCGGCCACCTCCTGGCGGATGCGGTCGGGTGATGCGTAGAGCACGCACGGGTCCATGTTGCCCTGCAGCGCCACGCGATCGCCGATTCGCGCGCGCGCCGCTCCGATGTCGATGGTCCAGTCCAGGCCGACCGCGTCACAGCCGCTGGCGGCGATGTGTTCCAGCCATTGACTGCCCCCTTTGGTGAACAGGATGACCGGCACGCGCCGGCCCTCGCTTTCGCGCCGCAGGCGCTCCACCACCGCCTGCATGTAGCGGAGGGAAAATTCGCGATAGTCGCGGGTGGTGAGCACGCCACCCCAGGTGTCGAAGATCATCAGGGCCTGCGCGCCAGCAGCGACCTGCGCGTTGAGGTAGGCGGCCACACTTTCGGCGAGCACGTCGAGCAGACGGTGGGCCGCATGCGGTTCGTCGAACATCATCGCCTTGGTGCGCGCGAAGTTCTTGCTCGAACCGCCTTCCACCATGTAGGTCGCCAGCGTCCACGGGCTGCCCGAGAAGCCGATGAGCGGCACGCGCCCGCCGAGTTCGCGGCGGATCATTCGCACTGCGTCCATCACGTAGCCGAGCTCGCGCTCCGGGTCGGGCACACCGAGCCGCTGCACATCGGCTGCGCTGCGGATCGGGTGGCTGAACCGTGGCCCCTCGCCCTCCTCGAAGTACAGCCCGAGGCCCATCGCGTCGGGCACGGTGAGGATGTCGGAAAAGAGGATGGCGGCGTCGAGCGGAAAGCGATCCAGTGGCTGCAGCGTGACTTCGCAAGCTAGCTCTGGCGACTTGCACAGTGTCATAAAGTCACCGGCACGGGCGCGCGTCGCACGATATTCCGGCAGGTAGCGGCCTGCCTGACGCATCATCCACACCGGGGTCACGTCGACGGGCTCGCGCAGCAGGGCGCGCAGGAAACGGTCGTTTTTGAGTTCGCTCATGCCGGGCTTCCCCGTCGGGTTAGTGTTTCGCGCGGTGCGCCGCGGATCGTGTTCGTGGGGCGGGTCAGGCCTGGCCGTAACCCGCTGATTCGGCGCGTGACCTCCAACCCGAAGGCGGGTTACGCTGCGCTGCTTCGTCCTACGGCGATCGGTGTGCCGTCCTCTAGCGCGGAAGCTCCGAGCAGCCCATCAGGTACTCGTCCACTGCCCGTGCGGCCTGCCGACCCTCGCGTATCGCCCACACCACCAGCGACTGTCCGCGGCGCATGTCTCCTGCGGCGAAGACCTTATCCACCGACGTGCGGTAGTCATTCGTGTCCGCCTTGACATTGCCGCGTGCATCGAGCTCTGCGCCGAGCTGCTCCAGCATGCCTTCCCGCACCGGATGCACGAAGCCCATCGCGAGCAGGACCAGGTCGGCCTTGATGGTGAACTCGCTGCCCGGGATTTCCTGCATCGTCCAGCGGCCGGCTGCGTCCTGTTTCCAGTCGAGGCGGATCGCGTTGATCGCCGTGACCTTGCCGTCGCGGCCCTCGAAGGACTTCGTCCCGATCGCCCAGTCGCGTTCGCAGCCTTCCTCGTGCGATGTGGACGTGCGCAGCTTCGTCGGCCACAGCGGCCACGTGACGAGCTTGTCCTCGCGCTCGGGCGGCTTGGGCATGAGCTCGATCTGCAGGATCGAGCGGGCCCCCTGGCGCGCGGAGGTGCCGACGCAATCCGAACCCGTGTCACCACCACCGATGACGACCACATCCTTGCCGGTGGCGAGGATTTCAGTGCCGGACGGCACGGGTTCGCCGCCGATGCGCCGGTTCTGCTGAGTGAGGAACTCCATGGCGAAGTGCACGTCGGCGAGCTCCCGGCCCGGAACCTTCAGATCGCGCGGATGCTCCGATCCGCCGGCCAGTACTACGGCGTCGAAGTCGCGCAGCACGTTGGACATGGGGATGCGCACACCCACGTGACTGTTGGGGCGGAACTCCACGCCCTCGGCCTGCATCTGCGCGATGCGCCGGTCGATCAGCTGCTTGCCGAGCTTGAAATCGGGGATGCCGTAGCGCAGCAGGCCACCGATGCGCGCGTGCTTCTCGAACACCACCACCTTGTGGCCGGCGCGCGCGAGCTGCTGTGCCGCTGCAAGCCCAGCCGGACCCGAGCCGATGACGGCGACGCGCTTGCCCGAGCGGTGCGCCGCGATCTGCGGGCGAATCCAGCCTTCGGCCCAACCGCGATCGACAATCGAACACTCGATGGTCTTGATCGTCACCGGTTGATCGGTGAGGTTCAGCGTGCAGGCCGCCTCGCAGGGGGCGGGGCAGATGCGCCCGGTGAACTCCGGGAAGTTATTGGTCGAATGCAGTACCTCCAGTGCCTCGCGCCACTTGCCGCGGTACACGAGGTCATTCCACTCAGGGATGATGTTGTTGACCGGACAGCCGTTGTGGCAGAACGGAATGCCACAGTCCATGCAGCGCGCACCCTGTTGACGTACGGACGCCTCGTCGAGCGGAACGACAAACTCGCTGTAGTGCTTTAGACGCTCGGCCACCGGCGCGTAGAGCCGGTCGTGGCGCTGGATCTCCAGGAATCCCGTGGGTTTACCCATCGTGTTGTCAGCCTCCCACCGTCAGCGAAACGCCAGTGCGCTCGGTGGCGCGCGAGCTGGCTTGGAGTTTTTCCAAGGCGCGGCGGTATTCCACCGGCATGACCTTGACGAATTTTGGCAAGTACGTGTCCCAGTGATCGAGGATCTCGCGGGCCCGCGCACTGGCCGTGTAATGCGCATGGCGCTCGATCAGCGCGCGCAGGCGCTGTGCGTCGTAGCGCGTCATGTCGCGGTTGATCTCTACGAGGCCGTGGCTTTCCAGGTCGTTGCCTTGGTGCTCGAGTTCCTCGAGCGCCTCCGCCTCGTCGGCGATGGGTTCGAGCTCGACCATCGCGAGGTTGCAGCGGCGCTTGAAGTCACCTGCCTCGTCGAGCACGTAGGCCACGCCGCCGCTCATCCCTGCCGCGAAGTTGCGCCCCGTCTCGCCGAGCACGACCACGATACCGCCCGTCATGTACTCACAGCCGTGGTCGCCCACGCCCTCGACCACCGCGATCGCACCGGAATTACGCACGGCAAAGCGTTCTCCGGCCACACCGCGGAAGTAGCACTCGCCAGAGATCGCGCCGTAGAGCACCGTGTTGCCGACGATAATGTTCTGCTCGGGCACGAGCCGGCTGGTGGCTTGCGGATAAATGACGATGCGCCCGCCCGACAGCCCCTTGCCGACGTAGTCGTTGGCTTCGCCCGCGAGCTCCAGGGTCACGCCGGCGGCCAGGAACGCGCCGAAGCTTTGGCCGCCCGTGCCGTGGCCCTTGATGTAGATCGTGTCCTCGGGCAACCCCGCGTGACCGTAGCGCCGCGCCACTTCGCCCGAGAGCATTGCGCCAACCGTGCGGTTGACGTTGCGGATCTCGAGGTCTTCGATGCGCACCGGCGTGCGGTGTTCGAGCGCGGGCTTTGCGAGCTCGATCAGCTTGTTGTCGAGCGCGCGCTCGAGCCCGTGGTCCTGCTTCTGGCAGTTGTAGATGGCCACGCCGGGCGCGGCCTTCGCCGGGGCGAGCACCCGGCTGAAGTCCAACCCGCGCGCCTTCCAGTGGGCAATGGCGTGATCGACGTCGAGCCGGTCGACGCGGCCGATCATCTCGTTGACCGTGCGGAAGCCGAGCTCGGCCATGATCTCGCGGGCTTCCTCGGCGACGAACATGAAGAAGTTGACCACATGCTCGGGCTTGCCGACGAAGCGCTTGCGCAGCTCGGGGTCTTGTGTGGCCACGCCGACCGGGCAGGTGTTGAGATGGCATTTGCGCATCATCAGGCAGCCCTCGGCGATCAGCGCGATGGTGCCGAAGCCGAATTCATCGGCGCCCAGCAGCGCGCCGATCACGACATCGCGGCCCGTGCGCATGCCGCCATCCACCTGGACCGCGATACGGCCGCGCAGGTCGTTGAGCACCAGTGTCTGATGCGTCTCCGCAAGGCCGATCTCCCACTCGGAGCCTGCGTGCATGGTGGAGGTGAGCGGGCTCGCGCCCGTGCCGCCCTCGCTGCCAGAAATCAGCACGTGGTCCGCATGGGCCTTGGAAACCCCGGCGGCGATGGTGCCCACGCCGACTTCGGAGACGAGCTTGACGCTGATGCGAGCGCGCGGGTTGACGTTCTTCAGGTCGTGGATGAGCTGCGCCAGGTCCTCGATCGAATAGATGTCGTGGTGCGGCGGCGGTGAGATCAGTCCGACGCCTGGTGTGGAGTGGCGCACGCGGGCGATCCACTCGTTGACCTTGTGGCCGGGCAACTGGCCGCCTTCGCCGGGCTTTGCGCCCTGGGCCATCTTGATCTGGATGTCGTCGGCGTTGACCAGGTATTCGGTGGTCACGCCAAACCGCCCGGAAGCAACCTGCTTGACGGCGGAACGCATCGAGTCACCATTTGGCAGGCGCTTATAGCGCTCGGCCTCCTCGCCGCCCTCGCCCGTGTTCGATCGGGCGCCCAGGCGGTTCATCGCGATGGCAAGCGTGGTGTGCGCCTCCCACGAGATGGAGCCAAATGACATCGCGCCGGTGGCGAAGCGCTTGACGATCTCGCTCGCTGGCTCGACTTCCTCGAGCGGTACCGGCGGCCGGTCGTACTTGAAGCGGAACAGGCTGCGCAGGTTTTTGATCTTGCGGCCCGGCTCATCGAGCATCCGGGCGTATTCCTTGTACTTGGCATAGTCGCCCGTGCGCACGGCGTGCTGCAGGGTGGCGATCGTTTCCGGGGTCCAGACGTGTTCTTCGCCACGCAGCCGGTAGGCGAGTTCGCCACCAACGTCGAGCGCATCGCGCAGGACGGGCTCATCGCTGTACGCCCTGCGGTGCCGCTGCACGGTTTCCTCGGCCACCTCGGGCAAACCGATACCCTCGATCACGGACGAAGTGCCCGTGAAGTATTTGGCCACGAACTCGCTCGACAGCCCCACGGCGTCGAAGATCTGCGCGCCGCAGTAGGACTGGTAGGTGGAAATGCCCATCTTGGACATCACCTTGAGCACGCCCTTCGAGATGGCCTTGATGTACCGCTTGTGCGCCTCGTACTCACTGAGGTCCTGCGGCAGCTCGCTGCGCATCGCGGAGATCGAGTCGAGCGCAAGGTAAGGGTTGATGGCCTCCGCGCCGTAGCCGGCGAGCAGGCAGAAGTCGTGCACCTGCCGCGCCTCGCCAGTCTCGACTACCAGGCCCACCTCGGTACGCAAGCCCTGCCGGATCAGGTGATGGTGTACCGCGGCTGTTGCCAGCAACGACGGGATGGCGATGTGGTCGGCATCCACGCAGCGGTCGGAGAGGATGAGGATGTTGTATCCACTTTGCACGACCTTCTCGGCCTGCGCGCATAGGGCTTCGAGCGCCGGCTCCATGCCCGACGCCCCAGCGTCCGCCGGGTAGCACATGTCCAGCGTATAGGTGCGGAAGGCACGCTCCGCGTGGTGCTCGATGCGGCGAATCTTCTCGAGGTCGACGCTGGTGAGAATGGGCTGCCTGACCTCGAGGCGCATGTGCTTGCCGCCTTCGTCGAGGGCCAGCAGGTTCGGCCGCGGGCCGATCAGGGAGACCAGCGACATCACCAGTTCCTCGCGGATCGGGTCGATCGGCGGGTTGGTAACCTGTGCGAAGTTCTGCTTGAAGTAATCGAACAGGACCTTCGGCCGCTGCGAGAGTACGGCGGGCGGGATATCGCGCCCCATCGAGCCTACCGGGTCCTGGCCGCTCACGGCCATCGGCTTGAGGAAGAACTTGAGATCTTCCTGCGTGTAGCCAAAGGCCTGCTGGCGGTCGAGCAAGGTTTGCGCATCGGGCGGCATGGCCGCGACTTCGGCCGGCAGGTCCTCGAGGCGGATCTGCGTTGCGTCGAGCCACTCCTGGTACGGGTGGGCCGAGGCGAGCTGCTCCTTGATCTCGGTGTCATCAATGATGCGACCTTCCTCGAGGTCGATCAGGAACATCTTGCCAGGCTGCAGGCGCCATTTCTTGACGATGCGCGCCTCGTCGACCGGCAGCACGCCCATTTCGGAGGCCATGATGACCTTGTCGTCGTCGGTGATGAGGTAGCGCGCCGGGCGCAGGCCGTTGCGGTCGAGGGTGGCGCCGATCTGCCGCCCGTCGGTGAAGGCGAGTGCGGCCGGGCCGTCCCACGGCTCCATGAGCGCCGCGTGGTACTCATAGAATGCACGGCGCTTGGCATCCATCAGCGGATTGTCGAGCCACGCCTCGGGGATCATCATCATGACTGCGTGCGCCAGCGGGTAGCCACCCGCCACCAGCAGTTCGAGCGCGTTGTCGAAGGTCGCCGAGTCGGACTTGCCGTCGCCGATCAGCGGCCAGAGCTTTTCCAAGTCCGCACCGAGAATCTTCGACTGCATGTTGTGTCGGCGCGCGAGCATCCAGTTGATGTTGCCGCGCAGCGTGTTGATCTCGCCGTTGTGGCAGAGGTAGCGGAACGGCTGGGCGAGTTCCCAGGAAGGGAAGGTGTTCGTGGAGAAGCGCTGGTGCACCAGGGCGATGGCGGATTCGAAGCGCGCATCGTCCAGGTCCTTGTAGTAAACCGGGATATTCTCGGCGAGCACCATGCCCTTGTAGACCAACGTGCGCGAGGACATCGACGCGATATAGAACCCCTGCGTGGCCGGCTCGCCGAGCTTGGCGATCGCGGTATGCGTTTGTTTGCGCGCGACGTAGAGTTTGCGCTCGAAGGCGTCGGCATCGGCCAGTGAGCTGCCGCGAGCGATAAAGAGCTGGCGGATCACTGGCTCATTTGGCTTCACGCTGTAGCCGAGGCAGCGGTTGTCGGTGGGCACGTCGCGCCAGCCGAGCACCTGCATCGCTTCGGCCGTCACGAAACGCTCCAGCGTTTTTTCGCAGGTGGCGCGAGCCGCCCCGTCACGCGGCAGAAAGACCATCGCCACGGCATAGTCGCCGGGCTGCGGCAGGGCGATGCCCAGCGCGGCGACCGCTTCGCGCAGGAAGCGGTCGGGAATCTGCACCAGAATGCCGGCACCATCGCCGGCCAGCGGGTCGGCGCCCACGGCGCCGCGATGGGTCAGGCAGGCGAGGATACGCAGCCCGTCGCGCACGATGTCGTGACTCTTGCGGTTCTTGATGTCCGCAACGAAGCCGACGCCGCAGGAGTCGTGTTCGTGCTGGGCGCTGTAGAGACCGTGCTCGGGTGCCTGGAGCCCTTCGCTCATAGATTCAACCTCTTGATGACTCGCTCATACCCACGCAGGTGCGCCGAAACTCGGGCCGCTGATCATTTGTGGTGGGTTACTTTGACAATTTCCGCGTTTTCTGCCGCCCTAGGCCAGAAACCGCACTCGAACCGCCAACAATAGCGAATCCGGCGCGTCTGTGCCAGTGTCACAAAATTGTGTGGAATTCACTCGCAAGCGGTCGCAAAACCGGCACGAGCTGTCGGTGTCGCGATACTCAGGACTTCGCTTCCTCGCCGGTCAACAAGCGCCGAATGTTGGTGCGGTGGCGCCACAGGATGAGTACGGCAAGCACGATGCCGAACACCGTAAAGTGTGCAGAGTGTGTGACCAGGGTGATGTAGACGGGCGCGAGCACGGCGGCAGAGAGCGCAGCGAGCGAGGAGATCCGCTTCAACGCAAACACGGCCAGCCAGGTTGCAAGGCACAGCAGCCCGATGCGCCAGTCGAGCGCCAGCAGGACCCCGAGTGCGGTGGCGACCCCCTTGCCCCCTTTGAAGCCGAAGAACACGGGGTAGAGGTGGCCGAGAAAGGCAGCCAGCGCGACCAAAAGCTGCACCGTGAAACTCAACCCCAGCGCCTGGGCAAGCAGCACCGGGACGACGCCCTTGATGAGGTCCCCGATCAAGGTGATGACCGCGGCCTTCTTGCCGGCGGTGCGCAGCATGTTGGTGGCCCCGGGGTTGCCCGAGCCCTCGCTGCGCGGATCTGGCAAACCCATGACCCGGCTGGTAATAATGGCGCTGGACAGCGAGCCCAGCAGATATCCAAGCGAAATCAGTATGACGTTCAGCACCTTGGCGATTCCCGAGTGGGTCCGGACGTGATCCGGGTGTTGAGTTGCCGCTTGCCGAGCGATGGGCACCGGACGTTGTCGATGCGGGCGAACATACGCGATTTGTGTCGGGTGCGTAACCCGTTGCGGCCCGGGCGTTACGGGACGCGCTCTGTGGCGCCCTGTGGCGCCGTAGTATTAGCAGCCTAGCACGCCATGCCGCAACTGCACGTGGCGACTTCGGGCATCGGGCCGGATCTCATCCTTCTGCACGGTTGGGCCATGCACTCCGGCGTGTGGGACGAGGTCGTGGAGGCGCTCGCCGCACGCTGGCGGGTGACCTGTGTGGACTTGCCAGGCCACGGTCGGAGTGCTGACGGGGCGGGTCTGGACGCGCTGGCCGAGGTAGTGCCCGACACCGCGGTCTGGGTGGGCTGGTCGCTCGGCGGATTGTGGGCCATTCGATTCGCGGAGCGCTTTCCGCACCGCGTGCAGGCGCTCGGGTTGGTGGCGAGTTCGCCCTCGTTCGTGTGTCGCGAGGGTTGGGCGGCAGCGCTGCCCATGGACCAGCTCGAGGGCTTCGCGGCCGGCCTCGAGGCCGCGCGCGAGCACACCTTGCGGCGCTTCGTCGCCCTGCAGTTCATGGGCGTGTGCGGTGGCAAGGCGCAGATCGCGGCACTGCAGCAGCGCGTGAATGCCTGTCCACCGACGCCGGAGGGCCTGCGCGGGGGACTTGCCGCGTTGCGCGACTGGGATTTGCGGGCGGCCTTCGCCCGTTTGCCGATGCCGGTTGTCGGCGTGTTTGGTGCGCTTGATCGCCTGGTGCCGGCGGCGGCAGGGCTCGCGATGCGCACACTCAATCCGTGCTTTGACTTCACCCTGGTGCAGGGCGCGGGGCATGCGCCGTTCCTGTCCCACCGGCAGTCGGTGGTGGCGGCCTTGGAGAGTCATTTCGGTGCATGACGAAGCATCTGGTCCGCTGGACCGTCCACACGTCCGGCGTTCGTTCGAGCGCGCCGCGGCAACCTACGACGCCGCGGCCGCGTTGCAGCGCGAGGTGGGCGATCGGCTGCTCGAGCGGCTCGACTACGTGAAGTTGCAGCCCGCGCGCGTGCTCGACCTCGGGTCGGGCACCGGCCACTGCGCCCAGGCGCTGCTCAAGCGCTACCCACGGGCGCGTGTCGCCGCGGTCGATCTCGCCTGGTCGATGGCACGGCGCACCCGCGACCGTCACCACTGGTGGCGGCGGCCCCTCGCAGCCTGCGCCGATGCACGTGCCTTGCCGTTCGCCGACGGCGGGTTTGATCTGGTCGTCTCCAATCTCATGCTGCAGTGGTGCGTGCCGCTTGAGCCCTACTTTGCCGAGGTGCGCCGGGTGTTGGGGCGCGGCGGCCTGTTCCTGTTCACGAGCTTTGGCACGGATACGCTGAAAGAACTACGCGCCGCGTGGGCGCGCGTAGATGCGCGGCCGCACGTCCACGGCTTCCTGGACATGCACGACGTGGGGGATGCGCTGCTGGCCGCCGGGTTTGGCGACCCGGTGATGGACATGGAGGTGCTCACCGTGACCTACCGCGAGCTCCTCGACCTCATGCGTGACCTGAAATCCATCGGCGCCCACAACGCATCGCCGTCGCGTGCACCCGGTCTCACGGGCAGGCAGACGCTCAAGGCGCTCACCTCGGCCTACGAGTCATTCCGAGACGCAGAGGGGCGACTGCCGACCACGTACGAGGTCGTCTACGGTCACGGCTGGGCACCCGCTGCTCCCGCGCCGTCGCCGAAGCCTGAGCGCTGGGTGCCCCTGCGGCCGGTGAAGTGAGAGCCAGGCCGGGCGTTGGGCGGAGCTGCGGTCACTCTGAGGCCGTTTTCCGGGTGTAGACCCGCACGCCGACCGTTTCAGCCCCCACCCGCAGGGCTTCGTCGCCGATCGGCGTCCACCCGCAGTGCTCGAGAAACCGGCAGCCCTCCCGGTTGCGCGATTCGATGCCGATCTGGGCATTCGCGAAGTCGCGCGCGCGCATGTCGTCGCACAGGGCTCGGATCAGGCGGCGGGCGATGCCGCGGCGCCGGTAGCCGTTGTCGACCCACAGGTTGTCGATGTTGTTCAGGCTGCGGTCGGCATAACCGACGATACGTCCGCCCTGCTCGGCCACCCAGCCGCGAGCGATCGAGTCCTCCACGATCGTGCGCCAGGTTGCGCGATCGCGCGAGCGCAAGGTCTCGGCGGGCAGCAGCGAGGCGTAGCTCTCTTTCCAGCAACGCTCGATGAAGGCGGCTACGGCGTCGATGTCCGAAGCGGCGCTGCGCCGCGTCTCGATGGGTGCGATGGGTACGACGTTTTGCATGGTCTGACGTTCCGGGTGGTGGGTGGATGGCGGGCCTTCAGTAGTCGATGCCTTCTACCTCGGCGACGCGGGCCAGCGCCTGCTCGAGGATCGCACGGGCGCGCGCCGTGCTCGCGTGTAAGTACGCGTGCAGCTCGGCGTCTTCGGCGTTGCGGTGTTCGCAGCGCTGGCTGTAGTCCTCGAAGGCAACCAGCGTGCGGATCATGTCCGCGAGGTGGTGTGGGCACTCGCAGGTGATGCGCACGCTAGCGGCCGCGAACCGCGCGAGTTGCGAGTCGTTGAACCGTCGCGCTGGAATTGCCTGGGACGCCTCGGCGGCGCGGCCGGGCGCTTCGGGTGCGCGCAGTGTCGCGGTCAGGTCCCACAGTTCCGCGGGACGCAGTGGTGCGCGGGCGAGGGTGAATCCCAGCTGGCGAGCGGCTTCGAGCGTTGGCTGGTTGGCGAAGGCATAGAGCACGAGCAGCGCGGCGGCGCGACTGCCCTCAAACACGCGTTTGAGCAGTTCGAGCTGCGGAGGATCAAGGGCGGGCACCTCCACGACCAGGAGTTCGCAGGCGGGTGGCGCATGCTGGAAATCGCGCAGGGAGTCGAAGATTCCAACCAGGGTGATGTGCTCGGGTGGTGTCGGCGCCTGCCGCACCTGCATGGCGAGTGCAGGGCCGACGACGCACACGGAGCGGGGTTCGAGACCGGACGCTTGCGTTTCGGCGACGCGCTGGCGCTGCGCCAGGCGCACCTTGAGTTCGGCGAGCGAAAGGTTGGCTACCGAGCTGATCGCATCACCGCGGTCGACCAGCACCTTGATCAACGCCAGCCGTGTGATGTCGTCAGAGCTGTACAGCCGGCCGCCCTTGGGGGTGCGCCCCGGTTCCACGATTCGGTATCGGCGTTCCCAGATGCGCAGGGTGTTGGGCGTGATGCCAGTCAACCTGGCCACGGCGCCGATACGGTACACGGCGTCGCGCGGTGTTTGGACGCTGGCAGAATCAGGTGCGGTGTCATTCATCCGGGTGTTCCAGTCGTGGTCCATGAGCAAAGTGCCGCTAGTGTATAAGTTTTGTAGCGGACTATGTGTCCTGCACCGACAGGCGTCTCCGCAGCCAGCGCAGCAGCGTCCCCAGCCCCGGAATGCGTTCGTAGACCTGCCCGGCTGCGTCCCAGTGGTCGATATGCTCGAACACCCGCCAATCAGCGTCGAAGCGCACGCGGCTCATGCCCTCGATGCGCACTGGCTGGCCGCGCACGCGGGCGTGGAAGACCCACTCGATGTAGCCCGAGTCGCCGTTGGGCGCGTGACCAAGCACCACGAATCGGGGCTCGACACAGGTGCGGAACATGTGCCGGAAGACGGCCTGAATCGCCGGCACGCCGCGCACGTCGTTGAACGGGTCGCGAAACCGCGCGTCGGGTGCAAAAACCTCTGGGAAGCGCTCCACGTCGGCGGGCGTCAAGGCGCTGAACAGGTCGATGTAGGCTTGCAGGCTCATGATCGGGCCACCATGCGGCGCGTGACCGCGAAGAACAGGCGGTAGGGCAGGCAGCGCAGGAGCTTCAGCGGGTAGACCAGGCGGCGGGGAAAGGCGATCTCGAAGCGCCTGTCGTCGATTGCGCGCACCACGCGCTGCGCCGCTGCGTCAGCTTCAAGTATGAACGGCATGGGAAAGCGGTTCTTTGCCGTGAGCTCGGTGCGCACGAAACCCGGGTTGATCAAGCGCAGGCGCACGCCCTGGCGCTCGGCCTCCGGTGCAAGGGATTCGACCAGATTGATCAGCGCCGCCTTGGTCGCCGAGTAGGGGGCGGCGAGCGGCAGGCCGCGGTAGCCGGCGACGCTCGCAGTGACCAGCACCTGGCCGCCGCCGTGCTCGCGCAGTCGGGGCAGGACGTTGCCGAGCGCGTAGACGACGCCGAGGTAATTGGTCTGCACCAGCCGCTCGAAGAGATCGATGTCGAAGTCATCGAGCGGCATGGGCCGGTAGTCAGCGGCGTTGAGGATCACCGTGTCTGGCGTCAGCGGCCCGGCAAACATCGCTTCTACGGCCTGCGCTACCGACGGACGATGGGTCACGTCGATCGCCACCGCCTGCGCTCCGATCGCAGCTGCCGCTCGATCCAGTCGTTCGCCGTCGCGTGCCGAGATGATCACCGACCAGCCCTCGGCGCGCAGACGGCGCGCGATGGCATAACCCAGACCGCGGCTTGCGCCGACGATACAGGCGCAGCGGGGGCGTGGTGCCGTCGTGCCGCTCAAAGCAGTTTCTCTAGGGCCCCGAGGAGCCGGCGGTCGTAGGGTTCCACCTCGCTCGAGAAGCTGCTCACCAGGCGTCCCTCTCGGTCTATCAAGTACTTATGAAAGTTCCAGCGCGGGTAGTCACCGCCAGCGGCCTTCGCGAGCGCCCGGTAGAGCGGGTCCGCCGCCCCCTCGACCACCCGGGTCTTTGCAAACATCGGGAATTCCACGCCATAGGTCAGTCGGCAGAACTCCTGGATCTGCGCCTCAGTGCCGGGCTCCTGATTGCCGAAGTCGTTAGAGGGGAAGCCGAGCACGACGAGCCCGCGGTCCTTGTATTCCCGATACAGGCGTTCAAGCCCTTCGTACTGGTAAGTGAACCCGCACTTGCTGGCGGTGTTCACGACGAGCAGCACCTTGCCCTTGTACGCATCGCACAGTTTGGCTGGCTGGCCGCCGGCGAGCGGCCGCACCTCGTAGTCGAGCAACGGCGGGCAGGTAGGGCCCGAGGCGACGTCAGATGTGGACAAAATTGATACAGCCGTCATGAGTGCCAGCGTCGTTCGGTGCATCATGTTGCCTGTTCCTCCTCGTCAGTGAGCAAAAATTATCGTGTCGAGATGTGCAACTGTATACAACGAACAAAAAATGAAGTAAACATAATCTCATCAAATGCAAAAAGGTGGTTGCCATGGGGTCAAGCAGTTCGCTCAACATCGGCGTCATCGGATCCGGCATATCGGGCCTGGGGGCCGCCTGGTTGCTCAGTCGCAACCACCGCGTCACGTTGTTCGAGCGCAATGACTACTTGGGCGGCCACACCCACACCATGGAAGTAGCCCACGAGGGGCGCCCGGTGGCGATTGACACGGGTTTCATGGTGTTCAATCGTCCGAACTATCCACTGCTCACCGCCCTGTTCGACCACCTACGCTTGGGCGACGACCCAACGTCCATGTCGTTCTCGGTCTCGATCGGAGACGGCGAGATCGAGTACGGCGGGACGAGTCTTTTCACGCTGTTCGCGCAGCCCGCCAACCTGTTCCGCTGGGGGCATTGGCGAATGCTCCGGGATATCCTGCGCTTCAACCGCGCGGCGTTGCGCGCGCTCGACGAGGGCTGCGACGAGTCCTTGAGTCTTGGAGAGTGGCTGTGGAAGGAGCGGCTGGGTGACGAGTTGCGGGATCGGTATCTGCTGCCGATGGCCGCCGCGATCTGGTCGTGTCCGCGCGAGCAGATGGCGGAGTTCCCGACGGTCAGCTTCCTGCGCTTCTTCCGTAACCACGGTCTGGTCCAGCTCGAGGGTCGTCCCCAGTGGCGAACGCTCCGGGGCGGCAGTCGCTCGTACGTTCGCGCCATGCGCGCCCAGCTCGGCGACCGCGTCTGGATCGACTGTCCGGCATACGCCGTTACTCGGCATGGCGATGGCGTGACGGTGACCACGGCCGACGGCGAGAGCCACGTGTTCGACGCCGTGGTGCTCGCCTGCCACGCCGACGAGGCACTCGCCCTGCTCACCGATGCCAGTGCTGAAGAGCACGCCATCCTGGGCGCGTTCCGCTTCCAGCCCAACCAAGTTTACCTGCACCGCGACAGCTCGTTGATGCCGCGGCGGCGTGCCGTGTGGTCGTCGTGGAATTACCTGGCACCGCGGGGCGTGGCCGCGTCGCGGCCGGTTTCGGTGACCTACTGGATGAACTCGCTCCAACGGCTCGACACCGACACGAGCTTCTTTGTGACACTGAACCCACACCGCCCTCCGCGCGACGAGCTCGTAGAGGCCGAGATGGTCTACGATCACCCGGTGTTCGACCTGCCCGCGCTGCGTGCCCAGCGTAGGCTGGATGAGATCCAGGGCCGGCGGCGTACTTGGTTCGCGGGCGCCTGGATGGGCTACGGATTCCATGAAGACGGCTTCCGGGCCGCCGTCGAGGTCGCCCAGGCGCTCGGCGCGACGCTGCCCTGGAGCGAAGCGGCCGTGCGTGCCTCGCGCGCGCTGATCACCCCTGGCTCTGCGCTGTCGCCCGCATGAGCGAGGCTGCGCGCATCTACCGTTGCGAGGTCATGCACCGGCGCCTGTTTCCGGTGCAGTACCGCTTCGTCTACCGGGTGTTCAGCGTCCTGCTGGACATCGACCGCATCGACGAGGCAGCGCGTGACAGCGCCATTTTCTCTCGCAACCGCTTCAATCTGCTCAGCTTCTACGACGCTGACCACACGCGTGACGCTGCCGTCAGCGCCCGCGACTGGGCCAACCGGCTGCTCACCGAAAACGGCATCGACCCGAACGGCGGGCGCGTACGTCTGCTGTGCTTCCCGCGGGTGCTCGGCTATGCCTTCAACCCGCTGTCGATCTGGTATTGCGAGGATCGCAATGGACGGCTCCAGGCCGTTATCTGCGCGGTCCGTAACACGTTTGGCGAGCGCCACTGTTACCTGCTCGGCGGTTGGACCGACCGTCCGGCGAGCTGGCCAGTGCGCGCTCACCGCTCCAAATCGTTCCACGTCTCTCCGTTCATCGGCATGGATGCCGAATACCACTTCCGACTCTCGCGCCCTGATGCGTCGCTGCGCATCGTGATACGCGAGTACGCGGGCGACCGCCTCATGCTGGTCGCGGTGCAGTCCGGGGAGGCGCGGACGTTTTCCACCCGACACCTGCTGCTGGAGTTGCTGCGCACGCCTTTGATGACCTTCAAGGTGATCGCCGGCATCCACTGGGAGGCCCTGAAAATCTGGCTGCGCGGCGCGCCGTTCCATCGCAAGCCGCCCGCGCCGTTGCATGAGGTGAGTCGATGAGTGCTGAAATTCTGACGCTCAAGGGCCGCGGGAGTGGCGGCGTGCCGCACCACCTGCGGCCACTGCTGGCACCCCTCGAGCGGCTGACGTTTGGCCGGTTGCGCGTGGAGATTCCGGACGGGTCGAGCTTCGAGTTCGGCGGCACGGCCGGCGGGCCGCTAGCAAGCATCGCGCTGCACCACCCCTTGCGGCTGATGCGCCGGCTCGCCACGCGTGGCGACATTGGTTTTGCCGAGTCCTACATGGCCGGGGAGTGGAGCAGCACCGACCTTGCGCAGCTCCTGTATGTGCTTGCGATGAACTCGGACGCACTGCACCGGCAGGCAAGCCGGGCCCTGTGGTTTCGCCTCGCGGCGCGCGCCCGTCATGCGCTGCGGCGCAACTCGCTGCGCGGAAGTCGCCGCAACATTTCACACCACTACGACTTGGGCAACGCCTTCTATGGTGAGTGGCTGGATGCGTCGATGACCTACTCCGCGGCCTGCTTCGGCGACCCGGAGGAGTCCCTCGAGGCGGCGCAGCGCCGCAAGTACGAACGGCTGCTCGATGCGCTCGATCCGGCGCCCGGTGAGCACATCCTGGAGATCGGCTGTGGCTGGGGCGGGTTTGCGGAGGTCGCGGCGCAGTGGGGAATGGGGGTCACGGGCATCACCCTCTCGCGCGAACAGCTCGCTTACGCGCGGGCCCGCATGGACCGCGCGGGGCTCGCGGATCGAGTGGACCTGCGCCTGCTCGATTACCGGCAGGTCACGGAGCAGTTCGATCACGTGGTCTCCATCGAGATGTTCGAGGCGGTGGGGCAGGCGTACTGGCGGGAGTATTTCGCGACCCTCCGGCGTGTCATCAAATCCGGTGGCCGCGCGGCCCTGCAGGTGATCACCATCGATGAGCAGGGCTGGGCGGAGTATTCCCGCAACCCCGGGGGCTTCATCCAGACCTACATCTTTCCCGGCGGCATGCTCCCGACCCGTTCGCATCTGCGCGAACTGGCCGCGGAGGCGGGTTTTGATATAGAGCTGGAGACGGCATTCGGCCTCGACTATGCGGAAACGCTGCGACGCTGGCACGAGCGCTTCAACGACGCGACGGCCTGGCTGGACACGAACGGCTACGACGAGCGCTTCCGGCGCATGTGGCGCTACTACCTCGCGTTCTGCGAGGCGGGGTTCCGCGCACGCCAGATCGATGTCGTGCAGATGGTGCTCGAAAAGCCGTGACCTCAGCATCGAGCGCGGGCCGCTTGATTGCGTACGGGCTTCCCGCCGCCCCACTGGCGTTGCTCGGCCTGCCGCTCTACGCGTACGTGCCTGGGTTTTACGCCGGAGAACTGGGGTTGAGCCTCGCCGGGGTGGGGGCCGTTCTGCTCGCCGCTCGTGTGCTGGATGTCATCACCGATCCCCTCGTGGGCTGGGCGAGTGACCACTGGCCGGGCCGGTACCGGCGCAAGGCGCTGATGTTGCTCGGCATGCCCGTGTTGCTTGCGGGCGTATTCTGGCTGTTTCGCCCTGCGGCGCACCCGGATCTCGTCTCGCTCGGGCTGGCGGCGTTTCTCACCTACCTCGGCTGGACGCTGCTCTCAGTGCCGTACCTGGCGTGGGGCGCGGAGCTCGAAGGCCGATACGACGGGCGCACCCGGCTCGCAGCCGCGCGTGAGGCCTTCGTCCTCGCCGGCACACTGCTTGCGCTGGTGGGCCCCACGCTGATGGGGGTTGCAGGTGACCAGCGGGCGACGCTGGCGCTCTACGCGGACACGCTGCCTTGGCTCCTCTTGCCCGCCGCTCTGTTCGCGGCCTCGCTGGTGCCCGAGTTGCCTCGCGCCGTGGCCGCCCCTGGGGAGGCGCAAGGATCCGGCGCTTGGCGAGCGATCGCGGGCCATGCCGCCTTACGCCGTCTCATGCTGGCTTACTTCCTGAATGGGCTGGCCAACGGGATTCCGGCCACGCTTTTTCTGTTGTTCGTCGGTCACGTCGTCGGTTCGGACGATTGGGCTGGGCCGCTCCTGATCGCCTATTTCGTGTCCGGGATCTTGGGCTTGCCGGTGTGGTGGCGCGTGTCGAGGCACTTTGGCAAGCATCGGACGTGGTGCGTGGCGATGCTGTTCTGCGCGGGGGTGTTTGCCACGGTGCCATGGGTGGTCGGCGCGGGGCAGGTGGCGATTTTCGCGGTCATCTGCGTGTTGACGGGACTGACCCTGGGGGCTGACGTGGCGCTGCCGGCCGCGATGCAGGCAGACGTCATCGAGGCAGACGCCCTGCGCCATCGCAGGCAACGCGCTGCGCTGCTGTTCGGCCTGTGGGGCATGGTCACCAAGCTGGCACTCGCGTTCGCGGTGGGCGTCTCCTTCCCACTGCTAGCTGCAGCCGGATTCCGGGCCGACGCGGTGAACGTGCCCGAGGCGCTGGGGGCGCTCGCCCTGACCTACAGTCTGCTGCCTGCGCTGATCAAGCTGGGCGCCGTCGCGTTGATGTGGCGCTTCCCGATCGACGCCAAGGCGCTCGAACGCCTGCGAACCGAATCGAACTACGGAGGTGGCTATGTACCGTCACTTGATGCTCCTGATCCTGATGCTCGGACTGACGGTTTTGCAGGGGTGCGCCCAGATGCGACCGGAGGACTTTAAGGACACACGCCCGGTGTTCCGCATCGAGGAGTACTTCCAGGGCAAGACCCGCGCCTGGGGGCTCGTGCAGGGTCGTTCGGGGGAGGTGAAACGTCAGTTCGTGGTCGACATCGTGGGCCAGTGGGAAGGCGATGAGTTCGTGCTGCGCGAGACGTTCGAATTCAGCGACGGCGAGCGCAGCGAGCGCGTGTGGCGGATCCGCAAGACCGGCGAGCACGCCTACGAGGGTCGGGCCGGCGACGTGGTGGGTTTCGCCAAGGGCAGCGCTTACGGTCAGGCGCTGAACTGGCAGTACGACCTGCTCATCGAGGCGGGCGGCAGCACCTGGAAGATTCACTTCGACGACTGGATGTTCCTGCAACGCGACGATGTGCTGATCAATCGCGCAACCATGAGCAAATTCGGCATCAAGGTGGGCGAGGTGCTGTTGTTCTTCCGTCGGGAGGGCACGTGATGAAACACGGTCTGACGCACGCTGGCCTGGCGGTGGCGCTCGCCCTGCCGCTTGAGCAATCGGCCATGGCTGACCCGGCGGGCGGTTTCCCCGAGCAGATCGAGGTGGACGAGCAAACGCTGCGCCTGAGCGGGTCGGGAACGGCTTACTATCTCGGCGTGATTGATGTGTATGACGCCGCACTCCATGTGAGCGGTGTATTCGGCGAGGGCTCGGGTGCCGACAGCCAGTGCCTGACCTTGCGCTACCGCCAGCGGATCAAGCGCTCGGATTTCGTGAAAGCCGCCGAGACCGTGCTCGCGCGGCAGCACTCAGAGCGCCACCTGGCGCAATTCAAGGACGAGCTTGCGCGCTTGCACGCGGCGTACCGCGATGTCGTGCCGGGCGATGAGTACCGCCTGTGTCACGCATCGACGAGCGGAATGTCCTTGCACTTCAACGGCCAGCCCGTCATCCGCTTCGAAGACCCCGAGTTCGCGCGCCTGTACTTCGGCATCTGGCTCGGCGACCCGCCGCTCTCCGCCCCGCTTCGCGAGCGTCTGCTCGATCGGGCGCGTAAAGGCTGATTGCAGGGGTCAGTCGACACCGCGCGTGCCGGGTGGTGTGACTGGCGAGCCTGACTTACCCTCGCGTGCATCGTCGCTGCCGTACGCACGCCTAGCTCAAGCACCTCTCCTCGAGCCGTCGCGCTTGGCCGCGACGGAGCCCTTGCCGCTGCATCCATGGAAAATCCATGACATTATCTAGGATAAGTCGATTTGTGGCCTTATAAATACTCTTTTTTTGCTCCTCAAGGTTCTCATGAGGCTATCAATTTTTCTAAATTGATATACGTCAATTTTTATAAGTATTTGATTAATATATAATTATAGTTATATTGTGACGGCCTGAGGATAAAAGTATGGATATATTAGCCATTTTCTATATAAAGTTCTCTGTGTTGTGATTTTTTATACCTTATACTACGATCACCGTGACTTGCTGCCTTGGTTCTCGTCAATGCCGATGTCCGGTGAGGATGAGTGTGTGACTCGGATCGTGCTAAGGCCGAATGCGTCGATCAGCCGGAGCGGCCTTTGGTGGTGCGCAGGGGGCTTGACGGTCGTCGGTGGCGGCATTGCCGGTGGGTTTGCTTGGTTGGGCTACTGGCTGGTGTTGCCCTTTACGGGTCTGGAGCTCGCGGTGTTGGTGTGGGTCTGTCGCTGCTGCCTGCGCAGGGCCGAGACACAAGAGGTCGTGACCATCGATGACGATCTCGTCAGGGTGGAAGTCGGGCGGTCAGGGCCGGAGTGCAGTTGTGTCTTTCCGCGACGTTGGACGCAGGTGTTACTGCTCAGCGCGCCACTCCGCGGTCACCCGTCGCGGCTTTTGTTGCGGTCGGCGGGTCGGCAGGTCGAGGTGGGTGCGTTTCTCACGGAAGAAGAGCGCTGGCAGCTCTGGTGCGCGCTCAGGGGCTGCATCGGGTGATGCGCGCGCTGGTGGAGGGTGAAATGGACCATGCAAGGCGTTGATATCGAGGAGGCTGTTTTCTGATGAAATGGTCGGTTTCTACCGCCGCGTCGCTCATCGCGACGTCGTTCGTTCCTTTTCAGGCTGCGCTCGCCGACTACGCGCTGAACATGCCGCGGGGCTTTACCGAGATCAGTCGCGAGGTCCACGGGCTGCACATGCTGATCTTCTGGATCTGCTGCGCCATCGGCGTGCTGGTCTTCGGTGCGATGGCCTACTCGATCGTCAAGCATCGCAAGTCGAAGGGGCATGTGGCGGCGCACTTCCACGAAAGCACCTCGGTGGAGTTGGCCTGGACGGTCGTGCCCTTCCTGATCCTCGTCGGCATGGCAATACCGGCGGCCAAGACGCTCATTGCGATGGAGGACACCAGCAGCGCCGATCTCACCGTCAAGGTCACGGGCTACCAGTGGAAGTGGCAGTACGAGTACATGGATGGCGACCTCAAGGGCGTGAGTTTCTTCAGCAACCTTGCCACGCCGCGCGAGCAGATCGAGAACCGCGCCGCCAAGGGTGAGTACTACCTGCTCGAGGTAGACAAGCCGCTGGTGATCCCGGCTGGGAAGAAAGTGCGCTTCCTCCTGACGGCCAATGACGTGATCCATTCCTGGTGGGTGCCGGATCTCGCCGTGAAGAAGGATGCCATCCCCGGCTTCATCAACGAGGCCTGGACGCGCGTGGACGAGCCCGGCACGTATCGCGGCCAATGCACCGAACTGTGCGGGAAGGACCACGGCTTCATGCCCGTCGTTGTCGTCGCGAAGGATGAAAAGGGCTGGCTGGACTGGAAGGCCGAGCAGGCGGCCGCGGCCAAGGCGCTTGCCAATGAGGCCGATCGTGCGTGGTCGAAGCAGGATCTCATCGCCAAGGGCGAGCAGGTCTACAAGACGAACTGCGCGGCCTGCCATCAGGCCAACGGCGGCGGCGTGCCAGGGGTCTTTCCGGCCATCACGGGCAGCCCGGTCGCCACCGGCCCCGCGGATGCGCACATCGCGATCGTGATGCATGGCAAGCCGGGCACCGCGATGCAGGCCTTCGCCAAGCAGTTGAGCGACGTCGATCTGGCCGCGGTGGTGACCTACCAGCGCAACGCCCTCGGCAACGCGGTGGGCGATGTCGTTGAGCCGAAGCAGATCAAATCCCTGAGACAGTAACCAGCACGAGGGTAGCCATTCATGAGCGCGGTAGTCGTCGACGATCACCACGAAGAGCATCCCAGCGGCATCAAGCGTTGGTTGTTCACCACCAACCACAAGGACATCGGCACGCTCTACCTGTGGTTCGCGTTGATCATGTTCTTCGTGGGCGGGCTGATGGCGCTCGTCATTCGCGCCGAGCTGTTCCAGCCGGGCCTGCAGGTGGTCGAGCCCCAGTTCTTCAACTCGATGACGACCATTCACGCCCTGGTGATGATCTTCGGAGGCGTGATGCCTGCATTTACGGGGCTCGCGAACTGGCTCATTCCGATGATGATCGGCGCCCCCGACATGGCTCTGCCGCGGATGAACAATTGGAGCTTCTGGATACTGCCATTCGCCTTTGCGATGCTGTTGTCCACCATCTTCATGCCGGGGGGTGGCCCAGCGGGCGGCTGGACGATGTATCCGCCGCTGATGCTGCAAACTGGGGATGCGCTGCCGTTCGTGATCTTTGCCATCCACCTCATGGGCCTGTCGTCGATCATGGGCTCGATCAACGTCGTGGCGACCATCCTCAACATGCGCGCACCCGGCATGACGCTGATGAAGATGCCGCTGTTCGTCTGGACGTGGCTTATCACGGCCTACCTGCTGATCGCGACTATGCCCGTTCTCGCCGGCGCGGTGACGATGCTGCTGACGGACAAGTATTTCGGCACTAGCTTTTTCTCGGCCGCGGGTGGGGGCGATCCGGTGATGTTCCAGCACATCTTCTGGTTCTTTGGGCATCCGGAGGTCTACATCCTGATTCTCCCAGCGTTTGGCGTGATCTCGCAGATCATCCCGACCTTCGCGCGCAAGCCGCTGTTTGGCTACAGCTCGATGGTCTACGCGACCGCTTCGATCGCGTTCCTCTCTTTCATCGTCTGGGCGCACCACATGTTCACGGTGGGTATGCCGCTGGCCGGCGAGTTGTTCTTTATGTTCAGCACCATGCTGATCGCGGTGCCGACCGGGGTGAAGGTGTTCAACTGGGTGGCGACGATGTGGCGCGGCTCAATGACCTTTGAAACGCCGATGCTCTTCGCGCTCGGTTTCGTCGTCATGTTCACCATCGGGGGCTTCTCGGGCCTGATGCTGGCCATTGCGTCGGCGGATTTCCAGTACCACGACACGTATTTCGTGGTGGCGCACTTCCATTACGTGCTGGTGCCGGGTGCGGTGTTCTCAATTATGGCCGCGGCCTACTACTGGCTGCCGAAGTGGACCGGTCACATGTACAACGAGACGCTCGGCAAGTGGCACTTCTGGCTGTCGACGATCTTCGTCAATCTGACCTTCTTTCCGATGCACTTCATCGGGCTGGCGGGCATGCCGCGCCGCATCCCGGACTACGCCACGCAGTTCACGGGGTTCAACGAGATCGCGACGATTGGGGCGTTTGGCTTCGGCCTCTCGCAGCTGTTGTTCCTGTATGTCGTGATCCAGACGGTGCGGGGCGGCAAGAAGGCCACCGCGCAGGTCTGGGAAGGCGCGCGCGGGCTCGAGTGGACACTGCCCTCACCGCCGCCGTACCACAGTTTCACGGTGCCACCCCAGGTGCGTTGAGATCGTGTGTGCCGGGGCCGCTTGCGCGCGGTTGCCGGTCCGTTGGGAGTGCTGATGATGCTCATGTCTGATACGCGAAACCGGCGCCGGATCCAACTCACGGTGGCCATGCTCGCGTTGATCGCACTCGGCTTTTACGCCGGGTTCATCTTCATGGTGGCGGGTAAGTAGCCATGACCCGGGAGACTCCCCGCTCGCCCCGGTCCACGGCTACACGCCTTGCGCTGCTCGGTGTCGGCATGTTTGGGTTCGGGTATCTCATGGTGCCGATCTATAACGTGTTCTGCGACATCACCGGCCTCAACGGCAACACGAGCCGCGTGAAGACGGCGCAGCAGGCGGACTTTGCGGTGGATGAGTCGCGCACTGTTCGCGTGCAGTTCGTGGCCACCCTCAACCAGGGTATGGCCTGGGAGTTCGCGCCCGAGCAGTTCGAGATGGAAGTTCATCCGGGCAAGGTCTACACGACGCATTTCGTGGCGCGCAACCTCAAGCCCGCGGCCATGGTCGGGCAGGCCGTGCCGAGCGTGATGCCAGGGCAGGCATCGCTGTATTTCAACAAGACGGAGTGCTTCTGCTTTACGCGGCAGAGCTTCGCGGGCGGCGAGCGGCGGCTGATGCCGGTGAGCTTCGTCGTCGATCCGAAGCTGCCGCGGAAGATCCACACCGTCACGTTGGCTTATACCTTTTTCGACGTCACTCAGTCGGCTGGCGCGCCAGCCGGACCGGCTGCCAGCAGTTCCACCGGAGGATAGTCATGGCTCACACGCACGCCTCGACCGACCACTACTACGTCCCGCATGGCAGCCACTGGCCCATCGTCGGCTCGATCGGGCTCACCACGCTGCTCGTCGGGTTTTCCCTGTTCCTGAACGGCGCGGGAACGGGCAGCTACATGATGCTCGCCGGGCTCGCGATCACGCTGGTCATGATGTTCGGCTGGTTCGGGACCGTGGTGCACGAGAGCGAGGCAGGCGCCTACAACGATCAGGTGGACCGCAGTTTCCGCTGGGGGATGTTCTGGTTCATCTTCTCCGAGGTGATGTTCTTCGCCGCCTTCTTTGGCGCGCTGTTCTACGCGCGGCAGCTCGCCGTGCCCTGGCTGGGCGGGGCCGGGGCCGAGGCGGCGACCCACGCCGTTCTCTGGCCCGGGTTCGAGGCCGCGTGGCCAACCAACGGCCCGGATGCAGTAGGTGGGCAATTCACGCACATGGAGGCGTGGGGTATTCCGGCCCTGAATACGCTGATCCTGCTGACCTCGGGCGCGACGCTGACCTGGGCACACTGGGGCTTGAAGGAGGGACGGCGCAACCACCTGATCCTGGGGCTCGTTGTCACGATTGCGCTCGGGGTGCTGTTTTTGAGTCTGCAGGCCTACGAATACCTCCATGCCTATCACGAGCTGAACCTCAAGCTCACGACCGGCATCTACGGATCGACCTTCTTCATGCTCACCGGCTTCCACGGCTTGCACGTGACGATCGGCGCGATCATGTTGACGGTGATGCTCGTCCGCGCGCTCAAAGGGCATTTCACACCGAGGAAGCACTTTGCCTTCGAAGCGGCTGCCTGGTACTGGCACTTCGTCGACGTGGTATGGCTCGGGCTGTTCATCTTCGTGTACTGGCTGTGAGCCGGGTACACGCATCGTTCGAATTCAGTGGGGGAAAGGTGAATGGGGCTGGATGTAGCCGAGGAAGTAGCCGCCCATCAGGATCAGAAAGGCGAGAAAAGATAGACCGATGCGCACCGTGAGGGCCTGCACTGTGCGGTTGCTTTCTCCCCGGTCGCGCAACAGATAGAACATGGCGGAACCCAGGCTGCCGAGGATCACGATGAGCAAAGCGATCACGATGAGCTTGACGACCACGGCGGCATACCTCGACTGTCATAAAACTGTCGCAGTATAGTCGAAGAACCCTGCTCGCGAGTGGATTTCCCTCGATCACCCTCATGCACGTGTGTCCTGGCTGGCGATCCTGTGTGCTCGTGGGCATCGCGCTCGGTGTGCTGCTCGGGCTCGGGACCTGGCAGCTCCAGCGGGCCGCATACAAGCGCTCGCTGCTCGAGGAGTTTGATGCCGCGAGCCGTGCCGCCGCGGTACCGCTCCCGGTCGATGCGGCGACGGATTACGCCCGGCTGCGGTACCACGCGGTGTTCGTGGAGGGCGCCTACGACGGGGGGCATCAGTTCCTCCTCGACAACCAGGTGGTCAACGGACGCGCGGGGTATCACGTGCTCACGCCGTTGCGCCTGCGGGAGACACCGTGGGCGGTGCTCGTCGACCGCGGCTGGGTCGCCCAGGGGCAGACGCGGCAGTTGCTTCCGGATGTTCGGGTCGGGGCGTCGCCGCGGCGCGTGTCCGGTCAGGTGTACGTGCCGCTGGGCACGGGCTACCGGCTCGGGAGCCTCGATGGCGGCACGCCGGGATGGCCGCGGGTCGTGCAGTACCTCGACTTTCCAGCCATGAGCGAACGATTGGGTTATGCCCTGCTGCCGGTGGTGATCCGGCTCGAACCGGCGGCTGAAGATGGCTACCTGCGCGAGTGGAAGACGCTCGGCACGGGGCCGGAGCGCCACGTCGGCTACGCCCTACAGTGGTTTGGGCTGGCGGCGGCATTGGTGGTGATCATAGTGGTGGTGGCCATGCGGGGAGGGGCCGGACGAAAAGATGATCAGCATGAGTTCTGAAGGTCGTCAGTCGGCGGCAGATGTTCAGCCGGCCGGGGTGAGGCGTGGCCGCTGGCTGATGCTCGGCGTGTTTTCCGCGTTCCTGCTGCCGCTGCTGCTCGCGGTCTACCTGTATGCAAACCTCGATATCTGGCGGCCAGCTACGCGGGTCAACCACGGCGAGCTGCTCGAGCCGATCCGGCCGCTTGAGTTCTTCGTGGCAGTCGATGCGGAGGGGCAAACGGTGCCGGTTGAGCGGTTGCGCCACAAGTGGACCCTGCTGTTCGTGGCCGAGGGCGATTGCCGGCTGGAGTGCCAGGCGGCCATGTTCAAGCTGCGGCAAGCCCACGCGATGCTGGGACGTGAGCTCGTGCGCGTCCAGTATGGGTATCTCGCCCTCGATCAGGCGGCCGCCGAGTCCATTGGGCCGATCAAGGGGCAGCATCCGCTGATGTGGTCGGCGCGCGTTCCGGGCGAGGCGGTCGAGCCACAGCGGGCGGCCTTCGGAGGTGGCGCGGTCGCGGGGTACGCCTACCTGCTCGATCCCCTCGGCAATCTCGTGTTGCGTTACGGGCCGGAGTCCACGACCAAGGGCGTGGTGAAGGACCTGCAGCGCTTGCTCAAGGTGTCCCGCATTGGCTAGCTCCGCGATGTACGGGTGGTTTCTGCGCGTCGTCGGCGCGGCCTTCCTGCTCGCCCTGGGGGTGGTGATGCTAGGTGCCTACGTGCGCCTGTCCGATGCCGGGCTGGGGTGCCCGGACTGGCCGGGTTGCTACGGACATCTGGGTGTCCCGGATGCCGAGCACGAGGTGGCGAACGCGGCCCGGGCCTTCCCGGATCGACCCGTCGAGGCCGCCAAGGCTTGGAAGGAGATGATCCACCGCTACTTCGCGGGAGCGCTCGGGTTGCTGATTGCGATCTTGCTCGCGTTGGCGCTCGCCAACCGGCGCGATCCGCGCCAACCGGTAGTGCTGCCGGCCGTGCTCGCCGCGCTGGTGGTGTTTCAGGCGTTGCTCGGGATGTGGACCGTGACCCTCCAGCTCAAGCCGGTGATCGTGCTGGCCCACCTGCTCGGCGGGTTTGCCACGCTCTCGCTCCTGTGGTGGCTGTATCTCGCGGGCGCGGACTGGCCCCGTCGCGCCCCGGGCGCGCGCTACGGGTTCGGTCTCTCCGCGGTCGGCGCGCTGGGCTTGCTGATCGTCCAGATTGCCTTGGGCGGCTGGACGAGCGCCAACTACGCCGCGCTGGCCTGCCCGGATTTTCCGACCTGTCAGGGCCAATGGTGGCCGCCGACGGACTTCGGCGAGGCCTTCGTCCTGTGGCGCGGGCTCGGGGTCAACTATGAGTTCGGGGTGCTGGAGAGTCCGGCGCGCACCGCCATTCACCTGACGCACCGTCTGGGGGCGCTGGTCGTGTTTTCCGCGTTGGCAGTGCTCGCAGTGGTCATCCTGCGTTCCGGACTGGCGGCGGGGGTGCGGCGCACGGCGCTCGTCGTGCTGGTCGTGCTCTGTGCGCAGGTGCTGTTGGGGATTCTCAACGTCGTGTTGCACCTGCCGCTCCCGGTGGCCGTGTTGCACAACGGGACGGCCGCCGTGTTGCTGCTCTCGATGCTGACCTTGATTTTCAGGCTCCGCGCGCGAAACAACCTGCCATGACGAGGTTTGCCATGCAGAACATCAAGACTTCGGTGATCGTTCAGGCGCCCGCCACACCATGGCGTGAGTACTTCGAGTTATGCAAGCCTAAGGTCGTCGCGCTGATGGTGTTTACGGCCTGGGTGGGGATGCTGCTTGCCGAGCCGGGCGCCTTTCCGTGGCTGGCGCTGCTGTTCGGAACGCTGGGGATCGGGTCGATGGCGGGTTCTGCTGCTGCGATCAACCACCTGATCGACCGCGAGATCGACGCCCGGATGCGCCGGACGGAGCGGCGTCCGCTGCCGTCGGGGCAGCTCAAGCCGCTGAACTGCCTGGTCTTTGCCGTGGTCCTGGGCGTATCGGGCATGGCGATGCTGGTGCTCTTCGTAAACGCGCTGACCGCTGTGCTGACGTTGCTCTCGCTGGTCGGCTATGCGTTCGTCTACACCGTGTACCTGAAGCGCGCCACACCGCAGAACATCGTGATCGGTGGTGCCGCCGGCGCGACGCCGCCGTTGCTTGGCTGGACGGCGGTGACTGGGCAGGTCGACCCCTACGCGCTGGTGCTGTTTCTCATCATCTTTACGTGGACGCCACCGCACTTCTGGGCGCTGGCGATGTACCGTAAGGATGAGTATGCCAAGGCCGGCATCCCCATGTTGCCGGTGACGCACGGTGAGGATTTCACTCGTCTGCAGATCAACCTCTACACCGTCTTGTTGGTCATCGTGACCTTTTTGCCCTTCCTGCTGGGCGTCAACGGTGTGGTCTACCTGATCGGTGCCCTGTTGCTTGGGGCGGGGTTCCTCTACCACACGCTGATGATGTCCTTTACGCGCAGCCGTCGCTGGGCGATCAAGACCTTCGTTTTTTCCATCGTCTACCTTATGGTCCTGTTCGCATTTTTGCTCGTGGATCGCTACCTGCCGATACTGATCGAACGCATTCCTGTGATGCTTCCATGAGCTTCTGTGGAACCGACTACTCGGCGGCGCACGCAATCAACGCTACGTGGTTCAAGCGTCCATTTCACTGATTTATCTTTCTGCTCTGCTTCGAGCGCGCCGCGCTCCATACCACTGGGTCGGCCACGTTGGATATCTGTCACGGACGATAGGTGTTACCCCGTTGGGGTGGTTTGATTTTTTTCAAGTGGGCTCGTATGCTCTCCCACCGCATATCCGCCCCGGCTCAGGGGCGCAAGCGCCCCAATCAAGTCTGGAGAGGTTCATGGCTGGCGTAACTCCCGTCGTCCATCAGCGATACAACTACGAAGTCATTCGCAAGTTTTCTATCGCGGCGCTTGTCTGGGCCGTTTTTGGGATGAGTGTCGGTGTGTACATCGCTTCAGAGCTGGCGTGGCCCTTCTTGAATTTTGATATACCGCAGCTCACCTTCGGGCGCTTCCGGCCCGTGCACACGACCAGCGTGATCTTTGGTTTTGGGGGTAACGCGCTGTTCGCCACATCTTATTACGTCGTGCAGCGCACCTGTCAGGCGCGTCTGCCGAGTGATGCCCTGGCGAGCTTCACCTTCTATGGTTGGAACGCCGCGCTGGTACTTGGCGTCATCGCATATATGGCGGGTTATTCGCAGGGCCGCGAGTACGCCGAGTTCATCTGGCCGCTCGATATCGCTATCGCGGTCGTCTGGGTGGTCTACTTCTGGCTCTATCTGGGTACGGTGATGCGCCGCTCGCAGCCGCACATCTACGTAGCGAACTGGTTCTATATGGGCTTCATCCTCGCCACCGCGCTGCTGCACATCTTCAACAACCTGGCTGTGCCGGTGAGCCTGTTCAGTCTGGAGTCCTACAGCCTGTTCTCCGGTGTTCAGGACGCGATGACCCAATGGTGGTACGGCCACAATGCCGTGGGCTTCTTCCTGACCGCGGCCTTCCTCGGGATGATGTACTACTTCGTGCCGAAGCAAGCCGGTCGCCCGGTGTACTCGTATCGGCTGTCGATCGTGCACTTCTGGGCGTTGATCTTCCTCTACATGTGGGTGGGCACCCACCACCTGCACTGGACGGCGATCCCCGACTGGACCTCGACGCTGGCCGCGACGTTCTCGATCCTGCTGCTCATGCCCTCGTGGGGCGGCATGATCAACGGCGTGATGACGCTGTCCGGCGCTTGGGACAAGCTGCGCACGGATCCCATCATGCTCTTCCTCATCACTTCGCTGTCGTTCTACGGTATGTCCACCTTCGAGGGGCCGTTGATGTCGCTGAAGAGTGTCAACGCCCTCTCGCACTACACGGACTGGACCGTGGGTCACGTGCACTCCGGTGCGCTGGGCTGGGTGGCCATGGTCTCGATGGGTTCGCTCTATCACATGATTCCGCGCCTGTATGACACCAAGCTCTACAGCCTGCGTCTGGTGTACGTGCACTTCTTCCTCGCGACCATTGGTATCGTGCTCTACATCACCTCGATGTGGGTGTCGGGTATCGGTCAGGGTCTGATGCTCCGGGCCTTCGATGACTATGGCAACCTCGCCTACACCTTTGTCGAGACGGTCGCCTTCATGCACTGGCCGCTGGCGGTGCGTGCGCTCGGTGGTCTGCTGTTCGTCTCTGGCGTGGTCATTATGGCCTACAACGTTTGGATGACGATCGCCCTGGCCAAACGCGAGGCTGCAGCGCTCGAAGCCAAGATTGCAGCGAAGCTGGCCCGGGCCGGCGCGTAACGGAGCGGATCGAACATGATCAAACACGAAAGCATCGAGACCAACATCGGGCTGTTGATCGTCCTGTCCCTGCTGGCTATGGGCATTGGCGGTCTGGTCGAAATCGTGCCGTTGTTCTACATCAACGGCACGGTTGAGAAGGTCGAGGGGGTGCGCCCGTATACGCCCCTCGAGCAGCGCGGGCGAGACATCTACATCCGTGAGGGTTGCTACACCTGCCACTCGCAGATGATCCGCCCGTTCCGTGATGAGGACCTGCGTTACGGCCACTACTCCCTGGCGGCGGAGTCGCAGTTCGATCATCCGTTCCAGTGGGGTTCCAAGCGCACGGGTCCCGACCTCGCGCGCGTGGGTGGCAAATACTCCAACGAGTGGCATGTCCAGCACCTGATTGCCCCACGGTCCGTCGTGCCAGAGTCGATCATGCCGAATTATCCCTGGCTGCTTCAAAGCGATCTCCAATACGCAGACATCGCCAACCGGATGCGGGCGCTGAAAAAGGTCGGTGTCCCATACTCCGAGACCGAAGCGGAGTTCAAGGCCAACGTGGAGCGCTTCGGTGAGTCGGTCGCCGTGCAACTCGACATCAACCACGCGGAGAAAAATCTCGTCGAGCAGGCCCAGCAGGGCAACTACGACGGCATACCGGGTCGGTTGACCGAAATGGACGCCTTGGTTGCGTACCTGCAGATGCTGGGTACGCTCGTCGATTTCAGCAAGTACGACGAAGGGTACTTCGCAGAGTTCCGTTAGAGTCGAGCGTGATCTCCGTGTTCGCTGAAGCCTGGGCGTGGGTAACTCAGCTCGCCAACAGCAAGATGCTGGCGTTGATGATTTTTTTCCCACTCTTCGTGTTGATCGTGCTGTACGTCTATACAGGGAAGCAGCGTAGCGAGCGTCTCGAATCTTACAAGTACATGCCGTTTCAGGATGAGCCGCCGGAAACGGAGCAGGACCAAGGTAAGCCCAAATGAACAAGTCCGAACCGACCAAGCAACACTCCGTGCAGACCACCGGTCATGCGTGGGACGGCGACATCCAGGAGTACAACAACCCTCTGCCTACGTGGTGGGTGTGGACCTTCTACGCGACGATTGTCTTCGCGCTGGTCTACTGGCTGTTGTACCCCGCGTTCCCCTGGGGCAAGGGCTTCACGACGGGTTTGTTCAACGAAATCACCTTCAACGATAAGCAAGGCAATCCAGTTTCGATGCACTGGAACACCCGCGCCTTGCTCATCGCTGACAAGCAGAGCGGCCCTGAAGCAACCCGGCAACGCGAGTACATGGCTAAGGTCGCTGCTACGCCGTACGACCAAATCCAGAACGACCCTGAAATGATGGACTTCGTGCGCGCGAGCGCCAAGGTGCTGTTCGCCGACAAATGCGCCGCATGCCATGGAGCCGGGGCCAATGGCAAAATTGGGCTGTTCCCCAACTTGGTTGACGACGACTGGCTGTGGGGCGGAACCACGGCAGACATCCAGACCACGATTACGCAAGGGCGCGTCGGCTACATGCCTCGATTTGAAGGGGTGTTCAGTGAAGATCAGTTGAACGCCGTGGCGCAGTACGTGCTCAGCCTCAGTGGCGTCGAAGGGGGCTCTTCGGACGCGATTCAGGCTGGCAAACAGATCTTCCAGGGCGAAGTCGGCGGCTGCTACTACTGCCACACGAAGGAGGGGACCGGGCTCAAATCGCAAGGCGCGGCAAACTTGGCCGACAAGGTCTGGACCATCGCCGATGTGCCCAGCTCGCACAGCTACGAAGCCCAACTGGCGGCGGTCAAGCGGGTAATACTCAACGGCGTGCGGCGTCAGATGCCCGTGATGAAGGACCGTTTGACGCCGGATGAAATCAAGCTCCTAACGGTGTACGTGCACCAGCTGGGTGGTGGCAAGTAGGGTCGCCCACGGTCTCTCTTTTCCAGTCCTCGCTGGCTTGGCGGGGGCGCATCCTTAATCTCATCGGTTCCGCCGAGTGCCTATGACCGACGCGATTCCCGAGATGGAGCGGGTAAAGGCCTATCCGCGATCGGTCAAGGGGCGCTTCCGCACGCTCAAGTTTGCCGTTCTGGGCATCGCCTATCTGGTCTACTACGGATTGCCGTGGCTGCGCTGGGATCGTGCCGTGGGGCCGGACCAGGCGGTGCTGTTCGACATCGTCGGTCGCAAATACTACCTGTTTGATCTCGTCGTCCACCCGCAGCAGATCTTCTGGCTCGCGGGTTTTCTGATGATTGCGGCCCTGCTCCTGTTTTTCATCACCGGCATCGCGGGGCGTGTGTTCTGTGGGTATTTCTGCTTCCAGACCTTGTGGACCGATGTGTTCATGCAGATCGAGTACTGGGTGCAGGGTGAACGCCCGGCCCGCATTCGGCTCGATCGGCAGCCGTGGAACGCCGAGAAGCTGCGCAAGAAGGCGCTGACCCACGTGCTCTGGATGCTGGTTGCCTTCTGGACGGCGATCACGTTCACGCTCTACTGGGGTGATGCGGGCAGCCTGCTACAGCGCTTCTTCCTCGGCACGGCGCCTATGCCGATGTACGTGACCACGCTGATCCTCACGATCTCGACCTACACGATGGCCGGGTTCGCGCGTGAGCAGGTCTGCACACATATGTGCCCATACTCGCGCTTTCAGAGCGCGATGTTCGATCGCGACACGCTGCTGGTGACATACGATCGTGCACGCGGCGAGGGGACAGCGGGGCGGGCCAAGGTGGGGCGCGACCTCAAGACGCTGGAGCAGCGTCACGCAGCGGGTGTTGGGGATTGTATCGATTGCGGGTACTGCGTGCAGGTATGCCCGACCGGCATCGACATTCGTGATGGGCTGCAAGTGCAGTGCATTCACTGCGCGCTGTGCATCGATGCCTGCAACCACATCATGGACAGCCTCCAGTGGCCGCGCGGACTGATCCACTACAGCTCAGAGACGCAGGATCAGGGCGGCAAGGTCAACTACTTCAAGTTAAAGAATATCGGCTACGGGGTGTCGCTGCTGGTCATTACGAGCATTCTCGTCTGGAGTGTGTTCACCCACGCGACGCTCGAAACCTCCATCAGCCAGATTCGGCAGCCGCTGTACGTGACGCTCTCCGACGGCGCGATTCAAAACAGCTACGAGATCAAGTTTGCCAACATGACCCAGCAGCCGCTGCGCATCGAGCTACAGCAGCGGGGGTTGGACAACGCCACCATGGACACTGGACGCATCGACCACATCGAGCTGCGGGGTGAGCAGCAGCTCAAGATCCTGGTGAAAGTCAGGCGCCCGCCCGATGCTGGCCCGGCTGGGAAGGTGCGTGACTTCGTCTTTGTCGCATTGGATGACGGGACGCGGCAGATTCTCGCCGAGATCCGAGCACGTTTTTATACTCCCTGACCCATGAACGAAACCGTCTACATCATCGGTATCGGCGTCCTGCTCGAGGTGGTGACGTTCGTGGTGCTGTACCGGACGCAGCGATGGCCGGGCCGGCAGATTGCGCTGCTGGTGGGCGTGGCCGCGATGCTGATCTACCTGCCCTGGGGCATTCTGCACTGGCGTGGGCTCGATCACCTGGCCATCCACGTGGCCTTCCTGATCACGACGCCCTACGTGCTCGGCATCATCACGACCTACGGGGCGGGCGCCGAGGGTCGTTCGCAGGATTCGGAACGGCGCTGGTTTCATTGGGGCCCGGCGGCGATGGTCGGGTTCTTCCTGGTGATCGCGGTGGTCGATGCGGTCATCATCACGCTTGCCGAGCAAGGCCTTTCCCAGAATCTCGCGGCTCGACTGTTGCCCGCGACGAATTCGGGTCGCAGTGTCGCCTCGGTTTTTCCGGGCACCGTGTCGCACGACTTCAAGGAAAAGGAGCACCAGTTCAACGCGTACATGGCAGCGCGTGCTGAGCAGGGCCAACGCGGTTGGCAAGTCCGCAAGGGCTGGGTGGGCGAGGCGCGCGCCGGCCGGTCGGCCTTGTTCCGCATCGAGGTGACGGACGGCGAGGCGCGCGCCGTCTCGGGCGCGCGTGTTCAGGGGCGGTTTTTGCGGCCTGCCGACAGCCGGCTGGACCGGCCATTCGATATGGTTGAGCGAGCGCCTGGCGTGTACGAGGTGAGTATCGAACTCGCCCAGCCCGGGGCCTGGGACCTGGTCCTCGAAATCGAGCGCGGCTCAGACCGGCATGAGGTGCGCGCATCGACATCTCTGCGACCCTCTACGGGCTGAGTAGGTCATGGCCCAAGCACATCGTGAATCCTGTTTTCACTGCGGCCTGCCCATCCCGGATGACGTGGATCTGCGCGTCGAGGTGCTGGGCGAGTCGCGCAAGATGTGTTGCCACGGTTGCCATGCCGTGGCCGAGGCGATCGTGCAGAATCACCTCGAGGACTATTACAAATACCGCACCGCGCCGGCGGGCCGTGCGGAGGACTTGGTGCCCGAGGCGTTGCGCGAGTTCGCGGTGTATGACAACGAGAAGCTCCAACAAGGATTCGTGCACCAGCGGGGGGAGCTGCGCGAGGCCTCGTTGATCCTGGAGGGCATCGTCTGCGCCGCCTGTGTGTGGCTCAACGAGCGGCATGTCAGCCAGTTGCCAGGCGTCAAGAGCTTTCACGTTAACTACGCCACGCATCGTGCGCAGGTTGTCTGGGACAACAGCCAGCTCAAGCTCAGTGACGTCCTCAAGGCAATCGCCGAGATCGGCTACCACGCGCATCCCTTCGACACGGGGCGCCAGGAGGCCATCCACAAGAAAGAGCGCAGCCGCATGCTGCGGCACATCGGCATCGCTGGTGTGGGGATGATGCAGGTGATGATGCTCGCCTTCGCGCTCTACGTGGGTGAGGCCGAGGAGACCATGAGTGCTGGTATCCGCGACCTGATGCGGTGGGCGAGTGCGGCCCTCACCGTGCCCGTCGTGCTGTACTCGGGCCAGACGTTCTTCGTTTCTGCGTGGCGCGACCTGAAGCGGTGGCGCCTGGGGATGGATGTGCCGGTGTCGCTGGCTATCGTAATCGCCTTCCTAGCCAGCCTGTGGGCGACCTGGCAAGGTGTCGGGGTCGTTTACTACGACTCAGTGACGATGTTCATCTTTTTGCTGCTGGTCGGGCGGTTCTTCGAGATGGCCGCGCGGCACAAGGCCGGGCAGGTCGCCGAGGAACTGGTCAAGCTTCTGCCGGCCACCGCGCATCGCAAGACGACGGATGGCATCGAGGTGGTGCCCGTGGGCGAACTGGTGTCGGGGGATATCGTCGTGGTCAAGCCCGGCGAGTCGATCCCTGCGGACGCCACGGTGCTGGAAGGGCAGAGCAGCGTCGATGAGTCACTGCTCACGGGGGAAAGCCTGCCACGTCTCAAGACCTCGGGCGATACGGTCATGGGCGGCACGCTCAATACGGAGTCGCCGCTCACGCTTCGCATCGACAAGGTCGGGCAGGACACGGTCGTTGCCGGCATCAGCCGCCTGCTCGAGCGTGCCCAGGGCGAGAAGCCGGCGGTGGCCCTGCTCGCCAATCGGGTCGCTGGCTGGTTCGTGCTCGTGCTGCTTCTGCTCTCTGCCGCCACATTCCTGTACTGGTGGCAGCACGACTTCGACAAGGCATTCTGGATCACCCTTTCGGTGCTCGTGGTGAGCTGTCCTTGCGCGCTGTCGCTGGCGACGCCCGTGGCGCTCACGGCGGCCACAGGCGCGCTAACCCAGGCCGGTGTGCTGACCACGCGTGGACACGCGCTGGAGACGCTGGCGCGCGTCACCGACATCATCTTTGACAAGACCGGTACACTGACCCACGGACGGTTGCGGCTCGATGGTGTCCAGCCCTTCGCCGGCTATGACCCCGCTGAGGCGCACCGCATCGCCGCAGGACTCGAGGCCTACAGCGAACACCCCATCGCGCGCGCCTTGCGCGAAGGAGTGGAGGCTGCGGGGGTGGAGGTCATCGAAACGGAGACCGGGCGCGGTGTGGTGGGGCGATACGAAGGCCGCTACCTGCGCTTGGGCAGCCTGGCCTTCGTTAAGGCATGGGAGCCCGCTTTCAGTTATGCGCCGGGCCTCGTCGGCACGTCAGTCTACCTGGCCGAGCAGGGGCGCCTGCTGGCCCGGTTCGACCTGCGCGATCAGTTGCGGGTCGAGGCGCGCGAGATGGTCGCGAATCTCAAGGCGCTCGGTATCGCCCCCCACCTTGTCAGCGGTGACCAGGACGCGGCCGTGCGGCAGGTTGCCCAGGCGCTCGGCATCGAGGCGCTGCGCAGCCAGCAGTTGCCGGACGACAAGTTGGCCTATCTGAAGCGGCTGCAGGCAGAGGGGCGTGTGGTCGCCATGGTCGGCGACGGGGTCAATGACGCGCCCGTACTGGCCGGCGCCCAGGTCTCCATCGCCATGGGGTCTGGGACGCAGCTGGCTCAGGCAAGCGCCGACATGGTCCTGCTCACGGAACACGTGCGCGAACTGCCGCGAGCTGTGATCAAGGCACGCGATACGCTGCGCATCATCCGGCAAAACCTGGGTTGGGCCATCGGCTACAACCTCATCGCGCTGCCGTTGGCGATGATGGGGTTCATCACGCCGTGGATGGCCAGCATCGGCATGTCCACGAGTTCGCTGATCGTTGTGCTCAACGCCTTGCGGCTTCGCGAGCGCCGCGCCGAACGCAAGCAGCCGGCGGTCCTCGCCACGGACGAGGCGCTTGTGAAACAATCCTAGGGAGTCGATGCTGTCGCTGGTCTACACCGTTGTCCCCAGTCCGGAGGCTGAGAGCTTGGAAATCCTCTACCTGTTGATCCCGCTGGCCGTGGTCCTTGCCGGACTGATGGTGGCTGCGTTCATCTACTCGGTGAAGAGCGGCCAGTTCGATGACCTCGAGGGTCCTGGGCACCGCATCCTGATGGATGACGACGACCCGCGTATCCCGGAGTACCAACCCAAGCGAAAAAAGCGGGACTTGTCCAAGCCCAAGTAATTCGCTAGATTCACGCCACGCGCACCCGCGCTGCGAGGTAACGTCATGTTTTCATTTCAAAATCTGCCGTTGACGCTGGTTGTCCTGCTGATCGTCTGGTCTTGGATCAGCTTCTTCTCGGTCATCATCGCGCACTGAGCGCGCCGCTTACCGGATTCTGAGACGGGCCGCCACATGCGGCCTGTTTATCTGCTGAGGTTCGCGAGCCTCTTTGCTGGGCCCAGGGGTTGGCGAGCTTGGATACGGGACAGCGTGCGGATGTGCAGCGCATCGGAATGCCGGCCTCGGTTGGCTACGCGCTCGTGGTGCAGCCGTCGTAACCAAACGCCTTCGCGCCCGGCACACCACATCAGGCGAGACCTCGCGTGATCTTGTTGTTCACTGATTTCGGGCATCGGGGACCCTACGTGGGGCAGATGCACGCGGCCATTCTTCGCGAGTGGTCTCACGCCCAAGTCGTGCCCGTCTTCAATGACTTGCCGCCCTGCAACGTCAAGGCGGCCGCCTTCCTGCTGCCCGCCTACGTCGATGATTTCCCGCCGGGGTCGGTGTTCCTGTGTGTCGTCGATCCGGGTGTCGGAACCGAGCGCTGGCCTGTCGTACTGCGCATCGGTGGTTCGTGGTTCGTCGGCCCCGATAACGGGCTGTTTTCGGTGCTCGCGCAACGGGCGGAAACCGCCGATGCCTGGCGGATCCGCCACGAACCTACGCGGCTTTCTGCGAGCTTCCACGGGCGAGATCTGTTTGCACCGGTCGCTGCGCTGATCGCGCGGGGCGGTGCGGTGCCGGGCGAGCGCGTCGACGTGCGCGAACTGGTGCGGCCTGACTGGCCGGTGGACCTGGCCGAGATCGTCTACATCGATGCGTTCGGCAATGCCATGACCGGGTTGCGCGCGTCGATGCTCGACCCGCGGGCGCAGATCCGCTGCGGGGCGCGGAGCCTCCCGCGCGCGCGCACCTTTGGCGACGTGCAGCCCGGTGCTGCCTTCTGGTACGAGAACGCCAATGGTCTCGTGGAGATCGCTGTCAACCAGGGTAGCGCAGCCCGATTGCTCAACCTCGAGGTTGGAACGCCCGTCGGCCTGTAGGGCGCACGGGGCGCGTAGTGAACGGGTGCATCCAGAGCACGCCGAAGCGATACGTCGGTCACAAGATTTTTCAATCCCTCAGTGGATTTTGTGGAACGCTTTCTGATTTAACCGCTATCGGTTGGCCTAGAATACGAGGGCGCGAGTGGGTCGCGAGGGTGCTATTATCACCGGCCGGATGGTGAAACTCGCTTCGAGAATCCGGGAGGCGGGCGTGTAAACGAATGGACTGTTCCCCGCCGAATCGAGTACTCAGAGGATTGCATTGAGTCTGTTCACGCAGTTTCGTACGGATCGCAGCGTCATGCGCTGCCTCGGCACCCCGGATCTGGTGGGGCCGGAGGGCAGAAAATCGCTGCAGTCGCTGAAAAAATTCTCGCTGCCTGCGGTGTCGACGCTGCTTGCGCGGCTGGCGACGGCGGGCGAAGCCGAGGCCGTACGCATCCGCGAGATCCTCATATACCTGCTCGATAACGAATCCCTGCCGGGCTACGTGAAGGGCTTGTCCTCGCAGGCGCATCCCCGGGTGCTGAGCACCACGATCCGTGTGCTCTCGCAGACCACTACTTACGATCCCAACCGTCTGCTGTCGCTGTTCGATCACCCGGAGGTTGCCAAATCGGCGTTGCTCAAGGTGCTCGAGGCGCGCAGGGAGTCGCTCCACGCGGCGGCGCTGCTGCGTAAGTCCTATACGCTCGATCCGGCCGAGCGCGTGGCGATGTTCAAGATCCTCGAGGACATCGCCGACGAGTCCATGGTGCCGGAGCTGGTCAATCGCGTGACCGCGCAGGACGTCAATACCCGCCTCGGCATGGTGCGATTGCTGCGGCGCTTTAACACACCCATGAGCCGCAGCGCACTGCTCAACCGTCTCACCGATGCGAGCAAGGACGTGCGCTTCGCCGCGCTGGACGCGCTGGCTTCCATGCACGTCAACGTCGATGTCGGTGTGCTGTGCAAGCTGTTGCGTGATCCCGACTACAACGTCCAGCGGCGTGCGATCGATGCCATCGTCAAGCGCAACGACCCCGCGACGATCAAGTACCTCATCGACCTGCTCAAGGACGAGTCGGAGTACATCCGACGCGCCGCCGTTGAGGTGCTCAACGGCATGGAATACCCCGAAGCGGTCAACGACCTGCTGCAGGCGCTCCGGGACGAGGACTGGTGGGTGCGCGCGCGCGCCGCCGATGCGCTCGCCAAGATCGGTGGAAAGCGCGTCATAGAGGCCGTCATCAAGCTGTTGCGCAGCGAAGACGAGTACCTGCGCCGGTCGGCCATCGAGATCCTCAACTCCACCAAGGACGAGGCTTCCATGGAGCACCTCATCGGTGCGCTGAGCGATTCGGACTGGTGGGTGCGCGAACGGGCCATCGATGCGCTCGCCAACATCGGCAACAGGGCAGCGATCCCGGCCCTGCTGCGCCTGATGCGCGAGGATCAGCAGGCTGCGCCCATTGTCCTGCGCGCCATGAAGTCGCTGGGCGACGAGAGCCACGTGAAGAGCATCATCTCCATGCTCGGCAGCCCGGATGAGAACATCGTCGTGGAGGCCGTGCGCACGCTCGCCGAGCTGGTCGACACCCCCCAGGCCGAGCGCGTGGTCAAGGCGCTCAAACGCCGCGCGGCGACGGGCAGCGAGGACATGCGCGATGTCACGCGCGAGGCGCTCAAACGCATCAATGCCCGGCTCGCCGTGGTGGCCCGACGGGAGGGGACCCCGCCGTTGCAGGCAACCGCCGGTATGCCCGGAGCGCAAGCGGGCGCGCCCGCTCTGGTCAACGTCGCACCCAAGATCGACGTCAAAACGCTCAAGCCGGGCGACAAACTCTCCGACCGGTACGAGTTTGTGCGCCGTGTTGGCAAAGGCGCATTCAGCAATGTCCTGCTCGTCAAGGACCTGGTCATCGGCGAGCGCGTCATTCTCAAGGTGCTGCACGAGAAGATGACCGCGGATCAGGCGATGGTGAAACGCTTCATCCGCGAAATTCGCTACTCGCGGCGCATCCACCACCCCAATGTCATCCGCATCTTCGACTTCGTCAGCCTCGGCGCCCTGCAGGCGATCTCGATGGAATACTTTCCGTCGGTCACGCTCTCCTCGCTGCTGGAGCCGAAGCAGGCGCTGGACCCTGCGCGGGCGTTACGCATCGCGGCCGATGTGGCTTCGGGTATCGACGCGGCGCACCAGCTTGGCATCATTCACCGCGACCTGAAGCCGGGCAACGTCCTGCTCAACAAGGACGACTGGGTGAAGATCGTCGACTTTGGCATCGCCCGCCTGCAGTCCGCCGCCGACACGCAACTCACGCGCGCCGGCATCCTCATCGGCACCCCTCGCTACATGGCCCCGGAACAGGTCACCGGCAAGCGTCTCGACGGACGGGCGGACATCTACAGTCTGGGTGTGATCCTCTACGAGATGCTCACCGGGGAGACGGCCTTTAAAGGGGACGACAACGTCCAGGTGCTATACCGCCACGTCCACGGCGACATCAAACCCCTGCACGAGGCCAATCCGGCCATTCCGCTGCCGCTGAGCAACATCGTCATGCGTATGATGGCCGTCAACCCGGCCCGGCGCTATCAGACCATGGAAGAAGTGGAAGACACCCTGCGCGCCTACCGGTTCTGACCTGCACCAGCGCCATTGCCTTGTCTGGTGCGCTTGTATATCATCCCCGCCTTTGCAATTCAGGCTCCTTGTTTCACCGGACGCCCCGGGAAACTGCCTCAAACCGTAAGGAGAACTCCATGCGTCATTACGAAATCGTGATCCTGGTGCACCCGGACCAGAGCGAGCAGGTGCCCGCGATGGTCGAGCGCTACCGCGGCCTGGTCGAGGGCAGCGCCGGGAAGATCCACCGCCTTGAGGACTGGGGGCGGCGACAGCTCGCTTACCCGATCAACAAGGTGGCCAAGGCCCACTATGTCCTGATGAATGTTGAGTGCAACCAGGATGCGCTCAGCGAGCTGGTTAGCGCCTTCCGCTTCAACGATGCCGTGATCCGTCACTTGGTCATTAAACGCGACGACGCGGTGACGGAGCCCTCCGTCCTGGCCAAAGGCAGCGATGATGAGCGTCCGGCGCGCGGTCGTCGCAGTGAAAGCAGCGAGTCTGACAGCGGCGATTCCGCTTCGGCCGACGAGTGACCGCTCCGAGAGTTCCGGAGTCGGACAACAGCATACCCGATTGAGTAAGAGGTTTTTGAAAGATGGCGCGTTACAACCAGCGTAAGCGGTATTGCCGATTCACCGCCGAAGGGGCGACCGAGGTCGATTACAAGGACATCGAGACGCTCAAGCAGTACTTGACCGAGACCGGTAAGATCGTTCCGGCGCGGGTCACGGGGACCAGTGCACGTTTTCAACGGCAGCTGGCCACGGCCATCAAGCGTGCGCGCTTCCTCGCGCTCATGGGGTACACCGACCAGCATTGAGGTGGGTCGTCCCGTTTCCAGTCTCGGATAGCGGGATCGTATCTGCCCGTTGGGCGGGGGGTGGTGGCACCCGCCGGTCTGGCTGACGCTGAAATGGAGAAAGAGCCTACGGTTCCATGATGCAGGCGATCGGTCAATTTGCGTTGTCGGGGCCATTCCATGCGATGCTCGTCGTCGCGGGCTTCGCGGTGATCGCGTTGATCTTGCCACCCATAAGCATATTGAGTGGTGCAGCGATCGCGCTGGTGGCGCTGCGTGAGGGCCTGAAGCAAGCGTTGATCGTTGCGGTCGGTGCGGCAGTTCTGCTGGCGCTTTCGGCGCTACTGATGGAGCTGCCGGCGATGATCGGCGTGGTCTACGGATTGGGTCAGTGGGCCCCGGTCATCGGATTGGCGTGGTTGTTGCGCCAGACGATCAGTTGGAGCCTGACCCTACAGGTCGCGTTGGCGTTTGGTTTGCTTGGTGTGCTATGGGTGCACGTGCAAGTGCCGGACACTGCAGCATTCTGGCAGGCGAAGCTGGAGCAGCTCCTTCGACCAATGATCGACCAGTCGGGTTCTGCCGCGCCGGGGATGCTGGAGGGTCTTGCTAGCGTTTCTCAGTATCTCACGGGTGTGCTGTTTGCCTCGCTCGTGTTGAGTTCGGTGTTGACGCTGATGCTCGCGCGCTCGATCCAGGCGAGGTTGTTCAACCCGGGCGGGTTCCGGCAGGAGTTCAACGAGTTGCGGGTCGGCCGATGGGTGGCGGTGCCGGCGTTGGCGGTCATCGCAGCGGCCATCGTGATCTCCGATCCGCTGCCGCGGGACCTCGCGCTGGTGCTCGTAGCGGCGTACTTCCTGCAGGGTTTGGCGGTCGTCCACGGCCTCGGCGCACAGTTCAACTGGCCGCGCGGCTGGATGTTTGGGATGTACGTGCTGCTGGTTCTGTTTCTCTGGCCGCTGGCCATGCTGTTTGCTGGCTTGGGTCTGGTGGATGCGCTCGCGGATTTCCGCGAGCGCGCGCGGTCCGCGGAGTGATCCGAGGCTGCGCAGGAAGCATGATTTGGTTTCTTGAAAGGTGATTCCAATGGAAGTGATTTTGCTCGACAAGGTCGATAACCTGGGTGCGCTGGGCGACAAGGTGCGTGTTCGGCCAGGCTACGCCCGCAACTACCTGATCCCGAGCGGCAAGGCGAAATACGCCACCGTCCAAAACATCGCTGAGTTTGAGGCTCGCCGGGCCGAGCTCGAGAAGCTTGCAGCGGAACGGCTTGCCGAGGCCGAGGCGCGCAAGGCGCAATTGGCTGATCTCGTGGTCACGATCGCGGCCAACGCGGGTACAGAAGGCAAGCTGTTTGGATCCGTTGGTCCGACGGAAATTGCCTCCGCGATCACGGCGGCCGGTGTGGCTGTAGAAAAGCGCGAGGTGAGAATGCCGGAAGGCGCCATTCGCGCACTGGGCGAGTTCGAAGTGCAGATCCACCTGCACAGCGACCTCGACGCGACGGTGAAAGTCTGCGTCGTTCCCGAAGCCTGATTTCGCGCTTTGGAGCTCTACCTGCCCCTTGCGTCCAGCGGTAACGCCTGGCGCGACGGGGTCGGAGCGGGCTCACACTCCCTCAGGCGTCGTTGCGGGGTGGGCGGCCGCATCCGGCCGTGCTGCTGCGTCATTCGTATTCGATCAGCGGGACAGCTAGAATAGCGGTCTCGCAGTCCCTCCGACCGATTCACCCCCATGTCAGAAGCCACGCTCAGGATGGCCCGTCGCGGCGACGCCGTCGAGTCGTTGAAGGTGCCGCCCCATTCGCTCGAGGCCGAGCAGGCTGTTCTCGGGAGCTTGATGCTCGACAACAGCACCTGGGACACGATTGCCGACCGGGTCTCGGAGGAGGATTTCTATCGTCAGGATCACCAGCTGATCTTCCGGGCCATCGCGGCTTTGGCCGAGAAGGGTCAACCGTTCGACGTGGTGACGTTGTGCGAGTGGCTGGAGCCGCGTGGCGAATTGGAAAACGCGGGCGGACTTGCCTACATCGGCGCGCTGGCCAAGGACACGCCCAGTGTGTCCAACGTCCGCGCCTATGCCGACATCGTGCGCGAACGCGCGATCCTGCGGCGCCTGATCGCGGTGTCGGGCGAGATCGCGGATATGTCTTTCAACCCGGCCGGGCGTGAAAGCCGCGAGATCCTCGATGAGGCTGAGCGCAAGGTATTCGAGATCGCCGAGTCGGGCTCCCGTGGCAAGAGTGGTTTCCGACCGCTCAATGCGTTGGTCAAGGTCACGCTCGATTACATCACCGAAATGGGTGACCGCGATGACGCGATCACCGGGCTGCCCACCGGCTATACGGACCTCGACGAGATGACTTCCGGACTGCAACCGGGTGATCTCGTCATCGTTGCAGGGCGGCCGTCGATGGGCAAAACCAGCTTCGCCATGAACATCGCAGAGTATGCGGCCATCAAACGGCGTCAGCCGGTCGCGGTGTTCAGCATGGAGATGGGCGGGGAGCAGCTGGCGTTGCGTCTGCTCTCGTCGATGGGACGAATCAATCAACAGCGGCTGCGCACCGGCAAGCTGCGCGACGAGGACATGCCGCGACTCGCCAGCGCGGTGGCCATCATGCGTGACGTGCCGTTGTTCATCGATGACACGCCGGCGCTTACGCCGATGGAGTTGCGCGCCCGGGCGCGTCGCCTGATGCGTGAGCAGAAGTCCCTGGGTCTGATTCTCATCGACTACCTGCAGCTGATGCAGATCCCCGGTTCAACCGAGAACCGGGCCACGGAAATTTCGGAAATTTCCAGGTCTATCAAGGCGTTGGCCAAGGAATTGAAAGTGCCGGTCATCGCCCTGTCGCAGCTCAACCGCAGTCTGGAGCAGCGGCCGAACAAGCGCCCCGTGATGTCCGACCTGCGCGAGTCGGGTGCCATCGAGCAGGATGCCGACCTCATCATGTTCATCTACCGCGATGAGGTCGATCACAGCGACACGCAGGACAAGGGCGGGGCCGAGGTCATCATCGCCAAGCAGCGCAACGGCCCGACGTTCACGGGTCGGCTGACGCTTCTCCGGGAGTAAACGCGCGTTTAAAACTACGTGCCGGACGGGTACTCGTCCGAAAGGTGGCAGTTCATCTCCGCACCCGAGGCCACACCGAACACGGTGCCTTCCGGACCACATTCCACCATGCTCGCGAGCCACACGCAGATGCCCCCGTCCTTTCCGCACGAC
>CAYSFW010000051.1:0-9069 GCA_964430355.1 uncultured Thiotrichales bacterium
GTCATGCCCAGCTTGCGCGCGTCGAGCGCGGTGCCTTCACTGTGGCGACGGTCGAGACCCGGCCGGTCAGCCGCAATCCGCAGCCGCCCTTCACCACCTCGACCCTCCAGCAGGAGGCCGCGCGCAAGCTGGGCATGACCGCGCAGCAGGCGATGCGCGCCGCGCAGGCGCTCTACGAGGCTGGCCTCATCACCTACATGCGCACCGACAGCGTGGCGGTGACGCCCGCGGCGGTGGCGGCGGCGCGGGCCGAGGCGGCGCGGCGCTTCGGCGCGGACCATGTGCCGGACAAGCCGCGCCACTGGGTGGCGAAGGCGAAGAACGCGCAGGAAGCGCACGAGGCGATCCGCCCGACCTCGGTGCTGCGCACACCGCAGGAGGTCCGCGGGCACCTCAGCTCGGAGCAGTACCGTCTCTACGAGCTGATCTGGAAGCGCACCGTCGCCTGCCAGATGATCCACGCCACGCTCGACACCGTCACCGCCGAATTCGCCTGCGGTCCGGAGCACGCCTTCCGCGCGAGCGGCTCCACGATCCGTCACCCCGGATTCATCGCCGTGTACCAGGAGGGCCACGACGAGCAAAAGGCCGAGGATGACGGCGAGGGCCTCGCATTGCCCGAGTTCAACGAGGGCGATCAGGTGAAGCTCGACGCCATCCGGCCCGAGCAGCACTTCACCGAGCCGCCGCCGCGCTATTCCGAGGCCAGCCTGGTCAAGGCGCTGGAGGAGTTCGGGATAGGCCGGCCATCGACCTATGCCTCGATCATCTCCACCTTGCAGCAGCGCGAGTACGTGGAGCTCGAGAACAAGCGCTTCCGCCCCACCGATGTCGGGCGCATCGTCAACAACTTCCTGACCCAGCACTTCCACGACTACGTGGACTACGAATTCACCGCGCGCTGGGAGGACCGGCTCGACGAGATTTCTCGCGGTGAACAGGATTGGGTGCCGGTCATGGAGAGCTTCTGGCACCCGTTCAAGGAACTTGTCGGCGAGAAGGACTCGAGCGTCAGCCGCGGCGAGGTCAACCAGGCGCGCGAACTCGGCATCGACCCGCACAGCGGCCGTCCGGTAAGCGTGCGTATGGGCCGCTTTGGCCCGTTCGCGCAGATCGGTACCAAGGACGATACGGACAAGCCACGCTTCGCCGGCCTGCGTCCCGGTCAGCGCATGGACACGATCACGCTCGAGGAAGCCCTCGCACTCTTCGAACTGCCGCGAGACCTAGGCGTGAGCCCCGACGGCGAGAAGATCACGGCGAACATCGGCCGTTTCGGCCCCTACGTGCAGTGCGGCAAGCTCTACGTCACGCTGAAAAAGGACGACGATCCCTACACGATCACCTTGGCGCGCGCGCTCGAACTCATCGCTGAGAAGCGCGAGGCAGTCGCCAACCGCGTCATCCGTGATTTTCCGGCCGCAGGCATCCAGGTGCTGAACGGGCGCTACGGGCCATACATCACCGATGGCAAGCGCAACGCGCGGATTCCGAAAGATCAGGACCCCGCCTCGCTCGATCTCGTCACCTGCCAGAGCCTGCTCGATGGCGCGGCGGAGAAGAAGGGGCGCCCGACCGCACGCGGCCGCGCGAAGGCGGAAACACCGGCAGCCGAGGCCATGCCGGGCAAAGCGGCCGCCAAGTCCCCTGCGGCGCCCAAGGCCGGTCCCAAGGCCACGACCAGGCGCGCCAGCCCCACGAAGGTCGCGGGTAAGACGACCGCCCGCAAGCCAGTTGCCACGGCCGATGACGCCGCGCCCGCGCGGCGCGTCAGTGCCCGTTCCGGATCGCGTTGAACGGCACGCCCCGCCCGCATCTCCTGAACCTCGAGGCCGCCGCCGAATCATTGCGGTGCGGCGGCGTGATCGCCTACCCGACCGAGACGGTCTTCGGCCTCGGCTGCCGCTGGGACGACGCAGGCGCCGTGCGCCGACTCGTGGAACTGAAACGGCGCGAGGCAGGCAAGGGTCTGATCCTGCTCGGCGCGAACCGCACCCAGCTTGAACCCCTGGTCGCCCCTCTCACCGAGCAAGACTGGGAGACCCTCCTCGCCCCTGCCCCACGCCCCACGACCTGGGTCGTGCCCGCAGCGTGCAACATCGATGCGGTACTCACTGGAGGCCGCCCGACGGTCGCCGTGCGTCTGACCACCGACCGAGTCGCGCGGGCACTCTGCCTGGCGGTGGGTTGCGCGATCGTCTCGACCAGTGCCAACCTGAGCGGCGAGCCCCCGGCCCGGCGCCCGGACGAGCTCGCCCCAGCATTGCTCGCCGGGCTGGACGGTGTGCTTAACGGCGCCTGCGCCCCGGACGCGACGCCGAGCCGCATCGTCGATCTGCGCAGCGGGGCAATCTTGAGACCGTGAATGCACCGGCGGAGCACGAGTGAGGCACAGACGATCCGGCAGGCAGACAGGACACGCTACCACCGTCACACCCTGGCGGCGTACCCTTGAACCATCGCACAGTCCCTTCGACCGATAGCCATGATCCAACCCGACATACCGCAAGTTCTCGCCTACCTGACCGATCTGAAGGACCGTATCTGCACCGCGCTGGAGCGCGTCGATGGCGCGGCACGTTTCGCGGAGGATGCCTGGGAACGCCCGGGCGGCGGTGGCGGGCGCACGCGGGTGCTGAGCGAAGGCGGCGTGTTCGAGCAGGCAGGTGTCGCCTTCTCGCACGTCACCGGTGACAGGCTGCCGCCGTCGGCCACGGCCAGCCGGCCGGAGCTTGCGGGCCGCAGCTTCCAGGCGATGGGCGTCTCCCTCGTCATCCATCCGCGCAATCCGTATGTCCCCACCTCGCACATGAACGTGCGCTTCTTCATCGCGGAGCACCCCGAGGCACCGCCCGTGTGGTGGTTCGGCGGGGGGTTCGACCTCACCCCTTACTACGCCGATGCCGCGGACTGCTGTCACTGGCATCGCGTTGCCCGCGCCGCCTGCGCGCCGTCCGGCGATCACGTCTACCCGCGGCTCAAGCAGTGGTGTGACGAGTACTTCTTCCTGCGCCACCGCAATGAACCGCGCGGGATCGGCGGGCTGTTCTTCGACGACTGGAGCGAGGGCGGGTTCGAAGCGAGCTTCGCGCTGCAACGACGGGTCGGCGACGCTTACCTCGACGCCTACCTGCCGATCGTCGAGCGCCACAAAGACCGACCGTACGGCGAGCGGGAGCGCGACTTCCAGCTATACCGGCGCGGGCGCTACGTGGAATTCAACCTGGTTTATGACCGTGGCACGTTGTTCGGCCTGCAATCGGGTGGACGCACCGAGTCGATACTGATGTCGATGCCGCCGCTCGTGAAGTGGCGCTATAACTGGAAGCCCGAGCCCGGCAGCCCGGAGGCGGCGCTCTACGAGCACTTCCTCAAGCCGCAGGACTGGGTCGGGGTGACCGCCTGACACGCAACCCGGCGCGCACCAAAGCTCGGCACGCGCCCTGCGCCCGTGCATGACGGGCGGACGCCACGGCGACCGCGCGCCGTGCGTGAGGGACACGCGCGGCATCGGCGGCGCCCTGGGGTTGCCACGTCAGCTCAGTAATCCGCCCCCATGGCCCGTGCACGCTCCAAGGCGGCCTTGCCCCGCTCGCGCAGGCTCGCCTGCGCGGCAACCCCGCCCAGCTGCTCCCAGCCCGCGCTGTGACGCTTGATGAGTTCGACGATCGCCGCGACGTGCACGTCCTCGGCATTCAGGGCCGGGATGTAGCGGTACTGCTCGCCGCCGGCCTTGATGAAGTAGGCGCGGTTCTCGACGGCGATCTCCTCCAGCGTCTCCAGACAATCCGCCGAAAAACCGGGGCAGAACACGTCGATCCGGGTCTCGCCGTCTTTCGGCAGTCGGCTGACCGTCTTGTCGGTGTAGGGCTTTAGCCACTCTTCGCGACCAAAACGGGACTGGAAGCTCGTCTGCCAGCGCCCGGGCTCGAGCTTGAGCGCCTCGGCGAGCAGCCGCGAGGTCTTGTGACACTGGCAGTGATAGGGGTCACCGCTCATGAAGTAGCGCTTCGGGATGCCGTGGTAGGAAAACAGGACGAAAGGGGCGCGCGTATTTTCGCTCCAGTATCGCCGCAGGTGCTCGGCCATCGCCTGGATGTAGACGTCCTCGTCGTGGTAGTGAGGCACGAAGCGTAAGGCCGGCACCCAGCGCACGTTGCTCAGGGCCTGACTCACCGCGTCGAACGTGGAGCCTGTCGTGGTGGCCGAGTACTGCGGGTAGAGGGGGAGCACCAACAAGCGCTCGCAGCCCGCGTTGAGCAGCGTCTCAACGGCATGGGCGATGCTCGGGTTCCCGTAGCGCATCCCCAGCTCGACCGCGACGAGGTTCGGCGCCTCCCGCTCGAGCCGCTCGCGCACCGCGACGGTGAGGTTTTGGGAGTGATAGAGCAGCGGTGAGCCCTCTTTCATCCACACCTTGGCGTAGAGCTCAGCGCTGCGGCGCGGGCGGGTGTTGAGGATGATCCCGTTGAGGATCAGCCACCACAGCGCGCGCGGCATCTCCACGACGCGCGGATCGCCCAGAAATTCCTTCAGGTAGCGCCGCACGGCGGCCGTCGTGGGCTCGTCGGGCGTCCCCAGGTTGGTCAGGAGCACGCCGAGCTTCGGCATACGGTCGTGGCGGTATTCAAATGTGCCGAGGTATCTGGACATGGCTTTGTGCGCTGCCTTCTGTCGAACCGCCTACACTCTAACGCAGTCGCCGTACCCCGCACCAATTCGCGCCCTGGCATGCCGTTCTATCCCGGGGGCGGATCGGCTAAGATGGCGGCCTTTTCGCGGGCGCGCCGCTTTGCAGTGAGCCTGCCCAGCCCACGAGACCCACCACCGGACAGTTTGGAGAATCGCATGCCCGTCAAAGTGGCAGTCCCCAGAGAAACCGCTGCAGGCGAGCGCCGTGTGGCGATGGAGCCCACGGTCGCAAAGAAGCTCGCCAGCCTGGGCGCGGAAGTGGTCATGGAACCCGGCGCGGGTGCGCTTGCCGGTTACCCCGATGAGGCCTTCGCCGGCGTGACCCTGGCGAGCGCCGATGCCCTGTACGCCGACGCCGACATCGTGCTGCGCATCCAGATGCCGACTGCCGAGGAGATCGGACGCATGAAGGAGGGTGCGGTGCTGATCGGCGGGCTCAACCCCTACCGCAACCCCGAGCTGGTCAAAGCCCTGGCGGCGCGCAAAATCACCAGCTTCGCGATGGAGCTGATCCCGCGCATCTCGCGTGCGCAGGCGATGGACATCCTTTCCTCGCAAGCTGCCGTCGCGGGCTACAAGGCTGCGATCATGGGCGCCGATCTCGCCTGCCGGTTTTTTCCGATGCTGACCACGGCGGCAGGAACGATCCGTCCCTCGAAGGTAATCGTGATCGGCGCAGGCGTGGCCGGCCTGCAGGCCATCGCCACCGCTCGCCGCTTGGGTGCGATCGTCGAAGGCTACGACGTGCGCTCAGCGACGCGAGAGCAGGTCAAGTCACTCGGTGCCAAATTCATCGAACTCTCGATCACGGCCGAGGGCGAAGGCGGCTACGCCCGTGAGCTCACCGACGAGGAAAAGCACAAGCAGCAGGAGGAACTGGCCGGCTACATCGCCCAGGCCGACGTGCTGATCACCACGGCCGCCGTACCGGGCCGCCCCTCCCCGAAGATCATCCCGGCATCGACCGTCGAGAAGATGAAGCCCGGCGCGGTCATCATCGATCTCGCCGCGGAAGGCGGCGGTAACTGCGAGCTGACGCAGCCGGGCCAGACCATCACCCACAACGGGGTGATCATCCACGCCCCGCTCAATGTGCCGAGCCAGGTGCCGCTGCATGCGAGCGAGATGTTCGCCAAGAACCTGCTGAATTTCCTCGCCCCCATGTTCGACAAGGGCGAGCTCAAGCCCAAATGGGACGATGAGGTGATCGCCGGTGCACTGCTCACACGCGACGGCGAGATCGTCCACGCCGGCGTTCGCAAGATGATCGAAGGAGCCTGAACATGATCGAAGGGTTTATCGCGCTGTACATCTTCATGCTCGCCGCCTTCACCGGCTACGAGGTCATTTCCAAGGTGCCCGTGATCCTGCACACGCCGCTGATGTCGGGCTCAAACTTCGTGCACGGCATCGTCCTGGTCGGCGCGATGGTCGCGCTCGGCCACGCCGAGGGCTTCGCCGAGACGCTGATGGGCATCAGCGCCGTCGTGCTTGGCGCCGGCAACGCCGTCGGCGGCTACGTGGTCACCGAACGCATGCTCGAAATGTTCAAGAGCAGCAAGGGAGGCAAATGATGGATTGGGTCGTGCAAGCCGCCTATTTCGTCGCGGCGGTGCTGTTCATTTTTGGCCTCAAGCGGATGTCCTCGCCGGTGACGGCGAAGGGCGGCATCGTCTGGGCCGGGGTGGGGATGCTCATCGCCACCCTGGTCACCTTCTTCCACCCGCAGATCCACGGCAACACGGTCTGGATCCTGCTCGCCATGGTCATCGCGAGCTACTTTGCCTGGTTCTGGGCCAAAAAGGTCCCGATGACCGACATGCCGCAGATGATCGCGCTCTACAACGGCATGGGCGGCGGCTCTGCCGCGGCCATCGCGGCGGTCGAGCTCGTCAAGGGCGAGCCGATGCCCCTCGCGGTCCAGACCATTGCCGTGCTGGGCGCGCTGATCGGCAGCGTCGCCTTCTCCGGCTCCGGCGTCGCCTTCGCGAAGCTCCAGGGCCTGATGAAAAAGTCCGTGCGCTTCCCGAACCAGCAGATGATCAACCTGATCCTAGCTGCGGTGACGGTCCTGCTCGGGCTCATCCTGATCAAGCTCGGCCACGAGGCCAACGGCTTCCTGCTGTTCCTGTTCTTCGCGCTCGCCCTGACGCTCGGCGCCTCCGTCACGGTGCCCATCGGGGGGGCGGACATGCCGGTGGTGATCTCGCTGTTCAACGCGCTCACCGGCCTCGCAGTGGGCTTCGAGGGCTACGTGCTCGGCAACCCGGCGATGATGATCGCGGGCATCGTCGTCGGCTCGGCGGGTACGCTGCTCACGCAGCTCATGGCCAAGGCCATGAACCGCTCGCTCGCCAACGTGCTGTTCAGCCACTTCGGCGAGGGGTCAGCCAGCTCTGACGACACCGTCACCGGATCCCTGAAGCCCATCGAGGCGCCCGATGTCGCCGTGATGATGGCCTTCGCCGAGAAGGTGATCATCGTGCCCGGCTACGGCATGGCCGTAGCCCAGGCGCAGCATAAGATCTGGGAGCTTTCGCAACTGCTCATCGACCGCGGTGTGGCCGTGAAATTCGCCATCCACCCCGTCGCCGGCCGCATGCCGGGCCACATGAACGTGCTGCTCGCCGAGGCCGGCGTGCCCTACGATCTCATCTACGACCTCGACGAGATCAACAACGAGTTCTCCACAGCCGACGTCGCACTCGTCATCGGGGCCAACGACGTGGTCAACCCCGTCGCGCGCACCGACCCCAACAGCCCGATCTTTGGGATGCCCATCCTCAACGCCGACCAGGCCAAGAACATCATCGTCATCAAGCGGGGCCAGGGGGCCGGCTTCTCAGGCATCGAGAACCACCTGTTCTACGCCGATAACTGCCGCATGCTCTACGGCGACGGGCAGAAGATGGCGTCGGAACTGATCGCCGCGGTCAAAGAACTGTAAGGTTGCGAGTGCGCCCCGGACCGGAGGCGGTCCGGGACGCACGAGTCGGCGTGAAGCGGGTGTCGCCGGTCGAGCTCAGACCGAGAAGCCCTTTACGAAAACACTGTTCATGAAAAAGTCGCGCAAATAATGCGGCGGATCCTGATCCGGCTTGCGCTGGATGACGCGCCGCACACTCCACAGCGAATAGCCGAGCAGATGCAGGGTGTCCGCGACCAGGGCATAGGCGGGGCCAAAGTTCTTCACGAAGTAACGACGCCGGGAATAGAACCAGTACGGCGGTAGGCGGTTGACACGACGTGCCGTCCCAAGGGTCACGCCTGTGGACGCGCCGACGATGTGGAAGATCCTGCTGTCCGGCACGTACCACGCCTCCCACCCCTTGCGCTGCGCCTGCAGGCAGTAGTCGCTCTCCTCGAAGTAGAGGAAATAGGCCTCGTCCATCAGCCCGAGCTGATCGAACACTTCGCGCCGGATCATGAGTGACGAGCCGGACAGCCAGTCGGCCCGGTGCGGCTCGTCCTTGGGCCGGATGGGGACGACGGCATCCGGAAACACCTTGTCGAGCACCCCGAGGCGCATGGTGCCAACCAACTCACCGATCGCCGAAAATCGACGAAAGGCCATGGTCTGTGGCTTGCCGTTGGCGTCGATGGACGCGCTGGTGACGAGCCCGGCCTTGGGGTGCGTCTGCATGAACTCGATGAGACGCGCGCCGGCCCCCTCGAGCAGCTCCGCGTCTGGGTTGAGCAACCAGATGAAATCGGGGGCGTCGGGGCGCGCCAGTGCCGGACGGATGGCGTAGTTGTTGCCGAACGAGAAGCCACCGTTGCGTCCCGACTCGACGACCTCGATGAAATCGCCCCAGCCGTTGGCCACCACCGCCTCTCGCATCCGCGCATAGGAGCCGTCGCGCGAGTCATTGTCCACGACGACCATACGGGTCTGTGGCAGCGCGGGGAGCTCGCGGGCGACCGAGGCCATGCACTTGATGGCAAGGTCGGCGGTCTTGTAGTTGATGGTGACGATCAGCAGTCTTTGCATGGAGGGTGCCAGCTTGGGAATCGATTGCGCGATTCTGCAGTCGCAGCGCGCGTCAGGCGCTGCATCCTAACCCAAATCCGGCGCAGCGCTGCGCGTGCCTTAACAACTCTGCCGAGCAGTTCACGCTCGGCACCCCTCAGCCGGAAACCGATGCCTTGGCCTGTTGCCAGAACGCCTCAAGCGCCGCCGTAGTGCATTCCGCCGGCTGCCGACCGCTCGCCCGAGCGGCCTGCTCGACCTGCTCGAAGCGCTGCGTGAACTTGCGGTTGGCCCCGCGCAGCGCGTCCTCAGCGTCCACGCCCAGGTGGCGGGCCAGGTTGACTACGGAAAACAACAGATCGCCGATTTCCTCGCGCAGGCGCTGCGGCCCTTCGGCCTGCGCGTGC
>CAYSFW010000052.1:0-80663 GCA_964430355.1 uncultured Thiotrichales bacterium
CGCGAGGCTCCAGTTTCCGATGCGCGCGCTCTGCGGATTCTCGGGCGGTGTCCCGGCCGAGCCCAACTTCAACGATCCGGCATTCAGACCGCAGGGCGCGCGCATCGGAAACTGGAGCCTCGCGTCGTCCCTGGCCCTGGGGCAGGAACACAACGACAACGTGTTTGCAGCGCCCCAGCAGGCACAGTCCGACGGGCTCCTCACCTTCAGCCCAAGCCTGAGGATCGAGTCGCTGTGGAAACGCCACGCCTTGGGGCTCGACCTTGCCTACCTGGCCGGACGCTACGGTGAGGCGCTCAGCGACAACTTCAACGACTACCGCGCCAAGGCCACCGGCCGGCTCGACATCGGCGCCTCCGGGACCCTCAAGCTCTCGGGCGGCGTCGAACGCCTCCACGAACCACGCGAGTCTGCCGAGGCACAGCTCGACTCCACGCCGACCACCGACGAGAAGCGCGCACTCAGCATCGCCTACCGTCAGCGCCTCGGCCGTAACTTCGTGGAACTCGGCACGGCAAGTGAAACGCACGACTACACGGACTCCCTGAGCAACGGCGTAGTCATCAACCAGGACGATCGCGACCGCAGCGTCGAACGCGTGACGCTCGACATCGGCCGTGAACACGACGTCGACTCCAGCGTGTACGTGCGCGTCGCAACGGAACGGGTCGACTATGCGCAGGCCACCGATGACGCTGGCTATCGCCGCGACAACGACGCCCTGCTCTACGGTGTTGGTCTGACCCATCACGCGAGCCCGGTGCTCCGCATCGATGCCTTCGCGGGCAGCGAAAACCGTAAGTACGCCGACGACCGCTTCGCGGAGGCCCAGGCGCTCATCTACAGCGGTCAGGTCGCCTGGTCCTTCACCCGGCTCAGCACGCTGCGCCTCGAACTCGCGCGCGCCGTGCTCGACACGGCGCTGTTCGGCGCGGCAGGCGTCGATGAGAACCGCGCGGGGATCGCGCTCGACCACGAGCTACTGCGCAACCTCATCCTGAGCGCGAGCTACACGCGCATTCAGGACGACTACCGTGAAAATCCGCGCCGCGACACGATCGACATCCTGCGTCTCGAGGCCGACTACGCCATGAACCGCAACCTCTCGCTCTCGCTCGACCTCATCGAGACGCGGCGCGAGACTGCGGGCACGGCGGAAAACAACGATTACCGGCAACAGCGCGTGGGCCTGGGCGTCACGCTGAGCTATTGAGCCGGGCTGTAACGTTGAAAACGCAGCCCTGACCCAGAAGCCGGACCGTGCGCGCGGATGGCGTTCAGTGGGCTCTCTGGCCCCACGCGCGCAATGGGCGGCGCACGCCACCTGTGCCAGCTTGCGCGACTCCGGTGCGCCTTTGCCCTCGGCCTCGGGAGGTGCGGTGAACCTCGAACCAGGCGAACTCGTCTAATGGGACGAGCAAAATGACCAGCCGGTTTCCAATCCGGCGTTGAACTCGTAAGTGGGGAATGCACGTGTTGGGTTGTCGAAAACTGAAATTGAGCCAGCGGTCTGTCAGCGTGTGGATCGTGTGGATGTTGATGTGGGCCTGGCTAGCGACAGGGCCATCGGCGGCGCTCGCGGGCAAGCCGGGCGAGGCGGCGCGCGTTTACATCCTGGGCGCCGGTGACAAGCTCAAGGTCACCATCTACGGCGAGCCGACGCTGACCAACGTCTACGAAATCGATGGCAGCGGGAACATCTCGATGCCCCTCATCCGCAGCATCCCCAGTGCCGGCAAGACCACGCGCGAGCTCGAAACCCTCATTGCCGAGCGCCTGAGACCGGACTACCTCGTCGATCCCCAGGTGGCGGTCGAGGTGGCGGAATACCGCCCGTTCTTCATCCTGGGCGAGATCAACAAACCCGGGGCCTACGCCTACGCGCCCGACATGAACGGCATCAAGGCCGTCGCCCTGGCCGGCGGGTACACGTACCGGGCGCGGGAGGACTATCTGCAGGTCATCCGTGCCGACGATCCGGAACAACGCCAGCGTCGCATCGCCATCACGGCGCCGATCTATCCCGGGGACGTCGTAAAAGTACCGGAGCGGTTTTTCTAGCCTACGTAAGACCTGGCGATCGCGGCGCGCGGCGATTGCCAGCGTACGTCTACGCCACGCGTGGGCTAACGGCCCTGATGTTGGCCGTTCGCCCTGATGCCTGATAAGAACATGAGGCTTGCTGTGCCATCGAGCCCGCGGTGAGCGGCTGAGTGGGGCGGCTAGCGCGTCAGTCCCCCGCGTCATTCCGACCCGCCGCTCGCGCGGCGTCGTCTAGGCTACGCAGCTCGGCGAGTTTCTCGCCGATGCGCGCTTCGAGACCACGCGCGACCGGTTCATAGAACACCGCCCCCGCGAGCGCATCCGGCAGGTACTGCTCGCCGGCGGCGTAGGCATTCGGTTCATCGTGGGCGTAGCGGTAACGCTTGCCGTAGCCGAGCTCACGCAGGAGCCGCGTCGGCGCGTTACGCAGATGCAACGGCACGTCGAGGCTGCCCGTGCGGCGCACCGTCTCCATCGCCGCATTGTAGGCCTTGTAGACGGCGTTGCTCTTGGGCGCCACCGCCAGATAGAGCGCTGCCTGGGCCAGCGCCAGTTCGCCCTCGGGGCTGCCGAGTCGTTTGTAAGTGTCTGCCGCATCCAGCGCGAGTGCGAGCGCGCGAGGGTCGGCGTTGCCAATGTCCTCGCTGGCCATGCGGATCAGGCGCCGTGCGAGGTAGCGCGGGTCGCACCCGCCGTCGAGCATCCGGCACAGCCAGTAGAGCGCGCCATCCGGGCTGCTGCCACGCACCGACTTATGCAACGCCGAAATCTGGTCGTAGAAGTGCTCCCCGCCCTTGTCGAACCGACGCTGGCGGTCCGCGGTCAGCGCAGCTACCGTCGCCGCCCGGACCTGCCGCGCGCCATCGATCTCCTCGGTGAGGTCCACCGCGAGTTCGAGCAGATTGAGCAGGCGGCGCGCATCTCCATCGGCGAAGTCGACCAACGCATCCAGCGCCTCGTCATCCACGCTCACCTTGCCGTCGAACCCGCTGCGCGCATCGCCAAGCGCCCGGCGTGCGATCTCGCGCAGTGCCCCGGCATCGATCGGCTTGAGCACGTAAGTACGCACGCGCGAGAGCAGCGCGTTGTTCAATTCGAACGACGGGTTCTCGGTCGTCGCGCCGACGAAGACGATGGAGCCGTCCTCGATATGCGGCAGGAAGGCATCCTGCTGCGCCTTGTTGAAGCGATGCACCTCGTCGACGAACAGCAGCGTGGGCTCGCCGGTGTCCGCAAGCCGGTGCCGCGCCTCATCCACAACGACGCGGATCTCCTTGACACCGGCGAGTACCGCCGAGATTGACTCGAAATGCGCCCGGCAGAGCCGCGCGAGCAATTGGGCGAGCGTCGTCTTACCGCTGCCGGGCGGCCCCCAGAACACCATCGAATGCAGATGCCCTTGGCGAATCGCTTCGTAGAGCGGCTTGCCTGGAGCGAGGATGTGCGATTGCCCGGCTACGTCGTCGAGACGCTCCGGACGCACCCGGTCGGCCAGCGGTCGAACCGGGTTGTCAGCGGTGACTTCAGATCGGCGAGCCAACGACATCCACACCTTCGGGGGGCGTGAATTTGAAGCGCTCGAGCGGGATGTTGGGGTTGTTGGTCGCGTCCACGAAGCGGATCACGGTGATTTGCCCGAACTGGTCGTACAGGTCCATGCCCTGGATGCCCGTATCGTCCAGGCCGATCAGCACCCGGTTGAAGTCCGTGTTGGCCTTCTTGGGCTTGAGCTCCACCCACTTGAGGCCCTCACGCCCCGGCCGCTCGCTCAAGCTGAAGTCACGCGTCAGGTCGCGCCCCTGTGTGAGGATGGCCGCCGGTGTGTTGCCGATCGCCTCGTCGAGTTTCTTGACGGTGACCTGCTTGAGCTCAGTGTCGTAAAACCACACGGTCTTGCCGTCGCAGACGATCTCCTGCGACGCCGGCTTGATGTAATCCCAGCGGAACTGGCCGGGACGCGCAAGCTGGATGCGTCCGGTGGCGGACTGGGTGATGTCTCCCTTCTCGGAGACCACTTCCTGCGTGAACAGCGCTTCGAAGCTACTCGTGTCATTGAGGAACTTCTGCAAGCGCGCAACGCCAGTGTCCTCCGCCGCACCGGCCATGCCGCCGGCGAGCAGGAGAATCGAGAAAGTCAGATTACGAAACCACATATGATTCACTTCCCTTGGGTTGGGGCCGACCCGGGTCGGGGCCAAGCGTTCATCCGGGGTACCATCGCGTCCGCGGGTACCGTTTCCACCACGAGCCACGACGGCCTGTTGGTATCCTTGTTCAGAAGACCTTACCTGAACCTGAACGTTCAACGCTCGGGCGGCGGCGGTGCGAGCACGTCGCGCAATCCGTTTGACTGGACTTCGCTGACGATCCCGGCGGCTTCCATTTGTTCGATCATCCGCGCCGCCCGGTTGTAACCGACCTTCAGCCGACGCTGCACGTAGGAGATGGATGCCTTGCCGGACTCCGTGACGATCGCAACTGCTTGATCATACAACGGATCGGACTCGATATCCTCACCGCCGCCAACACTGCCCGCATCGGCCTCGCCCTCCTCGGTGTCTGCGATGACATCCGCCAGATAGTTCGGCTCGCCCTGCTCGCGCAGGAACGCCACCACCTGGTGGACCTCGTGATCGCCAACGAAGGCGCCGTGGATCCGCGTCGGCACGCTCGTGCCGACCGGCATGAACAGCATATCACCGTGCCCGAGCAGGGACTCCGCGCCGGACTGGTCGAGGATGGTGCGCGAGTCGATCTTCGACGACACCTGGAAGGCGATGCGCGACGGCACGTTGGCCTTGATCAGCCCCGTGATCACGTCCACTGAAGGCCGCTGCGTCGCAAGCACGAGGTGGATGCCCGCCGCGCGCGCCTTCTGCGCGAGACGCACGATCAGATCTTCGACCTTCTTGCCGACCATCATGATCATGTCGGCAAACTCGTCAATGATGATCACGATATGCGGCAGCGGCGCCAGCGGCGGCGCCTGCTCGCCCTCGATCAGGCCGGTTGCACGCCACAGCGGGTCGGGGACCGTCTCGCCGACTTCCGCGGCATCGCTGAGCTTGCGGTTGAACCCGCCAAGGTTGCGTACGCCGAGCGCTGACATCAGCCGGTAGCGCCGCTCCATCTCGCCAACCGCCCAGCGCAGCGCGTTGGCCGCGTCCTTCATGTCGGTGACCACGGGGGTGAGCAGATGCGGGATGCCCTCGTAGACGTTGAGCTCGAGCATCTTCGGGTCGATCAGGATGAGTCGCACATGCTGCGCAGTGGCCTTGTAGAGGATGCTGAGCAGCATGGCATTGACCGCCACCGATTTGCCCGAGCCCGTCGTGCCCGCAACGAGCAGATGGGGCATCTTGCCGAGATCGGCCACCACCGGGTCGCCGCTGACGTTCTTGCCGAGCGCGAGCGTGAGCGGCGAGTGCGAGGTGTCGTAGACCTTGGAGGCGATGATCTCGCTGAGTGTCACCACCTCGCGCTGCTGATTCGGGATTTCCAGGCCGATGGTGGACTTGCCCGGGATCACCTCCACCACGCGCACGCTGATCACCGACAGCGCGCGCGCCAGGTCCTTGGAGAGTCCGGAGATCTTGCTCACCTTGACGCCGGGGGCGAGGTTGAGCTCGAAGCGGGTGACCACCGGGCCCGGGTGCACGGATTCCACCTCCGCCTCGACGCCAAAGTCACGCAGCTTGAGCTCGACCTGGCGGGACATGGCCTCGAGGTCCGAGGTCGAATAGCCACCCACCGTTGGGCGCGGCGGATCGAGCAGATCGACGCTCGGCAGAGGCCCTTCGCTCGGCGTGACAAAGAGCGACATCTGCTTCTCGCGATCCGGCCTCGTGCTCACCTCCACCTTGCGCGGCGCGGGCTCGATGTGCGGGCGCTTGCGCTCCTTGACCTTTTTGCGCTCGGGCTCGAGCGAGGCGATGCGCTTCTCGCGTTCGGCTTCCATCGCCTGGCGTTCACGCAACGCCTGGAAACGTAACCACAGCCAGTCGACAGCGGTCAGAGTCCACGCGCCGACGCGGTCAGCAACCGCGAGCCACGAGAGCCCCGAGAACACGGTAATGCCTGCAAACAGCGCAGCGAGCAGCAGCAGCGTCGCGCCCACGACCCCGAACGACCCAGCAAGCCCGGCGCCGACGAGCTCGCCCGCCAGCCCGCCCGCACTCTGCGGCAGACCACGCCCGCTGAAATGCAGGAATGCGAGACCACAGCCGGAGAACAGCGTGATGAAGAACCCCAGCCACCGCCACCCAAGCAGGTTGACGTCGAGCTGACGGGTGTCCCGGTCACCGCGGAACACCAGCCAGCCGCTGTAAAACACGATGATCGGTGCCAGCAGCGCCAGGTAGCCGAACAGGTAGTAGAAAATGTCCGCGATCCAGGCCCCGGCCACACCACCGCGGTTGCGCACCTCCTTACTGAAGCCGGTCGAGAACCAGCCCGGATCACTGACCTGGTAGGTCGCGAGCGCGACCAGCAGAAAGGCGCCCACCGCAAACAGCACGATCGTCAGCGCCTCGCGCGATCCGCGGCTGATGTGCACGCTGAGCGGACGCGGCACCTCGGATTTCTTGACAGCCTGTTTCAATGCTTGGAGCTTGATCGAAGAGATTGACGCAACGCGCTGATTATTCGCATAGGCCGGCTCGAAGGCAACTCCAGTACACAAAGTCGCCCAGTCAAGCCGGGCGCCCCAGTTCCGCCGCGATCACGGGGTTGCGGTACTCGCCCGCGGCCACATTGAGCGCGCTGAGCAACGCGGCATCGGCCTGCCAGCGGCCGAGCAGAAACCGCTTCAGGTGTGGCAGCAGCGCGGCGCTAAGCGCCTGTGATGCGGTGCGCGGCACACCGCCGGGCATGTTGGTCACGCAGAAGTGCACGACGCCCTCATCGACGTAGGTTGGTGCGGCGTAGCTCGTCGGCCGTGCCGTCTCGATGCAGCCCCCCTGATCGATGGCGATATCGACGATCACGCTTCCGCGTTGCATGCCGCGCACCTGCTCCCGCGACACCAGGTGTGGCGCTCGGTGACCCGCGCGCATCACCGCGCCGATCAGAAGATCCGCCTCAGCCACGGTCGCGGCGATGTTCTCCGGCGTTGCCTCGCGCGTCTGCAAACCTGGCAGCTCCTTCGCGATAGCCTTGAGTCGAGCGGCGTTGACGTCGAACACCGTCACCCGTGCACCGAGCCCCAGCGCCGTCTGGCAGGCCGCCGTCCCGGCCGAGCCGGCACCGAGCACGATCACCACGCCCGCGTCCGTCCCCTGCATGCCGCCCAGCAGCAGACCCTTGCCGCCCTGGGGCTCGTGCAGCAACGTGGCGCCGACCTGCACCGCGAGATGCCCCGCAATCTTGCTCATGGGTGCGAGCACCGGCGTGCGCCCGTCGACCTCCAGCGTTTCGTAGGCGAAGGCGGTCAGGCCAATGGCTCGCAGCCGCTCGCCGAGCGCCCGGTTGGGGGCGAGGTGCAGGAAGCTGAACAACACATGCCGTGCTTCGAGCAGCGCCAGATCGCCCTCGACGGGCTCCTTCACCTTGACGATGACGTCGCTCTCACCGTAGAGCGCCGGCGCATCGGGGGCGATGCCGATACCGTAGCGAGCGTAGTCTGCGTCGGTGTAGCCGCTGCCCGCACCGGCGCCCGCCTGCACAAGCACTTGGTGCCCAAGCGCCGCCAACTCCGCACAGGCGAGCGGCGTCAGCGCGACGCGGTTCTCGTGGGACTTGATTTCCTTTGGAATACCGATCCGCATGCGTCCAATCCCCTGTTTCTTGAGCAGGCAGGTGCCTTTGCTTAGTATTGCGCGAGCGTTTCGACCCGCACAGCAACCCCGCCCTGCGGTCGCCAAAATGAAGGAGTGGATTATACATGAGCGCCACGAAACACTGCCGGCTGCTGATTCTGGGATCGGGTCCGGCCGGATACACCGCCGCGGTCTACGCCGCCCGCGCCAACTTGAGCCCGGTGCTGATCACTGGCCTCGAGCAAGGCGGCCAGCTGATGACGACGACGGAAGTCGACAACTGGCCGGGTGACCACGAGGGCGTGCAGGGCCCCGAGCTGATGGAGCGCATGCGCAAGCACGCCGAGCGCTTCAACACCGAAATCATCTTCGACCACATCCACACCGCCAACCTCGGCGAACGCCCGTTCACGCTGGTCGGGGACACCGGCACCTACACCTGCGATGCGCTCATCATCGCCACGGGCGCCTCGGCCATGTACCTTGGCCTGCCCTCTGAAGAGGCCTACCGCGGGCGCGGCGTGTCTGCCTGCGCGACCTGCGACGGCTTTTTCTACCGCGGCCAGAAGGTGGCCGTGATCGGTGGCGGCAACACGGCCATCGAGGAGGCGCTGTACCTCTCCAACATCGCCGCCGAAGTGCACCTCGTGCACCGTCGCGATGCCCTGCGCGGTGAGAAGATCCTTCAGGAACAACTGTTCGAGCGCGCCCGCACCGGCAACGTGCGCATCCACTGGAACCATACGCTCGAGGAGGTCGTCGGGGACAAGAGCGGCGTGACTGGCATGCGCATCAAGCACGTGCAGACCGGCGAGATCACGGAAATCGAGCTGCAGGGCATTTTCGTCGCCATCGGCCACCGGCCGAATACTGACCTCTTCGTGGGCCAGCTCGAAATGGAACATGGTTACCTCAAGACCAAAGGCGGCAGCGAGGGCGACGCTACCGCGACGAGCATCCCGGGCGTGTTCGCGGCCGGTGATGTGATGGACCATGTCTACCGGCAGGCCGTCACCTCCGCAGGCACTGGCTGCATGGCCGCGCTCGACGCGGAACGCTATCTCGACAAGCTGGCCAAGGGCGGCTGACCTCGTAGCCCATGCCAGCGCGGGCCAGCGAGCCCCATCCGTGCCGTTGACGGTCAGTTTCCAACACGCGATGGACGCAGTCCCCGCCGCCGCGTGGGACGCGCTCGACGGCACGGGCAATCCCTTTCTCCGGCACGCTCTGCTGCGCGCGTTCGAGACCCAGGACTGCGTGGGCGAGCACCTGGGCTGGATCCCGTTGCACGCCACCGTGCACGACGCAGCGGGCCAGCTCGTCGGGGCCATGCCGATGTACGTCAAGGGCCACTACTACGGAGAGTTCGTCTTCGACTGGGCGTGGGACGAGGCCTATCGGCGCGCCGGTCTTGATTACTACCCCAAACTTGTCATCGCTGTGCCCTACACACCGGCGACTGGCACTCGTTTGCTCTGCCACCCTGATGCTAACCGTGACGCAGTCCGTCGCGCCCTGCTGGAGGGCGTGAAACGGCTCACCGACAGCGGACAATTCAGCAGCGCGCACTGGCTGTTCCCTTGCGACGACGATCTGCGCTTCCTGCGCGACGCGGGCCTCATCGAGCGCGTCGGCTGCAACTTTCACTGGCACAACCAGGGTTACCGGGACTTTGACGACTTCCTCGACACCCTCACCGCCGAGAAGCGCAAAAAGGTCAAGCGCGAACGGCGCCGTGTCGCCGAACAAGGCGTCACGCTCACGCGCCAGGCCGGGCGGGAAATCAGCGACACGATGATCGGTGATTTTTATCGGTTCTACGTGGACACCTTCGACAAGCACCTGGGCCACGCGACACTGACCGAGGGGTTCTTCCGAGCGGCGCGCGATGCCCTCGGCGAGGACATGATCCTGGTGCTCGCGCATCATGCGGGGCAAACGGTTGCCGGCGCGCTGTTCTTCAAGGACCGCGAAACCCTCTTCGGGCGTTACTGGGGCTGCGCGCGCGACTACCACAGCCTGCACTTCGAGGCCTGCTACTACCAGGGCCACGAGATCGCAATTGAGCACGGCCTTGCGCGTTTCGAGCCCGGCGTGCAAGGCGAACACAAGGTGGCGCGCGGCTTTCTGCCGACTCGAACGCGCTCCATGCACTGGATCGCCCATCCACGCTTTCGCCTGGCCATCGCGGATTTTTGCCGCCGCGAACAGGCGTTGATGGAGGACTACTGCCGGTCGGTCTATAGTCACTCTCCTTACAAAGAGGCAAGCACACCGCCCGCACAACGGCTCACCGCGCCATGACCGCACTCGCCTGGCTCGATCCGCACAACCCCAACGACCGGTTTCCGCCGGTGGATGCAGCGCTCAAGGACCCGGATGGCCTGCTTGCGGTCGGCGGCGACCTCTCGCCACAGCGCCTGATAAACGCCTACCGTCGAGGCATCTTTCCCTGGTACGAGGAAGGCCAGCCGATCCTCTGGTGGTCTCCGGACCCGCGCGCCGTGATCTTCTGCGACCAGCTGCGGATTTCACGCAGCCTGCGCAAGACCCTGCGGCGGCAAAATTACACGGTAACCTTCGACACCGCATTCACCGAAGTGATGCACGCCTGCGCCGAACCACGGCGCGGTTCGCGCGGGACGTGGATCACCCGACCCATGATCCGCGCCTACACGGAACTGCACCGGCTAGGCCACGCGCACTCGGTGGAAGTCTGGGACACCGATCAACGCCTGATCGGTGGGCTCTATGGCGTGCTGCTGCCGCGGGTGTTCTCGGGCGAATCGATGTTCAGCCGGGCCGATGACATGTCCAAGGTCGCCTTGGTCTACCTGGCCACCTGGCTCGAGGAACGGGGCGTGCACCTCATCGACTGCCAGCTGCCCAACCCGCACCTCACCTCGCTGGGCGCGACCACCCTGCCCCGCGCGACTTTCGTGCGCGACTACCTGGAAGACGGGCCATGAGCGACGAAACGCGTATCCGTCAACTCCTCGACGGCCTGCGCGGGCGGCGCGCGACGATCGAGGGACGCCGGGTCGTGGTCTGGGAAGTTTCAATGGAAGAGGGATTCCTGGTGCTGCGCGAGGAGCAGGGCGATCCGGTCGTGCAGAGGGACCAGTTTGGCGAGGCCGCGCGCCGCGTGACCCCAAGCTGGACCGTGCCCCTGCGCAGCACCGTGGACCAGGGTAGCCTGCACCCGGTCATCACGATGCTGCTGGATGCAACGGAGATCGAGCAGATCGCGGACTGGCTCAAGCAATAATTCGAGCGGATCTCACCCGCAGCGCCTGTCGGTCCGTTGGCAATGTGCACGGGCTGACCGATCCGCCTCGATACCGGGCGGATTTTGGGGCCATCGTCCGCTATCCGATTTGACGCGTCAGACCCGGCTCGGGGACGGCAACTGGTTACTGCCGATAGTGTTCTGCCTCCTCACTGCTGAGCGAGCGGGCCTCCTCCTCCAGCATCACTGGGATGCCGTCGCGAATCGGATATGCGAGCCGGGCGCTGACCGAGATCAACTCCTGCCGTTCGGCATCATAAACCAGCGGTCCCTTTGTAATGGGGCAGACCAGGATATCGAGCAGTTTCTTGTCCACGTTCCAGACCCTTGAGCCGTTGCATGAATAGCGGAGCGAAGCGCGGATCGGGCCGCGCCGTGATGGGCAAGTACCAGAAGCGGTGATCGGCGAACACCGCGCATTTTACGGCATCCTTTTCGGTCATCACGATGGGCAAGTCGTCGCGGAAATCGAGATCTTCGCGCACGTACTGGTGATGATCCGGAAACTCGTGGCGCACGATGCGCAACCCCGCCTCCTCCAGCCCGCGGAAAAACCGCGCCGGATTGCCGAGCCCAGCCACCGCGTGCACGGAAATCCCCTGGAGATCCCGAATGAGCAATCGCCGCGCGCCATTCAGCAGGTTCACCAGCTCATCGCCGGTGTACTCGACGGCAAACTCCCCCACATCCGCCAGCGCGCCGGTGACCATGCGGAAGTCCACCTCCTGCAGACGCGACTCCGGCTCGCGCAGCGGCCCCGCCGGCAAACACAGCCCGTTCCCAAAGCGCCGCGCGCCGTCGACCATCGCAATCTCGATGTCGCGGTGCAGGCGGTAATGCTGCAGACCATCGTCGGAAATCACGACGTTGATGCGCCGATCCTGCAGCAGGGCATCGACCGCCACCGGGCGGTCACGACACACCCAAACCGGACACCCCGAGCGCCGCGCCAACACCAGCGCCTCGTCTCCGACCTCGCGCACGTCGCTGTTCTGCGTGACCTGTAGGGGCGCATCGCTCTTGCGCTGGCCGCCATAGCCACGGCTGACGATGCCGGGCCGGTAACCGTGCGCGCGCAGGAATGCCGATAGCCAGATGACGAACGGCGTCTTGCCAGTGCCGCCCACCGTGATGTTGCCGACCACGATCACCGGCACGGCGCGCGCTGGGACCGCGGCCTTGCGACTCACGACGCGTCTGCGCCAGCGCCCCACCGCACAGTAGAGTATCGACAGCGGCCACAACGCGAAGGCGACGGGCCCGTTGTGGTACCAGTGCCGCTCAATCCAGCGCACGTTCCAAGGCTGCCTCTGGCATCGCCACGCGTTCCCTCGCAGCGGATCCGCCGTTCTCGTCCTCGGCCAACGGCACGTCACGGAACTGCATCCGGTAGAGGCGCGCATACACCTCACCCCGTTCCAGCAATTCCCGGTGCGTGCCCGACTCGACGATCTCGCCCTCCTGCATCACCAGAATGCGATCGGCGCGCTCGACGGTCGAGAGCCGGTGCGCGATCACCAGCGTGGTGCGCCCCTTGGAAAGGCGCTGCAGCGCCTCCTGGATGCGCCGCTCCGACTCGGTGTCGAGCGAGGCGGTGGCTTCGTCGAGAATCAGGATGGGTGCATCCTTCAGCAGAGCCCGCGCGATCGCGAGCCGCTGGCGCTGACCGCCGGAGAGCAGCAGGCCACGTTCGCCGACCGGGGTATCCAACCCTTGTGGCAGGCGTTCGATGAATTCCCAGGCGTTCGCGTCACGCGCGGCGCGCTCGATGTCGGCATCGGTGGCCGTCGCCAGCCTGCCGTAGGCAATGTTGTTGCGGATGCTGTCGTTGAACAGTGTGACGTGCTGGCCTACGTAGGCGATCTGGTCGCGCAGGCTCTGCAACGTGAGTTCGTGGACCGGCACGTCGTCGATGAGCACCTGGCCCGCACTGACGTCGTAGAGGCGCGGGATCAGGTTGACTAGGGTCGTCTTGCCTCCGCCGGAGCGGCCGACGAGTGCCACCGTCTCGCCCGGCGCCACCGTGAAAGACACGTCGTGCAGCGCGTAAGGCTGGTTCGTCGCGTAGCGGAAGTACACGTGCCTGAACTCGATGCGACCGGTCGCACGCTCGATCCGCCGCGTGCCGAAATCCGGCTCCGGCGCTTCGTCGAGGATGCGAAAGACGCTCGCCCCTGCGGTCACGCCGCGCTGGATGGTCGCGTTGATGTCAGTGAGGCGCTTGATCGGCGTAAGCAGCATCATCATCGCCGTCATGAAGGACATGAAGGTACCCACCGTGATCGACTCCCGCAGCGACTCCTGCGTGGCGTAGAGGATCATCACGGCCAGCGCGATCGCCACGAGCAACTGCACGATAGGCGTGCTCGCCGCACGCAGCATCGACATCTTGAGGTGCAGGCGGCTGTTGTGATCGTTCACGGCGGCAAAGTGCTCCGCCTCGTACTGCTGGCCGCCAAACACCTTCACGACACGGTGTCCCTCGATGACCTCCTGGGTCAGGTGCGTTACCTGCCCCATCGACTCCTGGATCCTGGAGCTGTAGCGCCGGTAGCCCCGCGTGACCACGCGCACGATCAACGTGATCATGGGGCTGACGACCAACAGGCCGAGGGTCATCTCCCAGTTCAAATAGAACATCCAGGCGAGCAGCCCGGCCACCGTGAGCGAATCGCGCACCAGCACGGTCACGCTGGTCGTGGCAGTCTCGGCCACCTGCTCGACGTCATAGGTCATCTTGGAGATGAGGCTGCCGCTGCTAACCTGGTCAAAGAACGCCGCGGGCATCGCCAGGAACTGGGAGAACATCCGGCCGCGCAGGGCCTTGATCACGCCCCGGCCGACACGCGTCATCGAGTAGCCGGTAAGGAACGAAGCGACGCCCGCAACTGTGAAGATGGCCACCAGCCATACCGGCAGCCAGCGGATCGCGTGCGGGTCACGCCCCACGAAGCTGCCGTCTAGCAAGGGCTTCATGAGTGCCGCAAAAGCTGTCTCGGCCGCCGCCGTCACGACCATGCTCACCACGGCAAGCATCATCAGCGGCCACTGTCGGACGCTGTAGCTCAGCAAACGCCGGTAGATACCAGCGGGTGAATCAGGCATACCGGCCGAGGGAACCGCTGATCAAATGGCTGCGCCGGCGGATCGCCGCGTTGCGCGGCGTTTGCTTCTCGCCTGCCGACTGGATCAGTCTCGTCGCTGCGCTTCGTGCGCCAGGCGTTCCATCCCGCTCACTCATTTGATTTGCGCTTCCCTAGGGACTCTTCTCGCCGGCGAGGTTGGTAGCGATCGAGATGCGCGAAAGCCCGAGCTTGCCGGCGACATCGAGTGCCGTGATCACCGACTGGTGCGGCGTCTTGGCATCCGCCTTGATGACCACCAGCGGCGAGCGGCGGTCGCCAAGCGCCTTCTGCACCGCGAGCATGAGCACCTTGGACTGGGTGCCGATCACCTCGACCTGATCCACGTAGTAGCGACCGCTCGCGTCGATGGCGATCTCCAGGGACTGCTCCTCCTGCGGCTTGGCCTCGGTGGTCGCCTCGGGCAGGTCGATCTTGAGCTGCGAGGAGGGTTTGAAGGTGGTGGTGACCATGAAGAAGATCAGCAGCATGAACACCACGTCGATCAACGGCGCGAGGTCGATGAGCGAGTCTTCCTGCTTGCGGTTGGTGCGGAAGTTCATGGCTGTCACTCCTGCCGCTGGTCAGCGCCCGCCGCCGTGGAAGGCATCCACGAGCTTGAGCGACTCCTTCTCCATCTCGATCACCAGCTCGTCGACCTTGCCGCGGAAGTAGCGGTAGAAGAACAGCGACGGAATCGCGACCAGCAGACCTGCGAAGGTCGTGATGAGCGCGGTGGCGATCCCGCCCGCGAGCTGGTTGGCGTCACCCACGCCCACGCTGGTGATCGTGCCGAATATCTGGATCATCCCCTGCACAGTACCGAGCAAACCGAGCAGCGGAGTAATGGCTGCGATGGTGCCGAGCGTGTTCAAGAAGCGCTCAAGCTGGAGCGTCACGTGGCGCCCTGTGTCCTCAATCGCCTCCTTCATCAACTCCCTCGACTGGTTGGCGTTGATGAGCCCGGAGGCGAGAATCTGTCCTAACGGAGACCCCTGCCGCAGCTCGTGCAGGCGCTCGGCCGTGAGCTGTTGCTGCTGAACCCAGTGCCAGATCTTGGCAACCAGTTGGTCCGGGATCACCTTTTTCCGCTGCAGCGTCCAGAACCGCTCCAGGATGATCGCCAGTGCGACGATGGAGCAGAGGATGATGGGCAGCATGAGCAGGCCGCCGGCTTTGACTAGTTCGAACACGATGTACTAACCAGACCGATCCTTAGTGAGGCGCAGATCATAGCTGAATTGCCGGGGGGGCGAAACGCGGCCCCCGTCTAATTCATCACTGTTTTGCCATCGCCAGAAGCGTTGATTCTGCTGGCGATACGCGGTTACATGAACCCGCTCGGACTGCGCCGGAAAGTCGAATTCCAGCGCCCCGCCCACGTCCGTGCGCAAACCCCGGGCACCGGCTTCGGCATAGCGCCTCACCGCTTCCTCATGCGGAAAGCCGAACCGGTTGCGGTAACCGGCTGAGTAGACCACGTAGGTCGGTCGCACTGCGGCGACCAGCGCCTCGCTGCTCGACGTGCGGCTGCCATGGTGTGGCGCAACCATGACCGTACTGTTGACCACTTCGCCATGGCGCGCGAGCAAGGCCGCTTCCCCCGCAGTCCCGATGTCGCCCGTCAACAGGACGCTGCCGCCGGCGCCCACGACACGTAGCACGCAGCTTCGGTCATTTTCCGTACCGGGCTGACCAGGTTCGGGCCCCAGCATGGAGAACGTAACGCCGTCCCAGCGCCAGGACTGTCCGGACGCGCACGCCACCATGCCCTTGTCTCGATCCGGTGCAGAATGCAGGAGCTCTCCGACTGGCACCGCCGCACGGATGAGGTTCAGCCCGCCCGCGTGGTCATTGTCTTCGTGACTGATGACCAGGCGGTCGATTCCCTGAATGCCCCGATGCCGCAAGAACGGGAGCAACGCGTGGCTGGCTGCCGAGAGCCGCTCGCTGAAGCGCGCACCGGTGTCGTAGACGAGGACATGGGCGCGTGTCTCGACCACCACGGACAAGCCCTGTCCGACATCCAGTACCGTCACTCGGAAGCCACCGACCTCCGGCTTGCGCGGTGCGAGCGTGGCAAGCGGCAGAGCGAGCACGGGCCCCAGCCAGCGCGCAGGCACCCCTCGCGGCGCAAACAGGTAAAACACGCCTACGCTCGCCAGCATGAATACCCACCACTCGCTGACCGGCTGGTTTACAAACGCATTCGGCAGCCCAGCTAGCGCATCCAGCGCCTCGACCAGCCACGCGAGCAACTGGCTTGCCAACCCCAGTAGCGCACCGCCCAGCGGCGGCCAGACCACGAGCAGAGCGACACCAACCAGGATCGCCGGCACGATGACGAAGCTGACCGCGGGGATCGCCAGCAAATTCGCGACGGGTGAGATCAGCGAGCCCTGGCCAAACAGCCACAGCGTCAGCGGCAGCAGGGCAAGCGAGATACCGAGCTGCACACGGATCCACTCATGCCATCCGCGCCCCCGCCCGCCGACCTGGCCCAGCCACATCAGGACGGCCACGGCGGCAAACGACAGCCAGAAGCTCACGGACAGCACGGCAAGGCTTTGATGCAGCAGTACCGCTATGAGGGCGGCCGCGAGCGTATTGCTGACGCCCCAGCGCCGGCCTGAGAGCACGCCGGCCACAACCACCGCCTGCATCAACACCGTGCGCTGGGTCGGCACCGAGAAACCGGCGAGTAGCGCGTAGCTGCAACTCAGGGCAAGGGAAAGCACCGCCCCGGCCTTCTGCGCCGGCCACAGCAGGCACAACCGCCGCGACCGGCTCCAGAGCCGGCGCACAACCCAGTAACCAGCGAGCCCCACCATCCCCACATGCAGCCCGGAGATCGCCATCAGGTGGTTGGTGCCCGTGCGCAGGAACGCAAGCCAGATCTCTTGCGCGACCTCGAAGCGCACACCGATAGCCAGCGCCAGCACCACACCCCGCATCGGATCATCTCCCAGCGCGTCGCTGATGCGCCGCGCCAACGCCGAGCGCAGGCCATCCACGCTAAAGCCCGCCGCCTCGATTCGCCGGTTCGATTCGCTCTCGCGCACGCTACCCGTCGCCCCGATCCCGCGCTCGAACAGCCAGGTCTCGTAGTCGAACCCGCCGGGATTCAGAAACCCCCGCGGCCGTTTGAGCCTTACCCGCAGTTGCCACACCTCCCCCGGTGCGAGTTCGGGTGCATCCCGGTACCAACTCAACAGCAGGCGATCCGGTAGCCTCCCCGCCACGGGCTCGGACCCGACGATGCGCAACGGCTCGGCCTCGAAGCGCAGCTTATCCGGGTAACGCTCGGGCACCGAGGCGATGCGCGCCTGAACCGTCAGATCACGACCCTCCAGCGCCTCCGGGAGCCGCGGCTCGAGTTGCCAGTACGCCTGCAACGACGCCCACCCGAAACCGGCCAGCATGGCCCAGGCCAAGCGCCCCCTGCGATGCAGGAGGGCAGGCACGGCCGCCGTCAGCGCGAGCGCGGCCCAACCGACCGGTGGCAGTGACGCGAGCTGTGTCAGCGCGAGCACACCGATCAGCAAACCGAGCGCCAGTTCACGCATTATTCACTTGTCTGCGCCCCTAGTTCCGTTAAGCTTGACGGTCTATCCAAGGCCCGAGGAAGTGCGTCCTGCGCCAGGACGACTCACACATGCCACGCCGGTTCTTCCAGAAATACATGCCCAAACCCCACGAGGTGCGTGACCACAAGGCGCTCCAGTGGATTGCGCACTGGCTACACGATCCAAACCTGTGGCACCTGAACCGGCACTCCGTGTCGCGCGGCTTCGCCGTGGGCCTCTTCGTCGCGTTTTTACCCATCCCGCCGATACCCGGTCAGTCCGTCGTCTCTGCCGTACTGGCAGTGTGGCTGCGGGTCAACCTCCCGATCGCGGTCGCGCTGGTCTGGATCACCAATCCCCTGACGATGGCGCCCGTTTTCTACGCCGCGTATGAAATCGGCCACTGGATACTCGACACGCCTCCGATCGACGTGAAATTGGACCTGACGTGGGAGTGGTTTACGACGGTGCTGGTCACAATCTGGAAGCCATTCCTGCTCGGCAGCGTCGTGATCTCGGCTGTGGCCTCGTTTCTCGGGTACTGGGGTATCCAGATCTTCTGGCGGGCGCATGTCACGCACCGCTACGTGAGGCGTCGGCGCGAGCGACGCGAGACCAAGCGGGAGCGCGCAGGAGCGGAAGCGGCCGTCGCCGACGACGCGCGTAGCGGGCCACTGCACGAGGGTGGGTTCCAAGCGGTGTCAGCGCGCCAACGGCATCCCGGGGAAGACCTGAATCTACGCGAGCACGCCGAGCTCTCGCAGAGCAAGTGAGAACGTGTCCTGGGGTGAGGAGGCGCCGTCACACGCCTGCAACGGCCCGGCAGGCCTCACTTTTGATTGACCGACTTGACTCGGCCGGATCGCCGGCGTTGCCTGTACGTTACTGGACTTCCAGCAGGCCGTCCCGCAGCAGGTAGAGCCGGTCCATACGCCGCGCGAGGTTCGGGTCGTGCGTGACGACGACGAACGCGGTGCGCATCTCGTCGTTGATCTCGACCATCATTTGGTAAATCTGCTCGGACGTGCGCTGGTCGAGGTTACCGGTCGGCTCGTCCGCCATCACAATCTGAGGAGCATTCGCCAGCGCGCGCGCGATCGCCGTGCGCTGACGCTCGCCACCCGACAACTCCCCGGGCTTGTGCTCGAGCCGCGCCCCCAGCCCCACCCGATCGAGCAGGCGGCTCGCCCGCTGGCGGGCCTCGTCCACCGATTTCCCGGCCATCAGCAGGGGCAAAGCCACGTTTTCCAGCGCCGAAAACTCGGGCAGCAGATGATGAAATTGGTAGACAAAGCCCAGACAGCGGTTACGCAGCCGGCCGCGGTCGGCATCGCTCAGCGCCGACACGCGCTGGCCGCACACCGTCACCTCCCCCGCGCTCGGCAGGTCCAGTCCGCCCAGCAGGTGGAGCAGCGTGCTCTTGCCAGAACCGGATGCGCCAACGATGGCGACCTTTTCGCCCGCCCCCAGCGTGAAGTCCACACCGTGCAGCACGGGAACGTGAAGGCGATCCTCGCGAAAGACCTTTTTCAGCCCCGCAGCCTGCAACACCACCGTGCCCGCACCCGAATCACTCATAGCGCAGGGCCTCCGCCGGCTGGGTGTGTGCCGCCTGCAGCGCGGGATAGATGGTCATGATGATGGAGGCGACGAACGAGGTGATACCGACCACCAGCACGTCGCTGATCTTCAGGTCTGAAGGCAGCTCGCTGATGTAATAGATCTCCGGGGAGAGGAATTTCGTTCTGAACAAGGTTTCGATCGCCGGAACGATGGTCTCGACATTCAACGCGAGCAAGACACCACACACCACACCGAGCAAGGTGCCCAGCGCGCCGATGAGTGTGCCCTGCACCACGAACACGCCCATCACCTGCGTGGGGGTCATGCCCAGGGTGCGCAGGATGGCGATATCCGCCCGTTTGTCGTTAACCAGCATGACCAGCGTCGAGACGATGTTGAAAGCCGCCACGACCACGATCAGCAGCAGGATGATGAACATCACCCGCTTCTCCATCTGGATGGCCTTGAAGAAGTTGCTGTGCTGGCGCGTCCAGTCGCTCACCCAGTAATCGGGTCCGAGCCGCTCGCTCATCGCCGGCACGAGTTCGGGCGCGCGGAAGATCTCGTCGAGCTTGACCCGCATCGCCTGCACGCGGTCGCCGAGGTTCATCAGCTTTGCGGCGTCCTCGAGGTGAACGAAGGCCGACCCACGGTCGTACTCGTACATGCCCACCGCGAACACGCCGACCACCGTGAAGCGACGCATGCGGGGGACGATCCCCGCGGGTGTCACGATGGACTGCGGGGTGATGACGGTGACCTTGTCGCCCAGGCTCACGCCGAGTGACTCCGCAAGTTCCTTGCCGAGCACGATGCCATACTCGTCGGGCTTGAGCGCATCCATGCTGCCAGCCACCATCTTCGCATGCACATCGGAGACGGCCTGCTCCTCGTCGGGCTGCACCCCTCGCAGGATCGCCCCGCTCACCTGCCCCGCGTTGTGCAGCATGGCCTCGAACTCGATCAGCGGCGCGCTGCCCACCACGTGCGGCTGCTGGTTGATTTCCGCCTGCAGCATCCGCCAGTTCGCAAGCGAGTTGTTCACCTCAGAAATCTTCATGTGCGAGGCCATGCCGAGGATGCGCTCGCGCAGTTCGTTCTGGAAGCCGTTCATCACCGACAGCACGGTGATCAGCGCCGTCACGCCGAGCGCGATGCCGAGAATGGAGATGAACGAAATGAACGAGATGAAGTGCGTGCGGCGTTTGGCGCGCGAGTAACGCAGTCCGATGAAGAACGGCAGGGGCTTGAACATTGCGGCGCATTAAATCACATCGGGTGCGCAAACTGAACCGAAGACTGACGCCGAAGCGTGTTGCCGTGAATACGTAAGGCATCGATTTTCTGTTATTTTTTTTGTGACAATCGCATCCGCCACGATTACACGGACATAGCCATGCGCCCATTCTTCATCCTGCTCGCACTCATGACCTGCACCTGGATCTCGGCGCCGCTCTGCGCCGACATCCTCAACATCGGTGGCGAGCCTCAGGTCGTCACGCGCAGCGACCTCCCGCCACGCGGCATGCGCCAGTCGGCGGTCCTGGCACGCTACGGAGAACCGAAATCGCGCAAGCCCGCCGTGGGCAAGCCGCCCATTTCGAGCTGGGACTATGACGAGTTTGTCATCTATTTTGAGTATGATCGCGTCGTGCACACCGTTGTGCGCCAACGCTGAAATCTGAATCTGCTTGCCCATGCACACCCGATACACGCGGTTCCCCGCCGAATGGGAACCCCAGGATGCCATCCTCATGGCCTGGCCACGCCCCGAGGCGGGCTGGGGCGCGATCTACTCCGAGGCGGTCGCTGCGTACGCGAGGCTGGTGGCGACCATCCTGCGTCACGAGCCAGTCCTGCTGCTGATACCGGAGGACACCAACCCGGCACAGATCCGCGCGGAGCTCGCGCGACACGGCGAGCACGCCCACCCGCTGACGGTGCTGCCCGCTTCCTACGACGACAGCTGGGCGCGTGACTTCGGCCCGATCACCCTGCAGCGAGCCGGCGCGCCCGAGCTGCAGGATTTCGTCTTCAACGGCTGGGGCGGCAAGTTTCCAGCCGAGCGCGATTCCGCGGTCACGGCGCTGCTCACGCGCTCCGGCCGGTTTGCCGCACCGGTCGTCCCGCACCGTTGGGTGCTCGAGGGCGGCAGCATCGAGAGCGACGGTGCCGGCACGCTGCTGACAACCAGCGAATGCCTGCTGCACACCGGCCGCAACCCGGCCCACGACCGCGCGCAAATCGAGAGCTACCTGTGTGAAAGCCTCGCCGTCGACCGCGTGCTTTGGCTCGATAACGGCTGGCTAGAGGGTGATGACACCGACGGGCATGTGGACATGCTGGCCCGCTTCTGCGACGCATCGACGATCGCCTACGTGCACTGCGAAGACCGGAGTGACCCCCATTTCGCGCCGCTGGATGCCATGCGCTGCGAACTCGAGGCGTTGCGCACGGCCAACGGCACACCCTACCGGCTAATCCCGCTGCCTTTCCCGCAGGCGTGCTTCAACGCCGCAGGTGAGCGGCTGCCTGCGAGTTACGCGAATTTCCTGATCATCAACGGCGCGGTCATCGCACCGGTCTACGGCGCACCGGAGGATGCGGCGGCACTCGCCACGCTCGCGCAGGCCTTCCCCGACCGCGTCATCGAGCCCGTGCCCGCCCTGCCCTTCATCCACCAGTCCGGCAGCGTCCACTGCCTGACGATGCAACTGCCGGCCGGAGTGCTGCGCCATGACTAAGCTCAAGGTGGCCGTCATCCAGCAACGCTGCGTCGCCGAGCTCGACGCCAACCGCGCCCGCAGCGCGGTACTCGTACGTGAGGCAGCCGCTGCGGGTGCCCGACTCGTGCTGCTGCAGGAACTGCACGTCACGCCATATTTCTGTCAGACGGAGGACCCGGCCGTCTTCGACCTGGCGGAGCCCATCCCGGGTCCGAGCACGGCGTTCTTTGGCGCGCTGGCCGGAGAACTCGGCATCGTGCTCGTCACCTCGCTGTTCGAGCGGCGCATGGAGGGGCTGTTCCACAACACCGCGGTGGTGTTCGAGCGCGACGGATCGATGGCGGGCCGATACCGCAAGATGCACATCCCGGACGACCCGGGCTTCTACGAGAAGTTCTATTTCACGCCGGGCGACCTCGGCTTTCAGCCCATCCCCACCTCGCTCGGCCGGCTCGGCGTGCTGGTCTGCTGGGATCAGTGGTTCCCGGAAGGCGCGCGGTTGATGGCGCTCGCTGGTGCTGACCTGCTGCTCTACCCCACCGCGATCGGCTGGGACATGCGCGACGCGGAGGACGAGCGCCTGCGGCAGCGCGATGCCTGGACCATCGTGCAGCGCGCGCACGCCGTGTCGAACCACCTGCCGGTGCTGGTCGCCAACCGCACCGGCCACGAGGATGACCCCTCAGGCGCTTCGGCCGGCATTCGCTTCTGGGGGCAGAGTTTCATCGCGGGCCAGCAGGGTGAGCTCCTCGCGTGCGCGGGTACCGATGAAGAAACCGTTCTGCTCGCGGAGATCGACTTCACGCGGACCGCGCGCCAGCGGCGCATATGGCCCTTCCTGCGCGACCGGCGGGTGGACGCCTACGCCGACCTGACCCGCCTGAGCCGTTCCTGAACGTGCGCTGATGAGCGGCCAGGGCACCCTCGGCGCGGGCGCCCTGTTCGATGCGCTAGTTCAGGCATCCTTCCGGCTGGCAAGTGCCTTGAGCTCCGCCAGCCCTTCGCGCACGCGCTCATCCATCGTCTTGATGGCGTTTTCCTGGGCGGCGCGCAGGATTTCGGCAATTTCGCGCATGCTCTCGCTTGCTTTGTCGTAGGCCTGAGTGAACAGCTCGGCCTGTTTTGCGGCGATTTCCTCGGGCTTGATGTCCGTGAGAGAGCTCATGCTCTCCACCGCATCCTTGGCCGCCTCCTGAAACAGCTCAGCCTGACGCTTGAGCAGTGCCTCGGTCCCTTCGATCAAGCTGCGGTTGGCCTCAGTCACCGCGTCGAGGTTTTTTCGCTGGGACTCAAGCATCGCCTGGAAATCAAACTCCGGCAGCTTGAGCTGGCCCATCGTCTGGTTGAACTGATCCATCATCTTTTGCGGGTCGAACATCTCCATGAGTTTCGACAGATCGAACGGATTTTGTGTGGTCATGAGTGGCGCTCCGGGTTGGAAGGGGAACGAGCGACGCGCTCGCGCAGCCGTTCAGACTATAGACCACGCAGGTTCAAAACCGATGACGGACGCCCCAAGCGGCGGTCAACGCTCGAACACCGCAATGGATTCGACGTGCGCCGTATGCGGGAACATGTCCATCACGCCAGCGGCGGTGAGCCGGAAGCGCTGCTCTTGGACGAGGATCGCCGCATCGCGCGCGAGCGTACCCGGGTGGCAGGAAACGTAGACGATCCGGCGCGCGCCGCTACGTGCCAGCAGGGGCAGCACCTCCCGCGCGCCGCTGCGCGGCGGATCGAGCAGGACGAGGTCGTAAGGCTCGCGCAACCAGCGCGCGTGCTTGAGATCCCCGTACAGATCGGCGACGTGGTAGCGCATGTTGTCAAGGCCGTTGGCCGCGGCGTTTGCGCGCGCCCGCTCGACCATGCCAGGGTCCGCCTCGACGCCGACCACCTCCCGCGCCTGACGCGCAAGCGGCAGAGTGAAGTTGCCAAGGCCACAAAACAGCTCGAGCACGCGGTCACCGGCACCGGCGCCGAGCAGGTCGAGCGCGATGGGTACCATCTTTTGGTTGATCGCCGCGTTGACCTGGATGAAGTCGAGCGGCCCGAAGGCTACCCGAGTACCCAGCCCGGGGTGCGCGTAGCCAAGTCCAGCGGTGGGCGCCACGAGCGGCGCAACTGTATCCTCGGCACCAGGCTGGAGATACACCGCAAACCCCGTCTCCGCCGCGAGGCCCCGCAGCCGCTCGAGGTCAAGGGCTGACAGGGGCGCGAGATGCCGGAAGGTGAGCGCGGTGGCTTCATCGCCCACCGCCACCTCCACCTGCGCCACGGTCCCGGCCGCATCCAGCGTCGCGATGAAACGGCCGAGCGCTCCGACACGCTCGCTGACCGAGGCGTGCAGCACGGGGCAGCGCTCCACCGGCGTGATGAGGTTGGTACGGCGTTCGCGAAAGCCGAACACGAACTGGCCGTTCTTGCGGATCAGGCGCGCGCCGATGCGCGCCTTGCGCCGGTAGTGCCAGGGCTCGGCCGTCAGCGGCTCGAGCACGCGCTCGGGCGCCACCTTGCCGATGTGCGCCAGCGCATCGAGCAGAGCAGCCTGTTTGAAGGCGATCTGTGCGTCCTCGGCCAGGTGCTGCAGGCTGCAGCCACCGCACACGTCGAAGTGCGCGCATCGCGGCGTGACGCGGTGTGGGGACGGATCGAGCACCGTGTCGATCACCGCCTCGTCGTACTTGCGGTGCAGGGCAAAGTACTGCGCCCGCACGCGCTCCCCAGGCAGCGCGCCTTCGACGAACACGGCCTTGCCGGTGTGGCGGGCGACACCCCGCCCGTCCTGCGCGAGTGAGTCGATCACGACCTCGAAGGCCGGGCGCTGTGCCAAGCGCACGCTCAACTTTCGGCGCGCCACAGGCGCTCGAATTCTAGCAGGTGGGATTTCGCGCTCTGCTTCAGGTGCTCACGCACCAGCGCGCATTCTCGCGCGTAGCCCTCCGCATCCAGGCGTCCGCGCAGCAGCTCGAAGCGCAGGTAGACGAGGTACGTGTTGAGCACGTCGGTCTCGCAGTAGTTGCGAATCCCCTCGATCTCCCCGCCCAGCCAGGCGTCCCAGACCTTCGCGCCGCTCATGCCCATCTTGCCGGGGAAGCCGAGCAGGGTTGCCACCTCGTCGAGCGGTGCGGCGGCGCGGAGCTGGTAGAGCGAGAGCACGTCCATCAGATCGACATGCCGCCACTGGAAACGGTTGAGGTAGTTGTTGAAACGGAAGCTTTGATCCTCCTCGCCCGTTTCCCAGTAGCGCGGCGCGGAGAGCTTGTGCAGGAGCGACCGGTAATGAACCACCGGCAGGTCGAAGCCACCCCCATTCCACGAGACGAGCGTCGGCGTATTGCGTTCGATGCCGTCGAAGAAGCGCTTTAACAACTCCGCCTCACCCGCATCCGGGTCGCCCAGCGACCACACGCGAAACTTCTCGCGACTGCGAAACACCACCGAGATCGCGACGATGCGTTGCAGGTGCAGCGGCAGGAACTCCGAGCCGGTCTTCTGCTGGCGCAGCGCGAACATCGCCTTGGCCACCGACTCATCATCGAGCCCGTCGAAGCCGTACAGCCGCCGGCCGCCATCCACGTCGGGGACGGTCTCGATGTCGAAGACCATGACGTTCATGCCGGGAACACCCCGGTGGAGATGTAACGATCACCGTGGTCGCAGATGATCGAGACCATGGTGGCGCCCTCCACCTCGTGCGCAAGCCTTAGCATGGCCGCCACCGCACCACCTGAGGAGACACCACAAAAGATCCCCTCCACGCTCGCCAGCGCGCGCATCGTGTCCTCGGCCTCGTCCTGGGTCACCTCGAGCACGCGGTCCACGCGGCTCGCATCGTAGATCTTCGGCAGGTACTCCGCCGGCCACTTGCGGATGCCCGGGATGCTCGCACCCTCCGCTGGATGCACGCCGACGATCTCCACGGCCGGGTTACGTTCCTTGAGGTACCGGCCGGTGCCCATGATGGTGCCGGTGGTGCCCATCGCGCTGACGAAATGCGTGACCCCACCCGCCGTATCCCGCCAGATCTCGGGGCCAGTGCTCTCATAGTGCGCACGCGGGTTGTCGGGATTGGAAAACTGGTCGAGCACCTTGCCCTTACCTTCGGCCTGCAAGCGCAGCGCAAGGTCGCGCGCGCCCTCCATCCCCGCATCCTTGGACACCAGCAAGAGCTCCGCACCATAGGCGGCCATGCTCGCGCGGCGTTCCAGGCTCATCGTCTCCGGCATGATCAGCGTCATGCGGTAACCCAGGATCGCCGCCACCATGGCGAGCGCGATGCCGGTATTGCCCGAGGTCGCCTCGATCAGCCGGTCACCCGGCCGGATCTCGCCGCGTTCCGCCGCACGCCGGATCATGCTGTAGGCGGGCCGGTCCTTGACCGAGCCTGCCGGGTTCTGACCTTCGAGCTTGACCAGTAGCGTGTTCCCCGTCTCCGCGCCAAGCCGTTGCAGGCGCACGAGGGGGGTATTGCCGATCAGTTGGGCGATGGTGGGGTAAGTCATGGGCCGTTCCGCTGGGTGGACCGCACGATTCTAACGTGAATCGGATCGCGACCGGTCAGGTCTCCAGGATCACGTAGGCCAGCGCGTAGCGGACCTCATCGGCGATGCTCAGGTGGGTCGCCACCACGTTGTGGATGCGCAGGAGCGCCGCTGCGCGGCCGTAGCAACGCAGCAGCGGGCGACCCAGCGCGTTGTGATCGACCACGAAATCGTCGTAGCGCAGGCCGTCGCGGAACCCCGTCCCGAGCGCCTTGGCGGCGGCTTCCTTCACGGCAAAACGCTTGGCGAGGAACGCCGCCGGACTGGGCGCCTCGGAAAACTCCGCCAGCTCGTGGGGGTGCAGAATGCGTGCCGGGAAGCGCTCGGGATGCGCCCGGTAGACGCGCTCGATGCGTTCGATGCTGACGATGTCGGTGCCTATGCCGAAGATGGGCATGGTGCAGACCCCGGTGGGCGCGGACCCGTGTTCAAGCCAACAGGTCCTTCATCTCCTTCACCGCCTGGCGCATGCCGACGAACAGGGCGCGGGCGACGATGGAGTGGCCGATATTGAGTTCGTGGAGGTGCGGCAGGTCCCGGATCGCGAGCACATTGGTGTAGTCGAGGCCATGTCCGGCGTTGACGACGAGGCCGAGCGCATGGGCATGTTCGGCCGCCTCGCGCAGGCGCGCGAGCTCCTCCTCGCGGCGGGCCCCCTCGGCGTTGGCGTAGGTGCCAGTGTGCAGCTCGATCACGGGCGCGCCGATGTCGGCCGCGGCGCTGATCTGGTCGCGGCTGGGTTCGATGAAGATGGAGACCCGCACGCCCGCCTCGGCGAGCCGGCGGCACACACCGCGCAGCGCGTCGCGATGGCCGATGACATCGAGCCCACCCTCGGTGGTGAGCTCCTCGCGCCGTTCTGGTACGAGACAGCAGTCCTCGGGCCGCACCTCGGTGGCGATGCGTACCATCTCCTCGATGGGCGCCATCTCCAGGTTCATGTTGCTGCGGATGACGCGGCGCAGGGTGCGCACGTCCCGGTCCTGGATGTGGCGGCGGTCCTCGCGCAAGTGCAGTGTGATGCCGTCGGCCCCACCGGCCTCGACCTCGCTGACGATGCGTTCGAGGTCGGGATACGGTGTGAAACGCGCCTGGCGGATGGTGGCAACGTGGTCGATGTTGACGCCGAGTCGGATGGAGCGTTGGGTGGTCATGCGCGTTGGCTTTCCATGGATTGAAGCAGCAGTTTACTCGCGAGCGGGCGTCCGTTCAGCAGGTGGGCGATGGCCGCGCCGAGCACGCGCCGGCTTTCACGGGCAAGCCCCGGATCATCGAAACACCGGGCCTCAATGGCTTGAAGGGCGGCGGCACTCACCACGAACGCACCGGACCCGAGTTCGGACGCGGACACGCCCTGCCCGGGATGGAAGTAGTAGCTATCCGCTGAGCTCAGCGCATCACCCGTGACGCAATCCATGGCCAGGTTCAACCCGTAGCCCAGCTCATCGAGTAGCACGGCCTCGAAACGCCGCAAGGCGGGCGCGGGCGGCGCCCCGCTGGCGAGCCTGCCAAGTGTATCGCCGTAAGTGGCGTACACCGCAGCCATCTCCTGCTCCTTGGCGAGCAGCTTGAGCAACAACTCGTTGCAGTAGAGTCCGCACACACTCGCCAGCCCGGTGAGACGCCAGCCGCGCAGCTCCTCGATCGAGGTCAGCGTGCGCAACTCCGCCCGGCCACGCCAGCCCAGGTTGCATTCGTGAAACGGCTGGAACTTGCCGAGCGCGCTCGCGACCTGCTTTTGACCGATACGCGCCAGCAGCGAAACCCGCCCGTGCTCGCGGGTGAACACCTCGAAAATGCGGCTGTTCTCGCGGTAGCGCCGGGCGTGGAGGACGTAACCGACACCGTGCTGGTCAGCGGACATGCGTCCTATTTATCGATGCCCAGCCTGTCGAGCCATCCCGGCGTCTCGCTCCAACCGGGCTTGACCTTGACCCACAGACGCAGAAAGACGGGTTTGCCAAGCAGCCCCTCGATGCGCCGTCGCGCCTCGGTGCCGACCTGCTTGAGCATGGCGCCCTGCTTGCCGATCACGATCTTCTTCTGGCCGTCCCGTTCGACGTAGATGACCGCTGAAATCTCGGCGCGCTCGCCCGACTCCTTGAACTGCTCGATCTCCACGGCGAGCGCGTAGGGCAGCTCCTGTTCGAGGTTGCGGATGAGCTGCTCGCGGATCATTTCGGCTGCCAGGAAGCGCATACTGCGATCCGTGATCTCGTCGTCCGGAAACTGGAAGTCCCCTTCCGGCATGTACCGCTCGAGCTGCTTGACCAGATAGGCGACCGCCTTCGCGTCGTAAGCACTCAGCGGGACGATCTCGGCGAAGGCATGCTTGTCGCGCAGCGATTCGATGAATGGCAACAGGCTTTCCCGGTCGTCAAGCCGATCCACCTTGTTGATCACGAGCACGACGGGCACCTCGAGACGCTCGAGGTGGCGCAGCACCTGGTCATCCTCGGGCAGCCACCGGCCAGCCTCAATGACGAACAACACCACGTCCCCTTCCCCCAGGCTGCCGAGCGCGGCCTTGTTGAGCCGTTGGTTCAGCAGCCGCTCGCGCTCGTCGTGGATGCCCGGTGTGTCGATGAACACGATCTGTACCGTCCCCGCGGTGTGGATGCCGAGGATACGGTTGCGCGTGGTCTGCGGCTTGGAGGCGGTCGCCGCGACGTGAACACCAAGAATCTGGTTCAGCAGCGTGGACTTCCCCACGTTGGGGCGCCCTGCGATCACCGCATAACCGCAGCGGGTTGTGGGCTTTGGCGTGTCGTTCATTTGGCCTCCGACAGGAGGGCTTCGAGCAATTGCCGAGCGGCTTCCTGCTCGGCAGCGCGGCGGCTCGATCCCTCCGCCGTGCTCGTCCGATCCAGGGGTGCCACTCGGCAGGCCACGACGAAACGCTGGCGATGCGCCTCGCCACTGACCGATACGACCTCATAGGCGGGCGGCGGCATCGCGCGCGACTGAAGCCACTCCTGCAACCGGCTCTTGGGGTCCTTCAAGGTCTCCGCTTCGGGCAAATTCTTGAGCTGCTCCTCGTACAGAGCCAGCACATACTGGCGTGTGTAATCCAGACCCTTGAGCAGATAGACGGCGCCGATGATGGCCTCCAGCGCATCGGCGAGTATCGACTCGCGCCGGAAGCCGCCACTCTTGAGCTCGCCGGCGCCGAGCGTGAGGTGGTCACCGAGGTGCGCCTGCTGCGCCATGCGCCCCAGTGTCTCGCCCTTCACGAGAAAGGCGCGCAGCCGGCTCAGCTTGCCTTCGTCGGCGGCTACCTCGTGGTTGTAGAGATACTCGGAGATCACCAGGTTGAGCACGCTGTCACCCAAAAACTCCAGCCGCTCGTTATTGCGCCGGCTCGCACTGCGATGGGTCGTGGCGTTGCGGAATACCTCGGACTGGCGGATGTCCTCATCCAGGAGGCTGAGTATCCCGGGCAGGCGCGAAGCCATCTACGGTGTCGTGGCCTGGTGGTCGAAGGTAAACAACAGCTCGGCGTTGCCCACGAGGGGGGCCTTCGCCTCGTAGCTGATGCGCAGAATCTGCTTGCTGTCGCCGACGCGCTGAGTCGTGAAATTCTGCTCCTTGATGTAGCCGATGCTGTTCACGGACAGGCGGCTCGAGACCGCGTTCCACAACTGGCTGCGGTTCATCGTGCGGCTGGCTGGTTGTTGCGCGACGTCGTCGAGCACGGATTTCACCGCCCAGAAGTCATAGTAAAGCGGCACCGCCCGCAGCGCGGTCAGCACCACGAAGCCCCCGACCACCAGGGTCAGCATCCAGCCGATCATGCCCATGCCGCGCTGTCGCGCGATGCCCGAGATCCCTGCCCTGCCCATAGGTTGCACGTCCGTCAGTGAATGCCCTTGCCAATGCGGCCAAAATCGATGGAATTACGGCTGAAATCCCAGTTCATCCAGATCAGGATGGCCTTGCCGACCAGATTCTCTTCGGGCACGAACCCCCAGTACCGGCTATCGTTACTGTTGTCGCGGTTGTCGCCCATCACGAAGTAGTGTCCCGGTGGGACGATGTACTCGCCCTCGATGCTTGGACGGCTGGGGTTGACCAGAATCTTGTGCCGCACCCCGGTCAGATCCTCCTCGATGACGAGATTCTCCCCCGGCGCATGCGGGCTCGACACATCGTAGGGGCCGAGCGTGACCTGTTCCATCGGCTTGCCGTTGACGAACAGGGTCTTGCCGAAGTAGCCGATGCGGTCCCCTGGAACCCCCACGACGCGCTTGATGTAGTCGAGGTCCGGCTCCTTCGGAAAACGGAACACCACGACGTCACCGCGCTGCGGCTCCCCGAGATCGAGGATCCGTGTGTGGATGACGGGCAGGCGCACGCCGTAGGAAAACTTGTTGACCAGGATGAAGTCGCCGATCAACAGGGTCGGCATCATCGAACCGGAGGGAATGCGGAACGGCTCGGCGATGAACGAGCGCAACACGAGCACGATGATCAGCACGGGGAAAAACGACTTCGAGTACTCCACATACCACGGTTCGTGCGGCTGAGCGGGCGCCTTTACACCTTCAGCAGACTCGGCTCCGATACTGCCCGACACCGCGGCCGCCGCTGGCCGCCGCTGGCGCAGCCAGAGAATGTCCAGCAGCCAGATCAATCCCGTCAGCGCCGACCCCGCGACGAGGGCGGTTTCCAGATCAAATTGCATAAAGGTCTCGCCCTCTCATGACTTTTCCACCTGCAGGACGGCCAGGAAGGCCTCTTGCGGAATCTCGATCTTGCCCACTTTTTTCATGCGCTTCTTACCCGCCTTCTGCTTCTCTAGCAGCTTGCGCTTGCGCGAGACGTCGCCGCCGTAACACTTGGCCAGCACGTTCTTGCGCAGCGCCTTGACCGTCGAGCGGGCGATGATGTGGCTGCCGATGGCTGCCTGGATGGCCACCTCGAACATCTGGCGGGGGATGATCTCCTTCATGCGCTCGGTCAGGTCGCGCCCGCGCGCCTGCGAGACGCTTTGATGCACGATGATCGACAGCGCATCAACCCGGTCGCCGTTGATCAGGATGTCGAGCTTGACCAGCGGCGCGGCCTGGAAGCGCGCAAAGCTGTAGTCGAACGAGGCATAGCCGCGGCTCACTGACTTCAGACGGTCGAAGAAATCGAGCACTACCTCGCTCAACGGCAGCTCGTAACCCAGCGAGACCTGACGGCCGAGATACAGCATCTTGTTCTGCACGCCACGCTTCTCGACGCACAGCGAGATCACATCGCCGAGATACTCCTGCGGCAGCAGGATATTGGCCTGAATGATCGGCTCACGGATCTCCTTGATCTGGTTGACCGGCGGCAGCTCCGAGGGGTTGTGGATCTCCAGACGCTCATCCTTGGTGGTAATCACCTCGTAGACCACCGAGGGCGCCGTGGTGATGAGATCCAGATCGTACTCACGTTCGAGCCGCTCCTGCACGATCTCCATGTGCAGCGTGCCGAGAAACCCGCAACGGAAGCCGAAGCCGAGCGCTTCGGAGACTTCGGGCTCGAAGTACAGCGCCGAGTCATTGAGACGCAGCTTCTGCAGCGCATCGCGCAGGGACTCGTACTGATCCGACTCCACCGGATACAAGCCCGCAAAAACCCGCGGCTGGATGGCCTTGAATCCCGGCAAGGGCTGGCTCGCGGGGTTGTCTGCCAAGGTGAAGGTGTCACCGACCGGCGCGGCGTCGATTTCCTTGATGCCGGCGATGACGTAACCCACCTCGCCCGCCGAGAGCTGCTCACGCTCGGTGGACTTTGGCGTGAAGATGCCCACCTTGTCGACCTGATAGCTGCGCCCGGTCGACATGACCAGGATCTTCTGGCGCGGACGCAAGGTGCCGTTGACGATGCGCACCAGCGAGACCACACCCAGGTAGTTGTCGAACCAGGAGTCCACGACCAACGCCTGGAGGGGCGCCTCCGGGTCGCCCGTCGGCGACGGGATTTGGCGGATCAACGCCTCGACCATATCCTCGATGCCCACACCCGTCTTGGCGCTCACCAGGCTCGCATCGGTGGCATCGATGCCGATGACATCCTCGATCTCCTGCTTCACGCGCTCCGGGTCAGCCGCCGGCAGATCGATCTTGTTGAGGACAGGCACGACCTCCAGCCCCTGGTCGATCGCGGTGTAGCAGTTGGCCACGCTCTGCGCCTCGACACCCTGCGAGGCATCCACCACCAGCAGCGCACCTTCGCAGGCGGCGAGCGAGCGCGACACCTCATAGGAGAAATCGACGTGTCCCGGGGTATCGATGATGTTGAGCTGGTAGGTCTGGCCGTCCCGCGCCTTGTAGTTCAGCGATACGCTTTGCGCCTTGATGGTGATGCCGCGCTCGCGCTCGAGGTCCATTGAGTCGAGGACCTGGTTTTCCATCTCGCGATCGGACAGCCCCCCGCAGAGCTGGATCAGGCGGTCGGCCAGGGTGGACTTGCCGTGGTCGATGTGCGCGATGATCGAGAAGTTGCGGATGTTCTTCATCGACTCAGCCATGTGTCAGCGCCTCGCTCACGGCCATCGCGTCGAGAAAGTGCCTGCTGAGCACGCGCTCACCGAGCGCCACCACCGGAATCTGGTCGTTGAACTCATTGCGCAGCGCGGCGTCGCCGTCGATGTCGACGATCCGCATGTCGAAGTCCAGCTCACCACGCAGGCGCGACAGCTCCTGCAACAACGCCTCGCACAAGTCACACCCCTCGCGAACGTACACAGTCAGACAATTACGACCTGTCATTCGCCCAGCTTCAGCGCGAGGAACACCGGCCCCCCTTCACGCTGCACAAGGAGCGGCACGGGGCGGTCGCGAGGCAGCGTCTCGATGAGTTTTCCGAGCTCCTCAACCGAATTGACCGCCTGCCCGTTGATGGACACGATCACGTCACCTTCCCGCACGCCCGCTTTCCGCGCCGGGCCTTTGAGGACTTCCTTGACGAGCAGCCCGCCGGAGATCTTGAGCTTTTCCTTGAGCTCCTTGGGTACCGGCGCGAGACTCAAGCCCAGCGTCTTTTGCTGCGCGGGCTCATTCGAGCGCTTTTCGCCCACCCGAGTCGGCTCCTCGTCCGGCAACTGCTCGATGGTGGCGACGATCTCCATCTCCTTGCCATTGCGCAGGATCTTCAGCTTCGCCTTGGACCCGATCGCGTAGCGGCCAATGATCGGCGGCAGATCGGCAGAGTGATTGATCGGCTTGCCGTCCACGCTGAGCAACACATCGCCGACCTTAACGCCGGCCTTCTCCGATGGACTATTGGGCAGCACCTGGGCCACCAGGGCCCCCATGGGCTTGGGCATACCGAACGACTCGGCGAGCTCCCGCGTGATCTCCTGGATGTAGACGCCAAGCCACCCGCGCGAGACCTTGCCTTTGGTCTTGAGCTGCTCGGCAACCTCGATGGCCACCTCGATCGGAATGGCGAAAGACAGCCCCATGAAGCCGCCCGTCTCGCTGTAGATCTGCGCGTTGATGCCGACCACTTCACCCTTCATGTTGAACAACGGACCGCCCGAGTTGCCCGGGTTGATCGCGACGTCGGTCTGGATGAACGGCACGTACTGCTCGGACGGCAGGCTACGTCCCTTCGCGCTCACGATTCCTGCCGTGACCGTGTGCTCGAAGCCGAATGGCGAACCGATGGCGAGCACCCACTCGCCCACCTTGAGCTTCTCGGACGAACCGATGGTGAGCGTCGGCAGGTTGTTGGCGTCGATCTTGAGCAACGCCACGTCGCTGCGCGGGTCGCTGCCGATGACCTTCGCGCTGAACTCGCGGCGGTCGGAAAGGCGCACGATGACCTGATCGGCATTTGCTACGACATGGTGGTTGGTAATGACGTAGCCGTCCTTGGACATGATGAACCCGGAGCCCAGCGAGTTGGTCTCGAGCCCATCGGGCAGGTCATCGTTTTCGCCGGGCGCCCCAGGATCGCCGCCGCGATGCCGCTCGAGGAAGCGACGCAGGAATTCCTGCAACCCATCATCCTTGGGCATCTCGGGCATGCGGAAAATGTCGGGCAACCCTGCCATGCCGGAGGCCTTGCCGGTGGTGCTGATGTTGACGACCGCCGGGCTGTTCTTCTCCACCATCTCGGTGAAATCAGGCAACTGGGCGCGCGCGCCTCCGGCCAGGACCAGCGTGATAAGCAGCCAGGCCACGGCTGCCCAGCGCTGGGAGATCTTGGATGTGAGGTTGAACATACGGTGGTCCGATGAGGCGCGGCAATCGAAGCCCGCAATTATCGCAAGAGCAACCCTAAAAGGCCACGATTTGAAGGCAAGGCCGCGATTTCCGCGGCCAGATTCAGAAGAACAGCGGTAAAGCACCCCAAGCGGCAGACCACGGCTATTCGCGGTGTGTGCATCACGTGACACCGCCCCGCCGCAGGATGACTGGCTTGTAGCGCAGGTCCTCGGCCAATCGCTTGGACAACCTGCGCGCGCCAGCCAGCGCAGCAACAAAACCGAGCGCCGCACCGGCCGCGAGCGGCCATTCGCTCATCGGGGCAATCCACCACTGCGTCAGCACGCCGCCGAGCAAGAGCCCCAGCAAAGGCAACAGGTACACGACGCCCGAGGCGATCACCAATGCCCGCTCATCAAGGCCGATACGCACCTCCTCGCCCACAGTCGCACCGTCAGGGTTCGCGACCCGCACGACCGTGGCACGCAAGCCGAGCCAGCGATCGATGGCGCCGACGCCACAGCCTGACTGCTCATTGCACCCGCCGCAGGCAGTTTTGCGCCGCGTCTGCACCCAGGCATCACCCGCCTCGGTCGCCACCACGACGCCGTGTTCGATGATCATAAACGCGTGCCAGTTTTCCGTTTACTCGCTGCCGGATGATACCGCAAGGCGCTCCCTCTACCGCGCTTACCGCCTCGTCTGCATGGACTTGGTGTGTCAGGTGCTGACGTATCCACCGCTCGGCCGGGGAGCCCTGGGCGTGGAGCCGCTTCAGGAGGGGGCCGAGCGAAGCGCCCATCGACGGGTAGTGCGTACGAAGCGCAGCGCCGCGCGGTGCTCGCGGCTTCCACGTGACTGCCGGATCAGTCACTGCGCGGCGTTCCGTGTCCCTCTCGCGTCAGACCGGTCGCGGGCTTGGTCAGCGAGTCGCGAATCGCAGAAACGATATTCGTCTAGCGCTTCGATGGCTGAGTTCCGTCGTCGTAGACGAGTGCGTTGGCAACCATCTTGACGGTGCCCTCTGGCACTTCGCCGAGCACCGTCACGACGTGATCGCGCAGTTTCCGCGAGGCTGCGCTCAAACCGCCCGAGGCGAGGACGCCCTCGGAGTAGGGCTCACCCGGAACCGCCGGAGCGATGAAAATGGAGATCGACGCCACACCGTCTTCGAGCACGATGTGCTGAACGGGCTGGGTGCTGCTCGCGATCCGGCGCATGACGTTGCGGGTGAGCAGGAAGCCGGGCGGCAACTCGGTGAGCCGCCAGCGCGGATCGATCGGCACAGCGACGCTGTCCGCTGGTGGATCTCGGGCCTGTAACACGGCAAAGTCCTTCCGGGTGACCGTCGTCGAAAGCCGCTCCGTAGGTACGTTGTCCGGCAGCGTGATGCTGGTGAACATCATCTGCTCCTTGGGCTGCCCAGACTTGTCGATCGTTTGCGCCTTGAGCAGCAAGCCCGTCTCGTCCTCGATGCACAAACGGTAGCCGTAACGGTATTGGTCTTTTGGAAAGATCGAGACGATCTGGCACGGGTGATCGGCGATGCGCTCCTTGCCGCCGACGACGAGTTCGTAGTACGCGTTGCCCTTGCGGAAGGCATCGGCAACAGCGACCTGCGGCTCTTGCGCATCGATCGACTCGATGAGCACCATGCGCTGGGCCGGGGAGACCCAAAACAGGCGTTTGTCGTCGCGCACGATCTCCTTGCTGTTGCCGCTGATCGAGGTGACCCGCTCGCGCACGCCGTTTTTGTCGAAACTGTGGACGACCTGAAGGGTTTCGACATCCGGTCCGCTGATGTACACGAAGGTACCTTCGTAATTGAGGTAGCGCTCGGCCGTCAGCATCCGCTCCAGCCATTGACGCGCGGACTCCTCGGCGACCGCGACGAATGCGGTGCAAAGCACCAGCAGCGTTAGAATCGTGCGATGGATCATCAGTACCACTTGTTGCGTCGGGGCAGCCCGCCCCGGATCTCATCCAGGGTCACCCCACCATCAGCCTGCTAGCCCACCGCGTGACCGACCGAGAGCCACGAAGCAGGTGCCGTGCTACTTGTTGTCGTCTTCGAAGCCCACGATCCGCACACGCGCCATCAGCCCCGAGCGCGCCGCGTGCTCGGCATGGGCGGCGAGGTAGCTGTTGATACGCGGATCCTTGAGCGCCTGCCGCGGGGCGGAGGGGCCACCTGTCGGGGACAAGCCGTTGCCTGGGCTCGAGCTCACCGTACGAACACCGTCCAGCGGCGCCCCGGGCTGCGGGAGCGTCATCGGGGCGCTCGCGAAATCGCCTTGACCGACAACGGGCCGGCTCACACTGCCATCGCCGCCCGTGAGCAGTTTGAGCGTCAACAGCGAGACTGCGGCGACAGAGGCGGCGATCGCCAGGCCTGCAAGCGTCCTGCGCCAAGCATCCTTACGCGACAGGGGCTCCTCCTCTTCGCCGATGGCCTCCTGCTCGATGCGCTGCATGACACGCGCGGCGAACGTCTTGTCGAAATCGTCGCGTAACTCACCGCGCATCACGTCGCCAATCAGGTGGTAGCGGGCCCACTTGCCGGAGAGCGCGCGATCTGCGGCCAACGAACGCAGTACCTGCTTCGTTTCGAACGGGGAGAGCTCGTTGTCGATAGCCGCCGAGAGCCGCTCCTTGTGATTGTGCTTCATGGGTACTCCCTACCTGAGTCTTGCCTACAGCATAAGGCAATCTACCGCACATTTAGTTCAATAACGGTTCGAGGACCCTGTCAATGGCCTCGCGTGCGCGGAAGATGCGTGAGCGCACGGTGCCGATGGGGCACTCCATCGCCTCGGCGATCTCCTCGTAACTAAGGCCTTCCAGTTCGCGCAGCGTGATCGCCGTCTTGAGGTCATCGGGCAGTGATTCGATCACGGCGAAGACTTTCGTCTTGATTTCCTGGGTCAGCAGCACGCGCTCGGGTGTTGCGTAGTCCTTGAGCGTGCGGGCGTCGAGGTAGTAACCCTCGGACTCCGGCGCGTCGAGCTCGACGTCGGAGGTCCTGCGGTTCTCTGCCACCAGGTGATTTTTCGCGGTATTGATGGCAATCCGATAGAGCCACGTGTAGAAGGCACAATCACCGCGAAAAGAGCCGAGCCCGCGGTAAGCCTTGATGAAGGCATCCTGGGCCACATCGAGCGCAATGTCTGGATCTTTCACGTAGCGCGAGATCAGGTGCAGCAGCTTGTTCTGGTACTTGCGTACCAGCAGGTCGAACGCCGACTTGTCTCCCTTCTGGATCAGTACCACCAGCTCGGCATCCGTTGCCCCAGCTCGCGCATGTGAGCCTACTTTCACGGCTATCCTCGTCTTGTTATGTTTCGGCCGTCTGGCACGCGGGGAGACCCACGCTGGATCGAATCCTTCCCGGCTGGCGCGCATACGCAACCTGCCGATCAGCCGGCGCGTTACACGCTGCCTGATGGATTCGAGCCGCTGGCTACGGCCTTGTCGTGCTTATCGACGAAGTGGCGGGGGCTGTCCTTTGTTCCCGCCGACTCCTCCTGCCCGACAATTATGGCAAAATGGCCGACGGAATGAATCACCGTAACGACGCGCGACGAGAATTCTGTTTCGACGTTCTCATCATCGGTAGCGGCGCAGCCGGCCTGAGCGCGGCCCTGCACCTGGCCGATCACCTGCAGGTCGCGGTGCTGAGCAAGGTCACGATCACCGAAGGCAGCACCTACTGGGCCCAGGGCGGTATCTCGGCCGTGCTCTCATCGCAGGACTCCATTGAATCGCACATCGCCGACACGCTCGATGCCGGGGCGGGTCTGTGCGACGAAGCCGCGGTGCGCTACACCGCCTCGCGCGGGCGCGAGATGATCGAGTGGCTGCAAAGCCTGGGGATGCCGTTCACGACGTCGCCAGAGTCGGACTCTGGCCTGCACCTGACGCGCGAGGGGGGCCACAGCCACCGTCGCGTGGCGCACGTGGAGGACTCGACCGGCCGGTCGCTGGAACTCACGCTGCTCGACCGCGCCCGCGAGCACGCCAACATCCGGCTGTTCGAGCGCCACATCGCCGTCGATCTGATCACGGCGAACCATCTCGGCAGCCTGCGCTGCGTGGGGGCCTACGTCCTCAATGCCGATACCGGTCACGTAGAGGTTTTCCGCTCGCGCTTCACGGTGCTGGCGACGGGCGGCGCGAGCAAGGTCTACCTCTACACCAGCAACCCGGACGTCTCCACCGGGGACGGTGTGGCGATGGCGTGGCGCAAGGGCTGCCGCATCGCCAACATGGAGTTCGTGCAGTTCCACCCGACCTGCCTCTACCACCCGCGCGCGAAGTCCTTCCTCATCACCGAGGCCGTGCGGGGCGAAGGCGGACACCTCAAGCTGCCGAATGGCGAGCGCTTCATGCACCACTTCGATGCGCGTCAGGAACTCGCGCCGCGGGACATCGTGGCGCGCGCCATCGACCACGAGATGAAGCGCCTTGGCGCCGACTGCCTCTACCTCGACATCAGTCACCGGCCCGCGGACTTCGTGCGCTCGCACTTCCCCAACATCTACGCCCGCTGCCTGGAATTCGGCTTCGACATGACCCGCGAGCCGCTACCCATCGTGCCCGCCGCGCACTACACCTGCGGCGGCGTGCTGACGGATCTGCACGGGCGCACCGACCTGCCGAACCTGTACGCCGCCGGCGAGGTGGCGTGTACCGGCCTGCACGGCGCGAACCGCCTCGCGAGCAACTCGCTGCTCGAGTGCCTCGTGTTCAGCAAGGCAGCGAGCGAGGACATCCTGCGGCGCCGCGACCAGCCAACCTACACGGCACCCATCCGCTCCTGGGACGAGAGCCGGGTCACCGACGCCGACGAGCATGTCGTGGTCACCCACAACTGGGATGAACTGCGCCGCTTCATGTGGGATTACGTCGGCATCGTGCGTACCAACAAGCGCCTGGAGCGCGCGCGGCACCGCATCGAACTGCTCAATCAGGAGATCCACGAGTTCTACTCGAACTTCCGCATCTCCCCCGACCTGATCGAGCTGCGCAACCTGGCTGTGGTTGCCGAGCTGATCATCCAGTCGGCGATCCTGCGCAAGGAGAGCCGCGGCCTGCACTATACCCGCGACTACCCGGAACCTGACCCGGCGCTGGTGGGTGTGAGCACGATCCTGCAACGCGGCCTGCGCAGCCATTCACCGCTGACCCGAGGCCACGAGTGAAGCCACGGCGGCACCGTCGGTTTTTGACGCTCATCGGCAATCCTGTCACCCTTCCGTCACGATGCTCAATTCAGCCCAATCCATGAACGTCACCATCAAGACCCCCGAGGAGATCGAGAAAATGCGGGTGGCCGGCCGGCTCGCTGCGGAGGTCCTCGAAATGATCGAACCCCATGTCAAGGCGGGCGTGACGACCAACGAGCTGAATGACATCTGTCACGACATCATCGTGCGCGAGCAGCGAGCGATTCCCGCCCCGCTGAATTACCGGGGTTTCCCGAAGTCAATCTGCACCTCGGTCAACCACCAGATCTGTCACGGCATCCCTAGCGACAAGACGCTGAAAGATGGCGACATCGTGAACATCGATATCACCGTGATCAAAGACGGGTATCACGGCGATACCAGCAAGATGTTTTTCGTCGGTCAGCCGAGCGTGCTCGCACGTCGCCTCGTGGAGGTCGCGCGCGAGTCCATGCTGCGCGGCATCCGCGCCGTCCGGCCGGGAGCTCGCCTCGGTGACATCGGCCATGCCATCCAAGCCTATGTCGAGTCGCACCGCTTCTCGGTGGTGCGGGAGTACTGTGGGCACGGCATCGGGCGTGGCTTCCATGAGGACCCGCAAGTCCTGCACTACGGCAAGCCTGGCACGGGCCTGGAGCTCAAACCCGGCATGACCTTCACCATCGAGCCGATGGTCAATGCCGGGCGCCAGCACACCAAGCTGCTGCCCGATGGCTGGACCGTGGTGACCAAAGATCACAGCCTCTCCGCGCAGTGGGAGCACACCGTGCTGGTGACTGACACCGGCTTCGAGGTGCTGACGCTGCGCACCGGCGAGACCCTCTGAATGCAGCCACCCGATCCCGTCTGCCGGGATCCGGCCAGCGCGCTCGACCTCAGCGACTGGAAAGCCGGCGTTGCAAACCTCGGCGTCGAGCCGCGCGAGTACGCGAAGGCTTACAAGGCGCTGTTGGCACGTCTCGACGAGGCCTTCGCCGGCGGCGCATACGTCGCAGATCTGCTCGCCGACCTCACCGAGGGCGTCGATGCCCTGCTCATCCAAGCCTGGAACGCGGCGGGACTCGGCGCCGAGCCCGGTGCTACGCTCGTGGCCGTGGGCGGCTACGGCCGCAGTGAACTCCACCCCGCATCCGACGTCGACATCCTGATCCTCGTCGATGAAGCCCTCGAGCCCGCGCCGCCTGAGTCCGTCAGCACCTTCGTCACCCTGCTCTGGGACATCGGCCTGAATGTAGGGCACAGCCTGCGCAGCGTGCCGGGCTGCATCGAGCTCGCCGGCAGTGACCTCACCGTTGCCACCAACCTGCTCGAGGCGCGTTGGCTGTGTGGAAGTCGCGCCCTGTTCGACGCCCTCGCCGAGGCAATCCGCAGCACCACGTTCTGGCCGAGCGCGGCCTTCTTCAAGGCCAAGCTCCAGGAACGCAAGCTGCGCTACGACCGCTTTGGCGAGACTGCCTACCGCCTCGAGCCTAACCTCAAGGAAAGCCCCGGCGGTCTGCGCGACATCCAGCTCATCGCCTGGATCACGCTGCGCCACTACGGGATCGCCAACCCCCTGGAGCTCGTCGAACAGGGCGTGCTCTCACCCCACGAGCTCGACACACTCTGCGAGGGGCGCGACCACTTGTGGCGCATCCGCTGGGCGCTCCACCGCCTCGCCGGCCGCAAGGAAGACCGGCTGCTGTTCGACTTTCAGCGCTCGCTGGCCGCCCAGTTCGGCTATACCGATCAAGGCCCGAACCTCGCCGTCGAACAGTTCATGCAGCGCTACTACCGCACCGTGATCCGTCTCGAGCGGATGGTGGAGATGCTGCTGCAGCACTTCGAGGAGGAGATCCTCTACGCCGATGAAGTCGAGCAGGTCACACCCATCAACCGCCGTTTCCAGCTGCGGCGCGGCTACATCGAGGCGCGCTCGCCGGATGTCTTCGAAGTCTCGCCGCCGTCACTGCTCGAGGTCTTCCTGCTGCTCCAGCAGCTGCCGGAGGCGCGCGGCGTGCGCGCCGGCACGATCCGGCTGATCCGCAAGAACCTGTTTCGCATCGACGAGGACTTCCGCAACGACGTGATCTGCCGCAGCCTATTCATGGAGATCCTGCGCCAGCCCCGCGGCGTGTTCCATGAACTCAAGCGCATGAGCAACTACGGCGTGCTCGGGGCCTACCTGCCGGCCTTCGAGCAGGTCACCGGCCGTATGCAGTTCGACCTGTTCCACATCTACACCGTCGATGAACACATCCTGACGGTCGTCAGCTACGTGCGCCGGCTCGGCGTGGAGAAGCACGTGCACGAGCTGCCGGAATGCAGCCGCATCTACCAGCGCATCCAGAAGCCCGAGATCCTTTACCTCGCCGCGCTGTTTCACGACATCGGCAAGGGCCGCGGCGGCGATCATTCCGAACTCGGCGCGGTGGATGCCCGCGAATTCTGCCTCCGCCATAACCTCAGCAGCGAGGACGCTGAACTCGTCGCCTGGCTCGTCGAGCACCACCTGCTCATGTCGCTCGTCGCGCAACGCAAGGACATCAGCGACCCGGATGTCATCGCGGACTTCGCCGGGCGCGTGGCCACCACCACCCGGCTCGACTACCTCTACCTGTTGACCGTCAGCGACATCCGTGGCACCAACCCAGACCTGTGGAACGACTGGCGCGCCAGTCTGCTTGCCGAGCTCTACCGGCGTACGCGCCAGTGGCTGCGCTATCAGGTCAAGCAGGACCGCACCGCGCTGGACGAGCCCGCCCGGCAGACCCACCTCGAAGCCCTGCGTCTGCTCGCGCAACAATCCGTGGATGAAATGACGGTGCTCAAGGTCTGGGAGCGATTCCACCCCGAGTACTTCGAGCGCCATGACCCCGAAACCATTGCCTGGCATACCCAGGTCGTACTCGACAACGAGCGCGGCAAGGTCCACCCCGTTGACATCGTGCCCTGCTCGCATCGCGGCGCCACGGCCATCCTGATCTACGCCAAGGCCCACCCGCGCTTCTTCAGTCTGGCCACCCGCGGCATGGAACAGCTCGGCCTGAACATCATCGACGCAAAGATCTACACGACGCGCACCCGCATGGCGCTCGACACCTTCTACGTGCTCGACACCAACGGTCAGGTCTGCTCAGAACCCTTTCGCGTCGAGGAAATCCGCGAGCGGCTCGAATACCTCATCGCCCACCCGGATCTGGACTTCGCGCCCGCGCGCCGCGCGATACCGCACAAACTCAAGCCCTTCCGCACCCCCGTGGAAGTGCGCATCTCCGACGTCCCCAACAAGCCCTATAGCGTGCTTGAGCTCAACGCACCGGACCGCCCAGGCCTGCTCGCCGACGTCGCCGAAGTGCTCTACGAGTCCGGCATCCGCATCCGCATGGCCCGCATCGCCACCGTCAGCGAGCAGGCCCAGGACATCCTCCACATCGCCAACAGCGACGGCGAGCCACTCAGTCCGATCCAGCAGGGGGAGCTGCGCGAGAGGCTGACGAAGGTCTTGGCGTGAAGGGAACGAGATCACCGACACGTCGCAAGGGCACGCCGTCGTCCGCCACCGTGAGCAAACCCAGCACGCCTTAGTGCGTATACTGGCCAAAATTCCGCCAAAATCGCGATGGTCGTCCGCTTTTCCCTTCGCGCAGCCTGACGCCGTCGCGGTTTACCGCGACTGCGCCAGGCTGTGCCACGAGCGTCCGATCCGTTAAAAAGCAAAGAACGCCGTCAACAAGACCTCCCGGAAATCCTAGGCCTGATCGTTGTCGATCGCGCTGTGCTCGACCGAAAATCGCACGTTCGGAGCATAATTGAAATTGATGCCAAAGCTCAGCGCCGAGTAATCATTCGCGCTATTGGCCTTGTCGCTTACATCGAGCCAGCCAGCGCGAAACCCCAGGCGGTCCCAAGGCATGAGCTGAATCTCCACCGACGTCGCGCGTTGGTTCTTCACCGTCCGTTTTGCCCGTGTCACGGCGTCGGTGAGCGAGAATTCATAATCGGGTATGTGATTAAGAACGGCGAGCAGGCTCATGCCCGAAACGGAACCTTGCAATTGAATATCGAAGCCATTGCTCGCTATTTCATGATCGTAGAGTTTCGACGCGTTGAACCAAGGGGCGGTTGTAAAGGCCGGCTGGGTAACCTCGTACAGATCGGAAGTCCGGCCACGGGTGGAACCATTGGCGCCAAATGCACCAACGGTTGCTGACCAGCCGCCAAACGACGGTGTATCCCAAGCCAACCGGTAGAAGCTGTTCAGTCCGCCTTCCCAAGGGGGCGCTTTGCCGTCCTGTAACACGCTGTTGAACGCCAGCGCCCAGACACCACCCCCTATGGTCAGACCGCGACCGGCAGCAAAGGCTGAAAGCCCCGTGGCGGGACCCGCGCCCAAACCTGTTGCCTGCGCGGCGTTGGTACGGGTTGCGTTGTCAAACATCGTGATTTCCTAGTGCAGGCCCGTGTTGTAACTGTCCACGGCAATAAACGGGCCGTGCGTGTTGGTGCCAAACAGGCTGCCTCCGGCCCGCCATCCGCCCACGGGGCGCGAGACCGAGGCCTGCATATGCACGACGCCATCTCCGCTGAACAACAGGTTGGCCCCAAGGTCCTCGACCACCTTGCCGCCGAGCAGCAGAGAGGCCCCGGAGGGGAACGCAAGCGTGTCCGGCTTACTTGGCGCGGTCGAGTCCAGTTGCGCACCCCGAATACCCAACCCGCCGTTGAAGGCCCGTGGCAAACTCGTTCCCGCGATCGTGGGTTGGTCGCCCGCCGTCATCGTGAAGGCCGTCTGCTTGAATTGGCGCCCAAAACTATTGAGCAGCGGGACGTTCTGGTTATGACAGCCCATGCAGTTCATGTTCATCTGACGGGCGAATGCCGGTGTCGCCTGCGCAGGTGAACTGCATAACAGCGCCGCTGAGGCAATCGTTGCACTAAACACTCCGAGCAGGATTTGATCGACTGTCTTCATTTAGTTAATTTCTCCTCTGGTGGACACGCGGGTTCCCGGTGCGAAATAACGTTGACGCGTTATCCGCCCGGAGAATTGACACGTTGGCTACCGGCCGGAAGTAAGCCCCCAGAACACAAATCAGGCGACCACAGAAACCAGCCCGCAACCCAGCGAGGAGGATTTATAACAAGCCGTTGTTTCCCAAGATTTGCAGCCGATACCGGCTTGCTACAGTGCGTTACAGAACCGTATCAAGCTGAAACATAACAAACGAAAAATTCCCGAGAAACCACCACATGCACCTCGATTGCCCCACCATTTTGATCGTTGACGACGACCCCGGTCTGCGAGATCTCCTCGTTCGTTACCTCAGGGAAAACGGTTTTTCCGCAGCGGGAGTGGGTGATGGCGAGGCCATGCGGGCATACCTTGCGCAACATCCCGTCGACCTGGTGCTGCTCGACCTCATGCTGCCCGGGACCGATGGCCTGACACTCGCGCGCGAACAGCTTGGGCAGGGCGGTCCGCCGATCATCATGCTCTCGGCACGGGGCTGCACGGTCGACAGGATCGTCGGCCTGGAGGTCGGCGCCGACGACTACTTGCCCAAGCCCTTCGACCCGAGCGAACTCTTGGCACGTGTCCGCGCCGTGCTGCGCCGGAACGTAAAGCACAGCGCACCGAGCACGATCATCCGGTTCGGACCGTTCACGCTGAACAGCCGCTCACACCGGTTGGAGCGCAACGGCCAGCGGATCCCCCTCTCCGGCGCTGAGTTCGCATTGCTCAAGGTGTTTGCGGATCACCCAAACCAGGTGCTGTCACGCGATCGCATCGTCGATCTCTTGCGCGGGCACGAGCGCTCGCCCTTCGACCGCATGGTGGATGTGCGCGTCACCCGATTGCGGCGCAAGCTCGAGCCCGACCCCACCCGTCCCATCTACGTGCGAACCGTGCGCGGCGAAGGCTACCAGTTCACCCCTGGTGGGGAGGCGTCATGTTGACACGCCGCTGGCCCAGCAGCCTGCTGGGCAGGACCACGCTGGTCATTGCGAGTGTGGCGACAGTCTTCCAGATCTTCGCCGTCGCGACGGTGGCCTTGCTGGCCATGGTCCCCCAGGGCAAACGTGCCCGCGACGATTTCGCCGCCCTGCTCGTCGAATCCGCCGGGGCGTGGGCCAGCCTCGACGCACACGAGCGCGATGAGGCTACCCGAGATCTTTGGGACAGACACGGGATCGGCGTTCAATCCACCGCGGAGCGCACCGTCCCGCTGCACACCATCATGCCCTACTACCACTTCCTCGAATCCGCCATCGCGCGCCGTACCGGCCATTCAGGGGCGTTGAGCACCAGCAAGGATGAAACCGGGCGAACGTGGGTGTGGGCCACTGTGCCCACGCCCTCCGGCCCAGTGTTCGTGAGATTCGCACGCGACCGGCATGCAGCGTACCCGAGGATTGTCTTGGCAATCTTGTTTACGCTGACGGTTGGGACCGTTGCTGCATTCATCACCTCGGCCTTGTTCGCACGACACCTGACCAGCCCGCTTCGCCGGTTGTCGACAGCGGTGCGCCGCGTCGGCGAGGGCAAGCAACCCGAACCGGTCCCGGAAATCGGCCCGGATGAGTTCGTCAGCTGCGTACGATCATTTAACCGCATGAGCGCTCAGGTACAGGAGTTGCTGGCTGCGCGCACGACCCTGCTTGCGGGCATCTCTCACGATCTCAAAACCCCCTTGGTGGCACGCATGAGGCTCGCCCTCGGGATGCTCTCGGATCGAAGTGACCGGCCGCTCGTCAACCAGTTGATTGCAGACGTCGACGCGATGACCTCGCTGATCAATCGCTGCCTGGAGATCGGGCACGGGTTCGAGGAACCGCCAGCCCCGGCGGATCTGACCGAAGTGGTCCGCGGAGCCGCCGCGGAACTGGGGAAAGACGCTGGACAAATCCAGATCGACGCCCCGCCGACCTGCCCGGCCACGGTCCGCTCGCTCGCACTGCGCCGTGTGCTGATCAACCTGCTGGAAAACGCCGTGCGCTACGGAGAGGGCAAGCCGGTCGACCTCACGTTGGATTGTCAAAGGCTCGAGATCCGCATCGCCGATCGTGGCCACGGCATACCGGATCACGAACGCGCCGCCGTTTTCCGCCCGTTCTACCGTGTGGAACCCTCGCGCTGCAGCGCCACGGGTGGAAGCGGACTCGGACTGGCCATCGTCCGGCAGCTCACTGACGTCAACGGCTGGCACGTGGCGCTCATCGATCGCGAGGGTGGCGGCACCGTTGCCGTGCTCTCACTGGCGGAGTGATGACGCTGCCCACCATCGGCAGGGTTGCGGCTTGCTGAAAACGCGCGAGTAGCGGAAATTCAGCGCTGTAGACCGCCACACGACGCAACCCTCGGATGCGAGGACGCATCCTGAGGTTCTTGGGTTAGCACGTTGGATTGACGGCCCAAGGGGGAACGCCAGTCAAAGGCGTCAGCGGAGTGAAATGGACAACGCCCCGGACCACAGGGCCAGCGTCCGCGGCGCTCGGCCGCTCAGCCTTTACCGGAACGCGACTCCACCGATGGCACGTATCGGCGCTCAGCCCTTGCGCGTGAACAAGCCCTTGAGCGCATCCTGAAGGTCGGCCGGCAGCACGACGACCTTGGCGTTGGCGGAGTCGCCCATCTTGCCCATCGCTGCGATGTACTTTTCACCGAGGAGGTAGGTCGCGGGCGAGGCCTCGGCGCCCAGCGCGGCGGCCACACGGCGGATGGACTCGGCGGAGGCTTCGGCCAGCGTAACCTGCGCGGCGGCATCGCGCTTGGCGGCTTCGAGCCGCGCTTCGGCCTCGAGGATGGCGGCCTGCTTTTCGCCCTCGGCGCGGGTGACCATGGCCTTGCGTTCGCGCTCGGCGCTCGCTTGCTGCTCCATGGCCTTTTGCATGGACTCGGACGGCTTGATGTCCTGGATCTCGACCGACTTCACGGTGAGGCCCCAGTCGATTGCCTCGTCGGCGATGCTTTCGCGCAACCGCACCTTGATCTTATCCCGCGAGGACAGGGCCTCGTCGAGTTCCATCTCACCCACGATCGACCGCAAGGTGGTCATGATCAGGTTGCGGATCGCCTCGGAAAAATCAGTCACGCCGTAAACGGCCTTGACCGGATCGGTCACCTTGATGAAGGCGATCGCGTTGGTGACGATCACGGCGTTGTCGCGCGTGATGACCTCCTGCTCCTGGACGTCGAGGATGATGTCCTTGGTCACCAACCGGTAGGCGACCTTGTCGAGGTACGGAATGACGATGTTGAGCCCTGGCGGCAGCGTACCGTGATACTTGCCGAGCCGCTCGACGATCCATTCCTCGCCCTGCGGCACCAGCCGCACACCCTTCCAGACCGTGACGACGACGAAGGCGAGAACCGCCAGTACGACCATGAATCCTGCGCTCAAGCCTGCCTCCATGAGTTACGCCCTTCCCACCTTGAGGATATTCCCCTCTACCGCCAGCACGCGCACCCGCTCGTTGGCGCGGATCGTCTCGTCGGCGATGCACTCCCACGTATCCGAACCGAGCATGGGCTTCTGAAACCGCACGCTGCCGCGGCCGAACGGTACAACATCGCGCGCGAGGATGCCGACCTCGCCGATCACATGCGCATCCGCCATGCCGATCCGCGTCTTGTGCTCACCTGGCCTGAAAACCCGGAACCACAACACGATCATCACGATCGAGGCCAACGTCCACACCGCGAGCTGCGCCGTCAGCCCGAGCCCGGGCACCGCGAGCAGCGCCAGACCGACCAGCAGCGCACCCAAACCAAACCAGACGAGCACAAACTGCGGAATTGCCAGTTCAGCCACGACCAGCGCGATGCCGAACACGATCCAGTGCCACCACTCGAGAACTATCGGATTATCCATGCCGCGGATTGTAGCGGAGCGGCGCCCGAAAGTCGGTCACCGAGCGGCGCAGCCAGCACGAAGCGCCGATAAACCGCCCACGACAGCCACGGACTGCTGCTTGCCGGACAGGTGCACGGCGTGGCGCAGGTAAACGCACCCCAACACGCCGCGTCGCGGTGGATCGGGCACCGCGGCGCACGGGCGCGAGGCTCGGCAGAACGCTCGGCTGCGTCACGGCAGGCGGCGTTCAGGCAAGCCACCCCAGCTCCACACCCGCCTGGTACAGTGCCACAAGCCCAAACACGCCAAACAGGACGGCAGCCGTACGGCTCATCCAGCGCTTCGGCACGCGCCGCAACACGGTGGCACCGAGTGCGATGCCAATGATCGACACGGCCCACAGCGCTGCCGTACCGCCGAAAAAGACCGACCACAAGTCACCGCTCCCGGCCGCCAGCGCGACCATCGCGAGTTGCGTCTTGTCACCCAGTTCGGCGAGGAAAATCAGCAGAAAGCTCGAAACGAGCACGCCACGCATGCCGATGGGGCCGATCTCGTCCTCCTCGGCTTCTTCTGCATCGCGCCACGACTTCCACCCGAAGACCAAAAACAGCGCAGCCGCCGCAGCCAGCACTGCGGCACGTGGCACATACTCGAATAGCGTCGCCCCGACCAGCACCGCGAGCAGGTTGAGCGCGAGAAACGCCAGCATGACCCCCAACGCCACGGGCAGTGCGCGGTAGCGATTGGCGAGCGCCATCGTGGCGAGTTGCGTCTTGTCGCCCAGCTCGGCGAGGAACAACAGACCAAAAGACGAACCGATGAGGGAGATATCCATGATTCCGCGTCCGAAACGAGAGTGGCGTCGATCAGAGTGTGTTCAACACGCGTCGTCAGCGCGCCGGCGGAAGACAGCACCGCAGTGAAGGTAACTGGCGTCCCCGACAGGATTTGAACCTGTGACCTCACCCTTAGGAGGGGTGCGCTCTATCCAGCTGAGCTACGGGGACTGGGCCGGACGCGCGGATTATACGGCTTTTTGTTGGGAGTTCATGCCGTGGGCTCAGCCCGATTCCGCAAACCAGGGCACGCAGGCGAAGCGACCCTGGCGCGAGGCGCACATCCGAGCCGCAAGTCTGTTGGTGGCTCGCGTCGAATGCGAGGGCCGCCACCAAGCCCTGCGGCCGCCAGATTCACACCAGCGCGCCCGGTGCTTTCGCCCCAAGCCCTGTGCTTGCGATAGATTCAAGCCATGATTCTGATGGTTACAGGTCTTGCGCTCGTCCTGCTTGCCTTCGCGCCCCAGTGGTGGGCGCAGCGGACCTTCCAGCGTCACGCAGAACCCCTCGAGCGCATTCCGGGCACGGGCGGTGAGCTCGCCCGGCACCTGCTCGACCGCTTCGGGATGCAGGAGGTCAAGGTCGAGACCTGCGAACCCGGCGCGGACCATTATGATCCCGAGTCGCGGACCGTGCGCCTCAGCCCCGCTCACTACGATGGCCGTTCGCTCACTGCCGTGGCGGTCGCGGCGCATGAGGTGGGCCACGCAATCCAGCACCGGCACAACGATCCGCGACTGGCACTGCGCACACGCATGGTGCGTATCTCGGCCTCGATCCAGCAAATCGGCGCGTTCGCGATGACGGCTGCCCCGCTGCTCATGGCCTTTACACGCTCGCCCGTCGTCGGTGGGCTCGTGTTCATGGTCGGTCTCGCCAGCATCGCCAGCGCAACAGTCGTCCACGCGGTTACCCTGCCGGTGGAGCTGGACGCGAGTTTCAACAAGGCGCTGCCGCTGCTGCGGAGCGGCTATATCGAAGCTGACGACGAACCTGCGGTGCGCAGCGTCCTGCGCGCCGCGGCCTTGACCTACATGGCCGCCTCGCTCGCCAGCCTGCTCAACGTCTGGCGCTGGATCGCGATGCTGCGGCGCGCTTGACCGGTCTGGCGGGAAGCAACGGCATCACGGGACAGACCGCAGACATCAATCGTCGAAACGCTGCATACCGGGCAGCGGCAGGAAAGGACCTAGTGGCACCCGCTGCCACCAGGCGCCGGTCGCAGCACGCTCCTGCGGGGTGCTGAAGCGGTAACGCCAGGCCTCGACGCGCAGATAGCGCGGTGGCTGACTGGCGAAGGGGTTATCGCGCAACAGCGCGGTCACGGCCGGCCGGTTTTCCAGTAGGGCACGCAGGAACCGCTCGAACCACGGGAGCTGCCGCCGGTTGAGCGTGAGGAACCACATCTGCCAGTCGAGCCGGGGCTGATGCGGGATGACGACGGCCGGACGCACCGTGACCTCGCCCGGTTTGTAGCGAAACGGGTATGGCGTCCACGCCTCGCCATCGAGCGAGCCAGAGATCTCGATCTCGATGCGCTCGGTCTTCATCGTCGCAAAGACGTGAAACTTGTTGACGACCCGGAACGCCTCGGCGTAATCCAGCACGCTGCCCAACACGCCAGGCGCTGCCCTCGCCGTGGCGAGCTCCCAAAACTGGAGGGTGCTCACCCCGACTACCATTGCCAAGAGCACCCCAATACCGAATCGCGGGAACATCCGCGCAGACGTGTGGGCGACATTCGGAGTGGCCAACCGATCGGCCAAACCAGCGGGCAAGACCCGTCGCAGCGCCCGGTCATCGAACAGGAACAGACACAGCGCGATCGTAAAGACGTTGAACCAGTTGTGGTTGCTGGTCAGCAGGATCAGCACCTGCCAGAGGATCGTCAGCCAAGCCGCAGCAAAGCGCCAGCCACGCGGCAAGAACATCATCAACGGCACCAGGATCTCCACTACCAACGTGCCCGCCGTCCCTACCCGCAGCAGCCCGTCCGGCAGATGGTGGGCGTACCACGCAAGCGGCGTAGGCAAAGGCTGTACCTCGAAGTAGTAATCGAGCGCTGTCAGCCCCGCCCAAGTCGGATCGTGCATCGTGAGTTTGGCGAGCCCGGACATGAAGCGCAGCCGGAACAGTAGCCAGCGAAACAGCCACACCACCGCGCGCGAGCGCGGGGTGAGGAAGATCGCGAGAAACCCCGCCTCCAGCAACAGCCCGTCCCACTGATAGGTGAGGAATTCCTGCCCGGCGTGATAAAGCGAAAGGTACAACACAAACGTGCCGATCAGCGCCGGCCGCACCAGGCGACCGAGCGCAATCAGCAGGCCGAGCAGCGCCCCCAGCACGGTCGCACCCACGAGCGCGGCATCGCTCGCCTCGAGCCAGAACAACGTAGGCCGCAATAGGTAGCGCTCCGGCCCCACCTCCGCCGCTACCGCATTCAGATGCTCCGCGACCGGCAGGATGCCGCCACTACCCACCAGTCCGAGGACCTGCACGCCGAAGGAGACGAACGCGACGGCGTAAACGACACCCAGCACACGCACGAACAACCTACCGACCAGCACGTAGTCGCTATACCGAGACGTATCCGGTTGCTGCCCCGCCAGCGGGACCAACGTGGCCATCGGCGCATCCATCATGGAAGTTGGATCTCGCATGCCCATCACGCCCGTTTGCCGCCTGGGAAGCCCTCGACTCACCCAAGCATAGCCGCATGGCGATTGCTCGCCGTGTCATCAATCCGTGTCGGTCGAGCTGCTATCATCGGACCACCCAATCCACGACTCGACCCCCCGTGAAAACCTACTCCGCCCCGCACTGGCAGATACACATCCCCGATGACTGGATCGACGAAGACGACGACGGCTGCATTGCGCTCTATCACCCCGACGGCTACGGGATGCTCGAGATCACCGCCGCGCCGCAGGACGAGCCCATCGCGCTGGATGACCTGCGCGTCATGGCTTCCGAACACCTCGAGGCCGGCGCAAAGCCCCAACCGGTGAAGATCGGCGCCTTCGAAGGCCTCGAAATCGACTACGACGATGGAGAGTTTTACTGGCGCGAGTGGTACGTGCGGCACGACAAGGTCATGCTGTTCATCACCTACAACTGTGCCCTCGGCGACGAGGAAAGGGAGGAAGCGATGGTGGACGTCGTACTGGCAACCCTCAAGGCTCGGCCCGACGACGGAGAGCACGCGGCCGTCAAATGAGTGGCAAAACCCTCCCCAAGTCGGTGGACTCCGGGGAAACCATCCTGTCCGCACAGGACGCGCCGAACCGCCGATTTCAACACGCAAACGCGCACTGCCGATTTGCGTTTCCGCCCAGGCACGATGCGACCTTCGCCAAGGTCATCCACCGTACGCCCTACAGATCGGTTGCCTAACGGCACACGACATCCCCCAACCCGCAAGGGCTGGGGGAGCGAGTCGCGGCCAGTCACTCAACGGTCACCGTGCGCCGCTTGGCCTTCTCGACTTTCGGAACGGTCAGCTCGAGCACCCCGTTCTTGAACGAGGCCTTGGCCTGCGTATTGTCGATGTCACTCGGCAGCGCCACCGTGCGCGAGAACGACCCATGCATGGTTTCGCGCCGGTAGTAGTCGCCCTTCTCCTCCTTGACTTCCTTGCTCGTCTCGCCCTTGATCGTGACGGTGTTGTCGGTCATCGAGACTTCCAGATTCTCCTTCTCGACACCCGGCAAGTCCGCGCGCACGAGAATCTCGTTTTCCCGGTCGATGATGTCGACCTTCGGCGTCTTTATTTCAAAACGGGCGAGCGACGACCAGTCAGGCCATTCCCAACGCATCGGGCGCAGCCAGCTGCGCGGGAAAACCTCCTCCATGTAGCGTTCCATTTCCTCGAAAGGACTGAGTGCTTGACGCGGCTTCTCAGCCACCGGAGCAGCTTCGGATTTCGTGCCTTTGACTTCGGTTTCGTTGGTGCTCATTGAAGCTCACCTCCTGACCACAAGTACTTGGCCTCCTGCCAGTGCCAACCTCTAGATCCTCAATCCGTCCACTGATTTGTTTAGCCGGTGAGCGGCGCTTCGTGTTGATTTACATCAATATCCAGTCACCCGCTCCGGCTCTTGGGTGTCAGCGCCTCGGCCCGCGGCCGGCGAGCGGCTGACTATCTGCGCACACCCGCCATCATCGCGGTAGCGGTCGCTGATCTCCCGAAAGACATCGCCGAGATCGAGCATCGCGGTCACGATGTCTGGGTCGAAATGCCGGCCGCGCTCGGCAGCCATCATGCGCAGCGCGTGCGCGTGGGCGAACGGGTCTTTGTAGGCGCGCCGCGAGGTCAGCGCGTCGTAGACGTCGGCTACCGCCATCAGCCTGGCAGCCAGCGGTATGGCCTCGCCAGCAAGGCCCTGCGGGTAGCCGGTACCATCCCAGCGCTCGTGGTGAGAGTAGGCAATCTCCTTGGCGAAGCGCAGGAAGCTGTCGCCAACGCTGCCCAGCTCGCGTTCGGCGCAGGTGATCGCATCCCGTCCGAAGGCACAGTGCTGCTTCATGACCTCCCATTCATCAGCGGTCAACCGCCCCGGCTTAGCCAGGATGTGGTCGGGTATGGCCACCTTGCCGACGTCGTGCAGGGGCGCGGACTTGAACATCAGGACGATGGCCTCGTCGTCGAGCTCGGATGCAAACCGCTGATGGCCGCGCAGATGCTCGGCCAGCGCCCGGACGTAATGCTGGGTGCGGCGAACGTGATTGGCCGTCTCCAGGTGGCGCGCCTCCACGAGCGCGCAAAACGCAGTGATGGTGGCCCCCTGTGCAGCAATCACCTCCTGCTTGCGACGCACCAGCTCTTCGGACTGACGGACGATCTCCCGCGTGCGCTCAGCCACGAGGCGCTCGAGCTCGTCGTTGCGGTCGCGCAGCAGTCGTGTGGCCCGCGAGAGGCGCAGGTGGTTGCGCACCCGAGCGAGCACCACCGGCGTTGAAAACGGTTTGTGGATGAAGTCCTCGGCACCCAGCGACAGGCCTATCTCCTCGTCCACCGCGCTCTCAAGACCGGAGAGGAAGATCACCGGAATCTCCCGGGTGGCGGGTGTGGACTTGAGCTTGCGGCAAAACTCGAAGCCGTCCATCCCGGGCATGATCACGTCGGAGAGTATCAGGTCGGCAACGCCTCCTTCCGCCAGGTACGCGAGCGCCGAGGCCGCATCGCGAGCCATGTGCAGCGCGAAGTGCAGCTGGAGGAACGACTCAAACATCACCAGGTTATCCGGCTGATCGTCGACGACTAGCACGCACTCGCGCATTGCCCTCCCCCTGCCTTACGTCGGCTCTGCGACCGACGACCGCCTCGCGGCCAGCTCCGCGAGTAGTGCATCGAGCATCGATGCCACCCGCCCGGCAGCGTGTAGACTCGCCTCCTCACCGGCACGAGCGGCCTGTTCGCACCGGCGGGCCTCTTCCGCCACCGTTTGGGCCTTCAGATTCCCGCTCATGCCCTTGACGCTGTGAGCCAGCGAGCGCAGCGCATCGAAATCGCGCTGCGCTGCGGCCTCGCGCAATCGCGCTGGCGTGCCGGACTGGCTTTCAAGCACCGCCTCGGCGAGCTTGTCGAGGAACTCGGGCCGGCCCGCGAAGCCAGCTTCCAGCGCCGCCCAGTCGATGAGCGACGCAAGGCCCGCAGGGGCATCCCGCGTGCAGGGCGCCTTGACGCTCGGCCGTTCAACCGTACGCGGTACATGGGCCAAGATGGCGTTGACCAGGGTTGTCAGATCGATCGGCTTCGCCACGTGCTCCACCATGCCCGCATCGAGACAGCGCGCCCGCTCCTCGGGCATGGCGTGCGCCGTGAGCCCGATGACCGGCAGTCGCCGCGCTATCTCGCGGACCCGGCGCGCGGTGGTGTAACCGTCCATCACGGGCATCTGGATATCTGTCAACATGACATCAAACGCATCGCCCCCCTCCTTCGCCAGACGCTCGATCGCCATCCGGCCATCCTCTACGCACACCACGTGCGCGCCCTCGATTTCCAGCAGCTCGGCCAGTACTAGGCGGTCGATTTCGTTATCCTCGGCGGCGAGGACCCGGATGCCGGCAAGGCGCGGCCCGCTGGTAGCGGGCGGTTCGGTCGCACCACCCGCTGCCAGCAGGTGGCGCACGCGCAGGGGCCTCTCCACCACGCGCACCCGGTCGCGCAGCGGTTCCGCCACAGCATCCACGGCACCGGGCTGGCAGGCGACGAACACCCGCTCGCCACGCTGGGCCGCGGCCAGCACCGCGCGTATCGCCTGGGGGTCACGTAGCGCTTCGCGGGCAATGAGCAGCGGGTCGCGATGGTGTGGGCCCTCGTTGATCAGCTCACGCCCGATGGCATCCGGGTCGACGACGCGCATCGCTACCCCGAGCCCGCCGAGCGACGTCCGCAACGCGGCCTGCTCACCCGCTGGCAGCCCCGCCACGGCGAGGGTCCGGAAGCTCGGTTCCACGTCGGCACGCTCACCTGCGACCATCGGCACACGCACCTCGAACATCGTGCCGTAGCCGAGCCGGCTTTCCACGCGGATCGTCCCACCCATGAGGTCAGTGAGCCGTTTGCAGATCGCGAGCCCCAGACCCGATCCCCCGTAGCGACGGGTCGTCGAGCCGTCGGCCTGCTCAAAGGGCGTGAACAGCCGCGTAATCTGCGCCTCCGTCATGCCGATGCCGGTATCGGTGACCCGAAACACCAACTCGTCACCGCAGCATGCGACGCCGAGTCGGACCTCACCGCGCTCGGTGAACTTCACGGCATTGGAAAATAGGTTGACGAGCACCTGCGAGAGTCGCAGCGGGTCGCCCACGCAGCTCGTCGGCAGATCCGGCGCCTCATGCACCGTGAAAGTGAGGCCCTTGGCGAACGCCTTGGCCGCGGTGACGGCCACCGCGCGGTCGACGACCTCACCGATCACCAGGCGCACGCGCTCTAGTTCGAGTTTGCCGGACTCGATCTTGGAGAAATCCAGCACGTCGTTGACGATGCCGAGCAGCAGCTGACCGGAATCGAGGATGTGCGCGAAGGTGTCACGAGCCCTGCGTCCGACGTTTTCCCGGAAGCCAACCTGCGCCAGGCCCAGCAGCGCGTTGAGCGGCGTGCGGATCTCGTGGCTCATGTTCGCGAGGAACTCGCTCTTGACCTGCGCGAGGCGCCGCGCCTCCGCCAGCGCCGCCTCGCGCGCAGCCTCGGCCTCGCGCCGTGCGCTGATGTCCGTGAAGCTGATCACCGCGCCCACGATCCGGCCCTGCTGAAACATGGGCTGCGTGGCGTATTCGACCGGAATCGGGCGGCCATCCGCCCGCCAGAACACCTCCTGATCGTTGCGCACGGGGGCGCCTTACCGCAGCGCGTTGACGATCGGGCAGGCCGCCCGCGGAAACGGTGTGCCGTCTGCGTGGGTATGACAGGTGATCTGGTGTACGTCCTGTCCTATCAGCGCCTCGGGTGTGTAGCCCAACATGGCGCACGCGGCCGAGTTGACGAACTTGAAGCGACCCTCGGCATCGACCTCGCAGATGCCGTCGGCGCTGCACTCGAGGATCGAGCGCAGCTGCGACTCGGCGGCTTCCAGCTGGGCCGTGCGCGCCGCCACCAACGCCTCCAGCTGGTCCCGGTGTGTCTGCAGCGCGAGTCGTGCTTCGCGCATTTCCGTGATCTCTTGGACAGTGCCCAGCACGTAGCGCGGCGGCGCGCCGGGCTCCGCGAGGAGCTCTGCCCGCTCGCAGACCCAACGGGTTTCGCCGTCCACCAGGATGCGGTGCTCCACACTGTACTCGGCGTGTCCGTGAACGGCCAATTGCAGGGCGGCCTCCCAGGCCGACTGGACAGCCGTCCGGTCGTCGGGATGGACCAGTGACAGAAACAGGTCCAGATTCACGGGCGACCCGGTCGGCAGACCGAACAGCCGATAGGTCTCATCAGACCACTTGAGTTCATTGGTCGTGAGATCCAGCTTCCAGCTCCCGGTGCGCGAAACGGCCTGCGCGAGCTTGAGCTCGCGTTCGCTGTCACGCAGAGCGGCTTCCATCAGCTTGCGTTCGGTGATGTCGAGGTGCGTCCCGATCATGCGCGCGGGCTCACCGTCGAGCGCACGCTCGACGATCTTGCCGCGGTCCAGGATCCAACGGTACGAACCGTCCTTGGCACGCAGCCGGTGCTCACTCTGGTAGAACTCGCATTCGCCGGCCATGTGGCGCTGGATCTCGCCCATCACCATCTCGAAATCTTCCGGGTGGACGCGCTGCACCCACTCTTGCGGGGAACTACCAATCTCCTCGATGCCGTAGCCGAGCATCGTCTTCCAGCGGGGGGAATAGAACACCCGGCCGGTCTGCACATCCCAATCCCAGAGCCCGAGGTCCGTGCCCTCCACGGCAAACTGCCAACGGGCTTCGGTCGCCTGCAGCGCGTCCGCGGCGAGCTTCTGTTCGGTGATGTCCTGAATCGTGCCGACCATACGCTGCGGCCGGCCCGATTCATCGTAGGTAATCTCGCCAAGCCCGTGCACCCAACGCTCGGTGCCATCGCTCGCGCGCAGGATCGGGTACTTGCAGTCGAAACGCCGACGCCGCGCGATGCAGTCGCTGAGGTAGGCCAGCGTGTCCTCTCGCACGCTCGGATGCACAAGCTGCCCCCAACCCGCTGAGGAACGCTCGAACCGAGCGTCGATGCCAAATATGTCATCGAGGGCCTCAGAGCTCGTCCAGCGGTCAGCAGGTATGTCGTAGTCGTAGCTGCCGATGCGCGCGACACGCTGAGCCTCGCGCAGGGCGCGGGCGACCGCGTTGCGCTCGGTGATGTCCACGGTGGTGCCAACCAGGCGACGGCATCTCCCATCGGGCCCGGCTACCGCGAAGACGCGCGAAAGTATGTCGCGGTAGCGTCCGTCCTTGTGTCGAAGCCGCAGCTCGACCTCGCTTCGGTCCTGCCAGCCGACCACAAGTGTGTGCACGGCATCGTCGAAGCGGGCGAGATCGTCCGGATGGATCAGATTTTTCCAGGTCTCGATATGCGCGACGCACTCATCCGGGGCAAGCCCGAGCATCGCCTGCCACGCGGGGGAGTAATAGACCCCACCGTTGTCCAGGTTCCAGTCCCACAGGCCATCGTTGGAGCCCTGCAGGGCGAACCGCAGGCGCCCCTCGCTCGCACGCAGTGCCTCCAGCGCCATGTCGAGGCGTTGACGTTCTCGCACGGCCTGACGCTGTGCATGACGGATGAGCGCATAGACGAGGAGCGTGGAGACCAGCACATATCCCAAGCCCTTCCAGGTCTGAAAGTGGGTCAGTTCGGTGATATCGTGGCTCAGTCTTGCCACGAAGGCATCACTGTAGAAGATCCACAGCCCGCCAAGGGTCGCATACACCCCCGCCAGTGCGGCCGCCAGGGTCCTGTAGGCATCTCGAGCCACGTTCGTCCCGTATGGTTTTCCTGCACCCACCGTCGCGGCGGCAACCCCGACGGAATCTCCCCCGCCCCGCCGAGGCTGGCCCCGCGGGAGGTACGTCTGCGCACAGCGCCCGGCAGGCCCTCGATCTACCGGGTGAGCGGCTTCTGTGTTTGGAGCGTTCCAGCTCCTTTGTTGGCGTTGTTGACGCGAAGGTTATGCCGGTCGGGATACCGGCTCAACGGAACAATGAAACAATCGTGACGAACATCAAATCGGCCATCGTCACCCGCCTGGAGCCTGCACAGGCCAACAGCGACAGCAGGCGCCGCTCGGCGTATAATCCGCGCCCTTTCCCGCCGGCCAGCGCCCCCGTCGCGCGGTCCGTCCTTCACGCAGGTGCCCGAATGTCCCGAGAATACGCCCCATCCTTCGCCGAGCTTGGCCTCGCCGAGCCCGTCCTGCGCGCCGTCATCGACGTCGGCTACGAAACCCCTTCTTCGATCCAGGCCGAGAGCATCCCGCCGCTGCTCGCGGGGCGCGACCTGCTCGGTCAGGCGCAAACCGGCACGGGGAAGACCGCAGCCTTCGCGCTGCCGCTGCTCAGCCGGCTCGACCTCTCCGCCCAGTACCCACAGCTGCTCGTGCTCACCCCGACCCGGGAGCTCGCCCTGCAGGTCGCCGAGGCCATGCAGACCTACGCCCGCCACCTCGAGGGCTTCCACATCCTGCCGGTCTACGGCGGACAGGGCATGGACACGCAGCTGCGGCAGCTACGGCGCGGGGTACATGCGGTGGTCGGCACGCCAGGACGCGTTCAGGATCACCTGCGCCGAGGCACGCTGAAGCTGGACCGGCTAGCGAGCCTGGTGCTCGACGAGGCCGACGAGATGCTGCGCATGGGCTTCATCGACGATGTAGAGGACATCCTCTCGCACACGCCGGCGGACCGGCAAATCGCGCTGTTTTCCGCCACCATGCCGGCGCCCATCCGGCGCATCGCCGAGCGCTACCTGCGCGACCCGGTGGAAATCCGCATCGCGGCGAAGACCGCCACCGTCTCGACCATCACCCAGAAGTACTGGCAGGTCACCGGCACGCACAAGCTCGACGCCCTCACCCGCATCCTCGAAGTCTCCGAGTTCGACGCGATGATCATCTTCGTGCGCACCAAGAACGAGACGGTCGAGCTCGCTGAAAAGCTTGAGGCCCGCGGTTACGCCAGCGCACCGCTGAACGGCGACCTGAGCCAAGCGCAGCGCGAGAAGACCGTCGAGCGGCTGCGCAGCGGCGGGCTCGACATCGTCGTGGCCACCGACGTCGCCGCACGCGGGCTTGATGTCGAGCGCATCAGCTACGTGGTCAACTACGACATCCCCAACGACACCGAGGCCTACATCCACCGCATCGGCCGCACCGGCCGCGCCGGGCGCCAAGGTGAGGCCATTCTGTTCGTCGCGCCGCGCGAAAAATCCATGCTCCGGCAGATCGAGAAGGCCACGCGCCAGCCGATTGAGCCGATGCAACTACCGACGCACGAGGACGTTGCCGACCGGCGCATCGCCCGCTTCAAGCAACTGATCGCCGAGACGCTGGAATCCGAGGACCTCGGCTTCTACGAGCAGCTCGTCGAGAGCTTCCAGCGCGAACATGAGGTCACCACCAACGAAATCGCCGCCGCGCTCGCCTTCCTCGTGCAGCGCGAACGGCCGTTGCAGGCGCCTGCAGAACGCCCTGAGGAACCCGCCGCGCCGCCCGAGCGCGCGCCGAGGGAAGGTACCCGCCGCCGGGAGTCAGGCGGCCGGCCGGTGGAGGCCGGCATGGAGCGCTACCGCATCGAAGTCGGCCGCGCACACGGCGTTCAGCCCAAGCATATTGTCGGCGCCATTGCTAACGAGGCCGGCATCGAGAGCGCCTACATCGGCCAGATCAAGTTATTCGACACTTTCAGCCTCGTGGATTTACCCCAGGACATGCCCAAGGAGATCTACCAGCGCCTGAAGGAGGTCTGGGTCTGCGGGCGGCAACTGCGCATCACCAAGGACGGCGAGCGGCCCGACCGCGCACCGGGCGGCTTCAAGAAACCGCAACGGCGCCCCGCCAACTTCGAGCCCCGTGCCGACCGGCCACCCCGCGGGCCGAAACCCGGCAAACCCCCAGCGAAGCCGCGCAAGAAGACCGGACAGGACAGGCCTTGAGGTGAGAAACCCGTAGCGCGCACCGCCACCCGGGTCACCCGCCCGGTTTGCCCCGTGCCGTCTCCGCGTGCGCCGCCGACACAAAGTGCCACATCGCTGTCACGCACCGGTTGCACGCGCCGCCTATAATCGAAGGCGTCGCAATTTCCACCACTCCGCAGGAAAACCCCATGGACACCAAGGCGCTACTTGAACAACTCCTCCAGTCCGGCCGCGAAATGGCCCAGAAAGGGCAAGCGCTCGCCGAAGAGAAGCTCTACATCCCAGCGCAGGGCGCCGAGCGCGACGCGATGCTCTCGGGCATGGGCAAGGGGGCACTGGCCGCGGGTGCGCTGGCGCTGCTGCTCGGCACGAAGGGCGGCCGCAAACTCACCGGCGTGGGGCTGAAGCTCGGCAGCCTGGCCGCCTTGGGCGGGCTCGCCTACAAGGCTTACCAGAACTGGCAGGCGCAGCAGCCGGGCGCCGTGGAAGCGGGCACGCCGATTGGACAGCTCAGCGGCCCGAGTGCCGAGGCGCGCAGCCGGGCGCTGCTGAAGGCCATGATCTCCGCAGCCAAGGCCGACGGCCACATCGACGACACAGAGCGCGGACGAATTTCTGCGCAGATGGAGAAACTCGGCATCCAGAGCGAGGTACTCGCAGCCGTGCAGGCGGAACTCGACGGCCCAGCGGACGCCGCCGCGGTCGCTGCCGGCGCGGACTCACCGGAGGCCGCCGCGGAGATCTATCTGACCTCCTTGCTGGTCATCGACCCGGACAGTGCAGAAGAACGCGCCTACCTCGACGCACTCGCTGCCGCGCTCAAGCTCGCCCCAGAGCTCGTCGCGCAACTCGAGCTGCAGGCCAGTTCGGTCGGCTGACCCCCGCGAGTTGCACGCGACCGGAGATCCCCGCACAGCGCGCCGGGCGGGCGGGTTGGCCACACCGAAGAGTGCATTGGCCAACCTGACCGGCACGCACTCTGACTATGGAGAGGAACCCTGCGCGGGCTGCTACAGCAGCATCAGCGAGGCGCAAAGCGACAAATCCGGTCAAACTGACACCCCGCACAGCCGCTCGGTGCCTTGTCAGTAGCCCATCAGCTCCAGCATCACCCGCACCTGTTCCAGCGCCGCGGGTGGAGCTTCGATCATCAGGTAGACCCGGGCCTGTGGGCTGAGCTCGGCTTCCAGACGCTCGACCGAGGCGCGGATCTCGCGCAGGTTGAGCGGTTCGCCGGGCCGCAGCAACACCCACTCGACGCCACCCTGCAGTGTGACGCGCTGCATGGGCTGGCTCTGGGCATCCGGGAGCGTGACGAGCGCCTTCCAGCCAGACACCATCTCAGCAGGCAGGGGGGCATCCGCGACCAGAAACGCCTCGAGTCCCGCCGGCAGGGCCGCCGCGACCAGTGTCCGCCGCGACGCCGGCAAGGCGAACGCCCGGTAGGCGTTGGCCAGGTAGTCGAGCCGCCAGTCCTCGGGGAGATCATCCGGGTAGAACCCTTCGAGCCAGGTCCTGGCAAATGGATCGTAGACGCCCAGCGTGATGTGCATGACCTCCTCCCTCGCGCCGGTCGCGTGCCGGACGCTCACCGCGTGTGGGCCCAGTATAATCTCGCCATGAAACGCACGGCGATCATGCTAGGATTGTTTGCTCCCGGCCGCGCATCCACCGCGGCCACCCCCGACGACTAGTGACTGGACACGATGACGCAACTGGATGCCAAGCAGATCTCGAAGATCGCCATCGAGGTACTCGACCTCGAGGCCAACGCCGTCCGCGCGCTCTGCGAGCGTATCGACGGCGGCTTCGTGCGCGCCTGTGAACTGATGCTGGCCTGCCAGGGACGCATCGTCGTCTCAGGCATGGGCAAATCCGGGCATATCGGCAGCAAGATTGCTGCAACGCTTGCCAGCACCGGCAGTCCGGCCTTTTTCGTTCACCCGGGCGAGGCCAGTCACGGCGACCTCGGCATGATCACGTTTCAGGACGTGGTGCTGGCGATCTCCAATTCCGGCGAGACCGACGAGCTGCTCACCATCGTGCCGATCATCAAACGGCTCGGCGTGCCCCTGATCTCGATGACCGGCAATCCACGCTCGCGGCTGGCCCAACAGGCCGATGTCAATCTGGATATCAGCGTGGAGAAGGAAGCCTGCCCGCTGAACCTCGCGCCCACCTCCAGCACCACGGCCACGCTCGCACTGGGCGATGCGCTCGCGGTGAGTTTGCTGAAAATCCGGGGCTTCACCGCCGATGACTTTGCCCGTTCGCACCCCGGCGGCAAGCTCGGTCGTCGGCTGCTGCTGGCGGTCGGCGACGTGATGCACCGAGGTGAGGCGGTGCCCAGTGTGGCCCCGCAGACCCCGCTGCGCGATGCGCTGGAGGAGATGAGCCGCAAAGGGCTCGGCTTTACCACCGTCACCGATGCCGAGGGGCGACTGCTTGTCGTCTACACCGACGGCGACCTGCGCCGCACGCTGGATCATGGCATCGACGTCCGCACCGCCCCGGTTGGCTCGCTGATGACCACTCCGTGCCAGGCCACGACGGCCGAGACGCTGGCCGTGGAGGCGCTGAATCTCATGGAGGAGCGCAAGATCAACGCGCTGCCGGTGGTCGACGCCGAGGGCCGGGTGATCGGTGCGCTCAACATGCACGACCTCCTGCGCTCCGGCGTCATCTAGCGCAGTGCCGATGTTGCACCAAGAATCCTCCCCAGGGGCATTCACGCACGACACGAATCCCGCGTCATCGCCGTATCGCGCACCGCCATGTCCCAACCTGCCAACCGAATGATGGAATTGCCCATGAGCACCCTACTGGAACGGGCCCGACTGATCGAGCTGGTGATCTTCGATGTCGACGGCGTGCTGACCGACGGCACGCTGTACCTCGGCGATGATGGACAGGAATACAAGGCCTTCAACTCCAAGGACGGCCACGGCATCCGCATGCTGCACAACAGCGGTGTGCGCACCGCGATCCTCACCGGCCGCAATTCGGAAGTCGTCAAACACCGCGCGCGGGACCTCGACATCGATCTGGTCATGCAGGGCCACCGCGACAAGCGGCCGGCCTTCGCGGCCCTGCTCGAGCAGACTGGCCTGACGCCCGAGCGCATCGCCTACGTCGGTGACGACGTGGTGGACCTGCCGGTCATGACCCAGGTGGGGCTTGCCATCGCCGTCAACGACGCCCATCCCATGGTCAAGCGGCACGCGCACTGGACTACGGGCGCGCCCGGGGGGCGCGGTGCGGCACGCGAGGTGTGCGAGTTCCTGATGGAGGCACGCGGGGTGCTCGAGTCGACACTCGCGAGCTACCTTTGAGCCACACATGCGGGGCCTGAACGGCAAAACCTGGCTGCTGCTCGGTCTGGCGGGTGCCATCATCGCACTGGTCGTGGCCCGTCAGCTGCGCGATGGCCTGGTGGACACCCCGAGTCCGGCAAACGGCGACGATTACTACATGAGCCACTATACGATGACCGTCTTCAACGCCGAGGGCCACCGCGAGTACATCCTGCGTGGCCCGGACCTGCGCCGCGCCGCAGCCGGTGACTACGTGCTGGAGTCTCCCGAGGTCGAGTGGATGACGACGGACGGCCCACCCTGGGTGATGCAGGCCCAGAAGGGGCGGCTTGACGCCCCCATGCAGAACGCCCGTCTGGTGGGCGAGGTCGTGCTCAGCCGGGCATCCTCACCCCCGGCGCGGATCGAGACCGCGGACCTCGAATCCCACCTGCCAAGCCGGGAGGCGCATACCGCGGCCCCGGTGCTGATGCGCCAGGGCGCGAGCGAGATCCGCGGCATCGGTTTGCGCGCGGACCTGAGCGCCGCGCGCCTGACCCTGCTTGCGCAGGTGCGGGGCAGCTATGCGCCGTAGTCGGCTCACGCCCCTGCTCCTGTCCGTCCTGCTCGGCGTCGCGCACGCCCAGGACGCCGCACTGCCCGTCAAGATCAGCGCCGACCAGGTCGAGGTCGACCAGAAAAATGGCGTGAGCATCTACTCCGGCAATGTCCAGCTCAGTCAGGGCGAACTCACGCTCGACGCCGCGCGCGTACGTGTCCAGCTCAAGGATCGGCGGCTAGACCAGATCGAGGCCTCCGGTCAACCGGCAAGGATCCGCACGGTCATGCAGGACAAGCAACCCGTGGAAGGCAGCGCGCGCACGATCAACTACCAGGCGGCCACGGGACAGCTTCAGTTGCTTGGCGACGGCCGTCTCAACCAGGCTGGCAACACCATCCAGAACGACCGCATCGACTTCAACCTCAATACGCGCCAGCTCAAGGCCGGTGGCGCTGACGCCAAGCAGCGCGTCGAGGTCATCCTGCAACCGCCGGCCAAGTGACATCATGGGCCTGCTGCAAGCGCGAGGGCTGAAGAAGGTCTACCGTGGCCGAGAGATTCTGCGCGGCGTGGACATGGAGGTCGCGCGCGGCGAGGTGGTCGGGCTGCTCGGCCCCAACGGCGCGGGCAAAACGACCTGCTTCTACATCATCGTGGGTCTGATCCGCGCGGACGGCGGGGTAATCCGCCTCGACGAGAAGGACATCACGCACCTGCCCATGCACGCCCGCGCGCGCCTCGGCGTCGGCTATCTGCCGCAGGAGGCCTCGGTATTCCGTAAGCTCACGGTGGCAGAGAACATCCTCGCCGTGTTGGAGCTGCGCAAGGAACTCGACCGCGCGGCGCGCGAGGAGCGCCTGCAGAACCTGCTGGAGGAGCTGCAGATCAGCCATCTCGCGGAGAGCCTGGGCATCAGCCTCTCCGGCGGTGAGCGCAGACGGGTGGAGATCGCCCGCGCGCTGGCGAGCGAGCCAGCCTTAATCCTGCTCGACGAGCCCTTCGCCGGCGTCGATCCCATCTCCGTGCTCGACATCCAGCGCATCATCCATCACCTGACGGCCCGCAACATCGGTGTGCTGATCACCGACCACAACGTGCGCGAGACGCTCGGCATCTGCTCTCGCGGCTACATCCTCCACGACGGCAGGGTCATGGCCACGGGCTCACCCCAGGCGCTGCTCGCCAACGAAGACGTCCGCCGCTACTACCTGGGCCAAGACTTTTCTTTGTAACAACGGCAAAAACGTTAGCCACTCCACTATTCTGGCACAAATCGTGCTAAGCAATTTCGGCTGGTTTAGTCCATAATTACGATCAATGGAACACGACTGAACCGCCATGCTGAAGCCCAATCTCCAAATCCGCGTTCAACAGTCGCTGACACTCACGCCTCAGCTGCAGCAGACGATCAAGCTGTTGCAGTACTCGACGCTCGAGCTCCAGCAGCAGATCCAGCAGATGCTCGAGGCCAATCCGATGCTCGACCTCGAGGAGCCGGGCTACGAGCCCGAGTTGGACGAACGCATTACGGCGGAAGCCGCCCCTCGTAACGACGAGAAAGAATCCACGGAGAGCTACGAACAACCCACGCAGGACATCCCCGAGGAGCTCCCGCTCGATACATCCTGGGATGCGATCTACGAGGGATTGCCAAGCCGCGGCGGTGATGGCGGCGAGGAAAACGATGCGGACTACTGGCAGAACACGACGACCAGTGTCGAATCCCTGCAGGACCACCTCGCCGAACAAATCCGGCTCTCGCCGCTGACCGAGCTCGACCAGGCGATTGCCCAGACGATCATCTTCAACCTCGACAATAACGGCTATCTGGTCTCACCCCTCGAAGAACTGCTCGACGAGTTCGCCGGCAGCGACCCGGAAGTCACCCTTGACGATCTGCGCGCCGTACAGTCCTACGTCATGCAACTCGACCCGGTAGGCTGCGGCGCGCAGAGTCTCCAGGAGTGTCTGACGGCACAACTTCAGGGCGCGGCCGCCGACCCGGCGATCAAGCAGGTCGCCCGGCAACTGGTCAGCCGACACCTGGAACAGCTCGCCAAGTCGACCCGCGAGGCCCTGGCCCACGCCACCCACAGCACGCCCGAGCAGGTACGCGAGGCGCTGGATCTGATTCGGTCGCTCAATCCCAAGCCGGGTGCCGATATCGGCGTGGCGGTGGCGGAATATGTCATTCCGGATGTTTACGTGGGATTACGCAACGGGCGCTGGGTCGCATCGCTCAACCCCGACCTCGGGCCAAGGCTGCGCGTGCACCCTTTCTATTCGAGCTTGATCCGGCGCGGCAATGGCTCCATGGAAAACCGCTACCTGCGCGAGCAGATGCAGGAGGCGCGCTGGTTCATCAAGAGCATCCAGAGCCGCAACGAGACGATCCTGCGGGTGGCCGAGGTGATCGTCGACAAACAGCAAGCGTTTTTCAATCTGGGCGAGGAGGCCATGCGGCCGATGGTCCTGCGCGACGTGGCAGAGGAACTCGGGATGCACGAATCGACCATCTCGCGCGTGACCACACAAAAGTTCATGCAAACGCCCCGGGGAGTATACGAGTTCAAGTATTTCTTCTCGAGCCAGCTCGCCACTGACGACGGGAACAGCGCCTCGGCCACGGCGATACGCGCGCTGATTCGCAATCTGATCAGTGACGAGAATCCCAAACGTCCCTTGAGCGACAGTCAGATCGCCGCTATATTGGCCAAAGAGAAGGGAATCCAAGTGGCCCGTCGCACGGTTGCCAAATACCGCGAGGCGATGCAGATACCATCCTCCAGCGACCGCAAACGAATTGCCTGAACCCGCCAACAGCGCAGCCGCACGCCTCTCCCCGCCCTCACGGGCCTTCTCATCGTTCGTTCAAACCCGGTTTATTACGCTACCCGCTCCCGGCCCCGGCGGGCGGGTGGCTCATGTGCACCACTCACTGAAAAGGAGACCGTCATGCAGCTATCCGTAACCGGACATCACATCGATCTGACCGATGCGCTGCGGAACTACGTGAGCGACAAGTTCGAACGCCTGGAACGCCACTTCGACCATGTGCAAAACGTGCACGTGATCCTCACTGTCGAGAAATTGCGCCACAAGGCCGAGGCGTCGATGAACATCAGCGGCAGCCAGGTCTTCGCGGACTCCGTAGAAAACGACATGTATGCCGCGGTTGATGTCCTCGTCGACAAGCTCGACCGGCAGATCGTCCGGCACAAGGAAAAGATGAAAAACCATCACCGCAACCACAACGAGGGCGCCCACCGCAACCTCGCATTCTGAGGCCGGCAACGCGCCGACGTCGCTACCCGCTTTAACGCCCCCTGGCCGATCACCGCTGTAAGGGCGGTGGCCGGTCAGGGCCACACCGATCACCCAACCCCCTCCACGCGCGTGCGCAAGTCGAAGTCGGACTTCGGCCGCTTCCGCGCTACACTCTCGGCTTCACCCGCAGCCAAAGCATCTCAAAGGCCACGCCATGCAAGGGCAGGTTTCCGTCGCGGACATCCTGCGTGATCTCCAAGCCCGCGTCCCCTATGCCTGGATCGCGGGCAAAAATGCCGGCGCGCGGCTCGTCAGCGAGCAAGAAGCGCGCGAAGGCGACGCGCCGCTGGTCGGTCACTTCAACCTCATCCATGCCAACCAAATCCAGGTGCTCGGCGCGACGGAGATGCGTTATCTCGAGCAGCTCAGCGGCGAGGAATTCGAGGAGAACTGCCGCAAGCTGTTCGCGGGTGTGGCCGACATCGTGATCCTCGCTGAGGGCATCCAACCTCACCCGATGTTCATCGAGCTCGCAAACGCGACCAACATCGCGTTGCTCACGACCCCCGAGCCTTCCTACGATCTACTCGTGGATCTTCGGCAAATTCTCGGCGAGCACCTGGCCGAATCCGTGACCCTGCATGGTGTGTTCATGGAGGTGGTGGGTATCGGCCTGCTGATCGTTGGCGATGCGAGCATCGGCAAGAGCGAGCTCGCGCTCGAGCTGCTGAGCCGCGGGCACCGGCTGGTGGCCGACGACGCCCCGATTTTTTCCAAGGTCAGCCCGAATATCCTGAGCGGGCGCAGTCCGGACCTGCTGCGGGACTTCCTTGAGGTGCGGGGGCTCGGCCTACTCGATATCCGCGCCATGTTCGGCGCCAGCGCAATCAAGGAGAAGAAACAGCTTCGCCTGATCGTGCGACTGATTCCTTTTGAGGAGGTCCAGTTCGACGAGGACTCACGCATCAGCGGCATGGTCGCGCAGCGCGAGATTCTCGGGGTAAACGTTCCGGAAATCACCCTGCCCATCGCGCCAGGACGTAACCTTGCCGTGCTGGTGGAAACCGCCGCGCGTAACTTCCTGCTGCAGCAGAGCGGATATAATGCCGTGGCGGCATTCCAGGCTCGCCTCAATCAACAACTCAAGGATCCTGGGCAATGAAGATCTTCATCGTCAGCGGGCTCTCCGGCTCGGGCAAAACGATCACCCTCAACGCGATGGAGGACGAGGGCTATTACTGCATCGATAACCTGCCGGTGGGGTTGCTCGCGCTGGTGGTGGAGCGGCTGACCGCCCAGGAGATGCTCGCCGGCAAGCCCATCGCGCTCGGCATCGACGCGCGTTCGGGTTACACGGAACTCAAGGACATCGGCGGCGTGGTGCAGCAGCTCGACGATACCGGCCACGATGTGAAGGTCATCTACCTGCAGGCCGACGAGGACGAGTTGATCAAGCGCTACAGCGAGACGCGCCGCAAGCACCCGCTGAGCCAGCGCGGCAACCCGCTGATCGACGCCATCCGGCTCGAGCGCGAACTGCTACGCGAAGTGGCTGGCATGGCCGACCTGACGATCGACACGACCCACCTCAACATCCACCAGCTCACGCTGCTGCTGCGGGACCGCGTCTTCGGCGTGGCCACGTCCACCAAACTGTCGCTACTGTTGCAGTCCTTCGGCTTCAAGTATGGCATTCCGCTCGACTCCGACTTCGTCTTCGACCTGCGCTGCCTGCCCAATCCGCACTGGGAGGCCAAGCTGCGCCCGTTCACCGGGCTCGAGCAACCCGTCGCGGAGTTTCTGGAGCAGCATGCGGACGTCAACGCGATGTACGATACTCTGCTAGGTTTTCTGGAGACGCTCATTCCGGGCTTTGCGGAGTGCAACCGCAGCTACGTGACCGTGTCGATCGGCTGCACGGGTGGGCGACACCGGTCCGTCTACATGGTCGACCGGCTCGGCAAGGCGCTGCAAGGCACTTACCGGGACTGGATCAAGATCAAGCATCGCGAACTGTAGTGTCAAGAAAAACAACGATGAGCGTCGGCATCCTCATGGTCACGCACGGCGGGATAGGTCGTGAATTCCTGACTACTGTGACCAATACGCTCGGCTATTGCCCCTTGCAGATTGAGACCTTGTCCGTTCCCGAAGGCAGCGATATCGACCGCATCGACGAACGCGCCGCCGCGCTGTGCAACAAACTGAACTCCGGTGACGGCGTCCTGGTGCTGACCGACGTCTATGGCTCAACGCCCAGCAATGTCGCCAACCGCCTGTGCAAACGCCCGGAAGTGGCCGTCGTGACCGGCCTGAACCTGCCCATGCTGTTTCGTATCCTCAACTATCCACAACTCAGTCTGCAGGAACTGGTGCAAAAGGCCATCTCGGGCGGACACGATGGCATCAGGGCCTGCCCAGAGGAACCCGCTCAGTGATATCCCGCGAAGTCACCATTTGCAACAAGCTCGGCCTGCACGCCCGTGCAGCGGCGAAGCTGGTCGCCCTCGCCTCGCGCTTTAGTTCCGAGATCGAAGTCGAGAAGGCCGGGCGCAAGGTCAATGGCAAGAGCATCATGGGGGTGATGATGCTCGCCGCCGCGAAAGGCTCGGTCATCTCCCTGCACGCCTCCGGCGAGGACGAGGCAGAGGCCGTGAGCGCGCTGGAAAACCTGATTGCCAATCGCTTCGGAGAGTCCGAATAGACTGGCCCGAACGTAACCGCTGCGGCGACGGTTGGAGGTATTGGCGGTGGGAGACGTGAAGCCAACTCCCCGAACCGGGTCCGGGGAGTGTGGCTAGCGGACAAGCTACGCTCGGCTCACGAGGAAAGCTTCTCGATGCCGAGCATCTTGAGAATGTACTTCTCGTAGAGCGGTTCGGAGGTGCCTTTCTTCATCTTGCGGATGAAGTACTTTTCGAACGCGACCTTCGCAGCGTGCACCCACTTGCCCTTTTTCATCCACGCCACGTTCCGCGGCGGAATCTGGGGCAACGCCACGAACGCCGCTCCGGTATCGCCCATATCAGCCAGGCAGATCGCGTTCCAGGTGGCCGTGGTCGACGGCTGCTTGCCAGCGAGCTCATCGGCAATGTTGTGCACGATCGAGGTCACCATCGACTCGATCATGTACCCGGTCTTGGGTGTACCGGTCGGCACGGGTGTGGCCTCCACCGGGGGAATGGCAATGCACACACCCGCCGAGTAGATGTTCTTGTACTTCGGGCTGCGGTGCAGTTCGTCCACCAGGACAAAGCCGCGCGGATTGCACAAGCCTTCGACCTTCGCCACGGCATCCGCACCCTTGAAGGCGGGGAGCATCATCGCGAAATCGAAATTGATCTCATGATGCTGCGCCACGCTGCCGTCGCGCGCAATTTCATCGACGATAAGCTTGCCGTCCTCGACCTTGGTGGTCTTCGCGTTACAAATCCACTCGATGTGGTGCTGACGCAGCTCGCTTTCGAGCATCCCCTTGGAATCTCCGACACCAGCGAGCCCCAGATGGCCGATGTAGGGCTCCGAGGTCACATAGGTCATCTTGAACTTGTTGCGCTTGCGTCGCTGGCGCAGATCGGCGTCCACGATGAAGGCAAACTCGTAGGCCGGACCGAAGCAGCTCGCCAGCGGCATCGCCCCGATCACGATGTGCCCACTGCCCTTCTCGAGCATCTTCTTGTAAGCCTCGTAGGCCTTTTCCGCGTGATCAACCGTGCAAACCGACTGGGTGTAGCCGTGGATCGGGCCAGCCCCTTCGACCTCCTCGAACGCCAGCCGCGGTCCCGTGGCGATGACGAGGTAGTCGTACTTGACCTTCTCGCCGCCATCGAGGGTGAGCTCATTCGCATTGGGATCGATCACGTCCACGCGCTTCGCGATGAAATGGATATCCTTCTTTTCCAGATACTTGCGGATGTCGAAGGTGATCGCGTCACGGGTCCGCCAGCCGACCGCCACCCAAGGGTTGGACGGTACGAACTGGAAGTAGTCCCGCTCATTGATCACCGTGACTTGATGCGCGCTGCCTAGCGCAGCCTTGAGCTCATAGGCCGCCGACATACCACCGGTGCCGGCCCCCAGTACCACGACATGTGCCATGTTTCCTCCTCAGGAAAGCACGTGATCGAAATGTGGGCCGTCTGCGCGACCTCACCTGTACCCCCGCCTGGGCAGGACCGTAGGTGATAGTACCACAATCGCACACGACTGGAGTGCGGCGGATCCGCGCATTGGAGGGGGACCGCGCCGCTTGCGGCCACTCGGACGGAGGAAGGTACGCCCTACGCGCGGGCGCCAATTGACGAATCGCGGCGACGGATGGCGGTGCGCTTCAACATCGCACCGCAACGGTTTGCGTCCTTGACCATGAAATCCTTGCCGGCATGACCAAATCCGAGCTTCGCATAGAAATACTTCACGCGCTCGATCTCCTCCGGGCGGCGCGCCTCACCGTATGCCTGAGAGATCGGGAAGGCCTTCAATCCGAGGATGCAATTTTCCAAGTCGATCGTCTCGCTCAACCGCCGAAGCAACTCGGTGCCGATGCCGAGCCCACGGTGGTCTTCGCGGACCATCACCTCGTCGATGAACACCAGCCCATCGCACCGCGGCCGCGGACGGTTCGAATCAGCATGCTCGCCAGGCAGGTAGCACACGTTGTCGTGGAACACCGTCGCGCGGAAATCGGCGATGTCCGGAGAAATGGAATCGAGCAGTTCGGCGATGTTCACGGCGTCGAAGCGCGCCTGTGCGAGATCGATTCGATGGCCGATGATCGAGCCGATGACGACCTCCTCACCCGCCTCGTCATCCCACGCCTTGGCCTCTCCGCGAAAATGCAGGACGTAGTGCTCGAGTGCCGGATCGGAATCCGGCTTGATCACCCATTCGTACTCGAGCTCGAGTGGAGGACGCATGCTGGCCACCATATTAGAAGATTTATATATACTAATAATACGCGCCATTTGACCGAAATCAAGGATGAACCCGACGCGCTGGAACGCGCATTGATAATTGTCAAGGGCCGAAGTGCCTCAGCGACGTCCGCTCGAGACGAGGTTCTCGACAGGCTCAAAGGGGATTCCAATCTGCCCAAAGTCACCCACGCGCTCGCGCAGCCGGTTGAGCGCATCCGGCGCATAGCGCTCGGCCGGTAACCGCCCCCACACCGGCGCGGGCCACGCGGGATCGCCCCGAAACCGCACGATGTGGTGGACATGCAGTTGCGGCACGACGTTGCCCAGCGCCGCCACGTTCATCTTGTCCCCCTTGAACGTCGCCTTCAGATAGGCCGCGAACGCGCAGGACTCGTGCATCAGCTGCTGCTGGTCCCGCTCGTCGAGATCATGCAACTCCACGACACCCGCCCGCTGTGGCACGAAGATGAACCACGGGTAGCGCGCCTCATTCATCAGCAGCACGAGCGACAGCGGAAAACGCCCCAGAGCAAACGTGTCCCCCGCCAGTTGCGGGTGCAGCGCAAAGCCCCCGAGCGCGGGCAGCCGCGTTGACTCAATCACGGAAGTTCTTGAACTGCAGCGGAAAGTCATCCACCGACTTGCGCACGAGCTGGATCGTCTCCTGCAAGGTGTCGCGTTTGGCGCCCGACACGCGCACGATGTCGCCCTGGATGCTGGGCGAAACCTTGAGCTTGCTGTCCTTGATCAGTTTGACGATGCGTTTGGCCAGGTCTGCTTCCAGCCCCACCTTCACCGTGGCCGTGCGCTTGACCTTGTTGCCCCCGACTTTCTCCACCGTGCCGACTTCGAGACTGCGCAGGTCGATGCCCCGCTTGGCCAGTTTGCCGTTCAGCACGTCTTGCACCTGGTCGAGCTGAAACTCCGAATCGGCGTACAGCGTCAGGACGTAGTCCGACTGCTCGACCCGCGCATCCGACCCCTTGAAATCGAAGCGGTTTCCGATCTCGCGGGTTGCCTGCTCGACGGCGTTGCGCACCTCTTGCTTGTCAGCCTCGGACACGATATCGAACGATGGCATGGCGCCCCCCTTTTCGCTAGCTGTAGACATTGGCCATTATGCGCGAATTCAAAAGCGCTCCGTAATCCGCCCTATCCTTCGCACGGAACCCATACCATGAGAGATCCATGCTGACCGCTCTGAGGCATTGGCGGCGCACGCGCCGCCTGCGCAGCCTCGACACGACCGAAACCGCCTGGCAGCGGGCCTGGACTACACTGCCGTTGTTGCACGGGCTCACTGCGGCCGAGGCCGCGCGTCTGCGTGAGCTGGCCGCCCTGCTGCTCACCGAAAAGTCGATCGAGCCGGTGCAGGGGCTTGCCCTCTCGCTCGACCAACAACAGCAGATCGCCTTGAGTGTGTGCTTGCCGATCCTGCATCTGGATCTCGACTGGCTCGCGGGCTGGGTGTCCATCGTAGTGCACCCCGACGAATTCGTCGCGGAGTTCGACGACCATGACGAGCACACCGGCATCGTCCACCACATTCGCGAGCCACGCAGCGGCGAATCCTGGGACTACGGTCCGCTCGTACTGTCCTGGGCCGACATCGAAGACAGTGCGCCGCTAGACGGCTACAACGTCGTTGTGCACGAGATCGCCCACAAGCTCGACGGACTGGATGGCGTGCCCAACGGCAAACCCCCGCTGCACCGCGGCATGTCAATCAGCGCCTGGAGCCGCGCATTCTCCGCCGCCTACGAGGCGCTCCAGCGCGACGTCCACCACCGGCGCGACACGGCGATCGACCCCTATGGGGCCGAAGCGCCAGAGGAATTCTTCGCCGTGACCTCCGAGGCGTTCTTCGAGACGCCGCACGTGCTGCGCGCCACCTACCCGGCCGTCTATGAGCAGCTCAGCCTGTTTTACCGTCAGGATCCTGCGGCACGCCTGTCGGACAGCGCGACCTGAGCGCGACGTTCCGGACGCCGACTGTTCACACCCTGTACACCCTCAACCGGCGAAGGGCGGGGTTCTGTAAACAATCTGTACGACTCGCTGGCGAGCCCGCAGCGTTTATGACCCACCCGTCGCTCACCCTCAGCTGCTACGCAAGCAAGCGTTGCGACCCCGGTTTTGTGCGCCAAGCGCATCTCCCGCGTCCGATCCCGCGCGCGAGTGCCTGGAGCACGCGACACGTAAGCCACATCCATCGTCACCAGGCGCTGTAAAGATTCGATACAGCAAGCGCGGACAGCGGCTCGGGACCTACCGATCAAATTCAGTTAATTCATAGAGTTACATCCATGGCACAAATACTGTTGCAGGCCAGTCGTTCCCGGACGCCACCCGCGTTGACCCGCCCCTGCCGTGCGCTGCCCCGTCAGGTAGCAACCGACGGCGATTCAACCTACGGAGACCCATGCGTACCCGCACGAAACACCACTTGTCGATGGCTGCGCGTCATGGGACCGCACCCGGCTTCGCGCGCAACTGCCGGGGCAACTGGGCGACCTGCGATCCAGCCCCCGCTGCGGTGTGCCGCTCGACCAGGTCCGCATGAGCAGAACCGGCTGGATCATCGGGTTCGTCCTGGGCCTCTGCGTGCAGTGCATCGCCGTGCACGCCTCGCCAAACACCGCGGGGCTCTGGGACGGGGGCTTGCACCCGATGCCCGCGATCGAACCGCGTTCAGCCGGAGGCAGCGACAACTTCGCAAACCTCGTGCGGCAGCAAACCGACTTCAGCTGCGGCGCGGCTGCCCTGGCGACGATCCTCAAGTACGCCCACGGCCTCGACGTGGAGGAGTCCTCCGTCCTCGCTGGCCTGCTTGGCTTGACTGACCGCGCGCTCGCGCAGGCGCAAGGCTTTACGCTCCTCGACCTCAAGCGGTACGTGGAGTCGCTGGGGCTGTCCGGGCAAGGCTACAGAGTGGGCTTCGACGAACTGCGCAACGCCGTCGTCCCCAGCATCGTGCTGCTCGAGATCGAGGGCTACCGCCATTTCGTCGTCCTGCGCCGGGTGACGGGGAGCGAAGTACACATCGCAGATCCTGCACTGGGCAATCGCGCCATGACGCTCGAGGCATTCCGGAACGCCTGGGTCAACGGGGTCATCTTCACCGTAACGCGCGGCAGCCATGACCTCACCGCCGCTGGCCGTGCAAGGTTGGCATCGGAACTGGCCGAACCGCAGTTCGCCAGCCGCAACGTATCAACTCCAGGCCCACGACGCGACAGCCCCCTCCCCCTCCACGACCCGTTTTGACGCGGTCCGATGCGCTGCCGCGCAGGCTCGCCAACCGGGCACCCCTTGCAGACCTGTCCGGCTTGAGCACGGCACAAGCCCCGAGCCAGGCCGGGATTACACCCGCGGCGGCAGCTACCAAAGGAACCACGCACCTGCAACCGGCGAGGCTCCCATAACACCAACTGACCGGCAGTTTCCCGTAGTCCAGAGAGCCGGTGTCGCCAAATCTGTTAATCACGACCTGCGCCTCGCCAAGGCGCGCTCGCTACACTCGATAGACCCAGGATAACCGGAGGAATCCGTCGGGGGCAGGCGCCGGACCGGACGTACCGGGCGGCGTCGTGCGGGTCTGGATGAACCGTGCTGGCCCCCGCCGATGACAAGACGCAGGGATGACCGTCGCCATCGTTCAACAGTGGCTGGCCACGCAGTGCTCGCTGATTCGCGGGGTGCGCTCCGGCATCGTTGTCGGTGCCTGGCACGATGGGCCAGCCGGTCATGTCGTGCGCTGGCCCACCCACTCGGCGGCTGCGGATTCTGCGCTCAAGGCCGCCGAAGCGGCCCTGCGTCATGGCAAACCGGTGATGCGCGTCGGCATGGACGAGGCACCCGGCGCGCAGTCACCGGTGGTGGTCGCCGCACCGTTGCATCTGGAAGCCGGCAAACCAGCCCGTGCCGCAGCGGCGCTCCTGCTCGAGCGGGGCGACGCCGAGCAAGGCAAGACGGTACTCGAACTGCTCCACAAGGGCGCGCCGTGGCTGCGCGAGTTACTCCTGCAAGGGGCCACGGCCCAGCCGCGTGCCTCTACCCCGGCGCTCGAACTGGCCACCCACCTGCTGGCGACCGCCCTGGGTCAGCCGCGATTCCAGGCGGCTGCGACGGCCGTCGTCACCGAGCTCGCCACACATCTCCACTGCGATCGGGTTGCGCTGGGCATCCGGGAAGGTCAGCGCATGCGCCTTGTGGCCGTGTCGCACAACACGGAGGTCCGCGCGCGCCAGGACCTTGCGCTCGCGCTCACCGGCGCAATGGACGAGGCCGTCGACCAGCAGGCCACGCTCCGCTATCCGGTCGCGGAGGATACGGCTGCCCCGCCCCGCATCACCCTTGCCCACCGCGAGCTCTGGCAGCGCTTCCACACCGGCGAGCAGTGCACCGTACCCTTGTTCCACGACGGCGATCCGGTCGGCGCGCTGTGGTTCGAGCGCACCGCGGGCAAACCGTTCAAGGCAGACACGGTGGCGCTCTGCGAGCACTGTGCAAGCCTGCTTGCGCCCGTGCTGCAACTGAAGTGGCGCAACGATCAACCCTGGTGGCGACGCTGGCGCAACCGGTTGGCACGTCTTGCCGCCCGGGTCCGCGACCGGCGTGAGAAGGCGCTGCGCTACGGGCTACTCACCGCCGTGGGCACCATCACATTTCTCGCCGCCTACCCCGTCGGCTTCCACGTCAGCGCACCAGCCCGCGTCGAGGGCAGCATCCAGCGCACGCTCACGGTGCCGAACGACGGATTCATCAAACAGGTCCATGTCCGCCCCGGGGACAGCGTCCGCGCGGGCCAGGTCCTTGTCGAGCTGGAGGACAACGACCTGCTGCTCGAGCAGCGCAAGCTGCGCGGGGAAATCGCGCAGTTCGAGACCACGTACGGTTCGGCGCTGGCCGCGAAGGACCGCACCCAGCTTGCCGTGACCGTGGCAAAACTGGAGGAGGCCAAGGCGCGGCTGGCACTCATCGAGCAACAGTTGCACCGGGTCCAGATCCGCGCACCCTTCGACGGCGTGCTCATCCAGGGCGACCTCACCCAGTCGCTCGGCGCGCCGGTCAAGCAGGGCGACGCCCTGATGGTGCTCGCCCCAGCGGGGGACTACCGTGTCATCGTTTCAGTCGATGAGCGCGACGTTGCGTTCATCGCAGTCGACCAGCACGGCACGCTGGCGCTGTCGGCAAGCCCCAACGAGCGCATTCCGATCCGCATCGAGCGCATCACGCCGATGGCCGAGGTGCGCGACGGCGCGAACGTCTTCGAAGCGGAAGCGCGGCTTTCCAACGCCGATGCGCGGCACCTGCGTCCTGGCCTGCAGGGCATCGCCAAGATCCAGGCCGGCGCAAAACCATGGCTCTGGGTGACCACCCGGCAACTGCGGCGCTGGATCGCCTTCGAGTGGTGGGCAAGGTTCGGCGGGCCATGAGCGAGCAGCTTTTCAGCGGCGACTGGTACCGGGTGGCGGATCTGCACCCCCACCTGCGCCGACACGTGCATGCCCATCGGCAGGTTCACCGCGGACAGACGTGGTATGTGGTTGCCGACGACGTCACCGGCCGGCAGCACCGGCTGGACGCACGCAGCTATCTCTTCGTTGGGCAGCTCGATGGTAAGCGCAGCGTCGATGAGATCTGGCTCGGCCTAGTCGAGCACCTGGGGGAGACCGCGCCCACGCAGGACGAAGTCGTGCAGCTCATCGGACAGCTGCACCAGGCCGAACTCATCCGGGCCGAGCTCGCACCCGACGTCGAGGAACTGTTCCAGCGCCAGGAGCAGCGCGAACGCCGGCAGCTCTGGGGCTTTCTCAACCCGCTCGCCTTCCGCGTGCCACTCTGGGACCCGGCGCGCATGCTCGATCGTCTGCAACCCGTCACCGGCTGGCTGGTACATCCGGCCACGCTGTGGGTCTGGGCCCTGCTGCTGCTCGTGGCCATCGCCGGTGCCGGGCAGCACTGGCGCGAGATCGCGGAGTACGGCGCGACGCGCCTGCCCACATCCCGCTATTGGCTGCTCGTCTGGCTCACCTACCCGGTGCTGAAATTCCTGCACGAAACCGGTCATGCGCTCGTGCTGCGCCACTTCGGCGGCACAGTGCACGAAATGGGCGTCAGCGTGATGTTTCTGATGCCCGTGCCCTATGTGAACGCGACGGCCGCCACCCTGCTCGCCGACAAATACCAGCGTATTGCCGTCAGCGCCGCGGGGATCATGGTCGAGGTGGCCCTCGCATCAGTCGGCCTGTTGCTATGGCTGAACGTGGGCGACGGGCCGCTGCGTGAAACGGCCTTCGTCGTGTTCTCGGTCGCCGGGGTGTCGACCGTCGTGTTCAACGGCAATCCGCTGCTCAAGTACGACGGCTACCACATGCTCGCCGACTGGCTGGAGATCCCCAACCTCGCGGCCCATACGCGCCGCTACTGGGCACGGCTCGGGCGCCGGCACCTGCTGCGCGTCGCCGAGCACGGCCCGCCCGAGCACTCCCCCGGCGAGGCCGTCTGGCTGTTCGCCTACGGCATCGGCGCCTGGCTCTACCGCTGGGTGGTGATGATTCTCGTGGTGGGCTGGATCGGCGCGTTCTCCGTCACGCTCGCAGCAATCGCCGCGGCGAGCTTCCTCTGGGGCCTGCTCCTCAAGCCCGCCATCGACGTGGTCGGCTATCTGCGTGAGGCCGAAGCGCTCGAACACCACCGCCTGCGCGCGTGGGTCACCGCGGCCGGCTCGGTTGCCGCGCTGGTCATCGCACTGGCGGTCATCCCCCTGCCCTACGCCACGCTCGCCCAAGGCGTGGTGTGGCTGCCGGACGAGGCACGGGTGCGCGCTGGCATGAGCGGTTTCATCGCGGAATTTCTGGTGCCCGACGGCGACCACGTCAACCTGGGCGAGCCGCTGATCATCCTGCGCAACGACGAGCTGACCGGACGTCGGCAGGGCATCGAGGCACGTCTCGCATCCCTCGGAGCGCAACTCCATGCAGTGATGGATCGGGACCCTGGCGAGGCCCATCGCCTCGGCGAGGAGATCGACAGCGTGCGCGCCGAGCTGCGCCGCAACGCAGAGGAGATCGGCCAGCTCGTGGTGCGCAGCCCAGTCGCCGGCCGACTCGTGCTGCCCCGGCAGGATGACCGCCTCGGCGCGTTCGCCACTAAGGGCGAGACGCTCGGCTACGTGCTCGCCGGCGAGGACATCCGCTTGCGGGCGGTCATCGAGCAGGTGGACGCCGCCCTGGTGCGCGAGCGCACCCGCTCCGTCGCCGTACGGCTCACTGAACGCCCCACAGAGACGCTCGATGGCGTGATGAATTACGACATGCCCTCCGCAACCCCCCCCCTCCCCAGCCCGGCG
>CAYSFW010000053.1:0-21399 GCA_964430355.1 uncultured Thiotrichales bacterium
GCCTGGCTGGAGGACAGCCGCTACCTCAACATGAGCCTGCTCGCGGAACAGAAGAAGGAACTGCTAAGAGCCGTCGCCTAGGCGGCCAGTGAGACGACCTCGACCATGCCACCCTTTTTGCACAACTTGACGGACACAACCGATGCGTTGCGCTGTGCTATGCCCCAAGGTGTGCGTCTTGCCGTCGCCAACCACTCGGCGACGACTGTAGACTCACGCGCGATTCAGCGTGGAGCAGAGGGTATGTCGGGGAGCGCTGTGGTGACGTCGGCGTTTTGCCCGCGGTGCCTGAGCGCGTGGTCCATCAGGACGATGGCCAGCATGGCCTCGGCGATCGGTGTCGCGCGGATACCGACACAGGGGTCGTGGCGGCCGGTGGTGACGACTTCGACCGGTGCGCCATCGAGGTTGACGGTGCGGCCCGGGATGCGGATGCTGGAGGTCGGCTTGAGCGCCATGCTCACCAGAATGTCCTGGCCGCTGGAGATGCCGCCCAGGATGCCGCCGGCGTGATTGGACAGGAAGCCCGCCGAGGTCATTTCGTCGCGGTGTTCGGTGCCCTTTTGCGTGACGCAGTCAAAGCCGGCGCCGATTTCCACGCCTTTCACTGCGTTGATGCACATCATCGCGTGGGCGATGTCGGCGTCGAGACGGTCGAAGATCGGTTCTCCCCAGCCTGGCGGTACGCCCGTGGCAACCACGTTGATGCGCGCACCGACCGAGTCGCCCGACTTGCGTAGCGCGTCCATGTAGGCCTCGAGCTCAGGGACCTTGGCGGGATCGGGGCAGAAGAAGGGATTTTCCTCGACGGCGTCCCAGTCTTTGAGCTCCAGCACGATCGGGCCGAGCTGCTTCATGTAGCCGCGGATTTCCACTCCGTAGCGTTCCCTAAGGTATTTTTTCGCGATGGCGCCGGCGGCGACACGCATGGCGGTTTCCCGCGCGGAGGAGCGGCCGCCGCCCCGGTAATCGCGCAGGCCGAATTTCTTGTAGTAGGTGTAGTCCGCGTGCCCGGGCCGAAAGCGGTCGAGGATGTCGGAGTAGTCCTTGGAGCGTTGGTCGACGTTCTCGATGAGCAGCGCGATCGGGGTTCCGGTGGTGCGGCCCTCGAACACGCCGGAGAGGATCTTCACCTCATCCGGCTCGCGGCGCTGCGTGGTGTGGCGGGACTTGCCGGGGCGGCGGCGTTCCAGGTCGTGCTGCAGGTCCGCCTCGCAAAGCGCCATACCCGGCGGGCAGCCGTCCACGATGCAGCCGATTGCGGGTCCGTGGCTCTCGCCGAAGCTCGTGACGGTAAAGAGTTTGCCGAAGGTGTTGCCTGACATGGTGCGGATTCTAGCAGTAACGGGGTGAACACGCGCGAAGGGCCCAGCGGGTGGCCCGCGAGTGCTGGGGTTAGAGTTCGCGCAGACCCTCTGCCGGCTCGATCTGGGCTGCGCGGTAGCCGGCGAGCGCCGCGGCCGCGACCGCTGCTAGCAGGGTCAGGAGCAGCGCGTAGACCAGGTGCAGCGGATCGAGCTGGCACACGGACCGACCCTGCTCCATCTGGTCCGCGAGCAGGTAGTTGATGCCTGTGGCGACAAGGCGGTAGATCACCGCCGCGAGCAGCCAGCCGAAGAAGGCGGTGAGCGCGGCCTGCAGGATCGGAAACACGACGATATCCGTCGTGCGGAATCCAACGAGCCGCAGCACGCTCAGCTCGCGCCGCTTGCGGTCCACATTCGCCCAGAGATTGGCGCTGAGCGACAGGGTAAACCCGATCAGGCCGATCAGCGCGACGATCCAGAACAGGGCGCTTAAGTTCCGGTCGATGGATTGCACGAGCTCGATGTCCTGGGCGCGGGTACGGACTTCGATGCCTGCCTGGGTGAGGTATTCCTGCAGGCTCGCTACGTCGTAGAGCGTGCGTGCGTACAGGCGGAACCCGGGGTAGGTGCGCTCGCGCGGCGCGGGTGAGCCCGTCCAGCCGAATTCGGGGACGGCCAGGCCGTCGCGGTAGTCCTCGGCCGCCTCGGCGAGGGCGAGCTGGACGAAGGCGCCGTCGCGGGGGAACACCGAGGCCGGGGCGACCGCGACGACCACGAGTTCGAGGTGCTCGCGCTGCTTCTCGCTACGGAACTGGCGGGCGAGGCTGCCGTCGATCCGGTCTCCGGGGCGTGCGCCGAGCTTGCTCGCGGCAGACTCCGAGAGCACGATCTCCCGCGGCTGTGCCGGCTGCCGGTCGAGGCGCTCGAGAAGCGGGTCGCCCGCCTGGGTCGGGATCATCTCCACCGGCACGATGCGCCCCCCAGTCTCCGACTTCAGGTCGATCGAGGAGGACAGGCCGCGCGTGCGCGGCATGAGGAAGCCCACGTCCGGGCGCCGGCGCAGGTCGTCGAGCCAAGCCTGGCTGAAGCGGCCGCTCTGCACGGTGATCACTTCGAGGTTGTTCGGATTGCGTAGCAGCTTGTCGAGCATACCGTTGACGATGCCGGACTTCAGGCCGAAGAGGATCAGCATCGGGGCCAGCACGGCTGCGAGCGCGAGCACAGCGAACCCCGACATGTGCCATTCGTGCGCGTAGTCGCGGCGGGCGAGCCAAGCGAGGTCGCGAAGTCTTTTGGTCATGATGACTGACTCAACCCGTCACGATGGTTTCAGCGATGCCTTCCTCATCGCTGCCCTGGGTGAGCAACGACAGGCGGCGCAGACCGAGACGCTCGACGTGGTGCCAGGCGTGGCTGGCGACGATCACCGTGATGTTGAGTGACTCCACGAGCTCGATGAACAGCGACATGATCTTTTTGGCGGCAATCGGGTCGAGCGAGGCCGTGGGTTCGTCGGCGATAACAATCGAGGGGTGGTGGGCCAGGGCGCGACCGATGGCGACCCGCTGGCGCTCGCCGGTGGAAAGCTGGCTCGGCTTCTTGTGCAGGTGACGGTGAATGCCGAGGTTGCGCGCCAGCTCGTCGACCGTGCCATCCTCCGGCATGCCGAGCAGACGGCGCGACAGGGCGAGGTTGTCGGCAACGCTAAGGTAGGGTAGCAGGCCACCGGTCTGCATGACGTAGCCGATGCGGGCCTTGCGAATCTCGCCAAGACCGTCCAGGCGGCGGTTGTTCCAGTAATCGAGGATGTCGAGCGGATCGCGCCCGGCTTCGGGCCGGAAGCGGAAAGCGCCGGCCTCGCTCGGCTCCGACAGGAACGCGAGCATGTCGAGCAGGGTGCTTTTGCCGCAGCCACTCTCGCCGATCAGGGCAATCTTCTCGCCGATGGCGATTTGCAGGCTGGGTACGTTGAGGCGGAAGGTGGCGCCTTCTGCCTCGCGCGTCTTGATCACTTCGCGTAGATGGTAGATGAGCACGCGCCCGCTGCCGGGCGTCCAGCTTGTTCCCTGTGTGGAGCGCATGAAATCGAAGCTGCTGTTCATTCCGGGCGTGGGTGAGGTGGCCAGTCCGGCCAGTCGCGGAGCGCGCGTCAGGGCAGCATGTCGAGTTCCAGCGGAAAGACGGAGTTGCCGCCCACCGGACCGCCGTCGAGCGACACCCAGAGGTCCGTGTGATCGTGCACCGTCTTGTAGTAGGCGATCTTTTCCTCCAAGCGGTGGACGAGTTCGATTTGCCGCTTGGGTGGCCACGACTCCCAGTCCTCCAGTGAGACGTTCATGATCTCGCCGCGGTAGGGTAGGTCCTCGACGTATTCCTGCATGAAGCCGAGGTCGCTCAGGTTGGCGCCACCGCCGACGCGCGTGGCCTCGCCGAGTCGCTTGGGGTCCCGACTGACGGTCGCGGCGAGGCTCTTCAAGTCCTCGAGAAAGCCGCGTGGCGAGATCAGACCGTCCTCGAAGGTCTGCAGCAGGCGGCGCATGGTGTCATGCAGGTCGCTCAACTGGTCGCGGGTCAGCAACACGCGCACCTCTACCGGCGAGCGCTCGGGCTTGCGGAAGTCCCGATCGAGCAGCCAGGCGTTGAATGTGGTCGGCACGCCGCCCTTGGCATCGGTCTTTGCGAGATACTGCATGCGCAGGGCGTAGCCCAGTTTGGCGATGCGGGCCTGGAGTTCTCTGAGCTGCGGGTCGTTGGCGTCGGCCTTGGTGGGGTCGGGCAATGCGCCAGTCTTCTGCACCTGCGCGCTGATCTGCGCCGCCAGACTATCGAGCGCGGTCCCGAATTTTGCGACGTCGCCGGTGTCCACGCCGTAGTAGAGCTCGCCGACACCCGGGTAGTCGGCGAGCACCTTGTACTGGGCCGTGGCGCTTGCGTGGTTGTCTGCGCCCTGCGGCGTGAGCAGGTGCAGCACGGTGATGGCGATGCCCTTCTCCTGGGCGAGCTTGCGCAGCGCGGCTGCGTCGAGGCCGGTGCTCGCGTTGGGATTGCCCGGGTCGCGGGCACCGGCGTCGGTAATGAGCACCAGGTAGCGTCCGGCGAGGCCGCTCCAGTCGAGCGACTCGATGGCTTGCTTGACGCCAGCGTAGGCGTCCTCGCTGAATTCGCGCGTGGAAACCGGCGATGCCTTGACCTCGCGCACCTTGGCAAGAAAGTTCTCGGCGCTCGTTCCGTCCTGCAGCGTGGCATAGGTACGTGTGAGATACTCAACCCCCTCCACCGCCTTGGGATCATCCCGGTAGGCGATCAGGCCGAATCGCATGCGACCGTTGGCCTTGTTGTCGTTGAGGGTCTTGAAGATTTTGCGCACAGCCTCGCGGGTGCGCTCGATGTAGGGCTGCATCGAGAGCGTGGTGTCCACGACGAACGCCACCCCTGCCCTGAATTCGCTCTCGGCGGGATCCTTGGCCTGCAGCGGGACGGTCGCGACCTCCAGCATCCGCGCCTGCTCCGCGCCGAGATAGACATCCTCGTGCCGGGCGATCGGCACGAGGTAGAAGTCCTTGAGGATGTCGATGTGCCGGTCCGGTTGAATGGCGATGACCCCGGAATCCTCGGGCGCCTTGCCCGCCACGGCGGCCTTGTAGAGCTTGTCGTAAACGCCTTTGTCCTTGGACTCGACCAGCGCCTTCAGGCTGTCTTTGTCGCGGAACAGCAGCACGCGGTCGTTGCCCTTGGGATCGCGGAAGGAGAGGGTGAGGCCTTGATTCCACTCGAGGGTATCGGAACTGGCGATCCAGCCTTGACGACTGCCGTGGATGTCGGCGCCGACCTGGACCCAGTTCTGTCCGTTTTCGGCCTTGCGCGCGTAGACGTAGAACGCAGTGAACGGCATCACCGGCTTGCCTTGGCCCTTCGCGCCAGGGGCTTCGTGCAGCGTGGCGCCGGGTTTGGTGAGCACGCGCTGGAACAGCGAGCGCTTGCCCTCCATGAGCAGGGGCTTGGCCTGCGCCTCGGCATAGAGCGAGGGGGACCAGACGGTACCAGCCACGACGGCGGCCAGGGCGAGGAGGGCGAGGAATGGGCTACGCATGTTCGCTTCTCGGGCGGTTGGTGCGCTTAGCGCCACAGCAGCAGCAGGCGCTGGGCCTGCGCATCGTTGTCATTGGCCGCGGTACGCAGGGATTCCTCCAGCTTGCGCAGGCGCGCTGCAGCCTCTTCGACACCGGCCTTTTCCGCCGCGCGATACCACTTGTAGGCCTGGTAGGGGTCGGGGTGATCGAGCGGAGAGCCAGCCGACTGGAAGCGGTCGGGCGCGGCCATGTCGCCCAGCGTGAGCGCCGAACGTCCGTGGCCGTTGCGCGCCGCATAAAAATAGAGCAGGTAGGCATCGTCGAGCTTACCGGCCTTGCGCAGCCCCTCGGCACGTTCGTAGATGGCCTCGATATCGGCGGAGCTGAGCGTCTTGCCCTGGTGGGCGATCAGCCCGCGGGCAGTCTCGCCGTCTGCCAGCGCGACCGGCTGTGCGGTGCTGGCGGACTCGCCGGGGCTGCGGGTGCGCGATTCGCTGCCCATGAACAGCGCCCAGACGATCAGGATCACGGCGAAGACGGCGAGCGCGGTGATCCACGGGTCCTGCCGCCGCGCTTGGGGGGCGGGCTTGGCGTTGACGGGTGTTTCTTCAGGAGAACGTGGCTTTTTGGACATGACTCGTCTCTGCTTGGCAGCTCGATATTAAAACACAACCGACGGAGGAATTTTGCTTCGAAACGTCAACGGGATCGCTGCGCGGCGGTCGTGGTGGGCTGGTAGCTTGCCCTGCCGGACCGGCGATAAAGTGACGCTTTTCCTAGACAAAGGGCTTGGCTTGCGTGCATCGTGCGGCGCCGCTCGCGTCGTACTGCACCGGCGGGAGCGCCCGGCGAGTTTACCCGCGGTCTGCCCCACCGGGGAGGGCCATGTCCTGAAGGTCACACGCATGCACCGCATCAATACCCTCTCCCTCACCAGGCTCGCCAAGTTCCTCTCGCTGTTTGTCTGTCTGGGCGCTTCTGGCGCCTGCGCCACGGGACCGACCGCGCTGGATATCGGGGATGCGGCCAGCGTCGGCGTCGGGCGTAACGCCGTCACCCTGCGCGGCGTATTGTCGTTGCCGAGGATCCAGGTCGACGGGCTGCCGCTGGTCGAGCTCTCAGGGCTTGCCTGGGACGAGGATGAAGACATCCTCTACGCCGTCTCCGACAAGAGCGTCCTGTTTCATCTGCGGCCGGTCATCGAGGACGGGCGACTGATGGACGTGCAGGTGCTGTACGCCTTCCCGTTGCGCAGTCCCAGGGGGGACGCCCTGCAGGGCGGTTATGCGGACTCCGAGGGCCTCGCGCTGCTCAACGCCAACAACGGCAAGCGCGGCGACACTGAGGTGCTGGTGTCCTTCGAGATCGTGCCGAGAATCACGCGCTACACACCGCGGGGGAAATGGCTCGAAGAGCTCAAGATGCCGCCTGGACTGGCCAGTCGTCCCGCCTACGCGGAACTCAACGGCGCGCTGGAGTCGGTCACGACGCATCCCGAGCACGGGGTGTTGACGGCGGCCGAGATTCCGCTGAAGGCCGAGCCGAAGGACCGCATCGCGCTTCACGCCCTGAGCGGCAAGCGCTGGACGCTGCCGCGGCTGGACGACAATGCAGGCACCGTCGCCCTGGAGACGCTCGATGACGGATCCGTTCTGGTGCTGGAACGCTCGTTCGTGTCCGTGCTGCAACCGTTGAGGCTCGCCCTGAAGCGCGTGTGGCTGGAACCCGGCTGCGAGTCCGATGCGGGCACACCCTGCCGGTACGAGACCGTCGCGCTCTGGCACCGGGTGGATGCCTTCAAGGCGGAGAACTTTGAGGGTCTGACGCGCTACCGTGGCAACCAGTTCTTCATGGTCAGCGACAGCAACGGACTGCCGCTGCTCGGCACCACGCTGGTGATGTTCGAGTGGGCTGCGCCGCCGGGCCGTGCCCCGGCAGGCACCGAGTGACGCCTTCGCCACCGGCCCGGATGGCTTGAGCGGTCGGGCCATCGCGGCCGATGACGCTGGCGATTCCCTGATCGAGCGCGTCCCTTTGCACTGCGGGTCCGATTTCTGCGAGATTCTATAGGGACCAGACCCCATGATTCGGACCTATGAACTCGCTTGCACTCGACACCGACGGCATCCCGCCCGACTTGCCTTTCGTTCCCGATCTCAGCCCGAGTGAGCGTGTTGCGCTCCAGCAGGACACGGCGCGCGCGGCGGGTGTTGAAGCTGTGTTCCGTGATGCCGCCGGGCCCGAGATGGTCGTGATTCCGGCCGGAACGTTCGTGATGGGTGCGACGGAGCGGGAGTTCGGTTACCAGCCGGATGAGGGTCCGCAGCACTACGTGAGCATCGTCCGGCCATTCGCGATCGGGCGTTTCACGGTCACGGCGGAGGACTTCGCCGCCTACCAGCGTGATACAGGCTTTAGGCCACGCAGCGATCTGATCTGGGCGCGCGGCGCGCAGCCCGTGATCAACGTTCGCTTGAGCGACGCCGAGGCCTATGCCCGCTGGCTGAGCGAGCGAACGGGCGCGATCTACCGTCTGCCCACGGAGGCCGAGTGGGAGCACGCCGCGCGTGCCGGTACGACCACACCCTTCAGCCTTGGCGAGCACGTGACCTGTCGCGAGGTGCATTTCAATGCGCTGTTCCCCATGGACCCCACCGAGCGCAAACGCCGCTGGGGTCTGCCACGCTGCATCCCGTGGCCGAAGGCGCTGGAAGTCGGCAGCCTGCCGCCGAACCCCTGGGGGCTGCACGAGGTGCATGGCAACGTATGGGAATTCACCGTGGACCCCTGGACGCGCTCGCACTTGCACAGCCGTCGCGACGGGCGGGCCAATGACCACTACAGCCGCTGGATCGTCACCAAGGGCGGGTCCTGGTTCGACCCGGCGGTGCGCGCCCGAAGCGCGGCGCGAGCGCCACGTTTGCGTGATGAGCTGGACGTGAATTTGGGATTCAGGCTCGTGCGGGAGCTCTAGCTGGGTGTTAAAAAAAACGACTTTGGCGTCCCGATGCTGAGTTGCAAATCGCCCCAAAATGCTCACTTGCTCCGTGTAAACTGGGCGTTTTCGGCGATTTGTGCCTTGCCTGAGTATCCCTTGCTACGTTATTCAACACCTTGCTAGGCGCGGCAACGCGCGTCGAGTGACCAACGATGTGGGTCTTGCGCCGCCTCGCTGACCCGCTGCGGTCGTGAGCATCGGGGCTCAGCTGCGATCGAATGCCAGCCGCTGCCCACGCACACCCTCGACCACCACGCCGTCCTGGTACGCGATCTGGCCGTTGACGATTGTGGTGTGGATGCTCGATCGGAAGCGGTAGCCGTCGAAGGGTGTCCAGCCGCATTTCGACAGGGCGGAGTCGTGCCGGGCCAGCGTGGTGGCGTTGAGGTCCACCAGCACGAGATCTGCCCAGTAGCCTTCGCGAATGTACCCGCGTTCGCGCACCCGGAAGCACTCGGCGACCGCGTGGGCAGTCTTGTGGGCGATAAAGGGCAGGGTGAAGCGCCCGTTGTGGTAGTGCTCCAGCACGGCGAGCAGGGCGTGTTGCACGAGGGGCAGGCCCGACGGGGCGCCGAAGTAGGTCTTCTGTTTTTCTTCCCAGGTATGCGGGGCGTGGTCCGTGCCGATGAGGTCGAGGCGGTCGGTAAGCAGGGCGGCGATCAGGGCGTCGCGGTCGGCTGCGGTCTTCACGGCGGGATTGCATTTGATAAGCGCGCCGAGCCGGTCATAGTCGGCGTCGCTAAAGTGCAGGAAATGTACGCAGGCTTCGGCGGTGATGCGCTTGCCCGCGACTGGGCCCGGCTCGAACAGCAGCGCCTCCTCCGCGGTAGAGATGTGCAGCACGTGCAGCCGCGCCTCGTGCGTGCGGGCGAGTCCGAGCGCGAGCCGCGTGGATTTCATGCAGGCCTCGCGCGAGCGGATCAGCGGGTGCATGGACATCGGCACCGCATCGCCGTATCCAGCCCGTGCTCGCTCCTCGTTGACGCGAATGGTCGGCGAGTCCTCGCAATGCGTGGCGATCAAGGTCGGCGCGTGGCGGAAGATGCCCTCCAGCACCGCCGGGTCGTCCACCAGCATGTTGCCGGTCGAGGCGCCCATGAACACCTTGATGCCGCAGGCCGCGCCAGGGTCGAGCCGTTTGATCTCCTCGAGGTTGTCATTCGCGGCGCCGAAGTAGAAGGCGTAGTTGGCGTGAGCCTTCTCTGCCGCCAGCGCATACTTCGCCTCCAGTAACTCGCGCGTGAGCGTGTTGGGGATCGTGTTCGGCATGTCCATGAAGCTGGTGATGCCGCCGGCGACCGCGGCGCGTGATTCGCTCGCGAGGTCAGCCTTGTGGGTCATGCCCGGCTCGCGGAAGTGCACCTGGTCGTCGATCATGCCTGGCATCAGGACGAGGCCGTGGGCGTCGATAACCTCCGTGCCAGCCGGCGCGGTGAGCGCCCCGTCGATGCGTGCGATGCGGCCTCGCTCGATCAGGACATCGCCCTCGCGGATCTGTCCTTCGTTGACGATGGTGGCGTTCTGGATGAGCAGTTCGGTCACGGGAAGTCCTCGTTTATCCGCGGCGCAGGTGGTCGATTTCCAAGGTCTTGCCGGTAAGTGCATAGGCTTGGGCGAAGCCGCGGACGTAGTTGCCACGCTCGACCGTCAGTCGCACCAGGTGAAAGTCGGGCAGGGATCGGAGCAGCCCCATCATCTTGCCGAAGCGCTCGTCAAACCGGCCCATGATCGCGGGCCACACGGGGTCCGTTCGCTCGAGGAACTTGGCCGTGCAGTCCAGGATCAGGCGCTGGCGCGCGAAGAGGTTGGCGGAGTCCGCCTCGCTGGCGATGTACATGAGGCTCGCGCGCGGGTTGGCGCGCAGGTTGCGCGTGTGCTGCGCGAGATCGCTGATGAACAGGTAGATGTCCTGCGCGTCGTCGATGACGTGCGGCGCGTAACTGCTCTCGGGGGTACCGTCTGCCCCTGCGGTTGCCAGGATGACGGTCTGGAAACGATCACGGAAGGCGATCGCCTCGGATTGGAGTTCGGCGGGGGGCGGCTTCTCGGGCATGTGCCTGGACTCCTCGGGTGGATGCGGCGGGATCTACAAAGACGCAGGGGCTGGCGATGCACCGCCACGCGCATTGTAAGCAGAATTTTCCGGGGAGCACCAAAACCCGCGAGCTGGTCGCATGAGCGTTTGGCAGGATACCCGCTCTCGGGATCGGGCGGTTCCGGCGGCCAACCAGAGGTGTCGGCCTGTAGGGGGCCAGCGTGGGAGCCCGCTGGCGCAGCGCTTGGCTGTGCCAGCGGTTTAGACCGACGGGCTGGCGGCTACTTGGGGATGCGGATCTTTTGGCCCGGGAAGATCAGGTCGGGGTCCTTGATGACCTCGCGGTTTGCCTCGAAGATGCGTGGGTACTCGCTGGCCTTGCCATAGAACTTCTTGGCGATGGCAGACAGGGTGTCGCCTTTTTCGATCGTGTAAAACTCGACTTCCCCCTCAGCCGGTGGGGCGGTGACCCCGGAGGCGTCGACCGCAGCGACGCCCTCGATGTTGCCCGCCATCAACACAGCCTTCTCCAACGCCTCGGCTGAGGCAGCCGTACCGCTGATGCTGACTTTGCCACCCTCGTCGTACGCGACCTTGAGTCCGTCGATGCCGGGGTTGTCTTCCGCGATGTGCTCCTGGATCTTCGCAGCCGGGTCTTCCCCCTTTTTAAAGATCTTCTTGCCGATGTCGAGAGCGAAGTCAAACAGACCCATGTGATACCCTCCTGCAGGGTTGGTTAAAAGGAAACTGCCGTACGCGTCAGCGTTTGCATCCTCATTGCCGGCCACCCGGACGGAGGATGCTGCCACATTTTCGCATCGGGCCTTGTCAATTGTTTTTCAGCCCGGCGGATTGCAATCGGTGAGACAGCGGATACCCGTCGAGCGATTGTTGAGCGAACCGAGCTCGCTGCACGCGGGCACAAGATCGGCGGCTGTGTGTTGGCCGGTCGATTATAGCCCGAGGCGGGATACGCAGTGCTCAATTTTGCGTGGGCGTAAGGCGCGAGATCTGTAAAAATTGGTTTCGCAGTCAAGCGCGAGTGCCTGGGATGAGCAGCGTTGATGCCTTGACGATTGTGGTATGTACCTGAATTTGACAGGAGGGCTAGATGCAGGATTCTGAACGGGGCTCGACGGGTGGACAGCTCGCACAGGCGCGCGAGATGCTGCTGCGGAACCGGGAGGCGTTGCTCGTGAAGTTTTGCCGGCTGTTGTCGCTGCGTATCGAAGACCGCGACTATCTGCTGCAGGATCTCACGGAGTTCAACCAGGATCTCACGGATTACGTCGCTTTGAGCCATTTCGAGGTAGTGGAGCCCGCCATCGCGGAAACCAATGCCGGGAGCCGCGGTGATGGCTTGCTGCGGGAGCTCAAGGGCACGATCGAGCAGACCACGGATCGGCTGCTAGCGTTTAGCGACCGCTACAATCCGAGCGAGCTCGGTAAATGCCGTCTCGACATGTTGCTCCCGGATCTGGACGGCTTGGGTCAGCTCATGGCCGAACGCTTCGAGCTGGAGGACAAATTCCTGAGGCTTGCCGAACGCTGAGCCAGGCCTGCTGCCTTAAGGAAACTGTGCACCATGTCGCTTGTCCTCAAACGACTAGCTGGCTCATGACCGCGCGGATCCGCAGTAATGCCGCTGGATCGAGTGTCTCGCTGAGAGGCCCAAGCGCGCTTGGTCGATCGGGTTGAAGCTCACCGACTGCGCTGATCGAACGGATGGCGCGAAGCCTGCGGTTGATGAATCGATGACTGCCCCGCTTCGTCTCTCCCCGCCAGCAGGGGAGAGGAACGGTGTGAGGGGATGTGATCAGAGCTTACTCAGCCTGCGTCAGGGCAAGCTATTAGCCCCTGCGGTCGTGCTGATCGATCTCCCGGTCGTGCTTCTGGATTTCCTCCTCGAGATCGAAGGGGATTTCCAGGCTTTCCACGGTGTGCAGCCGGTTTTGCGCCAGGCTGTAGTCCTCATCCGAGAAGTTCTCGACGAGCGGCGCTCCGGGTACGGCGGTTTCCTGACTCGCAACCAGGGTGTCCACCGCGTCGTCGAGGAAGTCCATATCGTCTGAAAGCTCCGGCAAATCGTCCAGCACATCCGCCCTAGGCTGTTGCGCCGCGGCCTGCTCCGGGTTGAGTGCATCGATGGCCGGCTGGGTCATCGCCGACGTGCCGAAGGCGTCGAGGTCGGACAGTGTGTTGTCGGAGAGATAGTCTGAGATGTCCTCGGAGTAGAGTGTTTCGGCGGTCAGATCGTCGAAGTCGATACCCGGCTCGCGTGGTGTGGCGTCCGGCAGGTCGATCATGACCGGTACAGGAGGCTTCGCGGAGAACTCGCCGGTGAGATTGGCGGTGTGTTTGGTGAAGGCGCGCTCGCAGATGTTCTGGATCTGCTGGTGCGTGCCGTTCGTGGTATCGGGATAGCGCTGCAGGAGGTCTACGGAGAGCTTTTGCAGCTCGTCGATGCGGCCGGTCTCTGCGAAGAGCTTGAGCTGGAGCAGCTTGAAGCGGTCGTTGTCCGGATCTTCCTCCAGCAGCTTGCGGATGGTCTTCTCCGCGAGTGAATACTGTTGGTAGGCGAGGTAGATCTCGGCCTCCTGGGCGATGTCCAGCGAGCTGTCGCCCGCATCGTCCGGCAGTTCGTCGTGCTGGATGATCTGGGTAGCCTCGGCATCGGGCGCGCCCGTTCCGGTGGCGGGGCGGATCATCTCCTGCGTATCGGCTGCAGATAGGGTAATGTCCTGGTCGCCGAACAGCTGCGCGAACTCCTCGTCTTCCTGCCGCTGGGCTGCGCGCTGTGCAGCGGTCTCCGCAACGAGAGGCATGATCAGCTGGCTCTGCGTGGTGGCGGCCGGTAGTTCCGTGACGTTGATGTGGGTGTCTGCGAGCGGCGCTGGCTTGTTGGCCTCAGCCGTGAACGAGGCTGCGCCAGCCGCTGCGGCTGCGCCGGCTGCGTAGATGTCGGTCGAGCGTGGCTGCTGCGGCGCGGGTGCGGGGGCCGGGCTGCTGCTGATCGACGCGAGCGCAGGATCTTCGCGCCGACGGCTGCGCGCGGCGAAGTAAACGAGGGCAGGGACGAGCGGCAATAACAGCGCCCACGGCAGCCAGCGCAGGATCGTGGCCGTGAGCGAATCGACCGGCGGCTGGGCTGCGGCGATGTTCTGCGCATTCGGCATCGACTTGATGGATGCGATCAGCCGTTCGATCTCGGCACGTGTCGCGGCCAGGTCCTGTTGGGTCTTGGCGAGTGTCTGGAGAATGGTTTCGTCGGTCTGCCGCAGTTGCTCGATGTCGGCTGCGGCCGTCGCGGCCGCTCCAGCTGCCCCGACAGCGCCGGCAGCCACTACGGGTGCGGGGTCGAGCGGCTTGGCAGGGGCAGGGGTCGGCAGCTTCTGGGGCGTGACGACCGGCGCGTCTCCCTTGGCCACGGAGGGTTCAGAGGCGGGCTTGACGGCTTCTGCGCGCTCGGCCTCGGCCTGCGCCGCCTTGCGCGCGATTTCGATCGACTTGCGATCCGCCGGTTCGATCTTGAGCCGCGAACCTGCATCCGCGGTCTCGGCCGGGACCGGGAGGCTCGCGATACCGGGGGTTGCGGTGCCCTTGGCCTTCGCGCCGGCGGATTGGATCTGCGCGCTTTGGGTTTCGAGCTCGGCGCGCGGGGGCACGCGTAGGATGGCGCCCTTTTTCAGGAGGTTGATGTCACCGTTTTCGAAGGCGTCTGGGTTCAACTTGAAGAGCAGTTGCGCGTTGGCCATGACGGCATCGGTGTCTCCACCGTACGCCGCGCTGGCAATCTTGCCGAGCGTGTCGCCGGCCTGGACGGGGCCGTACTGATCGTCCTTGATGACGATACGGCGCGGCTTCGGCTGGGGTGGCTTGTAGGCGGCAGGCCGCTCGGTGATGCGCGGTTCGGTGCGCGCGATGAGGCCGCTGCGGCTGACGTCGTGCGGTGTGTCCACAAACACCGGAAGCCCCTCGTCGGTTGCCGGGCCGGTCGCGGTGCCGTAGCGGGTCTGCGCCACGGCCGTCGGGCGCGCCACGGGCAGTTCCTGGTAACCCGGCGGGTCGAGGAGCATGGTGACTTCGCGCATCATGCGGCCGTCGGCCCAACTGATCTCGAGCAGGAACTTCACCAGGGGTTCGCGCACGGGTTGCAACGTGTTCAGAACCACGCGGATCTGTCCGCCCGCCGTCTGCACGACGCGGAACTGTGTGTTCGCGAGGTCGCGCGGGTAGGGCAGCCCGGCGGCCGCGTGTGCCTGCGGCGATGCCAGTTTGATGCGCAGGCTGTCGGCCGGGACGCTGCGTCCGATCGCGAAAACGGGCAATGAGGCCTCGAGCGGCTGGTTGAGGGATGACTTGACGTCGATGTCGCCAATTCCCAGCGCGAGAGCAACGTTCAGGCTCAATGCTGCGCTCGTGAGAACGGCTGCTTTGCCGGTGAAGGCGGGCTTTTTGAGGCGTTTCATTGACCGTTATTACGCAATTTGAAAGAGGTCTGGCGAATCGGTGTGACAGATTCTAGGTGAGCAAGTCCCTTTTTTTAAGCGCCGAACGGACGCTTATGGCGGATAAACAGAACGAGATCACATAATACACGACGAACGGCCATCTCCGTACGCGAGGCGGTGCAAATGAGTGCGTCAGGCTGTCTCAACGGGCGAAAAAACGCGTCAAATCAATGTGAGAGAACCTGCGTAACGGCCCGAATGAGTGAACCTGCGTCACAAAAACGGCATCAGGGAATCTCCAGCTCCGAATTAAATCTGTGACTGCGATCCAGTGCACGAATTGTTGGGAGCGGATTTGGACGTAGTAAAAATCGCTAAGAAGCGAGATTCCGGGGATCGAATCGGTGACGTGCCTGGGCCGCACCGCGGGGACGGGCCGCCTGCTCGTCGGGCGCGTGCCAGTTCGGGCACCAAACGGCCACTGATGCGCGCTGGAGGATTTCGGCGGCACGGCCACGTGAGGAGCGTCATCCGTGGCCCTGGGGGGTTGGATGGGCGCGCCACGCTGGAAGCTCGAGGTGCAATCACGACTGACGACAGAGAGCGCTGCGTCGATGCCTGCGTCGGGAGCGATGTGAGACCGACCTGCGGTCGCGCTCGCTCACAACCCGAGCGTTGACCTCGCCAGAAGGAAGCCAATCGTCCAGAACAGCGCTGCGCTCACAGCGAATAGGCCTACGCTCAGAACTCTGTGGTTATGCGCTGACGCCATAATCCACCTCCTCGATTTAGGACTGCACGGGCTGATCACGGTGAAAGATCAGCAAAACTCAAGCCACGCGCGATCAAACACTACAGGTCACTATTTTTAACAAAGTATAGAACGAATCCGCGGGTCGTGCCGGGAGCGGCAAGGTGCATGCCGCACCAGCTCGGTGCGTCGCTTGCGCCGGTCGGCTTTGAGACGGATCAATCCGGCAATTTGCAGAAGGCTCGACGCTTGGGTTTATCATCCATGCATCCGTTCCAAGCCGATCACCGTCATGAAAGAAGCCGCGCCGCGCACCATTTACCTGAAGGACTACACCCCCAGCGCGTTCCTGATTTCAAGCATTGATCTGGAGTTCGATCTGCACGAGGACCACACGGAGGTCACCTCGCTGCTCCACGTGTACCGCAACCCCGCGCGTTCTGATCACGTGGCAGATCTGCGTCTCGATGGTGAGTCCATCGAGCTTGCTTCAATCGCGCTCGACGGGCGTGCGCTTGCGCCACACGAGTACGCCGTGGACAGCGAGGGGCTGACGGTCTTCCGTGTGCCGGATCGCTTCGTACTGCGGACGGTGTCGGTCATTCATCCGGAGCGGAACACCGCGCTGGAGGGGCTCTACAAGTCCTCAGGCAACTTTTGTACGCAGTGTGAAGCTGAAGGATTCCGCAAGATCACGTACTACCTCGACCGGCCGGACGTGATGGCGGTGTTCACGACGCGCATCTCGGCCGAAAAGGCCCGCTACCCCGTGCTGCTGTCCAACGGCAACTGCGTGGTGAGCGGCGACGGCGCCAATGGCCGACACTGGGCCAAGTGGCACGACCCCTTTCCCAAGCCCGCCTATCTGTTTGCGCTGGTGGCGGGTGACCTGACGCTCACCGAAGACCGGTTCGTGACGCGGTCCGGGCGCGAGATCGCCCTGCGCATCTACACCGAGGCACACAACGCAGACCGAACCGGCCACGCCATGCGCTCACTCAAGAGGGCGATGCGTTGGGACGAGGAGCGTTTCGGACTGGAGTATGACCTGGACGTGTTCATGATCGTCGCGGTCGACGACTTCAACATGGGCGCGATGGAGAACAAGGGCCTCAACGTCTTCAACTCCAAGCTCCTGCTGGCGAGGCCGGATACGGCGACGGACGCGGACTACGAGGCCATCGAGGCCGTGGTGGCCCACGAGTACTTCCACAACTGGACGGGCAACCGGGTAACCTGCCGTGACTGGTTCCAGCTCTCCCTCAAGGAGGGGCTCACCGTCTTCCGCGACCAGGAATTCACGGCGGACGTGACCTCGCGGGCGGTCAAGCGCATCGACGACGTGCGCAAGCTGCGCACCTACCAGTTCGCCGAGGACGCAAGCCCCATGGCGCACCCGGTGCGGCCGGCGTCGTACATGGAGATCAACAACTTCTACACGACGACGGTGTACGACAAGGGCGCGGAGGTGGTGCGCATGTACCAGACCCTGCTCGGACGCGAGGGGTTTCGCAGGGGCATGGATCTGTACTTCGAGCGTCACGACGGGCAGGCCGTGACCACCGACGATTTTCGCGCCGCGATGGCCGATGCGAACCGCGAGGACCTCACGCAGTTTCAGCGATGGTACGACCAGGCCGGCACACCCGAGCTGACGGTGACCGACACGTGGATACCCGAGGAGGGGCGCTACGTGCTGCACATTCGGCAGACGTGCCCGCCAACGCCCGAAGCGCAGGTAAAGGCGCCCTTCCTGATCCCGCTCAAGGTGGGGTTGCTGGCCCCTGACGGCGCGGCGTTGCCGCTGCGCGTGGTGGGCGAGTCGGGCGAGTCGGCGCTGGAGCGGGTGTTGCGCATCACGCAGGCCGAGCAGACGGTTGCGTTCGAGGGCCTCACGGAGCGGCCCTTGCCGTCGCTGCTCAGGGAGTTCTCGGCCCCGGTCAAACTGCGCTTCGATTACAGCGATGAGCAACTCGCGTTCCTGGCTGCGCGCGATCACGATGCGTTCAATCGCTGGGAGGTCGGCCAGCAACTGGCTACGCGCGTCCTCCTGGATCTCGTCGCGAGGCATCAGCGCGGCGAGGCCCTAGCGCTGAATCCGCTCCTCCTCGATGCCTATCGCCGGCTGCTGACGGCCCCCGTCGAGGATCGCGCGCTGCTCGCCGAGGCACTCATCCTGCCCGACGAGGGCTTGATCGCGGACCAGATGGCCTGTGTGGACGTGGACGCGGTCCACGCCGCCCGCGAACACCTGCGTGCGGGGCTTGCCCAAGCCTTGCTGCCGGTGTGGCGCGACGTCTACGCGGCTCATGCCGTCGCGGGCGAGTACCGCTACGCAGCGTCCGACTGTGGTCGGCGCAGGCTGCGCAACGTCGCGCTTGGCTACCTCGTCGCGGCCGGCGCCGACGGTCGGCAGACGGCGCTGCGACAGTTCGAAACCGCGGGCAATATGACCGACACAATGGGTGCGCTGCGGGCGCTTACGGGCGTGGCAAGTGAAGAACGCGACCGTGCGCTCAGCAGTTTTCACGACCGCTGGATCGACGATCCGCTGGTGCTCGACAAGTGGTTCGCACTGGTGGCAGGGTCTCCTCTGCCCGACACGCCCGATCGCGTGCGCGCCCTGCTCGAGCACCCGCGGTTCAACCCCCGCAACCCGAATCGCGTTCGCGCGCTGGTGGGCGCTTTTGCGCAAAACGCGGTCTGTTTCCACGCGGCGGACGGTGCGGGATACCGCTTCCTCGCCGAGCAGATCCTGACGCTCGATCGCTACAATCCGCAGATCGCCGCGCGGCTGGCCAAGTCCTTCAGCCGCTGGCGACGCTTCGATGCAGGTCGTCAGGCCGCGATGCGGGCCGAGATCGAGCGCATCCACGCGACGGAGGGGCTATCGAGGGACACATTCGAGGTCATCGATCGCAGTTTGCGCTGAGGATGGCGCGCTCGGTCGATGGTTATCGGCACTATGTTCGAGGATGTGTTCGCGCGGGTGAGCGGGCGCGTCAGTCAGCCCGCAGGACCGGTGGCTCGTGGCTCCAATTGATCGCGCCATCCCGGGTTACGTATCAGATCAGTCCGAGCGTTCTAGCGGCGGGCGCTTCGTGCCAGGACCGCTCACGACGGTTTTTTAATGCCCCGATGGGGTATGACGACCAAAGTGTCGACCAGTTCACATTCTCAGGGCGGCAAACGGCACTAACTTTCCGACTGGTGGGCGCTCGGCTCCGGGGTGCGCGTGATGCCCGGCTTCATCCATGCGAATGATCAGCGTCAATCAGTTTGGATTTGGCACGAGGGTCCAGCCGCGTGGCGTGGGTTGTTTTGCGTGATGTGCCGAGAACCGCAGTTCAAGCCCCGCTGACCAGCGTCTTGTTTTCGAGGAAAGAAGAAATGAATTACAAGGTCATGAAACCCTTTGTTCGCAAAGGGGTGGCGTACCAAGTCGGTACGCGGATCGATCTCCCGGAACGAGATGCGGTTTACCTTTGGATGGGGGGCTTTCTCGCGCCCGTGTTCGAAGCCAGGCCGGCTGAAAGGCCACGCCGACGCGCGAAGCTGGAGCCTGGAGCGGTCCTCGACACGGGCGATGCCCGACGCCAGACGCGAGGCCGTGGCCGGCCCGCGAACCGGAATCCAGCACCCGAGACCATGCCAGCCGAGCCGCTCGTGGTCCTCGCCGCTGTCGGGAAGCCTGACCTGCCCGACTGATACTTCGTCATATGATATGAGGATGCGCCACGATGGCGGGGGTGGCCCCAAAGCATCGATGGTCAACCTCCGTTTTTCCAGACGGGTTTTCCGGTGACACGTGCTTCAACTGCGGTTGAGCCGCCGCTTCCCGGATCTTTTCGTCCTGATACAGGGGCAACGGTAGAGAAACCGGGCTCGCTGCGCTTCTGCGTTCCGGAACACGGGGGCGTTGCCCTCGAGGCGTCTGGTGACGGGATATTCCTTGCAAGGTCAGAGGTCTTAGAGTATAGATTACGGCCTTTTTTGATGTCTGGCGGGATTTGAAGTCAGGGAGGCTGCCTGCGCGCAGCCCGATTGTTGGGACAGGCAAGACGGACTGAATCTCACGGAAGAACCTGCGACGATTCGCGCGAATTATCAAGAGGAGTGCGTAACGTGTTGACCGAAGAAGAATTGCTCAAGCAACCTAAAGAGAATTATATGAACGAGGAGCAGCTTGGGTATTTCAAGGCCCTGCTGCTCGAACAGAAGGAGGAACTCCTGTCGAGCCTTCGGGAGACCAGTGAACATCTTCAGAATCAAGAGCGCGAGACCGATGAGAACGATCGGGCGAGTCTGGAGGAAGAGCGCTGGCTCGAACTGCGTATCCGCGAGCGTGAATTGAAGCTGGTACGCAAGATCGACGAAGCGCTCAAGCGCATCGAGGAAGGGACCTACGGCTACTGCGAGGATACGGGCGAGGAGATCGGCTTGGAGCGTCTGCTGATTCGGCCCACTGCGACACTCTCCATCGAGGCCAAGCAACGTCGCGAAACCCTCGAAAAGGCCTATTCGGACGAGTAGCGCTCCCCGGGCTTTACACGACGCTACGGCTTGGCGTGCCGGTACACGCCTCGTGGATCCCTATTCCTCGCTTTGAACTCCCTGACGATCAACGAATTTGCGCCCCGAAGCGGGGTACGGCGCATGGGTGCATGACCGAGGCAGACCGTCTGGGGCGGGTAGTGCGATACGGGGCGCGGTATCGCTGGCACGCCGTCGGCATCCTGGGTTTTTCGGTCCCACGGTGCTCTGGCTCCGACTTTACCCACCGATACTCGATTACGCTGCCCGGCAACCCGGGTGCAACTCTCAGTGGAGCCCGGCTCGGCGGTTGGCTGTTGGACTGCCTGACGTAGATCAGAGTGAGGGCGGGTGACGCGCCGCCAAGGGTTTCGCCAACGCGATGCGCCGACCAGGCCTAGGCCGGCGACTGTCTATATAAGCATGATTAACCTCCAAGGCGGTGGCAGAGGGTCACCGCCGCGATCTACCCGGTCCCGGTGACGTCATCATGAAACAGGAACGCATCCAGAAGTTGCTGGCGCAGGCGGGCCATGGCTCGCGCCGCGAAATCGAAGGCTGGCTCGCGCAAGGGCGTGTCACGGTGAATGGCAAGGTCGCAGGTATTGGCGACAAGGCGTGGCCTGCCGACCACATCCAGCTCGACGGCAAGTCGCTGGCCATGGGGCAGGCCGCGAGCTCGCCACGCACGATCGCCTACCACAAGCCCGAGGGTGAGGTGGTCACGCGCAGCGACCCCGAAGGGCGTCCGACGGTATTTGCCTTGTTGCCGCGCTTGCGTGGCGCGCGTTGGGTGGCCGTTGGCCGGCTGGATGTGAACACTAGCGGGCTCTTGCTGCTGACCACCGATGGCGAGCTCGCGAGCCGTCTGATGCACCCGGCGAGCGAGGTGGAACGCGAGTATGCGGTGCGCGTACTGGGGGAAGTCCCCCCCGAGGCTTTGCAGCGGATGCGCTCCGGCGTCGAGCTCGAGGATGGACCGGCGCATTTCGACAAGCTCACCGATGCCGGCGGCAGCGGTGCCAACCACTGGTACCACGTGGTGCTCAGGGAGGGGCGCAAGCGCGAGGTCCGCCGGCTGTGGGAGTCGCAGGGGTTGCGCGTGAGTCGACTGATTCGCGTGCGCTTCGGCGACGTGCAGCTCGGCAGAAGCCTGCGACCTGGGCGCTGGCGCGAGCTGGAGGCGGACGAGGTCGCCGGACTGTATCGTCTGGCTGGTCTCGAAGCCCCGTCGAGCGCGGCACGGCCGCGGGC
>CAYSFW010000054.1:0-46478 GCA_964430355.1 uncultured Thiotrichales bacterium
TCATCTGGCAGGCGACGGTGCGCTTCCAGATCAGCTCGTAGAGGCGCGCCTGGTCGTGGGTGAGGAAGGGCTTCACTGCCTCGGGCGTACGCGCCACCGACGTGGGCCGCACCGCCTCGTGCGCTTCCTGCGCGTTCTTGGACTTGGTCTTGTAGCGGCGCGGGCTATCGGGCAGGTTGTCCGCACCGTAGCGCTGCGCGATGAAGTCACGGATCTCGGCGATGGCCTCCTCGGCGAGGTTGACCGAGTCGGTACGCATATAGGTGATCAGACCGATAGGGCCGGCGCCGAGGTCGATCCCTTCGTACAACTGCTGGGCGATGCGCATCGTGTTGCGCGTGGTGAAACCGAGCTTGCGCGCGGCCTCCTGCTGCAGGGTGGAGGTGATGAAGGGCGGCGCGGGCTGACGCTTGCGCTGCTTCTTTTCCACCGAGGCCACCGTGAGCCAGCCGTTGGCCGCCTGATAGAGCGCGTCGCGCGCGGTCAGCGCGTCGTGCTCATTGGTGAGGGTGAACTGTTCCACCTTCTGCGACCGATACCGCACCAGCTTGGCGGCGAAGTGCTGCGCGCGGTGCTCCAGGTCGGCTTCGATCGTCCAGTATTCCTGTGAGACGAACCGCTCGATTTCTTCCTCGCGTTCGACGATCAGCCGCAGCGCCGGGCTCTGCACCCGCCCAGCGGACAGCCCGCGGCGGATCTTCTTCCACAACAGGGGCGAGAGGTTGAAGCCCACCAGGTAGTCGAGCGCACGCCGCGCCTGCTGGGCGTTGATCAGGTCATAGGACAGCTCGCGCGGGTGCGCGATGGCTTCCTCGATGGCCCGCTTGGTGATTTCGTGGAACACGACGCGCACCGCCCTGCGATTCTTGAGCAGTCCGCGTTCCTTGAGAATTTCGTACAGATGCCATGAGATCGCCTCGCCCTCGCGGTCCGGGTCGGTTGCGAGGTAAAGCGTCTCGGCTTCTTCCATCGCCTTGGCGATGCGGTCGACGTGCTTGGCATTCTTGTCGATCAGTTCATAGTGCATGGCGAAGCCATGCTCGGGGTCCACGGCGCCGTTCTTCGGTATCAGATCGCGCACATGCCCATAGGAGGCGAGTACCTCGAAGCCCTTGCCCAAGTACTTTTTTATGGTTTTCGCCTTCGCGGGCGACTCAACGATGACGAGGTTCTGACTCATCAGGATGTAATCACTGTGGCTGCTCGATAGAGAGTGTGCCGGGGCCCGCCGGCAGGATGCCGCGTCAGTTTCGATTCCGGCATGGAGGCCGTCGCGCGGCGCGGAATCCGTCGGCTTGAGGCTGCGGACTGTCGGCTGCTTCAGTGCCGGTCAATGAGGCAATGAAGGGCGGCCATCATAGACGAGATCTTCGAGCCAGGCCAAGTGCGCCGGGTCCTCGCCCGGCTGGTTGAGCATGACCATCAGCGCGACCCAGCGCAGCTGCTCCTCGTCCACCGGGTCGCTGCCCAAGGCCATCAGGCGCTCGATGATCTGCTCACGCACGCCAGCATCCAGAGCCCCCAGCTGCTCGAGCGAAATGAGGAAAGCGATGCCTGCGTCGCCCAGGCGCTCCCGCTCGGCGGCGGCGTAGATGCGCGTGGCATCGGGGCTTGGCGTCTCGCCCGCGCGCCCTTCCTGGCTGGCGAGTTCCTCCAGCCAGTCGAACGCCTTGCTGACCTCGCGGTTGCCGAAGCCGGCCTCGATCAGCCGATCCTCGAGGAAGTCACGGTCGGGCTCGTCATCCTGATCCTCGTCGATGTAGTGTTCGAAGAGGTACATCAGCACATCGATCACGTTTTCTTTCATCGAAGGGTACCTCTCGTCATCGACGCAAGCCGGAAAGGCCGACAGGGCCGCGCTTTCTCACCGCTGGCCAACCCACGTAAGCGCCACAGTTGCGGCCCAGTTAGCCGTTCGGTAGGACGTGCCCCGCGGTCAGCCAGGAAGCAGGCGTGTGTAGCAGCCTCCGGTTTCTGCCGCGACCAGACCCTGTAATTCCATGATCAGCAGCATGGAGGAAACGGCTTCGGCGGTCAATCCGCTGCGCTCGATGATGAGATCGATGGGCGTGGGCGCGAAATCCACCGCCCGCAGTAGCGCCGCGTGGGCAGGATCGGCCACTGACAAGGGCGTTGACTCCTCGGAGGACTGCGGGCAGGCGGCCGGGTGCGGCGTGGGGACTGGCTCGGTCGCCAGGTAGGCAGAAAGCTGTCCCGCCAGTTCGAGGAGGATATCGTCGAGGGTCTCCACCAGCTTTGCCCCCTCGCGGATCAGCTGGTGGCAGCCCTTGGTCAGCGGGTTGTGTATCGAACCCGGCACGGCAAAGACCTCGCGCCCCTGCTTGGCTGCGTAGCGTGCGGTGATGAGCGAGCCGCTCTGGCGAGCCGCCTCGACGACCAGCGTGCCCAGCGACAGGCCGCTGATGATGCGGTTGCGACGCGGAAAGTGCTCGGCGCGGGCCTTGACGCCCACGGGAAACTCGGAAACCAGCGCACCCTGTGCCGCGACCCGCTCGGCCAGGGCGCGGTGACGCGCGGGGTAGACGCGATCGAGCCCCGTGCCGGCCACGGCGATCGTGAGTCCGCCGCCGGCCAGCGCCCCCTCGTGCGCGGCCGCGTCGATGCCGAGCGCAAGTCCACTGGTCACGCAGATACCCTTGCTGGCCAATGCTGCGGCGAACTCGCGGGCGATCTGTGCGCCCGCGCGGGTGGGATTGCGGCTGCCGACGATGGCGAGTTGCGGATGCGAGAGGGCGTCAAGATCGCCTTTGACGAAGAGGACGGCCGGTGCGCCGCTCACCTGCGCGAGCCGCTCGGGGTAGGCGGGCTCTCCCAGCCGGATGACATTGTTACCGTCCCGTTCCAGCCAGCGCAGGTCGGGTTCGATGTCCGGCGGAAAGGGGGCGTTGACGAGGTCCTCGGCACCCCTAGGGAAGATGCCCGCCCGCTGCCAGGCTGAGGGCCCTGCCGCGACGGCGGCCGACGCGTCGCCGTAGTGCGCCAGCAGGTGGGTGAGCGCCGCCGAACCCACCCCCGGCGTGCGCCAGAGCGTGAGCCAGGCTTCCAGGTCGTTCACGGCCCGTTTCGGTGCACGGTCAAGGGGCGTCGACGATGTCGCCGACCCGCACCGAGCGTTCGGATTCCATGATCAGCCCGTAGCTGATCTTCTCGAAACTGCGAAAGACCATCAGCGTGGCCGAGCGCTCCGCGGGCAGTTCGACCTGGATGGGCCGGTTGGTCCCGTGGTAGGGGTCATTGACCACACGGCCAGCCTGGTTCACCGCCAGCACATGTCCGGGTTCGATTCCGTTGCGGGTGCCGAGGTTGATGGCCACCACCTGATACTGCGCGGACTGGCTGAGCGCGTCGAACAGTGAGATCACGCGGCCTTCGATGCCGGGCAGCGGTGCGTGCGGGGTGAAGTAGAGTTCGGTCGGGCCCGGGTCGAGGGGCAGCATGCGATCGCCGCGCAGCACCTCGCGCACGGTGTCTATCAGGACCACCGTCGCGGGCTCACCGCCGCGGACGATCTCGGCGTCGCTGGCGTAGACGGCCTCATAACCCAGGGGCTCATGGGTGACGGGGTCGAACAGCGTCCGACCGGGGCGGAAGACGCTGTAGCGCGCGCCGACTTCCGCGTTTTCCAGGCCATGCACGTAGATGCGATCGCCGGTGCCGTAGATCAGGCGCCGGTCCTGGGAGTCGAGCACGTGCGCAGCGGATTTGAGCTCCTCCTCGGCGATGATCTGCGGACGGATGAGGAACGGCCGCACCGCCTGGATCGGCACGCCGTAGTCTTCCTGAGCGAGCGATTCGTAGCGGATCTCGGGGGAGAGCTTGACGCCGCCGCGCTCGATGCCGAGACGGGGTTTGCCGTCCACGTAATAGATGCTCAGCACATCGCCCGGGTAGATGCGGTGCGGATTCTTGATGGCGGGGTTGACGTGCCAGATCTCAGGCCAATGCCAGGGCTTCTTGAGGAAGCGGCGTGCGATGTCCCACAGGGTGTCGCCCTTTTTGACGACGTAACGCTCGGGCGCGTCGGCGCGCAGTTCGACCGGCGCGGTGGCTTGTGCGGGCAGCGCGGGGCGTGCCTCGGGTGCGGGGTAGCTGACCGTGTCTGCCGTGGCGGGGGTGACGGTCGGCGCGCTCTGCGGTGCGGGCGGGGTGGTGGCGCAACCGGCGATGCCGCAAGCGAGCAACAAAGCCAAGCCTTTCGATTCCGTGGCGACTCTGGTCAAGTGGTTCCCCTTCGAGGATGCAAGTGATTCGATCCAGGCTGGTTGATTTTGGTACAATTCTCTACCAATTCGAAGCCTAGAAACGGGCAATGATTCACGCGAATTCCTGAATTTAGCGACCATGACATGGCACTACTGAACATTTTGCATTTTCCAGACCCGCGCTTGCGCACCAAGGCGCGACCCGTGTGCGAGGTGGACGACGCGATCCGCGCGGTCGTCGACGACATGCTGGAGACGATGTACGACGCCCCCGGCATCGGCCTCGCGGCCACCCAGGTGGACATCCATCAGCGCATCATCGTCATCGACGTGTCCGAGGACAAGAAGCATCCGATCGTGCTGATCAACCCCGAACTCATCGCCGTCGCCGGTGAGGAGGAGATGGAGGAGGGTTGTCTATCCGTCCCGGGTCAGTTCGATCGCGTGCGGCGGGCCGAGTCGATCCGCGTGCGTTTTCTCGACCGCGACGGCAAGCGTCAGGAGCTCGACGCGAACGGCCTGCTCGCGGTGTGCATCCAGCACGAGATGGACCACCTCGAGGGCAAGCTGTTCGTCGATTACCTCTCGCCGCTCAAGCGCAACCGCATCCGCAAGAAACTCGAAAAGATGGAGCGCACGGGCGAAAAGCCGGCAACACCGCCGGGTCGCCACGTCGCAGTCTGAATCCGCGTTCGCTCGCCACCGGGGGCTGTCCTTGAAGATCCTCTACGCCGGTACGCCGGAATTTGCCGTCCCGGCCCTCGAGGCGCTGCTCGACGCTGGGCACGAGGTCCGTGCCGTGCTCACCCAGCCCGACCGACCGGCCGGACGTGGACAAAAGCTCCAGCAAAGCCCGGTCAAACAGCTCGCCCTCGCGCGCGGGATCCCCGTCCTGCAGCCGCAAACGCTGCGCGACGCGGCTATCCTGGCGGAGCTGCGCGCGCTCGGCCCTGATCTCATGGTCGTCGCCGCTTATGGGCTGATCCTGCCGCAGGCCGTGCTCGACATCCCCACGCACGGCTGCATCAACATCCATGCATCGCTGCTGCCGCGCTGGCGCGGGGCGGCACCCATCCAGCGTGCCATTTTGGCCGGTGATACGACGACGGGGATCACCATCATGCAAATGGCATTGGGGCTGGACACCGGCGACATGCTCTTGCGGCGGGAGATGCCCATCGCGCCCGAGGATACGGCCGGCAGCCTGCACGACAAGCTGGCCGCACTGGGCGCGGAGTGCCTGCTCGAAGCGCTGCGCAAGCTTGAGTGTGGCGAGCTCGTGCCGGAGCCCCAGGACGACACGCGCGCGACCTATGCGGAGAAGCTGCGCAAGGACGAGGCCGAGATCGACTGGACGCAGCCAGCCGAACACATCCTGCGACAAATCCGGGCGTTCAACCCTTGGCCGGTGGCGTTCACGGCGTGCAGCCAGGGGGTGTTGCGCGTGTGGGGCGCGCAAGCCGGGCAAGGCGATGCCCGCGGGGAGGCGCCGGGGCAGGTGCTGGCCGAGTCCCGCGAGCACGGTGTGCTGGTGCAGACGGGCACGGCGCCGATCTGGCTCACGCGCCTGCAGTTGCCCGGCGGAAAGCCGCTCGCTGCCGATGCCTTTCTCAACGGACGCTCGCTCGCCGGCGAGCGTCTGGGCCGGCGCTGAATGCAGGCGCGAGTCGTCGCGGCGCAGCTTGTTGGGCGTGTGCGGGGTGGTGCCTCGCTGTCCCGCGAACTGCCGCGGGAACTCGTTGCCCTGCCAGCACGCGAACGCTCCACGGTGCAGGCGCTCGTCTACGGCTGCCTGCGCTTGTATGAACGTATCGACGGCGTGCTCAGCCAGTTGTTGCGCATGCCGCTAAAAACTAAGGATGAGGTCATTGGTGACCTGCTGCGCATCGCGTTGTTCGAGCTGCTCGATGCGGTCACACCGGAATATGCCGTCGTTGATGGCGTGGTGGCGGAAGCCAAGCGCCTGCGGCCGTGGTCAGCGGGTCTCGTCAACGCCTGTCTGCGGCGCTTTCTGCGCGAGCGCGCCGCGCTGCTCGAGCAGGCAAACCGGGCGCCCGAGGCGCGTTGCTTGCTGCCGGCGTGGTTGCTCGAACGACTGCAGCACGCGTGGCCGGATGACTGGAAGCGCGTGGCCGAGGCCTTCGCAGCACCGGCGCCGCTGACGCTGCGCGTCAACCTTGCGCGTTGCGAAGCCGACGAATACGCGAGGCTCCTGGAGCAGGCGGGCATCGGTGCCCGCCGGCATCCGCTGGTGCCAGGGGGCCTGGTGCTCGATCGGCAGGTGGATGTCGCCACGCTGCCGAACTATGCTGAGGGCTGGATCTACGTGCAGGATGCGGGCGCGCAGCTCGCGGCACCGTTGCTTGCGCCAGTGGTGGGTGAGCGCGTGATCGATGCCTGTGCCGCGCCGGGCGGCAAATCCATCCACCTGCTCGAACACACCGACGGCCGGCTTGATCTTTGGGCCCTGGAGTCGGACCCCGCGCGCCTCGTGCGGCTCGAGGAAAATCTGGCCCGTGCCCATTACGGTGCGACCGTGAAACTCGCCGACGCGGCTGCGGTCGAGTCTTGGTGGGATGGCGTGCCGTTTCACCGCGTTTTGCTCGATGCGCCGTGCAGCGGCACGGGGGTGATCCGCCGTCACCCCGACATCAAGCGCCTGCGGCGCGATGCGGACATCCAGGCGCTGGTCCAGCAGCAGCGGCGACTGCTCGATGCGCTCTGGAGGGTGCTTGCGCCCGGGGGTATCTTTCTTTACACGACCTGTTCTATCCTGCCGGATGAGAATACTCATCAAATCAGCGCCTTCCTGCAGCGTCACGAAGATGCAGAGGAGGTTCCGATCGGCGCTGACTGGGGGCGCAGCTGCCCGCATGGACGCCAGATACTCCCCGGAGAAGCGGGTATGGACGGGTTCTATTACGCCTGTGTGGTGAAGCGCGCGTGATGCGACGCCGATGGTCGATTTGGTTGTTGACCGTTCTCTGGTGGTGTGTGCTGCCGGGGATGACGGGTGCAGCCCTCGCGCAGACCGCCGACTTCGGCGTACGCGACCTCATCGTCGAGCAGCGCGATGGCATTTACCAGATCGGCATGAAGCTCGATGTCCGGCTCAGTGACGAGATGCTCGACGCGCTGCGCAGCGGCGTGGCGCTGGTGTTCGTGCTCGACATCGAAATCAACCGCCCGCGCACCTTCTGGTGGGACGCGAACCTGGTGCATCTCGAGCAGCGCTACCAGCTGCGCTACCACGCCCTGTCGCAATCCTGGCTGGTGCGCAACCTCAACACCGATGCCCAGAGCAGCTTCCACTCACTTGGCGCTGCGTTGGAGTCGCTGGCACAGGTCAAGGCGATCCCCGTGGTGGATGCTGCGCTGGTGCCCGATCCCGGCACCCACATCGGGCGCGTCCGTCTGCGGCTCGACACCGAGGCGCTGCCGTTGCCGCTGAAGATGCGCGCGCTGACGCACGGCGACTGGCGCGTGGCCTCCAACTGGACGATGTGGCTGCTGCAGTGAGGCGGCAATGGGTTTCTTTCGTGGTGATACTGGGGCTGTTCGTCCTGATCACCGCGTCGCTCTATCTGATGGCGAGCGTCGCGCAGAACTCCGACCGCTTCGGCGAGTGGTCCGTCTGGCTGTTCATCCTCAACGCGGCGCTACTGGTTGTCCTCGCGTTGCTCATCCTCTCGCGGCTCATCGTGGTCGTGCGCGACCTGGCTACGCGCAAGGAGGGTTCCCGGCTCACGCTGCGCCTGATCCTGATGTTCATCTTCGCGGCACTCGTGCCGGTGCTGCTCGTGTTCGGCTTTTCGGTACGCTTTCTGACCAAGGGCATCGACAGCTGGTTCGACGTGCGCATCGAGGAGGCGCTAGAGGACGCGCTGGAGCTCTCCCAGCTCTCGCTCGAGTACCGCATGCGCACCCACGAGCATCAGGTCGAGGCCGCCGTCCAGCAGCTCATCAACACGCCGGACATCCTGGCCGGGCTCGAGCTCAACGACCACCGCCAGCGCATCGGCGCAATCGAGCTCACACTGCTCGGGTTCAACAACCGCATCATCGCGACGAGCAGCGAGCACACGGCGCTCGTTGTGCCGAAGTTTCCGAGCGAGGATGTGCTGATCCAGCTGAGTCAGGGCCAGACCTACGTCGGGCTTGAACCAGGTGCCGACGGCCAGTTGCGTATTCGGGTGGTGGCGCGTGTACGCCGGGCCGGGCCCGAGGGCGAGCCACGCATCCTGGTCGGCCTGTTCGACATCTCGCCGCGGCTCAGCCAGCTTGCCGACGGTGTGCAAAATGCCTTCGGGGAGTACAAGAGTCTGACCTACCTGCGCCGGCCGCTGAAGCAGGCGTTCAAGCTCACGCTCTCGCTCGTGCTGCTGCTGAGCACCCTGTTCGCGATCTGGGCGGCGTTTTTCCTCTCGCGGCGCATGTTGGCCCCGATTGTGGAACTGGCCGCTGCCACACGGGCCGTGGCCGAGGGGGACTACCAGAAGCGCCTGCCCGTGCTCAATCACGACGAGTTGGGTTTTCTCGTACAGTCGTTCAACGAGATGACCTCGGCGATCCGTCACGCGCGAGAGAGCGCGGAACTGAGCCAACGGCTGCTCGAGAGCCAGCGCAGCTACCTGCAGGCGGTCGTCGGGCACTTGTCCTCGGGCGTGCTCACGCTCGACTGCAACCTGAACCTGCGCACCGCCAACGATGCCGCCGACCACATCCTGGAAATGGACCGGCCGTTGCAGGATTCGGCAGGCGAGCCGCTCGCGCAGGTTGCCAAAGGCCGCCCTGTCTTGCAGGCTTTTTACGAGCAGTTGGAGGAGGATCTCGTCAAGGAGAGCCACGACTGGCGCCGCGAGGTACGCGTGTTTGGCGAGCATGGGCGCAAGGTCTTGATCTGCCGGGGTGTGGAGTTGCCGATCCCGGGTCGCAAGCCGGGGGGGCAGGTTATCGTGTTCGACGATGTGACCAACCTGATCCAGGCGCAGCGTGATGCGGCGTGGGGTGAGGTCGCACGGCGGCTCGCCCACGAGATCAAGAACCCGCTCACCCCGATCCAGCTCTCTGCCGAGCGGCTCGAGCACAAGCTGGCCAAACACCTGGAGCCGGATCAGGCCGAGCTGCTGCACCGCGCCACGCAGACCATCGTCAAGCAGGTGGAGGCGATGCAAGCGATGGTCAACGCCTTCCGTGAATACGCGAGCACGCCGCCGGCCAAGCTCGCGGCGCTGGATCTCAACGCGCTCGTGCGCGAGGTGGTCGAGCTCTATCAGCCGTACCAGGATCGCGTGTCGATCGAGCTGCAGCTCGATGCCCACCTGCCGCCCGTCGTCGTGGATGCCGACCGCATCCGGCAGGTGCTGCACAACCTGTTGAAGAACGCGATGGAGGCGCTCGCCGGCGAGCCGCACGGAACGGTTAGAATTTCAACGGCCTTTGTGGAGTCAGGCTATGGTCACTACGTCGAGCTCAAGGTTGCCGACTCCGGCAAGGGCATCCAGCCGGAGCTGATGGAGCACCTGTTCGAGCCTTACGTCAGCAACAAGCCGAAGGGCACCGGCCTTGGGCTCGCGATCGTGAAGAAGATCGTCGAGGAGCACGGCGGCATGGTGATCGCCTCGAATCTGCCCGAGGGCGGGGCGCAGTTCACGCTGCGCTTGCCCGACAAGTATCATCCCGAAGCAATATCGACGCGGAAAAGAACGGAGAGCTTGGCATGACGGCCCAACACATTCTGGTGGTGGATGATGAACCCGAGATCTTGAACTCCGTGCGCGACATCCTGGAAGACGAGGGTTTCGAGGTCAGCGTGGCCGAGAGTGCCCAGGAGGCACGCGCGCGGCGCGAGGCACGCACACCGGATCTCGTTTTTCTGGACATCTGGATGCCGGGCGAGGACGGCGTGAGCCTGCTGCGTGACTGGAAGGAGCGCGAGGGTCTGCCGTTCCCGGTGGTCATGATGTCCGGGCACGGGACCGTGGAAACCGCGGTCGAGGCCACGCGCCTCGGGGCCTTCGATTTCATTGAGAAGCCTCTCTCGCTTGCCAAGCTGCTGCGGGTGGCCAATCAGGCGCTCGCGGCGGGCCGCGCCGCGGTGGCCGTGGCCACGCCGCCCACGGCGCCCGTGCCGCTCTTGGAGCCGGTCGGCACCAGCGCGGCCATGCAGTTGCTGCGCGAGCAGTGTCAGCGTGCCGCACAGCATCAGACCAACGTCCTGCTCACCGGCGAGGCTGGGGTGGGCAAGAGCTTCGCGGCGCGCTACATCCACGCGCTGAGCCGGCTCGCCGACAAGCCGTTTGTCGAGGTGGCCTGTGGCGCGGTGGCGGAGCAGTCCTTTGCCGAAGAACTGTGTGGCGAGGAGGGGCAGCCGGGACTGCTCGAGAAGGCCACTACCGGGACGCTGTTCTTCAACGAGATTTCCGATTTAGACCTCACGGCGCAAGGCGTGCTGCTCGGCGTGCTGGAGCAGAAAGCCTACACCCGCGTGGGTGGCAGCCGGCGCTACGCGTTGCAGACGCGCATCATGGCCTCCACCCAGGTGGATCTCCTCGAACGCATCGAGGAGGGGATGTTCCGCGAGGATCTTTACTACCACCTGAACGTGGTCCCGATCCGCGTGCCGGCGCTGCGCGAGCACGCCGAGGATGTCCTCGAACTGCTCAAGTTCTACGTGGATTACTTCAACACGCAGGAGGGTCTGCCCTACCGCCACTTCACGCTTTCTGCGCAGAACTACCTGCGCTACTACAGCTGGCCCGGCAACGTGCGCCAGTTGCGCAACCTGGTTCAGCGCCTGCTCATCATGGGCGAGGGGCAGGAGATCAGCCAGTCGGAGGTCGAGGAGGCGCTGGTGCGCGACCGCGTCGCCCAGGCCCAGCTCATCGCCGGCCTGCCGATGGAGGTCATGGAGCTGCCCCTGCGCGAGGCGCGCGAGATCTTCGAGCGCGAGTACCTGAGCCGCCAGCTCGAGCTATGCAAGGGCAACGTCAGTCGCATGGCTGAGCGGGTGGGCATGGAGCGGACCCACCTCTACCGCAAGATGCGCTCGCTCGGGATCACGCCCAAGAAGGCGGGTTGAGCGTGGCGGACGTGGTGGACGCGCCGGGCGAGGCCACTTCGCCATCGGCGGTGGCCGACATCGCGGCCCGCTGGAACGAGCGCTATCGGGCGATGCCGGCCGACTGCGTTCCAGCACCAGCCTGGGTGCTGGAAGCTAACGCCCATCTGTTGCCGGCCTCCGGTGTCGCGCTCGATCTCGCCTGCGGCCTGGGCAGCAATGCGCTGTGGCTCGCGCGGCGGGGGTTCACGGTCCATGCCTGGGACCTGAGCACGGTGGCGATCGACCGTCTTAACGCACGAGCAGCGGCGACGGGTCTCGACGTGAGTGCCGAGGTGCGCGATGCGGCAGGCATTGCGGACGTCACCCGGGCCTTCGACGTCATCGTAGTCAGCCATTTCCTGGAGCGCGGCCTGCTGCCGCACTTCGCCCACGCCCTGCGGCCGGGTGGCTTGCTGTTTTATCAGACCTACACCACGGAGCGACCCGCGGGGATGCCGGGCCCGTCGAATCCGGACTTCCTGCTCAGACCCGGAGAGCTGCTCCGGTCGTTCGTGGGGTGGCGTGTGCTGTTCTACCGCGAAGACGGCACCCAGGGTGACCTGGATTCCGGGATGCGCGGGCTGGCCTGCCTGGTAGCCGGGGTCGAAGCACCATGAGCCGCATCGAAGCCTTCGAGAAGATGCTCGCCTCCGGCACGGATAATGCGCTCTTGCGCTACTCGCTTGGCAACGAATACCTGCAGGCCGCCGATTACGCGCGCGCAGCCGAGCACTTGCAGCAGGCGGTGACGCACGACCCCGGTTATTCCGCTGCCTGGAAGCTGCTCGGCAAGGCGCTTGCGCTCGCGGGGGATACCGACGGTGCGCGACATGCCTACGAACGGGGCATCGTCGTCGCGGAAGGCAAGGGCGACCAGCAGGCCGCGAAGGAGATGCGGGTGTTTCTCCGGCGGCTCGGGCCGCCGGCAGAATGAAGCCCGCGCGCCGCACCGCCGCCCGCAAGCTTCCACCCCGACTGCTCGCGCCGCGCTGGTGGCCGAGCTGGCTCGCGGTGGGCCTGCTGTGGGTGATCACGCAGATGCCGCGCGGTGCGCGGCACACGCTCGCGCGAGGTGTCGCTGCGCTCGCTTGGCATTTCAACCCGAAGCGGCGGCACATCGTCATGGTCAACCTGTCGCTGTGTTTTCCCGAGACTCCTGAGCGTGTGCGCGAGCAGCTCGCCAGGCGACATTTCCAGGCGATGGCCCGTACCTTTCTCGATCTAGGCCTCGTTTGGTTCGCGAGCGATGAACGCCTATTACGCCACGTCGATCTCGAGGGTTGGGAGCACTTTGCGGGGGCGCGCGAGGCGGGCAAGAACATCATCCTCCACGTGGCGCACAGTGCCGGGCTGGATTTCGGCGCAATGGCGATCGGCAGCCGCGAGCCCGGCGTAGGGCCCTACAACGAGGCCCGCAACGCCGTGGTCGACTGGTGGCTCGCACGCGGGCGGCGCCGTTTCGGCAACGAGGTCTTCGAGCGCGACGACGGCATGCTCGCCTACACCCGCGCCCTGAAGTCCGGCTCATTTCTCTATACGCTCACGGACGAAGACTTCGGTCCCAGGGTTTCGGTCTATGCGCCGTTCTTCGGACACCCCAAGGCCACGCTGCCGATCGTCTCGAGGCTGGCGCGCTTGAGTAATGCCGCTGTCCTGCCGGTGATGACCTACTATGATCCAGCGCGCGACGTCTACCTCACCCGGCTGTTCCCCGCACTCAACCCTTTCCCAAGCCGCGATCCGGTCAATGACGCCACCCAGCTCAATCGTGCGCTGGAGGACATGATCCGCCTTGCGCCCGAGGAGTACATGTGGAGTCTTCGCCTGTTCAAGACGCAACCGGGCGGTGAGCGGCCCTACGACGCAGCGCCATGATGCGTAAAACATCGGCTCGATTGCTGTGTGTGGTGACGACGCAACAAACCCGCTTGGCGGAAAAGTGTTGTAGATCTGTTACAGGTTTGTCATGATTGTGACCAGAATCAATTGTCCTGACAGGTACATGTGTGCGAGTGCTCACATCGTTGTTGCAAAAAGGTAGCAATTGATCTATAAAGTATCCTGTTCGCAACAACTTTGCTCAATCGTTTCTTCCACTCATCACAGGAGATTCAACAATGCGTAAGAATCTGATCGCGATCGCAGTCGCTGCAGCCGTGGCTCCGTTCGCAGTGCAAGCTGATACGGTACTCTACGGCCAAGGCCATGTCTCGATCGACTCCGTTGACAACGGGAAAGACAGCAACTTTGCCGTTTCCAACAACTCTTCTTTTCTTGGTGTGAAAGGTACGCAAAAGATCAGCGACTCGCTGTCTGCGCTGTATGACCTCCAGTGGGACGTCCGCGTCGTTGACGACCAAGCCCCTAACCTCGGTGCCCGTAATCAAATCGTCGGTCTGACGGGTGGCTTCGGTACGTTTGCTGTCGGCCGTCATGATACCCCTGTCAAGCTGATCAGCCGCAAATACGATCTGTGGGGTGACACCCTGGGTGACTCCCGTCAGATTACGAACGTCGCTGACGGCGGCGCTGGCTTCGACCTGCGTCCCGGTAACGTGGTCGCTTACATCTCCCCGAAGATCGCAGGTGGCCTTACTGCCATTCTCGCTTACTCGGCTGACCACGACATCGCTGGCTGCGGCACTACCCGAACTCCAGGTACTGCAATCGTGAACAAGGACAACCAAGACTGCGACGCGACCAGCGCCAGCCTGACTTGGGACAAGGGTCCGTTCAGCATCGCAGTGGGCTACGAAGAGCACAACGTGAGCACTTCCAATGAGTCCGAGACCATGCTGCGCGCTGGCTTGGGTCTGAAGCTTGGCAAGTCGTTCCGCATCAACGGCTTCTACCAAGACTCCGAGAACCCTGGCTTCGTCAACGGCGACGGTCGTACGGTATACGGTCTGGGCTTGGGTGTGATGCTTGGCGCCGGCGAGCTGAAGGCACAAGGCTATGTGGCTGATGAGCTCAACAACGTGAAGGACAGCGGCGCCACGATGTACGCGGTTGGTTATGACTATCCGCTGTCGAAAATGGCGAGCATCTACGCCGTGTACACCGCGGTTGATAACGACGCCACAGCGCGTCTTGGCTTCACCCGCTTCGGTCACACCGACACGACGGGCGCTCCGACGGCTAACGGCGACGACCCGAGCGGTATCTCCCTCGGTATGCGCGTGAAGTTCTAGTCGAACATCATTCGAGAGTCTTGAGAAAGGCGCCTGCGGGCGCCTTTCTTTTTTGTGGGTTGGATTGACCGCCAGCCGTTACTGGCAAGCCGCACGGCTGACGTGTACACTGGTCTCGTGTGGACGGATTTGGGTGCACGATCATGCGCAATGTGACTTTGACCGCAGACGAGGATGTGCTTGAGGCCGCACGTGAGCGAGCGAGCCGGATGAACTCGACATTGAATGCCGAGTTCCGGCGTTGGTTGGAGGAATTCGCGCGGGGTGCGGATTCGCGGCAGGCGCGGGTTGAGGTATACCGGGGCCTGATGGCGGAGCTGTCGGACGTCAGTTCGGGTACGGGGCGCTTCACGCGAGACGAAATGAATGAGCGGCGCTAGGTTTTTTCTTGACACGAACGTGCTTGTGTACACGTTCGCAAACGAGGCGCCGGAAAAGCAGCGCACCGCGCGGCAACTGGTCGAAGAGGGGTTGTCGGGTGGCGGTTGTATCAGTTTTCAAGTTGTCCAGGAGTTCCTCAATGTCGCGACGCGCAAGTTCGTGCCGGTCATGTCAGCGTCGGCAGCCCAGCGATATTTGAGAGCGGTGCTCTCGCCGTTGTGTTCCGTGTTTCCAAGCGTCGCGCTCGTGGAGTTGGCTATCGACGTGCACGTCCGCTGGCGTTTCAGCTTTTACGATTCGATGATCCTCGCGGCGGCCATGGAGGCTCGGTGCGATCGTGTGCTCAGCGAAGACCTGCAACACGCTCAGAAAGTCGGCGATCTAGAGATCGTAAACCCATTTCTACGGTCATATTGAAGTTGCACAAGCGCCCCGTGCGTAGTGCGCCGCGTCGTCGCTCTTGGGCGCTACCCTGCCTGCGTTCCACCCTCGCCCGCTCTCGGCCTTTAGGGTGACCATCGAGCCAGATCGGAGATGTTGACCCGAGCTTACTGAGATCAGATTCTGCCTAAGCCTGACCATGCTGGTGATCGCTACATGAGTGCAATGGTCAACATCCTCGAGGCCAAAACCACGCTGTCCAAGCTCGTTGAACGTGCGGAGTCCGGCTCGGAGACTGAAGTAATCATCGTGCGAAACGGTTGACCGATTGTCAGATTGTCAGCCATGCCCGTTGGCGATCACGGCCGCCGGATTGGGGTAGCCAAGGGACGCTTCGATGTCCCGCCTCCAAGCCGGGCGCTTGAGGAGCAGGCCGCGCAGCTGTTTGTGGCGGGGGACGCTTGAGGCTGCTACTCGACACCCACATCGCACTTTGGGCAGTCACCGATAACGCGTCTTGCCCGGCCAGCGCGGGATCTGATCGCCAAGCCCGCCAACACGCCTTTCGTCAGCGTGGTGACTGCGTGGGAAATCTCGATCAAGCACCGGATCAAACCGGACGAAATGCCAATTTACGGCCGCGAGGCCCCGGAATGGTTCTGTAAAGCCGGATATTTTCAGCGCAACATCGATGCGGTCCACGCGGCGGGTGTGGATGAGCGTCCGTTGCATCATGCGGATCCCTCGACCGCAGGGCAACCGAACAATTCTCACGGATAAAACATTAAGTTAGGTAACATACCTCAACGCATGCTAGAGAGGTTGAGTTATGTGCACGGATTTGGTTGCCCATCTGTCGCGGGTCGAAGATCCGCGCTCGGACAAGAACAAACTCTACGCCCTCGATGAGATTCTGCTGCTGTTTATCTCTGCGGTGGTCAGCGGCGCCGATGGCTGGGAGGCGATCGCCGACTTTGGCCGCCAGCGTTTGGCCTGGCTGCGGGCCTTTTTGCCCTATTCGCAAGGCATTCCCTCCCCCGACTGTCTGGGCTGGGTGATGGCGCGTCTGCCGCGGCGGGCCTTCCAGGAGGCGTTCGTGGCCTGGACGCAGTCGGTGGCCCGTCTCACCGAGGGCGAGGTGGTGGCCATCGACGGCAAGACGTTGCGCCGCTCGCATGATCGGCGTAACGGCCAGCGGGCAATCCACATGGTCAGCGCCTGGGCCGACGCCAATCGCTTGTCGCTCGGGCAGGTCGCCACCGAGGCGAAGTCCAACGAGATCACGGCCATCCCCGAGTTGCTGGATCTGCTGGAACTCAAAGGCTGTATCGTCAGCATCGACGCCATGGGCTGCCAGAGCGCGATTACCGAGCGCATCACCGCCCGTTGGGCGGACTATGTGCTCGCCGTCAAGGACAACCAGCCCGAACTGCATGAGGCCATCAAGGACTACTTCGAGACGGCGCGCGGCCGCGATTGCGCACACGTGCCGGTGGATACTTATGAGGAGACCGACGCCGACCACGGCCGCTGCGAGGTGCGCCGCTGCTGGGCCGTGGAGGATCTCTCCACCCTGCCCGAACCCTCGCGCTGGAAGGGCCTCAAGAGCATCGCCTTAGTCGAATCCGAACGCCATTGCGGCGCGCAGATCAGCCGCGAGGTGCGTTACTACATCAGCTCCCTGCCCGCCGACGCCCGGCAGATTGGGCAGGCGGTGCGCGCCCACTGGGGCGTGGAGTACCGCCTGCACTGGGTGCTCGACGTCACCTTCCGCGAGGATGAAAGCCGTATCCGCCGCGACCACGCCCCGGCCAACTTCAACACCCTGCGCCAGTTCGCCTTGAACCTGCTGCGCCACGAGGTTTCCAAGGTCAGCCTCAAGCGCAAACGCTTCAAGGCCGCCCTCGACGATGGCTTCCGCGCCAAGGTGGTGTTTGGACAGTGATTATTGTTCGGGAGCCCTGCCCTCGACCGCCTGCTGGTTCCCCAGGCGCGGGCGGATCCATTACATTTATTGACGCACGATACCCGGCTGGCTGCCTGTCGCGATGACGTGATCGTAGTCTGAGCGACTGCTTCAACGCCGCCGACGTGTAGCGCGGTTGGCTGAAGCCGTGAGCCTACAATCGTTTGGGTCGATCATGCGACCGTTCGGCCAAGGTGCTACCATCGCCGCTTGGACGATTCTTATTGCCCCGCAGCATGACCGCCTCGACGCCTGCCCGCATCCGCGAGATTCCGTATAACTACACCTCGTTTTCCGATCGGGAAATCGTCATTCGCCTGCTTGGCGAGGAGAGCTGGGCCACGCTCGATGCGCTGCGCGGGGAGCGCCGAACGGGTATTTCGGCGCGTATGTTGTTCGAGGTACTGGGCGATCTCTGGGTAGTGCAGCGCAACCCGTACATCCAGAACGACATGCAGGAGAACCCGCGGCGGCTCGCCGCGCTGGCGCAGGCGATGCACCATAGGCTCGACCAGATCGTCGCACGAGCGGCGGGCAACGAGCGCGCGCTCAACCTGGAACGCAAGGCCCGCGAGGCGGTGCGGGCGTTCGAACGCTGGTACCCGGCGCAGCACGAGTTGCGGGCTAAGCTGCGTCGAACCTTTGCGCGACATACCCGCAAGGACAACATCGATTTCAGTGGGCTCGCGCGGGTCTCTCACGTCACCGATGCGACGGACTGGCGGGTGGAGCTGCCGCTGGTCGTCCTGCACCCGGACACCGAGGCCGAGGTGGCGCCGCTGGTGCGGGCCTGTATCGACCATGGCCTCACCGTGATACCGCGCGGCGGCGGTACGGGCTATACGGGCGGGGCGGTGCCGCTCGATGCCCTGAGTGCGGTCATCAACACCGAAAAGCTTGAATCGCTGAGCCCCGTGGAGTGGCGCAGGCTGCCCGGGGTGGAGCGCGAGGTGCCCACCGTGCGCGCCGGCGCCGGGGTCATCACGCGGCGGGTGGCCGATCTTGCGGAGGCGCATGGCCTGGTCTTCGCGGTCGATCCGACTTCGCAGGATGCTTCCACCATCGGCGGCAACATTGCAATGAACGCGGGCGGCAAGAAGGCCGTGCTGTGGGGGACCACGCTCGACAATCTCGTCTCCTGGCGGATGGTCACCCCGGACGGTGACTGGCTGGAGGTCGAGCGGCTGAACCACAACCTTGGCAAGATCCACGAGCAGGAAGAGGTGCGGTTCCGGCTGACACGTTACGCCGCGGATGGCATGACGGCGCGCGGCGCGCCCGAAACCTTGCGTTTCCCTGGTCGCCTGTTTCGCAAGATGGGCCTCGGCAAGGACGTCACTGACAAGTTCCTCGGCGGATTGCCGGGAGTTCAGAAAGAGGGCTGCGATGGCCTGATCACCTCCGCGGTGTTTCTGCTGCACCGCATGCCGGCGCACATCCGCACGGTGTGTCTGGAGTTTTACGGCTCGGATTTGCGGCAGTCGGTACCGGCGATCGTGGAGGTCAAGGAGACGCTGGAGCGCAACCCCGACGTCGTGCTCTCCGGTCTCGAGCACCTCGACGAACGCTACGTGAAGGCGGTGAAGTACACACCCAAGGGCGCGCGCGGTGAGCGGCCCAAGATGGTGCTGATCGCGGACATCGCCGGCGAGGACGATGCCAAGGTGGCGATGGCGGCCTCGCAGGTGGTGCGGCTCGCCAACGCGCGTAACGCGGACGGCTTCATCGCTGTGAGCCCCGAGGCGCGCAAACTGTTCTGGCGCGACCGCGCCCGCACGGCGGCTATCGCCGCGCATACCAACGCCTTCAAGATCAACGAGGATGTGGTCATTCCGCTGCCGCGGCTTGCGGAGTACAGCGAAGGCATTGAGCGGATCAATATCGAGTATTCGATGCGCAACAAGCTGCGCATCCTCGAGGCCGTGCGTGAGTACCTCACGAGTGCGCCTGCCGAGCTAAACCCCCCGCCCGATCAGGAGCGCAGCGCGGAGTTCGAGGCGCAGATCGCCGAAAAGCTGCAGACCGCGCTCGGTCACCTCGCCGATGCGCAAACGCGCTGGCAGCAGATCCTCGAGCATCTCGACGCGCCGACCGCCGAGCAGGCGGCCTTGCTCGATGTGCAGGCGCTCGAGGACCTGCGACCGGGCGACCGCCTGATCAACCTGCTGCTGCGGCGCAGCCTGCGCATCTCCTACCGCAAGGCGGTGGAGCAACCGCTCAAGACGGTGTTCGCAGGATTCGATTTCGACGCGCTGCGCCGCAAGCTCGATGCAATCCATGCCGAGATCCGGGGCAGCCGGCTGTTCGTCGCGCTGCACATGCACGCAGGCGACGGCAACGTGCACACCAATATTCCCGTGCATTCTAGCGATTACGCGATGCTCCACGAGGCCGAGCAGATCGTCGACCGGGTGATGGAACTTGCCCGCTCACTCGACGGCGTGATCTCCGGGGAGCACGGCATCGGCATCACCAAGATGCAGTACATGGAGCCGGAGGCCGTGGCCGCCTTCGCCGAGTACAAGCGCCGCGTCGATCCCCACGGGCACTTCAATCGCGGCAAGCTGATGCCCGGTTCCGGCCTGCAGAATGCCTACACGCCGTCGCTGCGACTCGTCGAACAGGAGGCGTTGATCCTCGAGGAGAGCGAACTCGGCGAGTTGAACCAGGCCATCAAGAACTGCCTGCGCTGCGGCAAGTGCAAGCCGAAGTGCAACACCCACGTGCCGCGTGCCAACCTGCTGTATTCCCCGCGCAACAAGATCTTGGCCACCGGGCTGGTGATCGAGGCGTTCTTGTATGAAGAGCAGACGCGGCGCGGTGTGTCGCTTCAGCACTTCGCGGAGCTCAACGACATCGCGGATCACTGCACGGTGTGCCACAAGTGCCTCAACCCGTGCCCGGTGGACATCGACTTTGGGGACGTGACCGTGCGCATGCGCAGTATCCTCAAGCGTCGCGGGCAGCGTCGCGTCCAGCCGGTGACGGTCGCCTCAATGGCCTTCCTGAATGCCAAGGACCCGGCCACCATCAAGCTGATGCGCAAGGGGCTCGTCGAGTGGGGCTATCGCGCGCAGCGGCTCGGGCATGCCCTGTTCCGCCGAGCGGGCCTGCTCGGTGGCGGCCGGCGTCCGGAAGCGACCACGGGCAAACCCAAATTGACCACGCAGGTCATCCAATTCGTCAAGAAGCCGATGCCCGCCGGGCTGCCTGCCAAGACGATGCGCGCGCTGCTCGGGGTCGAGGAATCGACCATGGTGCCGATCCTGCGCGACCCGAAGCGGGCAGACGAGCATGCGGACGCTGTGTTCTACTTTCCGGGGTGCGGCTCCGAGCGGTTGTTCAGCCAGGTCGGGCTGGCGACACTGGCGTGGCTTTGGGAGGTCGGCGCACAGACCGTGCTGCCGCCGGGCTATCTCTGCTGTGGTTATCCGCAGCTGGCCGGGGGCGACACCGCAAAGGGCGTGCGCATCACCACCGAGAACCGCGTGCTGTTCCACCGCGTCGCCAACACCCTGAACTACCTCGACATCAAGACCGTCATCGTGTCCTGCGGCACGTGCATGGATCAGCTGCTCAAGTACGAGTTCGAGCGCATCTTCCCCGGCTGCCGCCTGATGGACATCCACGAGTATCTGATGGAGAAGGGCGTGGCGCTCGACGGCGTCAAGGGTGTCCAGTACCTCTATCACGACCCCTGTCACACGCCGATGAAAACCTACGCGCCGGTGCAGGTCGCCTCGAAACTGCTTGGCCAACCTGTACAGCTCAGCGATCGCTGTTGCGGTGAGGCGGGCACGTTCGCGGTCTCGCGTCCCGACATCGCCAGCCAGGTGCGCTTCCGCAAGCGCGAGGAGCTCCACACGGGGATCCGCAAGCTCACCGGCGAGGACGTTGCCCACGAGGGCAACGTCAAGCTGCTCACCGCCTGCCCGGCTTGCCAGCAAGGCTTGTCACGCTACGTGGAGGACACCGGGCTCGAGACCGACTACATCGTCGTCGAACTCGCCAACCAGCGCCTGGGTAAGGACTGGCAGCGGCAATTCGTCGAGGGCGTGCGCGACGGCGGGGTGGAAAAGGTGTTGCTCTAGCCGCCGTCGAGGATCTGCCATAGCCGGCCCGCGACCGGCGCTCGCACCAAACTGTGACGCCCGCTGGCTTTCTCGGGCCTCTTCCCCCCTCAAGTTGCCGTCACGGCCGCCGATATCCTCCTCAGACCCAGCGCCTCGGACCAAAAACAAAAGGCCGGGGCGGCCGGATAACAACAAGGAAGGCCACAACAAAAACTTCCAATGAAGGGTCGAAATCGGAGGTTGTCAGCAATTGATGGGGGGCCGTCACGCTAGCGGGCGGCAACTTGGTGCAACCTGGAACTGGCGCCCGATCGCAAGACGGGCGCATTTTTTTTGGCGCTTGCTAACCAGCGTTTTTTTCTAATGCGCCACCGGCGTCGTCAGGCAGCGGTGCGCCGAAGGCTTGTGCCACCGCGAGGTCAGACGCTATCGCTGCTTGACGCCGTAGCTGGCGGCGACTAGAGTCATTTGATCAAAAAAATCTCAAATTCAGTAAGTTACAATTCTTAACCAAGGTGTACGAAAATGGCCGATGCAGTGAAGATTCTCGGCAGCCTGTTGGCGAGCGGTGTCCTGTCGCGCGGCTCGGGTGGCAATGTCCTGGGCAACGTCCTCGGCGCGGCTCTGGGGGGCGGGCAGCAGTCTGGCGGTGGTCTGGCTAGCGTGCTGGGGAGCGTACTCGGCGGAGGTCAGGGGCAGGCCAATTCACCATTGGCGTCGGTCTTGGGTAGCCTGCTCGGTGGGGGTCAGCAGCAAACTCCGGCAGGCGGTGGCCTCGGCGGTATGCTGGGCAGCATGCTGGGCGGTGGCCAGCAACAGGCAGGCAGTGGCGGGTTGGGCGGCATGCTCGGTTCCGTATTGGGGGCGGTCAGCGGCCGCAGGCACCGCAAGGCGGTATGGGCGACCTGCTCGGAAGCCTGCTGGGTGCAGCCGGCGGTGGGCAGGGCCAGGCGGGCGGGCTGGGTTCGCTGTTGACCGGCGCACTGGCGAAGTATGCCCAAACCATGGGCGGTGGCGCGGCTGGTCCTGCCGCAGGGATGGTCCCAGCAGGCTTGGACACTGCTCAGGCGGAGGAGCAGGCCAATCTCGTCATCCGGGCAATGATCAATGCGGCCAAGTCCGACGGCCAGATCGACAAGGCGGAATCAGAGCGCATCATCGGCAAGCTGGGTGATCTCGATCCGGAGGAGGTGAATTTCCTGCGCCGCGAAATGAGCGCTCCGCTAGATGTCAACGCCTTCGTTGCCAGCGTCCCGCGTGGGATGGAGCAGCAGATCTATGCCATGTCGTTGATGGCGATCGACCTCGATACGCGGCAGGAGGCCAGCTATCTCCAACAGTTGGCGCAGGGTCTGCGCCTGAGCGCGAGCGTCTGTAACCAAATCCACGAGCAGCTGGGCGCGCCGAAGATCTTCGCCTAGGCCGCTTGCTGTTCTCCCTCTTGAGCCGCCCTTCTCTTGCGGAGGGGCGGCCCGTTTTTGTGCAACGATCGGCGTGGACCGTGCCAGGTTTCATTCGCTCAAGACCGTCCCAGCCACGGTCGTAGTGTGATCCGCAGCCTTCTAGTGGGACGCCGACGCAGTCTTTTTTGCGGCTGGGGCCTTTGGGACTGGTAGCGGTGAAATGTCGAAGCGGCCGTCGGTGATCGATACCGTATCCCCGAAGAGTTTTTCTCCCTTTCCCCCCACTGTCTCGAAGCGCAGGTCGGCGCGCACCGTACCGCGGATGCTCCGGTTCGCCAAGTCGATCGATTCGACGACGAGTTCACCGCCCGTGCCGACGTAGTACACGTCATAGGCAAACTGTGCCACGGCCTCGGCCGCGGGCATCACGGGCGTAGTGGTCAGCCCGAGCGTGCTCGGCATGATCGGGAGTGTCAGCGGCAGCTTCGTCAGCGTGTCCTTCGTGATGCCCTTGGCGGCCAGCGTGAGGCGTAGGGCCTTCTGGGCGTCGTCCGGAATTTCACTGCCAAGGGAGAGCACGAGAGTTACCGTATCCTCAGGCTTCAGCTTGTCGAGGGCAAGGTGCCCGCCGTCGACGGGGGTGTTGGAGTAGGTGGACCCACCTTGCGGACCGATTGAAAGGTAGGCCAGCAGATCCTTGTTCGACTGGCCAAGATAGACCACTTCGTGACCGGCCCCCATCGAAAGGCCTTGCTGGGAGGTCGTGGACAGAGACTTGCCATCCAGGGTGCAGGTGAACTGCACGGACTTGCCGGTCTTGTTGTTCGGGTTGTCCTTGCCCTTGCTCCCGACCGCGTCATCTCGCGCCTGTGGTTTGGTAGCCTCTGGCGGCGCGAGCAGCTTTTTTGCATCGGCGTACGACGCGACGGCACCTTGCGGGGTCAGCAGGGCGTCGGTAAAGGTCGCCGGTTGCTTCAGCACGAGCGTGACCTTCGTGAGCTCGCCCTGCGAGAGCTTCGGCGTGTTGGCCGGCAACTCGATGGTGCCCGGCACGCGCTCGCCGGTGGGGGTCAACACGTCGATGGCGGAACCACCAGCCAGCTCGCCCTTTTCCAGCTTGACCGTTACCGGGTAAATGTTGCCGAAGGCCGCCGCCTCCGAGGCGGTGATGCGCGCCACCGGGGCCGCCGGGTCGGTGGTCGCGGGGGTCGATGTCTCGGCGTGCACTGTGCCGGTCGCGCCGGATGGAGCCTCGGACTTGCCGCAGGCCGATAACCCGGCGAGTGCAAGAAAGAAAACGGTGTGAACACGTCGCATGTTGAAGCCTCCTTGCACAGTCTCGCGATCGCGCGGCGAGGATACGGCAGGCGCCCTGTGCATTCCTTGAACCGGGGCGCGTTTCGTGATGCATGTCGCGCGTGGAATCGCCCGCCGCCGGAGGCAATCGGAAGCTGGCTGTTGTCTTGCGTCGTCGGCTGGCCGTCAACCGGCAGTGGAGTCGCCGATGACAAAGGCATGACAATGGGTTGAAACCACGTTGCGATGGGCGTAGTATTCGCGCCTCGTTTAATCCCGCGTCCCACGGCAGACCAGGAGCAGACATTGGCCAACATCGCTTCCGCTAAGAAACGTGCCCGCCAGGCTATCAAGCGTCGTGAGCACAATATGGCGCTGCGTTCGCGCATGCGCACATTCGTCAAGCGTGCCCGCGCCGCGATCGCGTCCGGCGACAAGGAGGCTGCGGTTGCTGCATTCCGGGACGCCACGTCGATGCTCGACGCCACCGCGACCAAAGGGCTGATTCACGCCAACAAGGCCGCTCGTCACAAGAGCCGCTTGAGTGCGCAGATCAAGGCGCTCTGATACGCCGCTTCGATCCTCGATCACCAGGATTTGACGCAAAAGCCGGCCCCGAGCCGGTTTTTGCGTTTCTGGAGTCTGCGCGGCCTACTAGGTGATGCCGGCGTCGTTGCCCCTGGGGCGCTGACGCCAACGGTCAGAGGTAGGGCTACGCCCCCGCCTCGGCGAAAAGCTGCGGGTGGTGGCACGGCCCGTGTTTCCGGAGGGTTGGCGTCGCTGTGGACTTGGGGCGCGATTGCCGCTCGTTGCGCCCTGCGGTTCGCTCGCGTGCCATGCTCCGGTGTCCCGTGAGTGCCGACGCGGTTGGTCTGTGCCACTGCGGGTGATAGCCGCCTTTCCCTGGCGGTTGGTGCGATGCGCTTTCTCGACACCGCCGCTGCGACGAGGCGCTGGCGCGCGGGGGCCGCGCTCGGGCTCCGGCGGCGAGACGGTCGCTGGAGGCGTGAAGTCCGGCGCGGCTGCCCATTCGATCTTGCGGCGGAGCAGTCGCTCGATGTCCGCAAGGTTGCCCATCTCCTCCGGGGCAACCAGCGACACGGCCATGCCGCTCGCGCCCGCCCGCCCGGTGCGTCCGATGCGGTGCACGTAGTCTTCGGGCACGTTGGGCAGCTCGAAGTTCACCACGATAGGTAATTGGTCGATGTCGAGGCCGCGTGCGGCAATGTCGGTGGCCACGAGTACCTGCACCGCGCCACTTTTGAAATCCGCGAGCGCCCGGGTGCGTGCCGTCTGGCTCTTGTTGCCGTGAATGGCGGCGGCATCGATGCCGTCCTTGCCCAGCTGTTCGGCGAGCCGGTTCGCGCCGTGTTTGGTGCGCGTGAACACGAGCACCTGCGGCCAGCGGTGCTGCGCGATGAGGTGAGTGAGCAGGAAGCGCTTGTGCCGTTGCGGGACAAGGTGCACTGACTGCTCGACGAGCTCGGAGGCGGTGTTACGCCGTGCCACCTCGACGTAGCCGGGTTTGTGCAGCAAGCCGGCAGCCAGTTCGCGTATGGCGTCGGAAAAGGTCGCCGAGAACAGCAGGTTCTGCCGGTGTTTGGGCAGGAGTGCCAGGACCTTGCGGATGTCACGGATGAAGCCCATGTCGAGCATACGGTCGGCCTCGTCGAGCACCAGGATCTCGATCGCGGATAGATCGACCGCGCGCTGCGCGGCGTGGTCGAGCAGGCGCCCCGGGGTGGCGACCAGTATATCCACGCGCTTACGCAGCGCCTCGATCTGGGGCGTGATGCCGACGCCACCGAAGATCACCAGCGAGTTGATCGGCAGATGCCTGCCGTAAATCCGCACCGAGTCCTGTACCTGTGCGGCGAGTTCCCGGGTGGGCACGAGGATCAGGCAACGCGGCCTTCCCGGTCGGGCTTCGATACGACGCTCACTCAGCCGCTGCAGGATGGGTAGCGTAAATCCGGCAGTCTTTCCGGTACCGGTTTGCGCCGCGGCGAGCAGATCACCCCCCTGTAACACCAGCGGGATTGCCTGGGTCTGGATGGGGGTGGGCGTCGTGTAGCCCTCTTCGGCAACAGCGCGGAGTAGTTGATGGCCGAGACCAAGGGTGGCGAAGGCGTTGTCTTCCTGCATTGGTGCAAACTCCAGCGACGACCTGCCGCTCAGGTTACTGAGTGACACCAATTGAGGCTGACGGGATAGGGATCGGTACGTGCGCCGCGAGGCGGCCGGGCGATCGGGTGGCAGAGACCGCATCGCCAATTGGTCAGACGCGCGGTACGCGCAGTATAGGGCAAGCCGCGCGCAAAGTCCCGCAGACTTTTGCGCCGCCGGCGGGCGCCCCTCAGAGCAGAATGAGGTTGTCGCGATGGATGAGCTCTGGCTCGTCGATGTAACCGAGGGCGGCCTCAATCTGTTCGCTGGGTTTGCCGGCGATGCGCTGGGTATCTTCGGCGTTGTAGTTGACCAGCCCCTGAGCGATGGGTGTGCCGGCGGGATCGAGCACGGTGACCACGTCCCCCCGCTCGAAGCGGCCTTCCACGCGCGTGACGCCGACGGCGAGCAGGCTGCGCCGGCCCTCCACGAGCGCGTGTACGGCGCCCGAGTCCAGCCAGAGCTTGCCCTGCGATTTCAACTGGTTGGCGATCCATTGCTTGCGCGCGGCGGTCGGCGGCTGATCGGCGAGTAGCCGGGTGCCCAGGTGCTCGCCACGCGCGACCCGCAGCATGACCTGCGGGATCCGCCCGCTGACGATGATGGTGTGGGTGCCGGAGCGTGCGGCACGCCGCGCGGCCAGCACCTTGGTGCGCATGCCGCCGCGGCTGAGTTCGGAGGCGGCGCCGCCGGCGAAGGCTTCGAGCTGGGCGTCGTCGGCGCGGGCTTCCTGCACCAGTACGGCGTTGGCATCCTTGCGGGGGTCGCGGTCGTACAGGCCCTCCTGGTCGGTGAGGATCACCAGCACGTCGGCCTCGATCAAGTTGGCAACCAGCGCGCCGAGGGTGTCGTTGTCACCAAAACGGATCTCCTCGGTCGCCACCGTGTCGTTTTCGTTGATGACCGGGATGACGCCGAGTTCGATCAGGGTCTTGAGCGTGCTGCGCGCGTTGAGGTAGCGCTGGCGATCGCGCATGTCTTCGTGCGTGAGCAGGATCTGCGCGCTGTGCAGGCCGTGTTTCTGGAAGCCGCTCTCGTAGGCCTGCACGAGGCCCATCTGGCCGACGGCGGCAGCGGCCTGCAGTTCGTGCAGCGCCTTGGGGCGCTTTTTCCAGCCGAGCCGGCTCATGCCCTCGGCCACCGCGCCCGAGGAGACGAGCACGACTTCGCGCCCTTCCGCGCGCAGTGTGGCGAGCTGCTCGGCCCACACGCCCAGGGCTTCGGCGTTCAGACCTTTGCCGTCGTTGGTCAGTAGCGCACTGCCGATCTTGAAGACCCAACGGCGGGCGTTGCTCAGAAGTTCATCCATCGGGGGTCTCCTCTTCCTGCGGAGGTTCGTGGGGGTGCGACTCGAGGTGCGCCATGACTGCCTGAAGCAGGGGCTCCAGGCCCTGCCGGGCGACGGCGGAAACCGGAAAGACCGGGGTTTGCCAGCCGAGCTCGGCAATCAGCGCATCGACGTGCGCCTGCGCCTCCTCGGGGGGCAGCAGATCGACTTTGGTTGGCACCAGCCAGCGTGGTTTTCGAGCGAGTGTGTCGCTGTACTTGGCCAGTTCGGCCTCGATCACGCGCACGGCGGTCGCGGGATCTTCTTCGGGATTTACGGGGGCGATATCCACGAGATGCAGCAGCAGCCGCGTGCGTTCGAGGTGGCGCAGAAACTGCAGCCCAAGCCCGGCGCCCTCTGCTGCGCCTTCGATCAAGCCGGGGATGTCGGCCATGACGAAGCTCTGCAAGCGGTCGACCTGAACCACGCCAAGGTTCGGCTGCAGTGTCGTGAACGGATAGTCCGCGATCTTGGGGCGCGCGGCCGAGACGGCGCTGATGAGCGTGGACTTTCCGGCGTTGGGCAGCCCAAGCAGACCCACGTCGGCGATGAGCTTGAGTTCGAGGTAGAGCTCGCGCGTCTCCCCTGGCTTGCCGAGGGTGCGCTGGCGTGGCGTGCGATTGGTGGAGCTCTTGAACCGCGTGTTGCCTATGCCGTGCCAGCCACCCTGCGCAACGAGCAGGCGCTGACCCGGTGTGACCATGTCTCCGATCAGTTCGCCAGTGTCTGCGTCATGCACCAGCGTACCGACCGGGACGGGTATCTCGAGGTCCGCGCCGCTTCTGCCGGTGCAGTCGTTGCTCATGCCGTTCTGGCCGCGTTCGGCCTCGAAATGGCGCGTGAAGCGAAAGTCGACCAACGTGTTGAGGTTGGCGTCCGCCACCAGGTAGACGCTGCCGCCGTCACCGCCGTCACCGCCATTGGGTCCGCCATACTCGATGAACTTCTCGCGACGGAAGCTCACGATGCCGTTGCCGCCGTCGCCGGCCTTGACCCGGATTCTTGCTTCGTCGACGAATTTCATGGTCTCGGGGTTATACCGCAGGAGGTGCGCAACGCGGAGGTTCGCGCATTATACGGGTTGGGGTGGGGAACGCGCAGACGTTCGCCCAGGTGCCGCGTCGCAGTCTGATCGAAGCCTCAACGCACGGTGCGAATGAGTGCCTGCAAGTTGCGCTCCGGCGCTGCGGGCATCCCTGCAACGAAAAAGCCCCGCAGAGCGGGGCCATTCGAATGCGATGCGTGAGGCGCCTTACTGCTCCAGCGGCTTGACGCTAACGTACTGACGGTTGCTCGGCCCGCGACGACGGAACTCTACGATCCCATCGGCTTTCGCAAACAGCGTGTGGTCGGTGCCGAGGCCGACGTTCTCGCCGGGGTGGAACTGCGTGCCGCGCTGGCGCACGAGGATATTACCCGCGGTGACGAACTGTCCGCCGAATCGCTTGACGCCGAGGCGCTTGGATTGGGAGTCGCGACCGTTACGGGAGCTGCCGCCTGCCTTTTTGTGTGCCATGAGTCTGTTCTCCGGATTCGGGTGAGTGGGTTACGCGCCGGTGGTGATGCCGGTGATTTCCACTTCGGTATAGTGTTGGCGATGGCCTGCCTGCTTGCGATAGTGCTTGCGGCGACGGAACTTCACGATGTGCACCTTGTCGGCCCGGCCATGTGCGCGGACCTTGGCGCTGACCGCGCCGCCAGCGACCACGGGGGCGCCGACCGTCACCTTCTCGCCGTCTGCAACCAGCAAGACTTCATCGAAATTGATTTCGCTGCCGGGCTCGGCTTCCAGTTTTTCGACGCGAAGCACGTCGCCAGCGGCGACCTTGTACTGCTTTCCGCCCGTCTTGATGACCGCGTACATGTTTAAAGACTCCAACACAGGACTCTGCGAAAGGAGCGGAATGATACTGATTGCGCGAATCCGAGTCAAACGCCAGCACGGCCCCGTAGGTACAGATCGAGCGCGAGGCCCACGAACACGGCAAGCCCCAGGTAGTTGTTGTTGAGGAAGGCGCGCATGCACTCGGCCGGGACGCGGTTGCGGATGAGAAACTGCTGATACAGCGAGAGGATCGCCGCTACGCCAAGCCCCACGTAGTAGGCCCAGCCGAGCTTCTCGCTCAGCCCCACCTGCAACAGGCCGTAGAGCATCATGGCCTGCAGTCCGCCGATGATCACGCGGTCGGCGTCTCCGAACAGGATGGCGGTGGACTTGACGCCGATTTTCAGGTCGTCTTCGCGGTCGACCATGGCGTACATGGTGTCGTAGGCGGTCGTCCACAGCACCGCGGAGATGAAGATCAGCCAGCCGCTCGGCGTGGGCAGCGTGCCCGTCTGCGCGGTGAAGGCCATCGGGATTGCCCAGGCGAAGGCGATGCCGAGATGGACTTGCGGCATGTGGTGGTAGCGCTTCATGAAGGGGTAGCTCACCGCCGGCGCCACCGCGACCAGGGACATCCACACCGTCAAGCGGTTGAGTGTCAGCACGAGGCCGAAGGCGAGCGGCGCGAGCACGGCAAACACCGCCAGTGCCTCGGACGGCTGGATCTCGCGGGCGGCGAGCGGCCGGTGGCGCGTGCGCGTGACGAACGGATCGTAGTGGCGGTCGGCGTAGTCGTTGATCGCGCAGCCAGCCGAGCGCATGAGGAACACCCCGAGCACGAACACGGCGAGGATCCACAGATCCGGCACCCCTTTGGCGGCGATCCACAGCGCCCACAGCGTGGGCCACAGCAGGAGGAAGGTGCCGATCGGCTTGTCCAGGCGCACGAGCCGCGCGTAGGCATTCAAGCGACCCAGAATGCCCTGACGTGGGTGGAATCGGTACTTATAATCCTCGTAAGCCATGCTGCCGGAAGTTCGCGGGAGATGGCCAACAGGATACCGCAATCGGCACGTCAACACCCTGTCACGACACCGACCGGCAGAGAGAGGAGCCGCATGATCCGCAACTTTGAGGACCACGTGATTACCGCTCGCCACGGGGTCTACATCGACCCGGATGCCACGGTGATCGGCGACGTCACCCTCGGCGAGTTCGCATCTATCTGGCCGGGCGCGGTCGTGCGCGGCGATGTCCACGCCATCCGCATTGGGGCGCGCAGCAACGTGCAGGACGGCTGCGTGCTGCATGTCAGCCACGACAGCCGTTTCAAGCCCGGCGGGCGGGCGCTCGAGATCGGTGACGACGTCACCATCGGTCACAAGGCCGTGCTCCACGCCTGCACCGTGGAGAACGCCTGCTTCATCGGCATCGGCTGCATCCTGCTCGATGATGCCGTGATCGAGTCCGGAGCCATGCTAGGCGCCGGTGCGCTCGTCACCCCGGGGCAGCGCCTGCAGGGTGGATACCTCTACCTCGGCGCGCCAGCCCGTCAGGTGCGGCCGCTGAGCGCCGAGGAACGCGAGTACATCCAGTATTCGGCCGAACACTACGTACGGCTTGCGCAGCGGCACCTCGCGTCGCTCACCCGCGAGGAGATGGCGCGCAACACGGCGATTTCGACCGGCTAGGGGGTGGCCACGGGTGGCTGTGGCCTGCGCGTAAAATCCATGGCCTACTCTCGCGCAGCACTTGGTGCTTACTTCCAGCAGTCCGCCACATGAGTCGTATGCAGACCCTCCTGCCTGACTACGGGGGCGCGAGCCTCGTCAACCTGATGCAGTCCCTGGCAGTAGGGCTCGGTGGCGAGGGCTTGGGGTATCGCGCTTTGCGTGAGCTGCCGGTCGAGGAGGTTGCCGCTGCCCAACACGTCGTGTTGTTGGTGGTGGACGGCCTCGGCTACAGCCGGGTGGTCGAGCAGGTGCCCGACGGTTGCCTGCGTGGCCATCTGCGGGGTCGGATGACCTCTGTGTTTCCCTCGACGACCGCGACGGCGATCACCGCCTTCCTGACCGGGCTTGCGCCTCGCCAGCACGCGATGACGGGGTGGCACATGTATCTGCGCGAGCTGGGGGCGGTGCTCGCGGTTTTGCCGGGGCGCCTGCGCGGCGCCGGGGTTGTACCGAACAACGGTGAGTCGCTGGCGCGGCGCCTGTATGGCCACGTGCCGGTGTTCGACCGGCTGCGCGTCACGAGTCACGCGGTGGTGCCGCAGTGGATTGCGCATTCCGACTACAACACCGCGCACCTCGGGCAGGCGCGGGTGTTGCCGTACGATACGCTCGAGGGAATGTTCGAGCAGTGCAGTATCGCTGCGCAGTCGGGCACCGGGCGCGGCTACACCTACGCCTACTGGCCGCGGCTCGACATGCTCTCCCACGAGCACGGCGCGCACAGCGAGCCCGCGCTCGCCCACTTGCGGGAACTGGATGAGGCCCTCGAGCGCTTCATCGACCGGATGCGCGGCGCCGACACGCTGGTCATCGTCACCGCCGACCACGGCTTCATCGACACCACAGCCGAGGATCGCATCGATCTCGCGGACCATCCCGACCTGGCTGACTGCCTGCGCCTGCCACTCTGCGGCGAACCGCGGGTGGCGTACTGCTACCTGCGTCCGGGGCGTGCCGACATGTTCGAACGCTACGTGCGCGACGCGCTCGCCGGCAAGGCGGATCGGTACCCCAGTCTCGCGCTCATCGAGCAGGGCTGGTTCGGGCCCGGGGCATCGCACGGCGAGCTGGAGGCCCGCATCGGCGACTACACCCTCGTCATGCGCGACCGTTATGTCATCAAGGACTGGTTACCGCTGGAGAAGCGATACACCCACATCGGCGTTCACGGCGGCATCAGTGCGGAGGAAATGCGCGTACCGTTGATCGTCGCCCCAGCATGAGCAGGCCAATTGGTCGATTGCGGCGGTGGTCGGTATAGTGCCCGGAGGTCTGGCTACGAGGTTTCCATGGATATCGTCTTCATCCAGGATCTGCGCATCGACACCACCATCGGCATCTACGACTGGGAACGCAAGATCAAGCAGACGCTGGCCTTCGACATCGAGATGGCCACCGACATCCGAAAGGCCGCCGAGACGGACTCCATCGAATACACCCTGGACTACAAGGCGGTGGCCAAGCGCGTGCGTGCCTTTGTCGAGAGCAGCCAGTACCTGCTGGTCGAAACGGTCGCCGAAAAGGTGGCCGCGCTCATCATGGACGAGTTCGCCGTGCCGTGGCTCAAGCTCACGCTCCACAAGCCGGGCGCCGTGCGCGGCGCGAAGTCCGTCGGCATCCGCATCGAACGTGGCGCGCTCACCTGACATGCCCCGCGTCTACGCTTCGCTTGGCAGCAACATCGAACGCGAGCGCAACATCCAGTCCGCGCTCGATGCTCTCAACGCACGCTTTGGCCAGCTTGCCGTCTCGTCGGTTTACGAGACTCCGGCCGAGGGCTTTGCCGGTGAGGACTTCCACAACCTCGTCGTCGCCTTCGACACCGACGAGCCGCCCGAAGCGCTCAAGCGCGGATTCCAAGCGCTCGAAGCCGCCCACGGCCGCGAGCGCGGCGAAAACAAATTCGCTCCGCGCACCCTCGACATCGACTTGATCCTCTACAGCGACCGCGTGGCTGCCGAGCCTGACTTGACCCTGCCGCACCCCGACATCCGCCGCTACGCCTTCGTCCTCGAACCCCTGCTCGAGCTCGACCCCACGCTCCGCCTGCCCGACACCGGCGAGGCCATCGCCGACCTGTGGCACGCCGCCGTCGCGAGCGGCCACATGCGGCCCGGCCGGCGGGTTGGACTGGCAATGGAGTTGTGAACCTAGTGCCTGCTCAAGCGTGGAGACGGGAAGGAGCAGCGCTCGCGGTGCGAAGCCTTCAGGTGTTCCAAGGTTCGGCCCGCCAGCGCGCCCCCTACCGGGGATCCGGCCAACGATGGACTGACCGGGCGCCATGAGTATGGTCATGGTCGATTTCCGATGCGATTGGCGCGGCAGGGATGCACCTGCGCCTCAATATGCACTACACAAGTCCCGTGGCTGGACTACACGCACCTACTCCGAATCGTAACCGGCTTCGCGTTGATGTCGGATGGCGAGGACAAGGACGGTGTCAAGCTCCGACTCGTAGCTGTAAAGCGCCAGGTAACCGGACTGGCCACCGGAGATGACCAGCTCGCGAAGTCCCTGCTCCGCTGGGCGTCCGATCAGCGGGTGGTTTCCCAGGACTTGCACGGCTTCGCTGATCAGTTCCACCGTTTCCAACGCGGCGGCGGGTTCCGCCGCCAGCAGGAAATCCGTGAGACGATCAAGGTCCGCCAGTGCCCGCGCGGCGTAGATTACGCGCGCCAAGACTTCGCCTTTGGCTTGGTGGCGGGCCGGCCTTGCGCCCGATCGCGCAGATAAGCGTGAACCTCCTCCGCCGCGTACCCTTGGCCCGACTCGACCGCTTGTTCTCGCGACGCGACCGCGTCAGCGACAAACCGGCCTCGCCTCTCCGCATTCGTGGCCGCGGCGCGGATCGCCTCCACCATGAATGCGTGTGGCGTGACGCCCAGCCGCTTGGCCGCGGCGACAGCAAGCTGCTTTAAATCCTCGGGGAGCTTCAAGGAAGTCGTCGACATGGCCATGTACGTTGGACGAGGTGTCACCAGCGTAACACCGGTCCGTCGATCCGGACAATGCAGCGGGCCAACTCCGGGTGCGGATCGATAGGCGCGGCGCTCCGCTGCCTGAGTGCGTGGGACAACAAAAGCGCAAAATGCAGGGAAAACCGGCGTATGGATTGCCAAGAGGGGGTTGGGCGGCGCGCATCGAGACGCGCCGTAAAAACCTGGGCCCCGAGCACGCCGGGGCCATTTCTGATCTTCGCGAAATGCTCTATCGCCTGATCGCCCGGCACCGACGCGATCGGGCCGGGCGTTGCGATAGCCTAGTTTTTCGGCGTGAGGGCGGCCTTGATGTCGTTCGCGAGCACGTCATTGTGCGCGTCAAGGAATTCCGCGAGAGGGGGGTACCTCAAATCGATTGAGGTGCCCGGCTCCTCGCGCTTGCCCAAGCGGACGAAGCCATCCTGTACGGCCAAGAAGAAGTGCCGTTGCGAGTTACCACTCATCGCGCCCAGAAGGCGGGCAGGTACCGAGAACTCGATCATTTTCACGCCATTTACCCGTGCTTAGGCGCCACGTGCCGCGCTCAGCATCGCCGAGCGTGCGGGCATCTACCACTATACCTATTGATGGAGACTACCTCGCCGCCATTCTCCATGGCGTTGGGGTCTCCCGTCAGGATCACGCCGCGGCCCCCATAGTTATATGAGTCCCCCCGTCCAGCGTGATGGGATATAGGTCGGTATAGCCGCCACCATTTCGGTAGGATGTGGGGTCGCCGTGGAACACCAGCGCTTCGAGCCGCGTTACCGCGTAGCTCGGATCATTGGGTGGTGTCACGATGTTGCAGTTATCGTTGTAGTCCAAAGGCCACCTTCCGGTTCGACAGCGGCCGCCGGTGCTTCCCGTCACTTCGGTCTTGTACTGGGGATTAGCCGTTTGAAACTGAACTTGTATTCCTCTGTGCCCTTTGAAAGAACAACAGTAGGCTTCATGATGAACGAAGGAACAACAAAAGAAGGTTCCACGCCCGGAGGTAAAGTTGTACGGGAAGGCACACCCTGTTGAGACCAATCGGCTTTCTGCGCAGTGCCAGTAACGACGATCTCCTCCCCGTCACGCAGGGCTGATGACCGCGGACCCGTTCTCGCCAAAGGTGACCGGCCACGGGCCGGAGCTGGTGTAGTCCTTGGACCATCCGTTCTCGCCCAAAACGAAATTCCTGGCCGACGGCGCTTGCGACTGAGACACCGAGAGACAGCGATTCGTCATAGCGAACGATGCGGGATGGGCGGCGATTCTCGCAAGCATTTTGCGAGTCACCGTCAGGGACTGTTTGCTCCGATCAAGATCGATGCGCTTGTTTATGATCGCGATGTCGCACTTGCCATCACTACTGGTGGATTCGCTCAAAGATTCCCACCCGACCACGTTGATGCCACTTTCGATAATTGCCTGCATCGGTGTCGCCACGGGCTTGTTAACTTCCCGGTCAGTACCCGCATTTCCAGGGTCGAAGGTCGGGTTGGTCTTGTTATCGTCTTTGGGTACGTTGGGTTGATTACTGTTTGCTCGTCTTTCAATTCGATAGTGTTCTGCCCCCGTCCACAGCGATGACCTGTCCGGTGATGTAGGGGGCGTCTTCGATCAGGAAGCGTGCGGTACGGGCGATGTCGCGGGGTTCGCCTTCGCGTTTCAGCACGGTGCGGCGGATGATTTCCTGATGCTGGGCGGCGTGGTGGGGCTCTTCGGGCCAGAGGATGGCGCCGGGGGCAACGGCGTTGACGCGCACTTCCGGGCCGAGTTCTCGGGCGAGCGCGCGGGTGAGGATGACAAGCCCGCCCTTGGCCGCCGAGTAAACGGGGTAGTCCTTGAGCGGGCGGTCGGCGTGAATGTCGACGATGTTGACGATACAGCCGAGGTTGCGTTTGAGTTCGTCGGCAGCGGCCTGGGCGAGGAACAGCGGGGCGCGGAGGTTGGAGCCGGTGAGTTCCTCCCAGTGCTTGAGGGTGATTTGCCCCATCGGGGTGGGGTAGAAGCTCGAGGCGTTGTTGACCAGCACGTCGAGCCGACCCCAGAAGCCGATGACTTGTTCAATGAACGCGGGAATCGCCTCGATGTCGAGCAGATCGAGCTGCGCGGTGCGCGCGGAGTCGGGCCGTTTTGCATTGAGGGTGGCGGCGAGTGCTTCCGCCTCGTCAGCGGAGCTGCGGTAATGGATGACCACGTTCATCCCGTCGGCGTGCAAGGTGCGGGCGATTTCAGCGCCGATGCGCCGTCCGGCGCCGGTGATGAGCGCGACCTTGGCGCTCGTGAGTGCGTTCTGGTTGGTCATGCGGCTACACTTCGGAAAACAACAAGGAACATCATCACATGGCGCGCGAGACCTTACCGGAGCCCGGTCCGGACGAGCAAGAACACGCAAAGCGCGTGCAGGAGGCGATGCGCGTCGAGATCCAGGCGGCGGGCGGGTTTTTGCCGTTCACGCGTTTCATGCACTTGGCGCTCTACGCGCCGGGACTGGGTTATTACGTCGCTGGCGCGCACAAATTTGGCGCGGCTGGTGACTTCGTGACTGCGCCCGAGATCTCGCCGTTGTTCGCTCGCTGTCTGGCCCGGCAGTGCGCCCAAGTGCTGAATGCGGTCGAGCGTCCGGCGAGCCTCCTTGAATTCGGCGCAGGGACTGGGGCGCTGGCCGCAGAGTTGCTCGCCGAGTTGGAGCGGCTCGGTACGTTGCCCGAGCATTACTACATCCTCGAAGTGAGCCCCGAGCTGCGCGAGCGCCAGCGGACGACTTTGCGCGCGCGGGTGCCGCACCTGGTGGCCAGGGCGCGCTGGCTGCAGTCGCTTGATGGCTTGCATCTGCACGGTGTGGTGTTGGCCAATGAGGTGCTCGACGCGCTGCCCGTTCAGCTTTTCGCCCTGCGGGACGATGAGGTGTTCGAGCGTGGGGTGGGTTGGGGGGATGAGGGTTTCGAGTGGCTGGCGAGGACGGCGGATGTGCGCCTGCGCAAGCGTGTCGAGCTGTTGCAGTTACAGTCCGGGCCCTGGCGACAGCCGTATTTTTCGGAGTGGAGCCCCTGGCTTGCCCCGTGGATGCGCATCCTGGCGGAGGCACTGAGTGTCGGCGCGGTGCTGCTCATCGACTACGGCTACCCGCGCCGCGAGTACTACCTGCCTGAGCGCACTATGGGCACGCTTTTGTGCCACTACCGCCACCACGCGACGGACGATGTCCTCGCGCGCGTTGGCCTGCAGGACATGACCGCGAATGTGGATTTCACGGCCGTCGCCGAGGCGGGTACGGGTGCCGGGCTGCGCCTGGCAGGCTACACGACGCAGGCATTCTTCCTCATTGCCAATGGTCTCGATGAGCTGTACCAGGCCGCTGCGCAGGGTTCGGAGCGCGAGCGCATCGAGCTGGCACGCGACGTGAAGCTCCTGACGCTCCCGTCTGAAATGGGTGAACGGTTTCAGGTTATCGCGTTCGAAAAAGGCTTAGACTTGCCGCTCCGCGGGTTCGCCCTGCGCGACCTGTCGCACCGCCTGTGACGGCGCAAGCTCCGCCCGGCGGTTCACGTTGAGAGGCGACGGCCGCGGTTCCCGAGTCACTTACGGAACCTTTGCATGGACTTCGAATTGCTGTTCAAGGCCCTGGTCCTGGGCATCGTTGAGGGCCTCACGGAGTTTCTGCCGGTCTCTAGCACCGGCCACCTCATCCTGGCGGGTAGCCTGCTCGACTTCAACGACGATCGCGGCAAGCTCTTCGAGATAGTCATTCAGTCTGGTGCCATTCTCGCCGTGGTCTGGGAATACCGCGAGCGGATCGGGCGAGTCATCGCGGGTTTTACGACCGACCCTGCCGCGCGGCGTTTCGTGCTCAACGTGGTGATCGGGTTTTTGCCTCTGGCGGTGCTCGGGATGCTGTTCGGCAAGGCGATCAAGGCGCACCTGTTCAACCCGGTCGTCGTCGCGACGACCTTCATTCTGGGCGGCATCGTCATCCTCTGGGCGGAGCGGCGCCAGCACAAGGTGCGAGTGGAGTCTGTCGATGACCTGACCACACTCGATGCGCTCAAGCTCGGCATTGCGCAAGCCTTCGCGTTGATCCCGGGCACCTCGCGCTCCGGGGCGACGATTATCGGGGGGTTGCTGTTCGGGCTGTCGCGCAAGGCGGCGACGGAATTTTCTTTCTTCCTGGCCATCCCGACCTTGGTGCTTGCTTCCATCTACCAGCTGTACAAGGAGCGCCACCTCCTCAATGTGGAAGACCTCGGCATGTGGGCGGTGGGCTTTATATCGGCCTTCGTGTCGGCCTTCGTTTGCGTACGCTGGCTGCTCGGCTACATCAGCCGGCATGACTTTAGCATCTTCGCCTGGTACCGCATCGCCTTCGGTATTGTGGTGCTGGTGACAGCCTACTTCGGCTGGGTGGACTGGTACTCGGGCTGACGCGGCGGGAGCAACGCCCCCGCCAGCGGCGTCAGTTCATATAGGTGCGCGCCTCTTCACCCGGGTCCGGCAGACCGGCGACCCGCCACGCCCCGCGGCAGCTGCCGAACAGGCGCCGCACCGCATCCTTGCCGAGATGGTAGGTGCGGCAGACGTGCCCGAAGGCGGGCAGGCTGCCATATTTCAGGTAGTGCTCGCGGATGTGGAACAGGATCGACCAGTGATCTGGCCCCAGCGCGCCAAGGCCGTCCATTTCCGCAATACGCCGTGCAATGTCCTTGTTCCACCGGGTCGGGTCCTTCAGGAACCCTTGTTCATCGAACTCGATCCGCTCGCGCGCCGGTTCCCGCGGCGGCAGGCCGGTTTCACGAATGTCCATCACCCACCTCCTGGTCGTTTAGGCCGTCAAAAGCTGTAACCAAAACTCCCGTCACTGGCATGGGCCGGTACAGGCAGTTCCGCCAGTTCGCAGATCTGCCGAATGGGCCCGTTGGGGAACAGCTGGTAGAGCCGCTTGCGGCCACCTTCTTTGGCGAAGTGGTGCTCTAGCGTCTCGGCGAGCAGGCGCAGGGGAGGCGTCTCACCGTGTTCCGCGTAGACGTTGGCGACCCAGCGGATGGCCTTCCAGTGCTCATCGGTCAATTCGACGCCGACCCGCTCGGCGTTCTGGCGGACCATCGACTCGAACGCCTCTCCATCCGACCAGCCGGGGGTGATGTGGATGCCCAGTAGCTCTGCCTTCGCTGCATGATTCATGGCATTAACCATCTTGGTATCTCCTTTGAAATAGTCGTCTTGAGATTTAATATCTCTAAGTAGGTGTATTTCGAGTGTAGTCAACATCCCCCAGGTTGCAAGCCATCGGCTGTGAGGAGGGGTTATTGCACTGGGATACCAGGCACACACGCGTCGTCGCTGCGTGCAGCGAGGTACGGACGGACTGGGGCTTGGCCGCGTAAGGAGGTGGCTCGTCAGGGTTTTCGTCGCCCTGATAGAATGCCGCCCCTGAATTGCGCCAGCCAGAGGAAGCCATCTTGTCACTCATCCGTCCGTTTAGAGGTCTGCGCCCGGTTCCAAGTCGTGCAGCCGAGGTCATCGCCCCGCCCTACGATGTGCTGAGCAGCGCCGAGGCGCGTCAGCGTGCGCAGGGCAAGCCGTGGAGTTTTTTGCACATCTCCAAGCCGGAAATCGACCTGCCGGTTGATGTTGATCCGTATGCGCCCGAGGTGTACGCCAAGGCGGCCGAGAATCTGGCCGCCCTGATTGATGCGGGGGTACTCGCGCGCGATGCCTCGCCTTGTCTGTATGCCTACCGCATCACGATGGGCGAGCACGTGCAGACCGGCGTCGTCGCGGCCGCCTCGGTGGCCGACTACGACATTAATCGCATCCGCAAGCACGAATTCACGCGGCCCGTGAAGGAGGATGACCGCGTGCGGCAGATCGAGGCCGTCAACGCACAGACCGGCCCCGTGCTGCTGGCCTACCCGTGTGCACCCGAGATCGACGCGTTGCTCGCGAAGGTCACGATCCGGACGCCCGATACCGATGCGCTCGCCGATGACGGGATCCGCCATCAGCTGTGGGTGATCGACAACGCGGCGAACATCGCGAGGCTGGTAGCCGATTTCGACGCCTTGCCCGCGCTCTACATCGCCGACGGGCACCATCGCTCGGCGGCCGCCTCGCGGGTGAGCGCGAAGCGCGACGGGGATGCTGATGCCTCATGGCGCTACTTCCTCGCGGTGATCTTCCCGCATCACGAGATGAAGATCATGGACTACAATCGCGTGGTGCGCGATCTGAACGGACTGAGTGCTGAGGCGTTTCTGGTGCGTGTGGGTGAAACGTTTGGCGTCGAGCCGGCTTCCGCGGCGCTGAAGCCCGACCGTCCGGCGGAGTTCGGCATGTACCTGGCCGGCCAGTGGTATCGGCTCTCGCTGCCATCCGAGCGCATTCCGGTCGATGACCCGGTCGCACGGCTCGATGTGAGCCTGTTGCAGAACTACTTGATTGAGCCTGTGCTCGGCATCGCCGACCCGCGCCGCGACGAGCGCATCGATTTCGTTGGCGGCATCCGGGGGCTGTCCGAGCTCGAGAGGCGGGTGGACAGCGGTGAGATGGCGGTAGCCTTCGCACTGCACCCCACCCGCATGGAGGAGCTCATGGCGGTGGCCGATGCGGGCGAAGTCATGCCGCCGAAGTCCACGTGGTTCGAGCCAAAGCTGGCCGATGGCATGGTCTCGCACGTTCTGGACTGACCCTGGCTAAGGCCGCGTCCCCGGCCGGGACCGGCGGGGCAACACACGCCGGCCGTCGCGGCTCCAGAATGAGTCGCTATCCGTGAATCATCGCTGCCGGTAAATGCTTCGCATCCATCCCACGGCGGCGCGTGATCGCTGCCGTTTCCACATCGTTGGACTATGGAAACGCGGATCAAGCGGCTGCGCGGGCACATTCGCTGCGTTGCGCGATGCCCGCTCCTCGCGTGTCGACTGGATGACTACTGCGGGCCTTCTGGCGTGCGCCACGGGCCGGCTGACGCCGTTCCACGCCATTCCGCGAGACTTAGTCTCGTCGCTATGCACCGTGCGCTAGGCACTCTACCCCGCGCCACCAGTTTGCCAGCGTTTCCCAAACTTCTTCGCCATGCGCCGTCGAGCATGGCCAGCGGCACGAGTCAGTTCATAAACTTTCGGTCGGGAGTTTGCCGTTTCGTGACTTGGGCTACGGAAACCGGCTGCGGACGTGTATAAGTTGTTTTTACGTGGTTTTGTGAACTTGCCCTACGCGTCGGCTTGGTTGGGAGGATGAGGCGCGAAAAAAAGGGTGGTGAGTGGTTTTGTGTGCCTGGCTGCTGCCCTGTTGGCCCGAGGGGCAAAGGGGAAGACTTACAAGGTCGTGCATACACGCGATAAACGGTGATGCGCACACGGGCGGCAGGGCCTCGAAACGGTAACGCCGCATGGGCTCATGTGTGCCGGTTGAGGGTTCATTGGGACGCCGATCGCCCATGGTTTCAATCCGATCTCGAGGGGGGGGTGCAAAGTCTCCGGCGGATTACCGGTCGATCAGTCACGCTTCCCCCATACGATGGCAAGTCCATGAAAACTCAAGCTGAGCCCGGATCTCTCGCATGCAGACACCCTTGAAGCCTGCGGACAACCTGTTTTTATGGCTGGGACTGATCGTCGCGGCACTGCTCGTGGTGTTGGTCAGTTCCGTTCCCCTGACGTTGGAACAGCAGTTGCTGTTCGCCCTTGCCTCGCTGGGCTTCTCGATGCTCGTTCGCCAGGGCAACGAAACGTCGCGCTACCGGCTGATCGTGCTGGTTATCATCTCGGTGGTCGCTACGGGTCGGTACATCTATTGGCGGATCACCGAGTCGATGGCTTGGTTCGACCCGGAAGTGACCCTGACGTTTTGGGATCACTTTTTCTCGATCGGGTTGTTGCTCGCCGAGCTGTATGCGTGGACGGTGCTCTTCCTCGGCTACTTCCAGACCATTTGGCCCCTGCGCAGGCCGGTGGCGAATCTGCCGGAAGACCAGTCGCTGTGGCCGGTCGTGGACATCTTCATCCCCACGTACAACGAACCCTTGAAGGTGGTGGCGCCGTCGGTGCTCGCCGCCAAGGACATCGACTGGCCGGCAAACAAGCTTAACGTCTACCTCCTCGATGACGGCGGCAGACTTGAGTTCGAGCAGTTCGCGCTGCAGGCCGGCGTCCATTACATCCACCGCGACAGTAACAAGGGCGCGAAGGCTGGCAATCTGAACAACGCGCTTACGCGCTCGCGCGGCGAGTTGATTGCGGTATTCGACTGTGATCACGTACCGGTGCGTTCGTTCCTCCAGAAAACCGTGGGCTGGTTCCTGCGGGATCGCAAGCTGGGCCTCGTGCAGACGCCGCATCTGTTCTTCACGCCGGATCCGGTCGAACGCAACCTGCAGATCTACCACCGCGTGCCGAATGAGGGGCAGCTCTTCTACGGCCTGGTGCAGGACGGCAACGACACGTAGAACTCCGCATTCTTCTGCGGGTCCTGCGCGGTGATTCGCCGCGAGGCGCTCGAGGAGATCGGTGGCGTCGCTCAGGATACGGTCACCGAGGACGCCCATACCTCGCTGCTGATGCAGAAACGCGGCTGGAATTCGGCCTACATCAACGTGCCGCTCGCGGCAGGCATGGCCACCGAGCGGCTCGCCGGGCATATCCGCCAGCGCATGCGCTGGGCGCGCGGCATGACGCAGATCTTCCGCATGGACAATCCGCTGTTCGCCAAGGGGCTGACGTTTGCGCAGCGGATTACCTACTTCAACGCGATGATGCACTTCTTTTACGGACTGCCGCGCATCGTGTTCCTAACGGCTCCGCTTGCTTACCTGTTTTTCGAGACGTACGTGATCCAGGCGGGTGCGGCCATGATTGCTGTGCATGCGCTACCGCACATCTTCCAGGCGCACGTCGCCAACTCCGCGATGCAGGGCCGCTACCGGCACAGCTTCTGGGCGGAGGTCTACGAGACCATCCTCGCTCCGCACATCCTCTTCCCCACCCTAGTCACGTTCCTGTTCCCAAAGCTTGGGCAGTTCAACGTGACGGACAAAGGGGGCGTGATCGAAAAGGACCACTTCGATTGGAGCTCCTCGCGGTTCATCTTTGTGCTTCTGGTGCTCAACCTGGCGGGGATGATGGTCGGTGTGCTCCGCCTGTTCTGGTGGAATCCGGACGAGACGGGCACCGTGATCATCAACCTGGCTTGGACCCTGTTCAACGCCACGGTCATCGGCGCGGCGCTGGCGGTCGCCTGGGAAAAGCGCCAGCGGCGCAGCAACGCGCGCATCCATCGCACTTACCCGGCCCTGCTTAGAACGCTGGACGGTACGTTCTTCCCTGCCAACACCTCTGACATCTCCACCGGCGACATCAGCCTGCGCCTTGAGGAGCCGGCTGTGCTCAAACGCGATGACTACGTCATCATCGAGCTGCACGAGGGCTTGCAGTCCTACCGGTTCAAGGGGCGGGTCGCGACGGTCAGCGGGCCGCATCTTGGCATTCGGCTCGAACACATGTCCGCCGAGAAGCTCGCCAAGCTCGTGTACTTCTCGCACGGTCACGACGCTGCCTGGGACAAGTGGTACAACGCCTGTGAGCCGGTCAAGCCGTTGTACTCCTTCCTCGAAATCCTGCGGTTCGGGCTGGGTGGCGCCTTCCGAGCCTTCTTCGGCCACACCGATGATCCCGAAAACCAGGTGCGCCCAGGGTTGGCCGTCTCGGTTTGGGTGTGGGTGATTCTGATTGTGGTGCTGACCGGCATCTTCGCGCCCAAGGGCGCGAATGCGAGGGAGCATATGATCGACCTGCGCGGGCCGGTAATCGCATCGCCGAATGGTTCGGCGGGCCGTAAGGCGCTAGCCCCCACTGGCGTCGCTTCTACGCCGACCAAAGACGGTCGCGACTGGCGCGGGGTGACCATCCCCTTCACGGATCTCGGCGTGGAGAACCCGATCCGCCTGCGCGGGGGCAACACGCAGCACGATGTCTGGTTTTCGCTGCGGGTCGACCAGATTGCGCGCACCGCCGAGGTAAGGCTCCGCTACGTGTTGGCTGAAGAATTGCGCGCGGATTACGCCCGGCTTGACGTGAGCGTTAACGGTTTGTCCGTTGCCAGCTTGCCGCTGGACCAATTCGCGACGGGAGAGCTCATCGAGCAGAGTTTCCCGATTGATCCGCTCTATATCAGCGATATCAACCAGTTGTCGTTCAAACTCGTGCCGCGCGACGCTGATTTCTGCGAAAAGCTCGATCCCAAGCTCAAGGAGGCGCTGATCATGCCTGACAGCGCGGTAATCATGAGCCAGGGGCCGCTGTCGCTGGTCAACGATCTCTCGCTGTTTCCGCTGCCGTTTTTTGACGTGCACGACAATGAGCGGGTGGTCATGCCCATCGTGCTCGGCGCCGGTCTGGTGGGATCGGCTGATGCGATCAAGGCCGCTAGCATCGTGTCGTCCTGGTTCGGCGCGCTGGCTGATTATCGGGGGGCGAGCTTTCCTGTGCTCGTCGATGCCCTGCCAGAACGCAACGGCATCGTGTTCTCGCTGGCCGGCACCCAGAATCCCTTGCTCACAGGCCTCAACATACAGGGGCCTGGGGTTGCGTTGTTGAACCACCCCCAGAATCCGGACGTGAAGCTGCTCGTCATCACCGGGCGAGATCCGGCCGAGCTGGTGCGGGCGGCGGCTGCGCTGACCTCCGGCAACGAGCCGCTCGCTGCGGACCGCGTCGAATTCGTTCAGGCCGACTTGCCTAAACCGCTGGAGCCGTATGTCGCCCCGCGGTGGCTCGAGAACGGTCGGCAGCACCGCTTCGGTGATCTGTTGTCGAGTGACAAGCTCACTGTCCGGGGCATCAACCCGAATGCTGTCGAACTCAAGTTTCGCATACCCCCTGACCTCTATCGCTGGAAGGACGAGACGGTGCCGCTGTATCTGACGTTTCATCACACCGATCTGCCGTTGCGCAAGGAGAGCAATCTCAGCGTCGACCTGAATGCCGAAGGCTTGCGTAGTTTCCCCCTGGGCGCCACCAAGGGGCTGTGGAGCAGCGCCAAGCCGTTTCCAGCGAAGCTGCCGGACGTTCGTGAGTATCAGCCCACTTACGTGACGCAGACCGAGAAGCTGGCGATGCCGACCTACAAGCTCATCGGCTTCAACCAGCTCACGCTGTTTTACGATTTCCAGATCCCCGAGCAGTACGGCACCGAGTGCATCAACCTGTATACGCTGAAGCTCTCTGGGACCATCGACCCTGGCTCGTACATCGACCTGCGCGGGTATACCCATTTCACGCGGCTGCCGGACCTGGCCAAGTTCGCCAACATGGGCTTCCCTTTCACCCGTCATGCCGATCTGTCGGAGACGGCGGTGATCCTGCCGCGGAACCCGCACTCGGCAGAACTTCAGGCTTTGCTCGAACTGACCGGGCGCATGGGAGCGGCCACGGGATACGCGACCTATCATGTCTCGATCCTGTTTGCCGACGAGATCGAACGCGCGCGCGGCAAGGACATCCTGCTCGTCGGCGGCGCGGATCGTGAGGACTGGCTAGCGTACTGGCGCGCCTTCCTGCCGGTGACGCCAGCGGAACCCGGGGCCGGCTGGAGACTGCGCAAACTGACCTGGTCCGAGCGTTTCGATCTCTGGTCCCAAGGACAGGCTTTGACCGATGCGCCGAGTGTCAAGGCGCAGCTTGCCGCAGCGGGGGATAACCTGCTCGCACTGGCCGGCTTTCGATCGCCGTTCGACGAGGACCGTTCCGTGGTCGCGCTGCTCGCCAAGCAGCCGTCACAGCTTCCCCTGATCACGGCCTTGTTCAATGACCCGGCGCGTATTGCCCAGGTCCAGAAGGACTTTGCCTTGGTGTCGGAGCACGGCGTAACCTCCTCGCGTTTGATGCCTGCTTACCACGTTGGCCGCCTGCCGTTCCTGACCAGCGTGCGGTGGTACCTGTCGGCGCATCTGTTCACGCTCATCGCTCTGGTCATCGCGCTCGCTTTGGCCACCGCCGCCGTGTTGCGCGTCAAGCTGGGCCACCACGCAGCGCGCCGGCTCATGTCGGGGGCGTACGATGCTTGAACGGCCCGGTCTCCTTCGTGGGTGGACGCGGTCTGTGTCACTGGCGTTCTCACTCATCGCGCAGGCCAATGCGTGTGCGGAGCCGCTCCGGACTGGGAGGCCTACACCAAATGCTTCGTTCAGGGAGACAGTGGGGTCGCTTAGCGCTGCGGGGTTGATAAAGGCAGCAGATGCGAAAGTGGGGGCTTTGATGCGTACAGGATTTGTCATGGGCTCGCCCCTCACAGCGGCTGGGCGTGTGCGGGCAGCCACAGTGTAAGTGTCATGTTACCGCAGTCGATCGAGAAGAGTTTTGCCGTGAACGGTGCGGCCGAGGGGGAGTTTTTCTTTGCTGGGTTGTCTGCCCAGGCGCGTGCCCTCGAGGCGCTGGGAAGCCTGGCTCAGGAT
>CAYSFW010000055.1:0-6802 GCA_964430355.1 uncultured Thiotrichales bacterium
TTGTAGACGAGGCTCTTGTCGATGAGATTGCCCTCGCGCACCCGCCCGTCCTGGGTGGTCCAGGCCTTGGAGGTCACGCCGTCGAGGCGCAGCTCCTTCACCAGGAGGGTCGAGGACCCGAGCTCGACGAAGCGCTGGAAGAGGTGGCGCACGACCTTGGCCTCGCGCTCGTTGGGCACCAGCCGCCGGTTCTCGACGTCGTAGCCAAGCGGAGGCACGCCGCCCATCCACATGCCCTTGCGCTTGGCTAGGCCGATCTTGTCGCCGATGCGTTTGCCGGTCACTTCCCGCTCGAACTGGGCGAAGGAGAGCAGGATGTTGAGCATCAACCGCCCCATCGAGGTGGTGGTGTTGAACTGCTGGGTGACCGAGACGAAGGAGACCCCGTGGCGCTCGAAGACGTCGATCATTCGCGAGAAGTCAGTCAGCGATCGCGTCAGGCGATCGATCTTGTAGACCACCACGATGTCGATCCTGCCGGCCTCGATGTCGGCCAGCAGCCGCTTGAGCGCCGGCCGGTCCATGTTGCCACCGGAGAAGGCGGGATCGTCGTAGTCGTCGGCCACCGGAATCCAGCCCCCCGCGCGCTGGCTGGCGATGTAGGCGTGGCCGGCGTCACGCTGGGCGTCGATGGAGTTGTACTCCTGGTCGAGCCCCTCGTCGGTGGACTTCCGAGTGTAGACGGCGCAGCGCAGGCGGCGCTTCAGGGCTTCGTTCATCGCCGACCTCCCTGCTTCTTCGGATTCTTCGCCTTGGCCGGTGCCTTCACGCCGAAGAAGAGCGGCCCGGACCAGCGGGTGCCGGTGATCTCGCGGGCGATCATGGACAGGCTCGGGTAGCGCCTGCCCTCGAACTCATACTGTCCGTCCTGGGCGACCGTCACCCGGTGCTCGATCCCCTGGTACTCCCGGGTGAGCACGGTGCCGGGCATCAGCCGGATGTCGCGATCGAGCTTGCGCGCCTTGCCGGTCTCCACCAGGGCCTTGATGCGCCGCTTGTTGCGCTCCAAGAGGCTGGGATCGACCTTGCGGAACTCGATCTCTTGCAGCTTGTACGCGATCCGCCGCTCCATGAACTGGCGATTGGGCGTCGGGTTGTCGCTGCCGAAGAGTTCTCGCCAAAGCTCCCTCATTTCCTCTATCGAGAGATCCGGGAGCCCGGCGATCCGGGCGACGACGCTCGGCGGGGTGGGTGGGACGGTGCTTGCCTTCATGGAGCCTCCTCCAAAGTGTTGTTGACGGGGTGGCTATGAAGGCGCTGGTGGCCGGAGAAGCCAAGCTCAAACTCGCTCTCTGCGGCCATGTTTGCGGACTGCGCAGCACCTCCGTTGCGCAAGCGCACGAGCCCGTTTGCCAGCAGGGACGCGATCTCGCGCCGGCGCTGCTCCGGCGTCATCCGGTCGGGTGGTAGATGGTTGAATCGATGCATCGGTAGCGGTCCCGTCTGTCCAACTCGCATGAAGCGAAATTGTCAGGACGGACTGCCGCCGACACCATGAGGGAGTTTCGGAGGCGTGCGGACTGATGCGGGCTGTGGCGAAAAGCCGGTTCCTGTCAGCCCGATAAATGACGGGCGAGGATCGTCTTCACCAGCGAATCTCCGGGCTGAGCGCTGGCGATCATTTCCCGGATCTGCTCGTTCACGCGCTGGGCAGGGACGCCTGCGCCTGCCGCCGCCTGCGTGACTGCCGAATAAGCGTCGAGCACATCAGCCCCGGTGATGTCGTAGCCATATCCGAGGGAGATCCAGTGCAACGCGGCCAGGCCGGCGGCGAGCGCGAAGTCAGGCTGCTTCACGGCAAAGTCGCGGGCGGCGCGGGTCAAGGTGCGCGGATCGGTCGGGCTGCGTGTCGCCAGTTGAGCAGCGACGGCGAACAGCCCCGCGTCCTTGGCGGCGGCAAACCATTTGCCCTCGGCGCCGGGCGTGCTGGCAATCAGGTCGCGCAGGATCTCTTCCGGCTGCTTGTTGGGATACTTCTTGGCAATGGCACGAAACGTCGCCAGGTTCGTTGTGCCCTGATTCGCCTCCAAGGCATAGCGCCGGTAGGCCTCGTCGGTCAATCCGGAGGACAACAGGAGGGCCTCGCAGGCTTGCGCAATTTGCCAGCCCGGATCATTGAGACCACGTGATTCCTCGGCGTAGCGGATCGCCTCCGCCTTCTTGCCCATCGCCGACAGTGCCTTCACACCCCAGCGCCGATCGTGCCACCACTTGAATGGGGCCTTGTCGATCAGCGCCAGTAGTTCCTGGTGGCGGCCTGCCGCGTACAAGGATGCCAGGCAGGCGCTGGTGCCCTTGAAAAATCCGTGACCAGACGCCTTCGGGCTCCACACGCTTTCAACGACAGGCATGAACTCGTCGGCCCAGTGCGATGCCAGCTCCGGGGTCACGCACAGCTCGCCCCAGTAGTCGCCCAGCAGTTCGATGTAGGGCATTTCGTCGTCTTGCAGCGCCTGCCACAAACGCTCCAGCCAGCGTTGCCGCAACTGTGGCTCGACATCCGCTTTGACGATGATGGGCACCAGGATGTCGATGGCCTTGTTGACGGCCGAACCCAGGGCGCCCGATGAACTGTCGACCTGTTCCAGGGCCGGCGAGAGCTTTTCGAGCAAGGTGATGGCACCCTCAGCCGCGAGCACAGGCTCCTTGCGGGCGACCTGCTTGATCTCCGCGATGGCTTCCTTGATCCGCTGCACCGGCGTGTCGGATCGCCAGCCGAACGCATGACGGCGGAAACGGGAGGCGAATTGCCACTTGTGGGCGCTCATGATCGATCCGCCATGAGCTACCGCACCGGATACTGGCCGTTGCGGATGAAGCGGTCGTAAGTGTCTTCCTCCGGTTCCTCTTCGTCGTGGCGCGCGCCTTGCCACTCGGCCTCGGGCAGCAATAGCAGTGTCAGCGTGTAGTCGTACTGACCCGCGACACGCGTCATCTCCGTGACCGGCATGCTGGCGGGTTCACGGGCAAACCAGGACTGGGCGCGCCCCGTCCGGATGTCGGCCGTGTCAAAGGCGTTGTAGCTGTGCGCCAGCGCATCGTGCGGCAGCTCGATGGTGTTCTTGCGCGTCGCGAAGTATGCGCCTGACCTGAGGGCCGCCTTGTTCGACTTGGCCCACAGCATGTGGTCGTCGCGGCTGGCGATCAGCACCGCTCGCTTGGGCGCGATCTCGGTCCAGCGCAGAGCTGCCGCAGTCAACGAGACGCCGTAGCGGTCGGCGCAGTGACCCAGCAGATCGAAGTTGACCGGCTGCCCGTCGACCTGGCGCCGAAAGTCGTCCAGCGGCATCAGCAGGGTGGACGCGAAAAGATCCGCCTCGGCCTCGATGTCCCGCTCGTCGTTGTCACCGGTCTCGATGTCGTCGTCGCCGCACTCGAAACGGTCCTGCTGATGGCGGTGCAGGATGTAGTGACCGAACTCGTGCGCGATCGTGAAGCGCTTGCGTCCCTCCGATGGAGTGGCGCTGTTGTAGAGGATCAGCCACTTCGACCGCGTCTTGTTGGCCGCCAGAAGGCCGTCGAAGCCGTCCAGATCCTCCCCCCGGATCATGTCGATCGGCGAGTCGGCGAAACACTGGCGCGAGTACTCCAGGGCGAGCTCATCGACCTTGACCGGAAACCGATCCGCGCCCAGAACCGTGTTGAGCATGGCCGAGATGCGGTTGGCCTCGGCCATGGGCTTTTTCGCCTCTGTCATTCATCTTCCCACGCGTCGAGAATCTTGCGGATCTTCTTCTTGTCCGGCTCGGACATGCTCTTGTATTTTCGGAAGAAGGCCTCGTCGAGCACCTCCTCGTCCGGCGTGGTCACGGACTCGGTCAACAGGAACTCCGTGGTGACGTCCAGCGCGGCCGCGATCTTTCCGATCTTCTCGGCCGATGGCTTCGGATCGTCCTTGTTCTCCAGCTCCCAGATGTAGCTCTTGCTGGAGTCGGTCAGCTCGGCCAGCTGCTCGAGGCTGAGCCGCTTCTGCTTCCGCAAGGCGCGGATCTTGTCCCCCAAGGGCGATGGCACCGGACTCTCCTAAACGTTCTGCGTCAGTCCGAAGATGTTACCACCAGACCGAACGTTTTCGTACCTGCTTGACAAACCCCGCACCGCTCCGAGACAATCAGAATAGTTCGGTACGCCGAACGCCATCGGTCTGCACACCCCAACAAGAAGAAGGGGCGGGTCGGGCTGATACCAACCCGATCAACGCCTTGCGAAAGGGGGAGTCGATGAACGATGCAGAGAACCTGTCCAAGCTGCTGGGCCACCTGCCACCGGAGGTGTTCCGCGAGTTCATGGTGCACGAGTTCGGCCTGGCCATGCCGGACCTGGACCCGAAGAAACCGAAGAAGCAGCAGCGCGAACCGATGGAGGCTGTCCTCTCCGCCCTCGGGGTGGGCGAACGGCAACGGATCGAGGAAGTGGCCGAGCGGATCGTCCTGCTGTCGGACGGTCCCGGGCAGGACGTCATCGACGGCTTCAAGGACGACATCTTCGATGATCAGGACCGGGAGGCTTTCGCCGCGATCCCGAACCAGTATCACCGCGCGCTGTGGCTACACCTCAACGAACCCAGGATCTTCGAGGAGGCGCTGAATGCCCGGCAGGCCGACGTCTTCCGGCAAAGCGCCTCCTGCTACTCCGGCTTCATGGCACCGACCAACCTCGCCGTACTCGACGATGCAGCCGCGAAAGAGGCGTTTCACCAGACCGTCGCTCAGCAGCTCGGCTGTTCCAATGACGCCGTCGCGATCGAGATCTTCAAGCGCCTGCGCCCCGACACGCAGACCGGCGAGGACGTGGAGCTGTATCAGATCAGCATCCACCACAACCGCCCTCCCGAGATCATCGACTGCGTGCAGTCCAGCGAACTGGTGCCGCAAGAGGTGATCCGGGCGGTGTCGTCGCACATCACCTATGAGCCGGCCAACGGCCACCTCGAAGTCCTGTCCAAAGACACCGGCGGCCGCGAAGCCCTGGCGCGGATCGTGGCCGACGGCTTGCTGCAGTCGCCGATCACCGGCGAGAAGATCCCGATCAAGCAGTACGACTACCAAAGCCTCGCGGCGCCGCGCGCCTTCGACCTCACAGGCGAGAATGTCGCTTCGGTCAAGATGGCTGAGCTCGGTTACACGGACTCGAACCACCGTTCGCTGCTGGTGAAGATCTGGGCGAAGGACCCCGACGACATCCACACGGCTGCGAAGTCGCTGATCGGGCCGTCCTTCGACTTCCGCCACCACCGATTGACCTACGCCAGATTGTCCATTCGCCTGAAGAAGGTCGGCCGGGAACGGGCGCGAACGATCTCCGTCATTCTGCGCGACGACAACAAGTGCAACATCAAGACCAAGCGCGAGAAGGACCGGGCGCTGTGCGATCGATTGCTCGCCAAATGGAAGCTGGTCAAGGAGATCGGTGATGTCGTCGAAGCACCTCTCGACGAAGTCGCTGCTTGAGCTGCTCGACCTGTTCGAGCGCTCTCGCCAGCCGCTCGCCGATGTCGATGGCCAAGTCCTGCGCGGTGTTCCCGGCTGGGACCTCTCCCGTATCACGTCGATGCCGCCCAAGGCGCGGGATGCGTGGCTCGAACGCGTCGGTTACGCCGGCTCCTTCCCGGCGCCATGCCGTGACGAACACGTCCCCGTCGAACTGGAGGAGGACGACGATCCGGCCCGATACCGGTATCGCTGCCCGGAATCCTTCCGGCTGAGATTCGTCGATGCCGTGGACGTAGCGGTCTACGCCGTTCGCCCCGCCATCCTGCTCGGCACCGTTGCCGATCTGCTCGACATTCCACAGGCTATGCGCAAAGGAATCGAATCGCCCGCCATCGACGGCGTGCTGTGGCATCTCGGCAAGGCGCGGATCGGCCTGGCACATACAGAGGTGTGGTTCGTTCGCGGGCTCGCGCAATCGGTGGACGACGTCTTCCGGCATTTGCATTCCCCGACACTGCCGGACCAGGGCCTGATTCTGACGTCGGGACAGCCCCTGCCCGAGTTCATCCGTCCTCCCAGGAACTACCGCTTCGCAGCCGTAGGCGATGTGCTCGTGGACTACGTGCCGACACCCACCGTGGACGTGGACCTGCTCCACCGCACCTTGGCGACGCCCGCGGACGGCACGCTTCGACCAGTGCTGCCCGTACATTTCGACGAATACACCCACACGCTCACTATTCGCAGCAAGAGCAACAGGCCCTGGGTAATCAAGGGCGAGCGCCAAGCGGCGGCCGTCCGCTACATGTACGAGCAAGCCGTGAACGACCGTTGGCTGTTGTCGGCCGGCGAGATCCTGGCGGCCGCCTACTCCGACAAGAAAGCCGCCCGCAGCCAACGCATGCAGAACCTCTTTAGCGGCAACATCCACTGGGAGGACTACATCGACAACCCGGAGAAGGGCAAATACCGGTTCCGGCTCGACTGACCTGCACTGCCCATCCTTCATTGATCCACACGACCGCCTTCGGGCGGTTTTTCGCTTTCTGGGCCCCGCATTTCCCCACTTCAGCCACGCCCGTACATCCGCCCGTACATGGCGGTGGCGGACGCCCGCACATCCCGGCTCCGAGACTGACCTCACGTTTCCGCAACAACCCGTAAGGAGCGAATCGTGAGTATCAAACACCGCAACCAACGCCCACTGGCCGACCGTTGGCGCGTCAGCGAAGCCACCTGGGAACGTTGGCGCTCCGAAGGGATCGGGCCGGTCTTTCTCAAGCGCCAAGGGCCCGTGCGCTACCGTGTCGAGGACGTCGGGTCCTGCGAAGCGGAATGCATGCGCAAGAGCACCGCCGAGCGCGCCAGCG
>CAYSFW010000056.1:0-57463 GCA_964430355.1 uncultured Thiotrichales bacterium
GCCCTGGCCACCCTCCCCCTCCTTGTCGCGCTCGCCGGCGCACTGCACGCCGAAGAATATCCCGCCACACTCGAGTGGGCCGAAGTGGCCACCCTCAGCACCCCGCTGAGCGGGCGCGTGGCGAGTGTGCGCGTCGAGGTCGGCGACCACGTCAAGAAAGGCAGCGTCCTCGCCACGCTCGACACGCGGACATTCGATGCGGAGCTCAAGCGCGCCGAGGCGGAGGCGCGGCGATTCGAGGCCGGGTTCACCGAGGCCGAGCGCGAGTACAAGCACGCCCAGGAACTGCACAAGCGCACTGTGCTGTCGAACACCGAGCTGCAGAACGCCGAGCTCGCGTTCGCGACGCAGCAGGCCAATCTCCGCCGTGCCCAGGCCGATGTGGCGCTGGCGCGCCTGAATCTCGAGTTCGCGGTCGTCAAGGCGCCCTTCGACGGCGTGGTGATCGAACGCAGCGTCCAGGCCGGGGAGACCGTCGCCAACCAGTACCAAGTCACCCCCATGCTGCGGCTGGCCTCGACCGAAAGGTGGCTGGCCCGCATCTGGGCCGACCCGTCCCGCGCCGCCCGACTCGACAAGGGCGCTGGCCTGAGGGCCGTCGTGCAGGGCGAGACGCTGGATGCCCGCGTGCGTGCCGTTGGTCTCGCGAGCCGCACGGATGCCGCCGGCGGGGTACGCGTGGCGGTCGACGTTGAAATCCTGCCGGGCAGATCGACGCTGCTCGCCCCTGGCCTCCCCGTCAGGGTCGACGTGCCCTAGGCCCCTTTAACCGCTGCGGCAGTGCATCCTTTTTACCCCGGAATCTCGTAGTGACTACCGATACCATGATCGTTCTGTCCACCGCGCCGGATGCCGAGACGGCCGCGCGACTCGCCCGTGAGCTCGTGGAGGCGAGGCTCGCGGCCTGTGTGAACCTCATCCCCGGCCTGACGTCGGTCTACGCCTGGCAGGGCGCGGTGCACACCGAACCCGAGGTGCAACTGGTTATCAAGACGCGCAAGGCCCTCTGGCATAAACTCGAGGCATTCTTGCGCAGCCGGCACCCCTACGAGGTCCCCGAGGTGCTGGGGCTCGACGTCGCGGCCGGCGCGGCGAACTACCTGGACTGGCTCAACGAGAACACGCATGTTGAATAAGTGGCTCCTGATCGCGCTCCTCTCGCTCCTCAGTCTCACCGCGCTCGCGGTCGGTCAGGACGAGTTGCTCGCACCCGACGATGCCTTCGCCTTCAGCGCCCGCGAGGCCGAGCCCGGCGTGATCGAGACCCAGTTCAAGATCGCGCCCGGGTACTACCTGTACCGCGAGAAATTCAAGTTCGAGACGGCGGATGGCGCGACTCTCGGCGACGCGCAGTTCCCGCCGGGGCAGAAAAAGAAGGACGAATTCTTTGGGGAGGTCGAGACCTATCGCGACACGATCACCATCCGCATCCCGGTCAAGGGCGGTACCGGCGAGGTCGATTTCAGGGCGAGCTATCAAGGCTGCGCTGACGTGGGGGTATGCTACCCGCCGCAGCGCAAGAGTGTTCGCCTCACGCTCGCCCAGGCCCCGGCGGCAGCCCCGGTGGGGGCGGCCAAAGGCAGCGTGCTCTCCGACCTGCGTGACGACCTGGGCGGTCAGCCGGAGCTGTTGCCGCCCGACGAGGCGTTCGCGTTTCGCCCCGATCTCTCCGCGCCCAACCGGCTGGTGGCGGAGTGGCGGGTCGCCGACGGCTACTACCTGTACAAAGACAAGCTCAAGCTCTCCGTGGAGGGTGCGAGCGGCGCCTCGCTGGGCAGCCCGGTCTTTCCACCTGCGGAGCGGCACGAAGACCCCACATTCGGCAGTGTGGAGATCTACCGTGGCGTGTTGCGGCTCGAGTACCCGATTCTAGGCCTGGCCGGCGCGCCAAGCAGCCTGACGGTCAAGGCGCAGTATCAGGGTTGCGCCGACATCGGCGTGTGCTACCCGCCGATGCAGAAGTCGGTCGCTTTCGAACCGACCCAGCTCGCGCTGCTCTCGGGTGCCGCGACGGCACCCCCAGCCACCATGGCAGCGGCCGCACCGGCGGTTAGCGCCGGCGAGCCCCCGTCCGAGCAGGACGCCATCGCGGGCAGGCTGGCCAGTGGCAACACCCTGCTGACCCTGGTGAGCTTCTTCGGCTTCGGCCTGCTGCTCGCGTTCACGCCGTGCGTGTTTCCGATGATTCCGATCCTCTCGGGCATCATCGTCGGGCACGGCCACAAACTCACCACCGCTCACGCCTTCATGCTCTCCCTGGCCTACGTGCTGGCGATGGCCTTCGCCTACACGGTCGTTGGCGTGCTCGCGGGGCTGTTCGGCGCGAATCTCCAGGCGTGGTTCCAAAATCCTTGGGTCCTGAGCGTGTTCGCCGCGATCTTCGTGCTGCTCGCCCTGTCCATGTTCGGCTTTTACGAGCTGCAGATGCCAAGCTCGATCCAGAGCCGTCTGACGATGCTGAGCAACAAGCAGGAAGGCGGCAAGCTCGCCAGCGCCGCCATCATGGGCTTTCTTTCGGCGATCATCGTCGGGCCGTGCGTGACGGCACCCCTCATCGGCGCGCTGATCTACATCGGCCAGACGGGCGATGCGGTGCTGGGCGGTGCCGCGCTCTTCGCGCTGAGCCTGGGCATGGGCCTGCCGCTGCTGTTGATCGGCACCTCGGCTGGCCAGCTTCTGCCTCGCGCTGGCGCCTGGATGGATGCAGTCAAAGCCGTGTTTGGCGTGCTGCTGCTCGCCGTCGCCCTGTGGATGCTGGAGCGGGTGCTGCCGGCTGCCGTCACCATGCTGCTCTGGGCGGTTCTGCTGATCGTCTCCGGCGTGTACATGGGGGCACTGCGCCACCTGCCGCACGACGTGTCGAGCTGGTACCACCTGTGGAAGGGGCTGGGCTACGTGCTGGTGCTCTACGGCTCGTTGCTGGTCGTCGGCGCCGCGGGAGGCGGGCGTGACGTGCTGCAGCCGCTGAAGGGCGTTTTCGCATCCGGCGGCGGCGCGGGAACAGCCATCGCTTCGGAGAAGCTCGAATTCCTGCCGGTCAAGGGTACTGATGGACTCGAGAGGGCAGTTGCCAGCGCAGCGGCCTCCGGACGTCCGGCGATGCTCGACTTCTACGCGGACTGGTGCATCTCCTGCAAGGAAATGGAGAAATTCACCTTCAGTGATCCACAGGTGCAGGCCACGCTAAGCAGAGCTGTGCTGCTGAAGGCCGACGTCACCGCCAACGACGAGCAGGACCGGGCGCTGCTCAAGGCTTTCGGCCTGATCGGTCCGCCCGCCATCCTGTTTTTCGACGCCTCGGGCACCGAGCGGAAGAACTACCGGGTGGTCGGTTTCGTACCCGCTGCCAAGTTTAATGCACACGCCGAAAAGGCCCTGCAATAACCCGGGTTACGTGGGATGAGCCCATCGCCATGGCGCGGCGCCCTGCCGCTCGTACTCGTCGCGCTGTCAGCCGGGCTCGCGGGCTTCTGGTTGTTCGAGCAACTCAACGAGGCAACCGGCCCGAAGGCAGGCCCGTCGAGACCGATGTCGACAAACGCCGCGCTGGCAGGGCAACGACGACCGGACTTCACACTGCCCGACCTCGCGGGCAAGCCACGCAACATAGCCGAGTGGGACGGTCGGGTCGTTCTGGTGAATTTCTGGGCGAGCTGGTGTCCGCCTTGTCGCAAGGAAATGCCGGGATTCAACGAGGTCCACGCCCGGCTGCAGGGCGCCGGCTTTACGATCGTCGGCGTGGCCATTGACGACGCCGAGGCGGCCCGCAGTTTCGTCGACGAGATCGGCGTCAACTACCCCGTGCTGCACGGCCAGCTTGAGGCCAGCCAGGTGTCCGCACAGTACGGTAACCGCATGGGCGCCTTGCCATTCAGCGTGCTCATCGACCGCGAGGGCAAAATGCGCCTCTTCCACGCCGGCGAGCTACGCGCGGACGTCCTGGAAGCGGAGGTCAAAAAGCTGTTGTAACCGGGCCGCATCCCGCCAATCTGCAGCAAATTCCCGACGACGGTCGCGATCTTGCGCCCAGCCGCGCCAAACTTGCCGCTTTGCTGGACACTCCCACGTATTTTGTGCAAAATCGCGCACAGATAACGCATTTAACGACCAATTTCGCAAAGATCACATCCGCGCCATGCCGGATATCCTGGTCCTGAACGGCCCCAATCTGAATCTGCTCGGTCGGCGTGAACCCTCGATATACGGCGCGCAAACGCTCGACGACATCGATCAGGCGCTCCTTCGCCTCGCGACTGCCAACCGGTTGACGCTCGAGTCGCGCCAAAGCAACGCAGAGCACGAACTGATCGGCTACATTCACCAGGCGCGCGATGAGGGGGTGCGCTACATCGTGTTCAACCCCGGCGCATATACCCATACCAGCATCGCGCTGCGCGACGCGCTACTCGGGGTCGCGATCCCTTTCATCGAGGTCCATCTCTCCAACGTGTACCGCCGCGAGACATTCCGTCACCACTCCTACCTGTCGGACATCGCGGCCGGCGTGATCGCGGGCCTTGGCCCGCTGGGCTACCTGCTCGCCCTGCAGGCCGCCATCGAACACATCCAGAACGAATCCTGAGGTGCCAGAACGACACATGGATATCCGCAAAATCAAAACCTTGATCGAGTTGCTCGAAAATTCGGGCGTCGCGGAGATCGAGATCAAGGAAGGTGAAGAATCCGTTCGCATCACCCGTTCCTCTCCCGCTGCGCCACCCGTCTACACCCAGCTTACCGTGCCGGGCTACGGCGTGGCGGGGGCGCCCGTCGCCGCACCAACGCCGGCGGCAGCGCCATCGCCCACCCCTGCGCCCGAAGCCGATGCCACCCCGTCTGGGCACGTCGTGACCTCGCCGATGGTCGGGACGTTCTACCGCGCCGCGTCCCCCACGGCGAAACCGTTCGTCGAGGTGGGTCAAACCGTCGGCGTGGGCGACACGCTGTGCATCATCGAAGCGATGAAGATGCTCAACCAGATCGAGTCGGACAAGGCGGGCGTGATCAAGGCGATCCTGGTCGAGAACGCCAATCCCGTCGAGTACGGCCAGCCGCTGTTTGTGATCGAATAGGGCCGCGCTGCGATGATGAAAAAGATCCTCATCGCCAACCGGGGCGAGATCGCGCTGCGCATCCTGAGGGCCTGTCGGGAACTGGGGATTCGCACGGTGGCGGTGCATTCGACCGCCGACCGCGATCTCAAGCACGTGCGGCTCGCCGATGAATCGGTGTGCATCGGCCCGCCACGCTCGGCAGACAGCTACCTCAACATACCCGCAATCATCGCAGCCGCCGAAGTCACCGACTCGCAGGCCATCCACCCCGGCTACGGATTCTTGTCGGAAAACGCCGATTTCGCCGAGCGCGTCGAGTCCAGCGGGTTCATCTTCATTGGGCCACGCGCCGAGACGATTCGGCTGATGGGCGACAAGGTCTCGGCCAAGAACGCCATGATCGCTGCCGGCGTGCCCTGCGTGCCGGGCTCCGACGGCGCTTTGGGCGATGATCCAAAGGCCAACATCAAACTCGCGCGCGAGATTGGCTACCCAGTCATCATCAAAGCCTCGGGCGGCGGCGGCGGACGCGGCATGCGCGTGGTGCATTCGGAGGCCGCGCTGTTGAACGCGATCGCGCTCACGCGCACCGAGGCCCTGGCGGCGTTCAACAACGACATGGTCTACATGGAAAAATACCTGGAGCATCCTCGCCATATCGAGTTCCAGGTGCTCGCCGACGGTAAGGGCAACGCCATTCACCTGGGCGAACGCGATTGCTCCATGCAGCGGCGGCATCAGAAAGTGTTGGAAGAGTCGCCCGCGCCGGGCATCACCGCCGCGCAGCGTCACAAGCTCGGCGAGCGCGTCGTGGAGGCGTGCCTGCGCATCGGCTATCGCGGTGCGGGGACCTTCGAATTCCTCTACGAGAAGGGTGAGTTCTACTTCATCGAGATGAACACCCGCCTGCAGGTCGAGCATCCGGTGACGGAACTCGTCACCGGCATCGACATCGTCAAGCAGCAGCTGTTGATCGCCGCCGGCGAGCCGCTGGAGATCAAGCAGAGCGACGTCCATTGGCGCGGCCACGCGATCGAATGCCGGATCAACGCCGAAGACCCTCAGACCTTCATGCCCTCGCCCGGGACCATCTCGCAGTACCACTGCCCCGGCGGACCCGGCGTGCGAGTCGATACGCACATCTACAACGGATATAAGATCCCACCCTACTACGACTCGATGATCGGCAAGCTCATCGTCCACGGCGAGGACCGTGATGCAGCCCTCGCGCGCATGTGCGGCGCGTTGCAGGAGATCGTCATCGAGGGGGTCAAAACGAACATCCCCTTGCAGCAGGACATCATCCGCGACGAGGCGTTTCGACGCGGGGGCACGGACATCCACTACCTCGAGAAAAAGCTCGGGCACCACTGATGGGACGTCTCCGCCCCACCCCGCGCACACCGCGCGCATCGTATCTCGGTTGACGCCGGTGGCCTGGCAACAAGTCCGCTTTGAATTCGACGGCGCGGAACTCGCGACCGTGGAGTCGGTGCTCGAAGCGCTCGGCGCGGAAGCGATCACGCTCGAGGACGCGGAGGATCATCCGCTCTACGAACCCTTGCCCGGCGAAACCCCGGTCTGGCCGCGCGTTACGCTCAGCGCGCTGTTTGCCGAGGACGCCGACACGCAGGCACTGCGCGATGCGATCGCCGCCGTCGAAGGGCTCAGCCTGCTGCGCTGGGAGAGCGAACGCGTCGGTGACCGGGACTGGGTGCGCGCCTGGATGGACCAGTTCGCCCCCATGCGCTTCGGTGAGCGCTTGTGGATCTGCCCTTCGTGGCAGACACCGCCTGTTGCGGATGCGGTAAACCTGATGCTCGATCCGGGGCTTGCGTTTGGGTCCGGCACGCATCCGACCACGGCGCTTTGCCTCGAGTGGCTGGATGCCCATCCGCCCGAGTGCAGGGACGTGATCGACTACGGCTGTGGCTCGGGCATCCTGGCGCTTGCCGCGCTGAAGCTTGGCGCGCGCTTCGTCGCAGCCGTCGATATCGATCCGCAGGCACTCACCGCGACGCGGGACAATGTCGAACGCAACGGCGATTACAGCGGCAACTACCTGCTGTGTCGCCCGGACGGCCTGCCCCCGGATGCGGTGGACGTGTTGCTCGCCAACATCCTCGCCAATCCGCTGATCGAACTCGCACCGCGGCTTGCCTCGCATGTGCGCAGCGGCGGCTGGGCGGTACTCTCAGGCATACTGGAGGCGCAGGCCGATGCGGTGGCCGACGCGTACCGGCCGTGGTTCGACATCGCCGCTCGATCGGTCAAGCACGGCTGGGTCCGGCTGGACTGCCAGAGACATTGAGACGATCACCGCCCGCCAGCGACAGCGAACATGTACGCCGAATGTCCACACTGCCATGCGATCTTCCGCGTCACACAGGCGATCCTGCAGCGTGCCAACGGCAAGGTGCGCTGCGGTGAGTGCGGGACCGTGTTCCAGGCGCTGACGCGCGGCGACGCCAACGAGGCCACGCCCGGAACCCCCAAGACGCCGGTCATCGACTCCAAGCCACTCGAGGCGCCGATAAATCCCGCCGCCGAGCGTGAACTGGCCCGACGCCAGGCCAACCCGCGCACGTCAACCCCTGCGCATGAACCCAAGCCGATGCCGGGACCGGTGCGTGTCGTCGCCGAATCAGCCCCGCAGCGCGCGCCCCATCCGCTGCCTCACGCCGCCGGTGCCACCTTACCGACACTACCGGGCGAGCCTGGGTTCACCCGTATCCAGCTGCCGGTACCGACGCAGCAACCGCCTGTCCCGCGAGCCGCGGCTGCCAAGGGAACGCCACTTCACACCTGGCTCGGCGCCCTCGCGGCCATAGCCCTCATCCTGCTGCTCGCGGCCCAGTATCTACGCGCCCATCGCTACGAATTGGCCAACTACGCGGAGCTGCGCCCGTTACTGTTCGTCATCTGCCGCGCGAGCGGCTGCGAGCTGCCCCCGCGGCGCGATCTCGACAAGCTCGAGCTGCTCAGCCACGGGGTGTTTTCGCACCCCACGACTGAAGGCGCGCTGATGATCAAAGCACGCTTCGTCAACCGGGCAAATTTCGAGCAGCCCTACCCGGTGGTGCAAGTCAGTCTCGCGAACCTGCAAGGCCAGATCATCGCGCGACGCCGCTTCAGTCCGAATGAGTATCTGGACCCGCAGAGCACCCCTACGGCGACACTGGGACCCGGACAAACGGCCCAACTGTCTCTGGAGGTCAACGACCCCGGACGAAGCGCGCTCGCCTTTGAATTCGAATTCCTGTGAAGGCCACGAGGCCACTCTTCACCGCTTCGTAGTCGACGATATCCCGGCAGATTCCGCTGCCGAGCCAGGCTCCGGGCTCCAGTCGCCTCGATAGGACACCCTGCAGTCAGCCAAGACTGCCGCCTCTGCGTCCGCTCGACGGCCACGGGCCGCTGGGGTCCTGCGCTCTGGGTTGTAGACGGTTTCCATCCTTTCGCATCCTTGGCACACTACGCGCCCCCCCAGAAAATCGCGCGTCGATGAAGATCGGCCCCTACGTCATTGCGTCCCCATCGATCCTCGCGCCAATGGCCGGCGTGACCGACTTGCCGTTTCGCAAGCTCTGCCGACGATTCGGCGCTGGGCTCGCCGTCTCGGAGGTGGTCAGTGCCGACGTCCAGCTCTGGCGAAAGCCGCAGACAAGCCTGCGGCTGGATCACACCGGAGAAGACGAACCACGCGCCGTTCAGATCCTCGGCAACGATCCGGATCAGATGGCCGAGGCGGCGCGCCTGAACGTCGAACTCGGGGCGCAAATCATCGACATCAACATGGGCTGTCCGGCTAAAAAGGTCTGCCGCAAGGCGGCTGGCTCGGCATTGCTGCGCGATGAAGTCCTGGTGGCGAAGCTACTCCGCGCCGTGGTGGAGGCCGTCGAAGTGCCTGTCACGTTGAAGATCCGGACCGGCTGGGACACCTCGAGCCGCAATGCGGTCTCGATCGCGCGCATCGCCCAGGACCTCGGCATCCAGGCGCTCGCCGTGCACGGCCGCACGCGCGCCTGCGGCTACCCAGGCGCAGCGGAGTACGACACGATTGCCGAGGTGAAGGCCGCTGTCACCATCCCGGTGGTCGCTAACGGGGACATCGACACGCCCGAGAAGGCTGCTGCCGTCCTCAAAAAAACCGGCGCCGACGCCGTCATGGTGGGCCGCGCCGCACAGGGCAGGCCGTGGATCTTCCGCGACATCAACCACTACCTCGAAACCGGTACAACGGCACCGTCCCTCAGCTGCGCAGAAATGCACACCGTGCTATTGGAACACATCCAAATGTTGCACGCGTTTTACGGAGCTGGTCTCGGCGTTCGCATTGCCCGCAAGCATATCGGCTGGTATCTTTCTAATAAGTCGGCTTCCACACAAGCGATACAAACGCTATTCGGCGCGGAACACCCGGCCGAACAACTCGAACAATTACGAACCGTCCTAGAATGTACCGCCTTAGGGATCGATGCAGGTTGGGAGGAGGAGTTGGCCGCATGACTTCCAAGAATTCGCCCTCCGCGGCTGGCCGGGGCGGTATCGCGTTAGCTGACGCCGTTCGTGCCGCCGTCGAAGACTATTTCGATCAGCTCAACGGTCATGACTGCCATGACCTCTACGACTTGGTGCTCGCAGAGGTCGAGCGCCCGCTGCTGCGCCTCGTCCTGGAACGCTGCGATGGCAACCAGACCCGCGCCGCCAAGGTGCTCGGCATCAACCGCGGCACGCTGCGCAAGAAGCTCGAGGACTACAACCTGAACTGAGCCCGGACGACGGGGCTCTCGTCCCTGGCGCCCCCATCGCCGGCGCTTACCTCAGCATCAGCTGAGCAGGCCCTTGAAAAACGCCCAAATGGCCTCCGTGGCACTGAATCGCTGGGTCGACCTGCCGAAAGTCGCGTAGTAGCCCGGATCGATCGGGTAGCCAAACCAGTGATGACCGGCCCCCAGCAGGGAATGGACCCGCATACGCTGTCCGCTGGCGGGTGACCAATAATCGGCGGTCACGACGCACATGGGCGCATCCAACGGCTGCTCCACTCGCGCCACAGGCTCAAATCCTCCGGCATCCGCCCACACGGCCACCGATGCCTCGAACGACAACACCCGCGCCTCACCCGCCGGCAACCCGTTCGCCTGCCGTAACAACATCCGCCCTCCCGCGTAGGGGACGATCGGATCCTCGCTACCGGCAATCAAACACAGCGAAGTCGGCTCCCACGGCATGCGTGGCCAAGACACCGACGCCCCCAGGTTGGCGATCACCGAGGCTACACCGCGGAACAAGGGCGACCTCTCCCCCGCCATCCGTTGCGCCATGAATCCACCGTTCGAAACGCCTGCGAGAAAGATCCGCTCGGGCGCCACGGGCAAGGTGTCGAGGGCATGTCGGACCAAGCGTTCAATAAAGTTGACATCGTTCACCGCATCGTCGGGACGCAATCCGTCCCGCCAGTAGCCACCGACCGCATCCGGGTACAGCAGTGTGGCGCCCTCGCTTTCCACCACCGCATCCCAACCCGTGATGCGCCGGGTCAACGCCCCGCGCTGCGCCGTCCCGTGCAACATGATCACCAGACTCCCGTTACCCGTCGTAGTCGGTGTGACGCACAGAAAACGCCGCGTCACGCCGTCCACGACGAGCGACTGCACGGACTCGTTTACTGGGCCTGCTGGATCGCCGTCCCCCATCGACTCGCGACCACTCATCCGGCTGCCCTATAATGCCGCACTTGCACACGGACTTTTCGGACTTTCGTCATCATGCACGCCTCCTCGCCCCAGACTATCACCCGCGCCCTGATCAGTGTCTCCGACAAACGCGGCGTCGTCGACTTTGCCAGACGACTCCACACAGCGGGCGTGGAGATTCTCTCGACGGGCGGTACCGCTCGCCTGCTTCAAGAGGCGGACATCCCCGTCGTCGAAGTATCAAGCTACACCGGCTTTCCCGAGATGATGGACGGGCGGCTCAAGACCCTGCACCCGCGCATTCACGGAGGCATCCTGGGACGTCGCGGCGAGGACGATGCCGTGATGGCCCACCACGACATCCCGCGTATCGACCTGGTCGCGGTTAACCTCTACCCCTTCGAGGCCACCGTCGCGAAACCTGACTGCACCCTGGCAGCGGCGATCGAAAACATCGACATTGGCGGCCCGACCCTACTGCGCGCGGCGGCCAAGAATCATGCCGACGTCACCGTGATCGTCGACCCTGACGATTACGCCGGGGTGCTCGAAGAAATGGCGGCCCAGGCGGGGAGTGTCAGCGCGGAAACGCGCTTTCGCCTCGCCGTGAAGGTCTTCGAGCACACCGCGCGTTACGACGGCATGATCGCAAGCTACCTCGGGCGCATCGACGCCAACGGCGACCGCGAGCTCTTCCCACGCACCCTCAACCTCCAGTACGCGCTCGCCCAACCCCTGCGTTACGGCGAAAACCCGCATCAACGCGCGGCCTTCTACATCGACCGCGGCCGAACCGAGGCGAGCATCGCAACCGCCCGACAGCTGCAAGGCAAGGCGCTTTCCTACAACAACATCGCCGACACCGATGCCGCGCTGGAATGCGTAAAACAGTTCGACGCACCGGCCTGCGTCATCGTCAAACACGCCAACCCCTGCGGCGTGGCAGTGGGTGAGAACCTGCTGGCCGCCTATGAGCGGGCCTTTCAGACGGATCCGACCTCCGCTTTTGGCGGCATCATCGCCTTCAACCGGGAACTCGACGCAGACACTGCACACACCATCGTCCAGAACCAGTTCGTCGAGGTCATCATCGCGCCGCGCATCTCCGAGGCCGCGGCACAGGCCGTCAGCCACAAACCCAACGTGCGACTCCTCGAGTGTGGCGCCTGGGGCGCACCTCAAGACGGTTGGGAATACAAACACGTCAACGGTGGGACGCTCGTACAGGATCGCGACATCGTCGTGGTCAGCGCCGACCAACTCAAGACTGTGACGGAGCGCGCACCGACCGACCAGGAAATCAAAGATCTGCTCTTTGCCTGGAAAGTGGTGAAGTTCGTGAAATCGAATGCCATCGTCTACGCACGCGAGGAGCAGACGATCGGCATCGGCGCGGGGCAAATGAGCCGGGTTTACTCAGCGAAGATCGCCACGATCAAGGCGCAAGACGGAGGGCTGCGCGTGGCGGGCTCGGTCATGGCGAGCGACGCCTTTTTCCCTTTCCGTGACAGTATCGACGCAGCACACGAGGCAGGGATCACGGCGGTCATCCAGCCCGGCGGCTCGATGCGCGACAACGAGGTCATCGAGGCCGCCAACGAGTACGGCATGGCGATGGTCTTTACGGGGTTCCGCCACTTCCGGCACTGAACCCACCCGGTGGGCGCCCGAAGCGCCCACCAGCGACGGGCAACTGTCGCTGTCGCCTCAGGCGGTGCGACGCAGTCGTTCGACCTGCGTATCGGCGGTTTCGATGCCGAAGAACGCCTGGATCGACTGCACGATGCGCTGTGCGGCCAAGCCGTCCCCGTAGGGGTTCTTGGCGGTTGCCATCGCCTGATACGCCTGCGCATCGTCAAGCAGACGCACCGTCTCCCGCACGATGTTCGCCGCGTCCGCGCCCACCAATCTCACCGTTCCGGCATCCACGCCCTCCGGGCGCTCCGTGGTGTCGCGCATGACGAGCACCGGCTTGCCGAGTGACGGCGCCTCCTCCTGCACACCGCCGGAGTCGGTCAGTATCAGGGTCGAGCCAGCCATCAACGCGACGAACGCGCTGTAATCCTGGGGTGGTATCAGCAAAATGTTCTTCCGATCGCCGAGGCGCGCGTAGACGGGCTGCTGCACGTTCGGATTCAAATGGACCGGATAGATGAACCGGAAATGCGGGTAGCGGCTGGCCAGCGTCGCCAGTGCGTCGCAGATCTGCTCGAACCCGCCCCCGAAGTTCTCGCGCCGGTGACCGGTGACCAACACGTAGGGGACATCGCGCCAGTCGTCCGGCAAATGCTTCCCGAGCTGGGCACGGATGTCGGCCGCGACGGCGGGACGCTTCTGGCGCTCGAGTTCGAGAAACAGGGCATCGATGACCGTGTTGCCCGTCACGAAAATCGCATCGGTAGGCAAGGCCTCCTCGAGGAGATTGCGCCGGGACTTCTCGGTCGGCGCGAAGTGCAGGCTCATGATGGGCGCGGCGAGCCGCCGATTGGCCTCCTCGGGAAACGGAGAATAGAGGTTGCGCGTACGCAGACCCGCCTCGACGTGCCCGACGGGGATTTTCCGGTAGAAACAGGCCAGCGAGGCCATCAGCACCGTGGTCGTGTCCCCTTGCACGAGGGCAAGGTCCGGACGAACCTCGTCGAGGATGCGGTCCACGCGCTCCATGAGCCGCGCCGAGAGACTCGCAAGCGTCTGGTTGGGTGTCATGACCTCGAGGTCGTGATCGACTGTGAGCTCGAAGATCTGCACGACCTGGTTGAGCATTTCCCGGTGCTGGCCGGTCGAGATGACCACCGGCTGCAGGCATTGAGCCTGCTCCAAGGCCTTGATGACCGGGGCCATCTTGATGCCCTCCGGCCGCGTACCCATGAAAACGGCGATTTTCTTCGGTGTCAGTTGCTTGGTCACGCTTGGCTCCCATGATTACGCCAATGCCTGCGTGAAAGCGCGACAGTAGCGCGATTCACGGAAACATCATTCGTTTGACTATAGAACCGACGGTTTGGTGCGCATCAACCGCCGGCGCATCAACTCCTTGCCGAGGCAATACAAAAACTGCGAGTTTGTCACCAGATAGCGCTTCCACATCTTGCGCGGTTCGCAGATCAGGCGCCAGAACCATTCGAGCCCCGCATTCTGCATCCACAAGGGCGCCCGCTTCACGAACCCACCCAGCACATCGAAGCTCCCCCCGACGCCGATGATGACGCCCACGTTGAGATCCTGCCGGAAACGCTCGGCCCAGATTTCCTTGAACGGGGTCGGCATGCCCATGAACAGGATGTCTACCTGTGCGTCATTGATCGCGCGAATCACGTCTGCGTTGTCGGCTTCCTTGAAGTAACCGTTGCGCATCCCCGCAACGACGAGCCCCGGGTAGCGCTCGGCGACGATCAGGTGCAGCTTGTCGAGGACCTGCTGCCGCGCGCCCAACAGGAAGATTCGCAGCCCGCGCTCACTGCCGACCTTGAGCAGATTGGACATCAGGTCCACACCCGCTACGCGCTCCACAAGCGGGTCGCCTAGCAGACGGCTGGCCCAGACGATGGGCACGCCGTCTGCCACGACGAGGTCGGAGTTCGCACACGCCTCGCGCAACAGCGGCACCTTGCGCATCATCATGAGAATCGCGGCATTAACGGTGGTCAGCACCCGCGTTTGGGTCCGCTTTTCGCACCAACTCACCACCCGTTCCAACGTCTGCTCCATCGTGATGGAGTCGATGTCGCATCCGAGAAATTCGACTTGTCTGTGCATACCGCCCCCCTGAAACGGTTGTCGCGTCAGACCAAGTGCAAAGCTTTCTCGACATCCCTTTCGATTGCACCGGCATAAACACACCAGGCCCACTCGTACGGCCTGGTCTCATAGTTCAAACGCAACGCCGCCACGGGCTGGGTCGACTGATCCCCTGCCAGACCGAGCAGTGAACTGGCCTTGCGCACCACGGATTCGACTTTGTTGTCGTCATACTCGATCGAGCGCCACAGCGTGGGCTGCTGCTCGTCGATGAGGCTGATGCCCAACTCATTATCGTCCATCCAGCGGCGGCTGAGTGCGATGGCCGCCTCATGCGATTTGCCACCGGCCGCTTCCAGCGCGCGCAAGGCCATGGGCGCCATGCCGTGCTGGTGCACGGAGTATACCGAATACGGCTGTGGCGACCCGCCACGCTTGGCGTCGTAGTGCCACCACCACTGCCCCTTGCGACCCTGCATCGCCACCATTTTTGCAGCGACGGCATTCGAAGCAGCGAGCGCGCGCTCATGCCCGAACAGCAGGTGCGCAAAGGCAAACGCCTGGATCGAGTAGACCTGATCGGCAAAGTTTGCGATCCAGCGGCGCAAACCGTGCCCGAAAGAGGCGGCTTCGCCAGCGTGCGCCATCATGTTCGTCGCGCTCTGGTAGCGCTTGTCGAGCAGCTCGGCCAGGGCAACATCGAACCATGCCCTGGTCTGGGCGTCAGGCTTGCGGCGCCATTCGTGGGCGAGGCCGCTCACCAGCCAGGCAAGTTCCATGGTCGTCAACCCGGTGACCAACACGGGCGAGGTGCCCAGATCAACCCCGCAGCGCTGCTGCAGCGTGGCGATGTCGACGCCGTCGCATACTGCATTCGCCCACACCACGAGGCCGAACCCCCCGGCGTAATTGCGGCGCTTGGCGAGATCGTACATCGCGTTCAACGTTGCCTTGACGTCGAGACCGACGTCAGCCGGATTCAACCGGCCACGACTGATGCCGATTAAGCAGATGGCCGTGCTGGTGAGGTCTTCGGTAGGGTAAAACTCATAGGTCTGCCGCCATTGCTTGTCCATCAACTGCAAGTCGTAGACGCGCGTTGCCGGATTCAGCGAGGCTTTGAGTCCCGAGAGGCAAATCGGGTCTGTGCGCGCGTAGAAGCGCGCGGCATCCTCGGAGGGTTTGCTCGACACTGTTTACTCCTCAATCATCGATTGGACGTCGCCTCGACTGAACCGCACCGGGGCGGGGCCGGGACTGAAACTTTTTTCTCTGCACCGCGTCGCGCATCGTACACAGGGCAAGGCGTGGCGCACGCCCGCCCAGTTCAAATTTGAACCGAAATTCGGCGCGAGCCGGTCACAAAATCGCGAGGGTACGGGGATTTCCCACCCCAGTCCGGGATCCAATTCGCAAATTCCCCGGATCCCCGCGGTGCTGCCGTTTCACAAGCGGATGTCATCCTCCGACGGCCGCACGGACGGAGCTCCGGGCCACGCCGATTTCCGTTTCGGGATGATGACGCGGACCATGCCCGGAAGGTTCTGGCGCTGCATGCGGCCCGCGTCGCCGTCGTCCGGCATACGCACAGGCTGGCGCAGGCTCTGCGACTGCCGGATGATGGACTGCGCGCTGCCGTCGGGGCTCACCATCCGCTGCTGCCGCTGTCCCGCGATCTCGACGATCAGCAGGCGCCCACGCTGATCGATTTTGACCTGCTCCGGTTGCAACCCCGTGACAGCCACATCGAGGTAGTAGTTGACCTCGTCCTGTGACCGACGGATCTGCGCGCCATAGGGTTGCGAGGACACATCCACCACGCCCAACCCTGCGGCAGGCGGTCGGGCGATCGCGTCGTTGCCGCTCAATACCAGCAGGACTGCGGAGACTGCGACAAAGACTCGCGGCAGTCGGGGCTCAAAGCGGGTTTTCATAAAACACGTAGCTCGTCGAGTAATCGCTAATCTCAAAGTACATCCGCTTCTCGCCGACGTCGTGCTTGTAGTTCTGGTTGAGGTCCAGAACACCGTAGCCAAAGCGGTACGGGCGTGCCTCCTCCTTGCCATGGGTCGAGGTCGCCGTGGTGAGCTTGTCGATCTTGATGAAGCGGTTCACCAGTTTGTCGCCGGCGTACACGTCAAGCACGCCGTCGGTGCCGGTGTAGTTCTGGATCGTGCGGCCGATGATGTTTTGGGTCTCCTGCGTACAGCCCGCGACACTCAGCGCGAGCAGGCAGGCCACGAGACCATTGAAGATGATGCGCATGGGATGGCTCCTACTGGTCGGTTTGCTCGGGCGGCATTCACCGCAGTCACTTCGCCATAGCTTGCCACAAGCCGATGACCGTAACGACCAGCATCCCGATGCCGATCCACAATTTGAAGCGCCGCTGCCCGGCGCGCAACAGGTAATCGTGCGCTTTGAGGCCAAAGTAATGCCCCACCGCCGCCAGAGGGAGCAGCACGGCGGCGAAATCGAGGTGAAGGTCGACCCCCGCGACGATGAACGCCGTGAGCTTGATCACCACGAGTATGAACCATAGCACCAGCAACGTATCGCGCAGCTTCTCGATCGCCACGTGACGCAGGTAGACCGCGACGATCAGCGGCGCGCCGATCAGCGACGTGCCGCTCACATACCCACCCACCGCCAGCATCAAACGATCCAGCCAGGGACTGTCGCTGCGCGGCGACCAGTCGAGGATGTACATCAACGCATATAAGAAGGTCACCACGAACACGGCGACCGCCAACCACTGCGGCGGCAGGGTGAGCAGGCCGAGGATGCCGAGGAGCTTCGGCAGCGCGAGCACGCCCAGCGAACGACCGAGATAGCGCCAGTCCACGTTGTCGAGCCGCGAGTGCAGCGTCAGGACCGAGAAAAACAGCAGATGGACCGCGATGATTGGCAGGAAGAACAGCGGATCGGGCTTGAGCAGCAACATCAGCGGCAGCCCGAGCGCCGCGCCGCCGAAGCCGATGCCGGTGCGCACGAAACCTGTCCACACGAAGATCACGCCCAGCGCGACGAGCTGAGCCGGCGTGAACTCAGCCACTACACAAGCTCCAAACGGTGCGCTCGGACGAGTTGATCGGGATCAAGGATTAAAGTCCCTCGAAAAATTGATGATTTTCGCGACGGTGGACAGTTTGCTGTGTGAAGCAAGCCGGTTCGCCGTCAGTTCAGGAGCCCCGTTCAACGCCGCAATCTGGAGCTAAAGCCAAATGGTGAACGCCCTGCTCTCCATGCTTGTCCAGTCCCAGCGCGCCGCGGGCGAGTGGATCTCCTTGAACGCACTCACGCTGATCCCTTTGGCGCTACCGGCATGGGCGCCAGTCGCCCCTGTCGGGATTTTCTCCGCCATCCGGACCCGGCGTCGCTGCGTTCTGCCCGACCAACCCGCTCACTTCAATCCTCGGAGGTTCATCCCATGACCAGCGAACCCTGGTGGGCGTCGACGTCATTGTGGCGCAAGACCGCGATATGGGTCACCGCACTGTCGTTCGTCGTCCTGATCTTTCTGACCCTCGACACCTTGGCGCAGATCTCGGCGGGCACGCAGCGCGTCCCGGCCTATAGCGTCATCAACCATCGCGTCGACTATCGGTTCGACGAGAAGCGCAATCACCAGGTCCCGGTGATCGGACCGAAAGCCCCCTTGTTCGGTAAAGAGTTGAGCGAGGAACAGGCGGAAGCGCTCGTGACGCTGGGCAAAAAGACGACGCAGGCCAAGAACTGCATGAACTGCCACACGCTGCTCGGCAACGGCGCGTACTACGCCCCGGACCTGACCAAAGCGTGGCTCGACCCCGGCTGGGGATCGGCGTCGGTGCGTGAGGAGCTGATGATCAGGTTCCTGATGGATCCCGCCAACAACGCCCGCAGCTTCGGCAGCGGCCGCAAGATGCCCAATCTCGGGATCACCGAAGAGGAGGCGCGCGGGGTGGTGGCCTTCCTCAAGTGGATGTCGAGCATCGACACCAACGGCTTCCCTTACAACTTCAAGACCATCGATCAGGAGGGCTAGACCATGGCGCTCGGTGTAATCGACTCCGCCAACCTCAACGGTGGCCAAAAGCTCGCGGTGAAATATTTCATCGTCGCCCTAACGCTGTTCGGTGCCCAAGTGCTGTTCGGCCTGCTGGCCGGCCTGCAGTACCTCGCGCCGGACTTTCTCCACGGGGTGCTGGACTTTTCAACCAACCGCATGGTGCACATCAACGCGCTGGTGGTGTGGCTGCTCTACGGCTTCATCGGGTCGGTCTACTGGCTGCTCGAGGACGAGGCCGGCGTGCCGACGGTGGGCCTTGCGCTGGGCAACCTCGCCTTCTGGGTACTCACGCTCGCCGTCGCGGTGGTCGTGCTGGTTTACCTGTTCGTCCAGATCGGTCCGGGCAATGACACGACCATCTGGCTGATCAACGAGGGCCGGGAATACGTCGAAGCCCCGCGCTGGGCGGACATCGGCATCGTGGTCTGCGCGCTGATCTTCTTCTTTAACGTGGCCGGCACCTTCATGAAGGGCCGCTTCACCGGTATCGGCGGCGTGCTCGTGCTCGACTTGGTCGCCCTGGCGGGCCTGTACCTTGCCGGTATGTTCTACACCACCAACATTTCCATCGACCAATACTGGTGGTGGTGGGTCATCCACCTGTGGGTGGAGGCGACCTGGGAGGTGCTCGTCGGCGCCATCATGGCCTGGGGCCTCATGCACACGCTGGGCGTGCGCCGCAAGATCGTCGAGACCTGGCTGTACATCGAAGTCGCGCTGATGTTCGGCTCGGGCATCCTGGGCTTGGGCCACCACTATTTCTGGATCGGCACACCCGACTACTGGTTCGAGATCGGCGGCTTCTTCTCCGCGCTGGAGCCCGTGCCACTGGTCGCGATGGTGGTGCACTCCGTCTTTGATGCCGGCGTGCACAAGATGAAAAACACCAACCATCCGGCGCTCGCCTGGATCATTGCGCACGCCTTCGGCAACTTCTTCGGCGCCGGCGTGTGGGGCTTCATGCACACCCTGCCGCAGATCAACCTGTTCACCCACGGCACGCAATGGTCGGCCTCGCACGGGCACCTCGCCTTCTTCGGTGCCTATGCCACGCTCGTGATCGGCATGATGTATTTCGCCGTGCAGAAGTGGCGCGGCAACGTCTGGATGGGCGGCGACCTGCCCGACGCCGGCTGGAAGTGGAAATGGTCCCTGATCCTCCTCAACGTCGGCATGATCGGCATGACCGTTGCCCTGCTGATCGCCGGTTACGAACAGTCCCACCTCGAGCGTGCCATCGAAGGCTCTACCTGGAGCGGTTACTTCGCCGCGCAAATGCATCCGTGGTTCCAGCAATCCATGTGGTGGAGGCAGATCTTCGGATGGGTATTCGCCACGGGCTACGTGCTGCTGGTGTGGGATCTGCTGACCATCGGCGCACGGGAGCGCCGCGCGGCCCCCTCCCATGCGGAACTGGCGACCGCATCATGAGCTAAATTCCCTACATTCCATGCGGGAAACAGGGTTTGCCCGGATCGCCTCGCGCGGTCCGGGACAGACACCAGAAACACCGGAGTTTTCCAACCGACCTCTTTGTTTGCTGTGGAGGAACTGAGATGACGAGACACACACCGAAGGCCTGGGCGGCGGCGCTGACACTGGCCGTGCTGCCCCTGGCGATATCCGCTGCGCTCGCCGCCGAACCGGCCAAGGCCGCCAAGCCCGCCGACCACAAGGGCGGCGCAGCGGCAACCTACGAAACGGGCGGCGGATCGGGCCTGGCTGGCGTGAAGATGCGCCAGTCGTCCAACCCCAAGGCCCCGCCGATGACCGAGGAGGAGTTCGACCGCGGTCGGCAAGTCTACTTCGAGCGCTGCGCGGGCTGCCACGGCGTGCTGCGCAAGGGTGCCACCGGCAAGCCGCTGCTCCCGGAAAAGATGATGGAATACGGCACCGAAGGGGTTAAGGCCTTCATCGAAGTCGGCACCCCAGGCGGGATGCCCAACTTCGGCACCTCGATGGAACTGTCCGCCAAGGACATCGACATCATGGCGCGCTACGTCCAGCACGACCCGCCGGTGCCACCCGAGTTCGGGCTCAAGGAGATGAAGGACAGCTGGAAGCTCATCATCCCGCCCGAGAAGCGCCCGACCAAGAAGATGAACGATATCAACATCGACAACATCTTTTCGGTCACGCTGCGTGACACCGGTGAGATCGCACTGATCGACGGCGACACGAAGAAGATCGTCAACATCGTCAAGACCGGCTATGCGGTGCACATCTCGCGCCTGTCGCACTCGGGACGCTATCTCTACGTGATCGGCCGGGACGGGCGGCTGAACCTCATCGACCTGTGGATGGAAAAGCCGGACAACGTCGCCGAGATGAAGGTCGGCATCGACGCCCGCTCGGTCGACACCTCCAAGTTCAAGGGCTATGAGGACAAGTACGCCGTGGTAGGCTCCTACTGGCCGCCGCAGTACGCCATCCTCAACGGCGAGACGCTGGAGCCGCTGAAGGTCGTCTCCACCCGCGGCAACGTCGTGGGCACGGGCGAATACCATCCCGAGCCGCGCGTGGCCTCAATCGTTTCCTCGGTGATCAAGCCCGAGTGGGTCATCAACGTGAAGGAAACCGGCATCGTCAAGCTGGTCGACTACTCCGACATCAAGAACCTCAAGGAGACGAACATCGAATCCGCGAAGTTCCTGCATGACGGCGGCTGGGACGGCAGCAAGCGCTACTTCCTGGTGGCCGCCAACATGTCCAACAAGATCGTTGCGGTGGACACCAAGGAAGGCAAGCTCGCTTCCATCGTCGATGTCGGCGTAAAACCCCACCCGGGCCGTGGCGCCAACTGGGTCGACACCGAGCATGGTCCGGTGTGGGCAACGGGTCACCTGGGCGACGATACGGTGGCGGTCATCGGTACCGACCCCGAAAAGCACCCCGACAAGGCCTGGAAGGTCGTGCGTAGCCTGAAGAACCACGGCTCCGGCTCGCTGTTCATCAAGACCCATCCGAAGTCGAAGAACCTCTGGGTGGATGCAGCCCTGAACCCGGACGCCAAGATCAGTCAATCGGTGTCGATCTTCGATCTCACCGATCTGTCCAAACCGGCCGAGGTGATCAACATCGCCGAGCTCGCCGGTGATCTGGGCGAAGGCGCCAAGCGCGTGGTGCACCCCGAGTACAGCGCGGACGGTTCCGAAGTCTGGTTCTCGGTGTGGAACGGCAAGACGCAAAAGTCAGCCATCGTTGTGATGGATGACAAGACGCGCAAGCTCAAGACGGTCATCAGCGATCCGCGGATCGTGACGCCGACCGGCAAGTTCAACGTCCACAATACGCAGCACGACATCTATTGATCGAGTTGTGAGGGGCTATTTCCGGCGGGGGATCTCCTCCGCCGGACTTTCTCGGGAGGTTCCGCAAATCCGGCTCATATGCAGCCGGCTTTCCAGAACATCACCGAACCACGAGACAACGACATTAACAGGGTGTTGAAAAACGTAGCGAGGGGTGCTCAGGCAAGGCGCAAATCGCCGGAAACGCGCAGTTTACAGGGCGAAAATGAGCATTTTGAGGCGATGTGCAACGCAGCATCGGCACCCCGCAGTAGATTTTAAGCACGTTGTTAAACCGCTGGCGGAAACACGTTCATGGGCAAGGTCTACCTGATTGGCGCCGGACCCGGCGATCCCGAGCTGCTCACACTGAAGGCGGTCAAAGTCCTCCAGCAGGCGGACGCCGTGGTCTACGACCGGCTCGTCGCCCCAGAGGTGCTGTTGTGGGTCCCCTCGCGCTGCGTGCGCATCTACGCCGGCAAGGCCCGCGGCGCACATCACCTCACGCAGGAGGAGATCAACCGCCTGCTGCTGCGTCTGGCACGCCAGCACCAGCTCTTCGTGCGCCTGAAAGGCGGCGACCCCTTCGTCTTCGGCCGGGGCGGCGAGGAGAAGCAGTTTCTCGAGGCACACCGAATCGAGGTGCAAGTCATCCCAGGCATCACCGCCGCGGCGAGTGCGGCGCTCTGCGGTATACCGCTCACGCACCGCGGGCTGGCTGACAGCGTCACCTACGTCACCGGAAACGCGCACGACGACCGCATACCGGACTTCGACTGGCCTGCGCTCGCGCGAGAGCAGACCACGGTTGTGGTCTACATGGGCCTGCAGAACCTGCCGCAGATCGCCGCGCGGCTGATGGCCGCCGGACGCAGCGGTGGCACGCCGGTGGCGCTGATCCAGGAGGCGAGCACCCCCAGGCAAAGGGTGCATCTGACCCACCTCGGCCGCCTCGACACAGACCCCATCGCCGCGTCGTTCGAGCCGCCGACGCTGGTGATCATCGCCCGCGTGGTCTCGCTGGCAAGCGTGGCCATGGATCGGTCGTTCTCCGATACGCACGCCGTTACCGAGCGGCTCGCAGGAGGCGCCGATGCGTAGGGTCGGCATCACATTCGGTGTCACCTTCCTGCTCGCCGCGACCCTGCCGACTCACGCCGAGCTGACGAAGGACCGGCAGCGCGAGCTGCAGCGCCTGCTGACCCAGGACTGCGGCTCCTGCCACGGGCTTACGATGAAAGGCGGGCTCGGCTCTCCCCTGTTGCCCGAAAGCCTCAAGGACAAGCCGGACATCTACCTGAAAACCGTCATCCTCGAAGGCATGCCCGGCAAGCCCATGCCACCGTGGCGGGGTCTACTCTCCGAGGAAGACGTCGATCACTTGATCGCGCTGATGCGCAAAGGCCCCAATCCATGAAGCTCGCACACCTGGCATCTCTCCTGTTTGCCGCCGCTCTGCCGGCGGGTGCCGCCACCGCCGACTGCCTCGTGCGTGGCACGGGCGATCTCGGCATCGTCATCGAACGCGCCAGCGGCAGCCTGCAGATCGTGGAAACCACGTCCAACAAAAAGCTCTTCCAGGTCGGTGGCCTCGGTGACCTGTCCCACGCCGCGGCCGTGTTCTCCCGCGACGAGCGCTACGCCTACGTATTCGGCCGCGACGGCGGCCTGAGCAAGGTCGACCTGCTGTGTGGCAAGGTCGACAGGCGCGTGGTGCAGTCCGGCAACTCCATCGGCGGCGCCATCACCCAGGACGGCAAGCTGATCGCGGTTGCCAACTACGAGCCCGGCGGTGTGAAGGTCTTCGATGCCGAGACGCTCGCCGAGGTCGCCGACCTGCCCGCCACCTACGGCGAGGACAACCGGCGCTCGAAGGTGGTGGGGCTGGAGGATGCCGAGGGTCGCACGCTCGCGTTCAGCCTATACGACGGGGATGAAATCCACCTCGCAGACCTCAGCAATCCGGCCAATCCAAAAGTGCAGAAGTTCAAGGGTATCGGTCACCAGCCTTACGACGCTCTCGTGACCACCGACGGCCGCTACTACATCGCCGGGCTCTACGGTGAAGACGGCCTGGTCCTGCTCGACCTCTGGCACCCGGAAACCGGGCCAAGGCGCATACTCGACCACTACGGCAAGGGCGAGCAGGCGCTGCCGGTGTTCAAAATGCCCCACCTAGAAGGCTGGGCAAGTGCCGGCGACCACGTCTTCCTCCCGGGTGTCGGGCACCACAGGGTCCTCGTCGTGGATCGCAAGGACTGGAGGGAAGTGGCCCAGATCCCGGTGCACAGCCAGCCCGTGTTCGTCATGGTGCGGCCCGACGGCCGGCAGGTTTGGGTGAATTTTGCGCACCCCGATAACGACACCATCCAGGTCATCGACACCGAGACACTCAAGGTCGTGCACACTTTCAAGCCCGGCAAGGGCGTGATGCACATGGAGTTCACGCCACGCGGCGAGCGCATCTGGCTGTCGGTGCGCGACGAGGATCGGGTAGAGGTCTACGACACGACGACCTTCGCGAAAGTCGCCACCCTGCCCGCCGAGAAGCCGAGCGGCATCCTCTTTGCGGCGCGCGCCCACCGCATGGGGTTGTGACCATGAAACACGCCAACGCGACCGCCGAGCCCGTGGACACCCTCCCGCTCACCGAGCTGGAACGCAGGCTGCTCAACGACTTCCAGCACGACTTCCCGCTCGTGCCGAATCCCTTTGCGGTCCTCGCCGAGCGGCTCGGGGTGAGCGAGGGCGATGTCCTCGCGAGCCTGGAGGCGCTCCAGCAGCGCGGCATGATCAGCCGCATCGGCCCGGTGTTTCAGACACATCGCGTGGGCGCGAGTACGCTCGCGGCGATGCCGGTGCCCACGGGCCGCCTCGAGGCCGTCGCCCAGTTGGTCAGCCGCTACGCGGAGGTCAACCACAACTACGAGCGTGAACACGCCTTCAACCTGTGGTTCGTGGTGACCGCAGCCACCCGCACGCGGGTGACCGAGGTGCTCGAAGAAATCCGCGCCACCACCGGCTTGCAGGTACTCGACCTACCGATGGAGGAGAGTTTTCACATCGACCTGGGGTTTCGGTTATGGGCCTGTTGAACCCGGCGGGCGACCCCGTCCGCCTCGACATGCAAGCGCTCATCGCGGCCATCCAGGACGGGCTGCCGATCGTCGCGCGACCTTACGCAGCGCTCGCCGACCGCCTCAGCGTGAGCGAAGCCGACGTGATCGACGGCATCCGCGCGTTACAGGCAAGCGGCCGGATCAAGCGCTTCGGTGTCGTCGTTCGCCATCACGAGCTCGGCTTCACCGCCAATGCGATGGTCGTCTGGGACGTGCCGGACGATGACGTGCGCCGCGTCGGTGAGCAGCTTGGCAGCTTCGACTGCGTGAGCCTGTGTTACCGCAGGCCACGCCGGCTCCCGCTGTGGCCCTACAACCTGTTCACGATGCTGCACGGCCGCGACCGCGCGAGCGTACTGCAGCGGCTGCACGAGATAATCCTGATGGCTGATCTCGCCAACATTCCGCATCAGGTGCTGTTCAGCACGCGGCGGTTCAAGCAGCGGGGGGCGCGCTATGTCGCGAACGGCACCGACTGAGCCCGTGGCGTTCGATGCGCTCGACCGTGCCATCATCAACGGGCTGCAGGGCGGCTTTCCGCTCTCTGAGCGGCCCTACGCGGAGGCGGCCGCACGCATCGGCTGCGACGAGACGACACTGATCGTCCGGCTGCAGCGGCTCCTCGAGCGCGGCGTGCTCTCCCGCTTTGGCCCGATGTACAACGCCGACCGCATGGGCGGGGCGTTCAGCCTTTGCGCGATGCAAGTCCCTGCCGAGCGCTTTGACGCGGTTGCCGAACAGGTCAACGCCCACCCGGAAGTGGCGCACAACTATGCGCGCGAACACGCGCTGAACCTGTGGTTCGTGGTCGGCTCGGACTCGCCCGCGCGCATCGCTGCGGTGCTGGCCGACATCGAGGCCGAGACCGGCCTGCCGGTCTACGACTTCCCGAAGGAAGCGGAGTTTTTCGTGGGCCTGAGGTTCGAGGCATGAGCGCGCGGCCTGTCGCAATGCCCCCAGTCTGGGACACTGAGCGCAGTGAGCCGGGCCGCGACGCGCAGTCGATCACGGGCGTGCTGGACACGATCGACCGTGCCCTCATCCGCGCAACACAGGGCGGCCTGCCGCTGGTCGCCGAGCCGTATGCCGCGCTCGCCGACGCGCTGGGCCTCTCGAGCGCGGAGGTCCGGCAACGCCTGCAACGGATGCTCGACACCGGCATCATCCGCCGCATCGGCGCAGTGCCCAACCACTACGCGCTTGGCTACCGCGCCAACGGCATGAGCGTGTGGGATGTGGCCGATGACGAGGTCGACGCGGCCGGCCAGACGATCGGCGCCCTGCCGTTCGTGAGCCACTGCTACCGCCGCCCCCGGCGCTTGCCCCTGTGGCCGTACAACCTCTTCGCAATGGTACACGGCCGCACGCGCGAGGCCGTCGCCGCCCAGGTCGCCGAGATCGCCCGCCTGCTCGGTGCCCGGGCACGCGCCCACGACGTGCTTTACAGCACGCGCATTCTCAAGAAAACCGGCCTCCGGTTCACCGATTGAGTGAGGTCAAGCCATGTTCCGCATCTCGCAGTACGTAAGGGAGCTGATTCACCCCACCCCGCTGGGTTCCGCGCGCAAACCGCCGGGCCCCGTGGTGATCTGGAACCTGGTGCGGCGCTGCAACCTCGCGTGCAAACACTGCTATTCGATCTCCGCCGATCACGACTTCCCCGGCGAGCTGAATACGGACGATGTGTTCAAGGTCATGGACGACCTCAAGGCCTTCCGCGTCCCGGTGCTGATCCTCTCCGGTGGTGAGCCCCTGCTGCGGCCGGACATCTTCGAGATTTCCCACCGCGCGAAGGCGCTGGGGTTTTACGTGGGGCTATCGACCAACGGCACACTGATCGACGAGGCGAACATCGACCGCATCGCCGAGGTGGGCTACGACTACGTCGGCATCAGCATCGACGGCATCCGAGAGACGCACGACCGCTTCCGCCACAAGGTCGGTGCCTTCGATGCCTCGATCCGCGGCGTGCGCCAGTGCCGCGAGCGCGGCATCAAGGTGGGCCTGCGCTTCACGATGACGCAGGACAACGCGGCCGAGCTGCCGCAACTGCTGGCGCTCATGGAGGCCGAAGGCGTCGACAAGTTCTACTTCTCGCACCTGAACTACGCCGGGCGCGGCAACCGCAACCGCAAGAGCGACGTATTCCTCGACACGACACGCCGGGCGCTCGACCTCCTGTTCGAAACCGCGCTAAGGCACGAACTGGCCGGTGATCCGCGGGAGTTCGTCACTGGCAATAACGATGCCGATGGCGTGTATCTGTTCCACTGGGCAGCCAGACGCTTCCCCCCAGAGCGCGTTGCGCACCTGCGCGCCAAGCTCGAACAGTGGGGCGGAAACAGCTCCGGCGTGAACATCGCCAACATCGACAACCTCGGCAACGTGCATCCGGACACGATGTGGTGGCACTACACGCTCGGCAACGTGCGCAAGCGGCCCTTCGGCGAGATCTGGACGGATCTCTCCGACCCCGTGCTCGCAGGCCTGAAGCAGCACCCCAGGCCGGTTACAGGGCGTTGTGCAGAATGTGCTTACCTCGCCATCTGCAACGGCAACACGCGGGTGCGCGCCATGCAGCTCACCGGCGACCCTTGGGCCGAGGACCCGGCGTGCTATCTGGACGACGCGGAGATCGGGCGGACCAGCGGTGAGTCGGCGGCGCGCCGTGATCCGCACATCTTGATGAACGGCCCGGACGCGCGGCCCACCCGCCAGGCGCGCTCGGTTTCCCTCAGCACGATTTGAGCATCACCCATGAGAACCACCCTGCTCCTGCTTGCGACCCTGTGCGCGACATCAGCACTCGCCGAACCGCCCACCGAGAACAAGCAGTCCGATGCGAAAGACCTCTACATCAAGTACTGCGCAGCCTGCCATGGGCCTGACCGGCTGGGGGCCTGGGGTCCAGTACTGCTGCCCGAGAGTCTCTCACGCCTGAAAAAGGAAGATGCCTTCAAGGCCATCGCCGACGGCCTGCCAGCGACACAAATGCCGGGCTTCAAGGCGCAACTGCGCGAGACCGACATCAAGGCGTTGGCGGAGTTCATCTACTCACCACCCAGCGCGCCTCCGAAATGGGACGAGGCCGACATCCGCGCTTCGCAGGTCGTGCACAAGGAAAATCTCGACCTCCCGGCCAAGCCCGTGTTCACCGCTGACCCGCTCAACGTCACACTGGTCGTCGAACATGGCGATCACCACATTAGCGTACTGGACGGGGACAAGATGGAGCCCATCCACCGCTTCGAGACACACTACGCGCTGCATGGGGGCCCCAAGTTCACCCCGGACGGGCGCTACGTCTACTGGGCTTCACGGGATGGCTGGATCACCAAGTACGACCTTTGGAATCTCAAGGTAGTCGCCGAGACCCGCGCTGGCATCAACACGCGCAACGTGGCCGTGTCCTCGGACGGCAAGTACGTGATGGTCGCGAACTACCTGCCAAACACCCTGGTCGCGCTCGACGGCAAGGACCTGTCACTGGTCAAGGTCATCCCGGTGCGGGACAAGGCCGGCAAGACCTCGCGCGTGTCCGCCGTGTACGACGCGCGTCCGCGCGGCAGCTTCGTCGCCGCGCTCAAGGACATTCCCGAGGTGTGGGAAATCGTCTACGACAAGGAGAAAGGCGGACCGGTCTACAAGGGGCTCGTGCATGACTTCCAGCTCAAGGAAGCCGTGGAGGAACCGGGTCTGCTGCCGGTACGCACGATCGAGCTCGCGGACTACCTCGACGACTTCTATTTTGACCAGAGCTACGACTACCTGCTCGGCGCCTCACGCTCCGCGCCCAAAGGTCAGGTCGTCTACCTGCCGGCGCAGCGCAAGATCGCCGACCTCGACCTCACCGGGATGCCGCATCTCGGTTCCGGTATCACCTTCGACTACGAAGGCCGACGCGTGATGGCGACCCCAAACCTCAAGGACAACCTGATCTCGGTGATCGATCTCAAGACCTGGAAGACAATCAAGACGATTCCCACACTCGGCCCCGGCTTCTTCCTGCGCAGCCACGAGAGTACGCCCTACGCCTGGGCAGACGTGTTCTCCGGCCCGGACAAAGACGCCATGCAGGTAATCGACAAGCGCACGCTCGAAGTCGTCAAGGTACTGCGGCCAGAACCCGGAAAGACCTCGACGCACGTGGAATTCGACCGTTACGGAAAGTATGCGCTCGTGTCGATCTGGGAACAGGACGGGGCACTGATCATCTACGACGCCAGCACCCTCAAGGAAGTCAAGCGGTTGCCGATGAAGCGCCCGGTCGGCAAGTACAACGTGTGGAACAAGACGTGCTTGTCCGAGGGGACTAGTCACTGAAGGAGAGTCAACCGAGCTGGCCGTGGCGCTTCAAACGCGCCAAGTCGAGGATCGTGATCTCCTTGCCCTCCATCGCGATCAGCCCCTCGTCGCTCAGCTCATGCAGGGCGCGCGAAAACGTCTCGGGCGTCAGGTTCAGACGCGAGGCGATCAGGTTCTTGTTGGCCGGCAGCTGCACTCGCGGCGCACCTGTCGTTACCTGCGCGGGCAATTCTGAGAGCAGCGCGCCGATCACACGCTGCATGGACGATTGGAGGCAGAGCATCTCCAGATCGGCGATCAGGTGGTGCAAGCGCGCGCTAAGGCCCGCAAGCATACGCCGTGCAAACAGATCGGAGTGCTGAATCTCCCCAAGAATCACCCGCCCCGGTATAAACGCAACGACACTCTTCTTGACCGCCTGGGCAGTCACGGGGCTCGGCCGGTCGTAGAACATGAGCGCCTCGGCAAAACTGCGCCCCGGCCCCATGATGTCCACGATCTTCTCCGCCCCCGACGGGCTCGTCAGCGACAGCTTGACCTGCCCCTCCAGCACACAGTACATCCCATCCGGCTTCTCTCCGCTCAGAAACATAATGTCGCCGCGCTCGAACTCGCGGATGTGCGCCGCCGAGGCGATGCTGTCAAGGTCATCACGCTCGAGTTCGGAAAACAACGGCAGGCGTGGCAGGAACTCTCGCAGTGAATATCGGGGCATCATGAAGTCTCGTTGGTTCTGGGTGGTCTTGCACGCAGACTCCCAAGGGTTGACCGCTCGGTCGATTGTAAACGATGTGGAGGCCCCTGTTTGGCCGGCAAGGCAACACGATCAACGCCGGCAGCATCCACTGCAGTTGAAGACCAGTGCCGCGGATGCGACGCCCTAACACACCCGCTCAAGTTTGAGCAATCATCGTACCAACTAGATTGTGATTGACATCACACAATCAGCCGTGCATTGGCGTAGCCCGCATCACCCAACACTAGATAAACTACTACCATCGAAATCCTCGCAGTAACTCGCAGTAACGTGTTTTGATAAATGCAGCTATGGTGAGGGCATCGATAGTGGATTTGGGAAACAAATTGAGGGTTACGACGATGAAAAAATTTAAATGGGCTATGCTTGCGCTAGCGTTTTTCACCTCTAGCGCTTCAGCGATCACGATCAACGGAACATTCTCTGGCGCACCCAACCCGAATTCCGGACCGGGGTTGGACGCAATCTGGTCATTTACGGGTGTCGCACCCGCAGACAGCTCGGTTTCGTTCACTTTCAGGGGCACGGGCAATGCGGACGGCAACGTGGCAACGCTGGACCCGTTCCGCCTCTATGGGGGCACCATAACTGTCGATGACTCCACGCTGATCGGAACAGTGGGGTTGGACGATCCCGTTGATGGCAGCCACCCCCAAAACGCGCAGTTCCTGTCCGATGCGTCAATGGGTATCTATACGCTGCTGACGCGGAACATCACGATTCCTAAGGACATCTTCAATTCGTTCATTACAGGCGGTACGGTCACCTTCCACCTGACCAACCCGGCGATGCAGGATCCGAGTAACGACTGGTTCTGGTTCAGCAGTTCGGAGCAAACGCTGTCGTACACGCCGGTACCCGTTCCCGCCGCATTCCCGCTGTTCTTGAGCGGTCTGCTGGTACTTGCGCGCGGAGTCTTGCGCAGCAAGTCAAACAAGCCAGCGCAGGCGGTGGCCCAAAGTTAAAGGTTCAAGGCCGCCTTTCCGGGGAAGGCGGCCTTGATCTTCAGGAAGAAATAAGCGGAGTCGCGGAACCCGTAGGCCATCCGCTTGATGACCTTGATGCGGTTGTTGACGCCCTCGAGGATGCTGGTATTCAGAGGGAAGATGGCCGAGGCGAGGATGCCCCGGAGGTACTTGCGGAGGCGTTTTGCAAAGGCGATGACCGCAACGATGCCGCTGTCGATAGCCAGGCGATACCAGTTCTTCCATCTTCGTGCGCCTTCCCGGACAGTTGGAGCAAACCAGATGTCCTTGAGAGCGGTTTTCAGCACATAGACGGTGGCCAGAGCGGTGCGTTGGCCGACAGCAACTCATCGAGCTTGACCGCCTGCTCGTTGCCGAGGTGGTCGCGGTTACGCAGCAGCACCCAGCGGGAACGCTTGATGACCTGACGTTGAGCGGGCGCATTGCGCAAGGCGTTGGCCTGATCGACGCGCACGCGGTCGACCACGTCGCGACCAAAGCGGGCCACGACGTGAAACAGGTCATAGACCACTTCGGCGTTGGGGCAATGGGCCCGCACTTCCAGATCGAAGGCGGTATTCATATCCATCGCGACGGCCTCGATGCGCTGGCAGCCCTCCTGCCCCAGCAACGCGAAAAAGGGACGGATGGCTTCACGGCTGTTGCCTTCTCCGACCCACAGCACGCGCATGCGCTCCGCATCCATGATCACCGTCGCGTAGCGGTGCCCTTTGTGCAGCGCGAACTCGTCCATCACCAACCGACGCACGCCCTGTGCATCGAAAGCGCCATGTTGGGCCTGCAGACGCCGATGGTCGATGCGTTTGATGGTGTGCCAGTGCAAGCCCGTCAGTTGAGCCACATGGGCGATCGGCAGCAACCGCACGAGCGCCCCAACCCAGGCGCGCAGTCGGTGCGTGATGCGCTCGCCCGCGTCGAGCCAGCTCAGGCGTTCGGCCGCCCGTGCGCCACACTGACAACAGTCGAGGCGACAAATCGGCACATCCAACCAGACACGTCGATCGAATCCGTCTCGATCACGCACCAAGCGTCGCCGGCGCTCGTGGAGCAGGACGCAGTCGCTACCGCAGCGTCCACATCGGGGGGGGTGTGAGGGGGCTGCAGAGAGCGACAGAAGCAGCGAGCCGTCGGCTCGCTCCTGGGATGAGTCGACGACGTAGCCTTCCCAGAAGGCCAGGCCCAACATAGCATCTTGCATGACGGGGAAGATGACGGGGATCGGTTTGTTTGGCGACTACCAATCTACCAACCTCCGACCCGTCAACCACTACTTCCCCCGAATCACGCGATGAACCAAGTTAAAAGCACCAATCCCTGCATCACTGCACTGTGAAAAGGCGGCCCTAGATGCCGCCTTTTTCGTTCAACTTTGAACGGTTAACGATTACCTGTCTTTGTGATAAACGTCACACAAAACGGGACGATCGGCGTTGTTCGCCCATCTAAGCGGGCCTAGAATAAGGTTCGGAGAGTCGTCTCCGAATACCCCTCTCGGCAGGGGAAGCGGTTGTTTGGGTAACTAATTACTAAGGGCTTGTCTATGAAAAAGTTACGTTTTGCACTGTTATCGTTGATGCTTTGTAGTTCCGGGGCGTTCGCATACACGCAGACGACGACGCTGGGACCGTTCGGGGTTTCCCAGTCTGGTAGCGCAATTGACATCCCCTTGAGTTTTACCGGGGTGGGTCCAGCTCTTGTGTCGGATCCGGTCACGCTGACCATCACCGCCACAGGCGATGCGGATGGCAACTTCTCGACGGAAGACCCCTTCCGGATTTTCGCTGAGACGTTGAGTGGGACGCCCGTCGGCACAGTGGGGCTGGATAACGTTACGCCGTTTACCGTCGCAAACACCACGAGCGTAATTACTATCCCCGCTGCGGTGTTCAATACGTTCGTGGGTGACGGCGTTGTGACCTTCCACTTCACCAACCCAGCTGGCGGTGATTCCGCGTGGATGTGGCTGGAGAAAGGCACGCTGGAGTACACACCGGTGCCTGTCCCCGCTGCCCTACCGTTGTTCTTGAGTGGCCTGCTCGTGCTGGCGCGTGGTTTCTTCCGCCGCAAATCAGAGGATGCCGCAGCGGCCGTGTAAGCCAAGGCGCAGCGGCCATATAGACCTTTTTGGAAGGCGGTCTCGTGACCGCCTTTTTATTTTCGACTTGTCGGCTATCCCTCGGGCCGCATGTGCGGGAACAGCAGCACGTCGCGGATCGAGGCGGAGTCGGTCAATAGCATCACCAGTCGGTCCACGCCGATGCCTTCTCCGGCCGTGGGGGGCATGCCATGCTCGAGTGCGCGCACGTAGTCTGCGTCGAAATGCATGGCTTCTTCATCGCCGGCCTCCTTCTCGGCGACCTGCTTGCGGAACCGTTCGGCCTGATCCTCGTAGTCGTTGAGCTCAGAGAAACCGTTGGCGATCTCCCGGCCGCCGACGAAGAATTCGAAGCGGTCGGTCACGAACGGATTCGCATCGTTTCGCCGGGCAAGCGGTGACGCCTCAGCTGGGTATTCGGTGATGAAGGTCGGGTCCGTCAGACACGGCTCGACGGTCTTCTCGAAGATTTCGATCTGCACCTTGCCGAGCCCGTAGCCTGGCTTGAGTGGGATGCGCAAGCCTTCGGCAATGTTGCGCGCGCGATCGAGCGAGTCGAGGTCGGCCGCATCCAGTCCGGGGTTGAAGTGCAGGATCGACTCCTTGACTGTCATCCGTGCGAACGGTTTGGCAAAGTCGAACGACTGTCCTTGCCAGGTCACGTGCGTGTTGCCCTTGATCTCGATGGCGAGCTTGCGCAGGAGGTCTTCGGTCAAGTCCATCAGGTCTGTGTACGTCGCGTAGGCTTCGTAGAACTCGACCATCGTGAACTCTGGGTTGTGCCGGGTGGACAAGCCCTCGTTGCGGAAGTTGCGGTTGATTTCGTACACCTTCTCGAATCCGCCGACCACCAGCCGTTTGAGGTAGAGCTCCGGCGCGATACGCAGGTAAAGCTCCATGTCCAGCGCGTTGTGGTAGGTGACGAATGGCCGCGCGGTCGCCCCCCCCGGGATGACCTGCATCATCGGTGTTTCCACCTCGAGGAAGCCGCGCCCGTTCAGGTAGTTGCGCAGGAAGTTCACGATGCGGGTGCGAATGCGAAAGACCTCGCGCACCGGCTCGTTCATGATGAGGTCGAGGTAGCGCTGGCGGTAGCGCTGCTCGGTGTCGGTGAGTCCGTGGAACTTCTCCGGCAGCGGGCGCAGCGATTTGGTCAACAGCCGGAGGTTGTCTACGTGCACCGATAGCTCGCCCTTCTGTGTCTTGAACAGGGTGCCTTCGGCGCCGAGGATGTCGCCCACGTCCCAGGTCTTGAAGCGCTCATAGACGCCCTCGGGCAGGGCGTCGCGCTGCACGTAGATCTGGATGCGGCCCGACATGTCCAGCAGCGAGGCGAAGCTCGCCTTGCCCATCAGCCGCTTGGCCATCATGCGCCCGGCCACGGCGACCCGCACGGGACTGGCCTCGAAGAAGTCGCGCGGCTTGTCGCCGTATTCCGCGTGCAGCTCCCCAGCCATCACATTGCGACGGAAGTCGTTGGGGAAGGCCACGCCCTCGTCCCGCAGGCGTTGCAATTTTTCACGCCGCTCGGCGATGAGCTTGTTCTCGTCCTGGGGCGTGGTTTCGGGTCTCTCGTTCATGCAGGAATCCAATTCGGGATTAACTGGCCTGACCTCACAGGCCGCTCTTCAAGCTCGCTTCGATGAAGGGGTCGAGATCGCCGTCGAGCACGGCGCGCGTGTTAGCGGTCTCCACACCGGTGCGCAGGTCCTTGATGCGCGATTGATCGAGCACGTAGGAGCGAATCTGGCTGCCCCAGCCAATGTCGGCCTTGCTGTCTTCGAGTGCCTGCTGGCTGGCGTTGCGCTTCTGCACCTCCATTTCATAAAGCTTAGCCTTGAGCTGCTTCATCGCCGTGTCGCGGTTCTTGTGCTGCGATCGGTCATTTTGGCACTGCGTGACGATACCGGTCGGGATGTGCGTGATGCGCACCGCGGACTCCGTGCGGTTGACGTGCTGACCACCCGCGCCGCTCGCCCGATACACGTCGATGCGCAAATCCGCTGGGTTGATCTCCACGGCGATGTCGTCGTCGATCTCGGGTGAGACGAACACCGCAGCAAATGAGGTGTGACGACGGTTGCCGGAGTCGAAGGGCGACTTGCGCACGAGGCGGTGCACGCCGGTCTCGGTGCGCGGCCAGCCATAGGCGTATTCGCCTTGCACCTCGACGGTGGCGCTCTTGATGCCCGCGACCTCGCCTGGCGAGACCTCGATCAGCTCCGTCTTGAAGCCATGTGACTCGCACCAGCGCAAGTACATACGCAGCAACATCTCCGCCCAGTCCTGCGCCTCGGTGCCACCTGAACCGGCCTGGATGTCGAGGTAAGCATTGTGGGAATCCATTTCGCCGGAGAACATGCGCCGGAATTCGAGCTTGGCCACCTCGGCCTCGAAGCGATCGAGGTCGGCCTGCACGACGGCGACCCCGTCGGCGTCGGCCTCGGCGAGCTCGAGCAGCGCCTGCGCATCATTCAGGCCAGACTCGAGGCTCTGGATCACGTTGACGATCCCCTCGAGCTGAGCGCGCCGCTGACCGAGCGACTGGGCCTTTTCCGGGTTGTTCCAGACGGCCGGGTCTTCCAGCTCGCGGTTGACTTCCTCGCGCTCCTCTAGCTTCGCGTCGAAGTCAAAGATACCCCCTCAGGGACGCGATACGCCCCTGCAGGTCTTTGATTTGATTGTAAAGCGGATTGAGTTCCATGGTTGTGCCGCAAAAAGCCTGAATGATACATGAATTTTCGCCACGGTGGCTCAAGCCGCACCGCCATCGACGTGATGCGTGAGCATCAACTGCAGCGTCTCACTGTCCTGATAGCGGTTGACCTCCAGGCGGTAGGCGAAATGCGCGACATCCCCTTCGGCGGGCCACTCGTCTTCGGTCGCGTTGAACACGATCGCATCCAACACCTGATCCGCTCCCAGAGGGCGCAGGGCGAACTTGAGGTGGCGCTCCTTGAGCAACTGACGCCGCACGATCTCGAACGCCCCATCGAACAGGGGCGGGGGGAACGCCTGTCCCCAGGGGCCAGCCAGGCCAAGCGCCTCGGCCGTGGCCACGGTCATCGCCTCTGGCTCGAGCTCACCATCAGACAAGACCTCGGGCTCAAGAAACTCAGCGGGCAACAAGGTCCGCACCGCCGTATCGAAGGCCTCGACGAACGCAGGCAGGTGCTGTCTTTCCAACGCAAGACCAGCGGCCATGGCATGACCGCCAAAGCGGGAGATCAAACCGGGGTGGCGCGTGGCGACCCAATCGAGCGTGTCGCGGATGTGCAGCCCGGGAATCGAGCGCGCCGAACCCTTCAAGGTGCCGTCGCCCGCTTCAGCGAATGCAATGACCGGCCGGTGCACCCGCTCGCGGATGCGCGCTGCCAGAATGCCGATGACCCCCTGGTGCCAGTCGGCGCCGTACAGTGCCAGTCCCCACGGCAGCTCGGCAGCCTCGAGGTGCATGGCGGCGAGCGCGGCTTGCGCCTGCTGCTGCATGTCAGCCTCGATCTCGCGCCGCTGACGGTTGAGCTCATCCAGACGCAACGCGAGCTCGCGGGCCTTTTCGGCATCGTCGGTGAGCAGGCATTCGATGCCAAGCGACATGTCCTCGAGCCTGCCTGCGGCATTCAGGCGTGGCCCCACGGCGAAGCCGAGGTCAGCGGCGACCACCCGCTCCGCCGAGCGCCCGGCGACCTGCAACAGGGCAAGGATACCCGGCACCGCTGCGCCGGAGCGGATGCGCCGCAGCCCTTGCTCAACCAGGATGCGGTTGTTGTGGTCGAGCGGGACCACGTCCGCTACCGTACCGAGCGCGACGAGGTCGAGATATTGCGCGAGGTTCGGCTCGCTCGCGCCCCGCCGCGCGAACCACCCGGATTCCCTCAGCCGCTGACGGAGCGCGATGAGCACGTAGAACACCACGCCGACACCCGCCAAGTGCTTGCTCGGGAACTGGTCGCCAGGCTGGTTCGGGTTGACGATCGCAGCCGCCCGGGGTAGCTCCGCGCCCGGTAGGTGGTGGTCGGTGATCACTACGTCGATGCCGAGTGCGTTTGCCGTGGCCACGCCCTCGATACTCGCGATGCCGTTGTCCACGGTGACGATCACGTCGGGTCGCCGACCCGATGCGACCCGAACGATTTCGGGCGTGAGTCCATAACCGAACTCGAAGCGGTTGGGCACGAGGTAGTCGACCTGCTGGCAACCCATCGCCCGCAGCCCCCGTACCGCCAGCGCGGTACTCGTCGCCCCGTCGGCGTCGAAGTCCCCGATCACCAGCATGCGCTCATTCGCCGCGAGGGCTTGCTCGAGCCTCGCCACGGCGGCATCGATGCCTCGCAGTGATCGAACGTCGGCCAGCCGGCTCAAGGAATAATCGAGTTCCGCCTCGCTGCGCACGCCGCGTGCGGCAAACATCCGGGCCAGCAAGGGGTCGGTACCGGCAAAGCGCCCGCCCTCAGCGGGGACAACGCGCCGGCGCAATCGGTAGTTCGCGGGTTTCAACGTGATGAGGCCCAGTTGTGAAGCGGCGGAATCTTACGCCAGAATTTCAGCCGATCGACCGGCCTCACCGCAAATACCCGCCCATCGCAGGGAAAGATCCGCAACTCGCCGCGCACCCCCCGCGTCAAGGCGGCGACCTTCCCGGCGACGACATCGAGCGCCTCGCCCCAGGCCGCGACGTCATCGCACACCGCTGGGGCGTACAGATCGTCGATCACCGCCAGCACGCACCGCCGCTCAGTGCTGGGGACTTCTTCCGGCGTCGCAACGACAGGCACCTTCGGCCTCGCCCGCGTCGCCACGGCGACGGCGAATGGCTCCGTGGCGCAGATCGTGCGGTAGGCGTGGGCGAGTACAACTTCCGGCGCAACTGGCGTGGCACCGCATCCCCACAGCCACAGCGCGTTGACCGGCAGCTGGCCCCGCGCCTCCCGATCGCGGTTGAACGGTGCCTCGTGGAGCGCCATTTGCACGAGGTTGCCGAGGCGATGCGCCAACAGGCGCTGCGGTCCCTGCGGCAGATGCCGACCGATCGTCCGCCCCGCGACGACCGACGGCGGTGTGGTGCGTAGCGACCAGGCATCCCGCAGCACCAGATAGCCCCCGGTGTCGGGGTGCCAGTCAAAGCGGGCACCCCACTCCGCGACCGCCCCATTGACCGTGGCCACCAGCGCTTGCAGATCACCCTCGGTCAAGGACCGGCCATCAACTGGCTGCAGGACGATGTCGGCGATACCCGGCTTCAAGTACACGGGATCCGCGCGGCAGGTCGTCACACCATCCCCAGGGCCCAGCACCGCGCCGACCGGCAGCTCCCCGTCTGCCGTGGACGGCGCATCGAACAACGACCAGAGCGTCGCCTCATACCCCGTCGTGGCCAATGGCAGCAGCGTCGCGCAGGCCAGCAGCCGGGCCAGCGCGGCGCAATCGGGCAGCTCACCATAATTCGCCCGCCACTCCGACAAGCGGTCGAACAGTCCAGGCAACAGGATGTCGGTGTGATCGCCAGACATGGGGAGCTATGCGGATAACGGGGCTTGAGTTTACCGCGGCAAGTCCATCTCGGCCGATGGCCGGAAAATTGAGTGCGCGAATACCATCCTGTGAAGGCGTTCGTCGTCTCCCCGCAAAAAGCGTGACGGGCGTCACCTCACCAGGGACAGACGGTAGGATTTGCCGGATCAAAAAATCCCGAAAACAGGCAGATAGGGCCTAAAATAACACTCGTACATTCATTGGATGTGACTCCTCCTGAGTTATTTAGCCGTCCGCCTAGGGCGGCTTTTTTTTGTCCATTGCCCGCCCACAAGATGCGGCGCTCCCCAGACTCTACGGCTGTGGCGAAAGGCGATGGGCAGCCGCAGCGCTGTCGGGCGTTCCGACTCAGACCGCAGAGGCCGCCCGCAACCGCCGCGGATGACGGCTCGACAGCACCTGCTCGGCCAGCGCAAGCCCGCTCAGATAGGCGCTTTCGACCGTCGGCTTGGCACACCAGTCGCCGCACACACCGATGCTGCGCTCCGCATCGAAAAGGCAACCTTCGCCCAGCGCGGTTTCAGGATCAGTCACCCGCCACTGGCGCGCGAACGCCGACGTCGTGCGGGTGCGCACACCCAGCTCATGCACAAAAACCTTGCCCAGCACATGCGAGGCGACCCTGACCGAGAGCGCCGATTGAGCCGCACTCCAGTCGGCCCGCGCGTGGATCACCCACACCTCGCGCTTCGAACGTCCGGGTAACGCACGCAGATTGACGGCCCGATCGAGGATCGGCGAATCCGGGAAGCGGACCTCGCCGTACGGCACGCCGATCGGGCTTTCGAACCACAGCGTGGCGACCCACAACGGGGTTTCGCGCACGCGCGCCGCACGCGCTGAAAAATCGGGCTCCGTGTGCTTGAGCAAGCGCGCGGCCTCGCCAGGCGGTGTGGCCACGAGCACCGCATCGAAGTCACCGAGCCCGCGCAGCTTGCGATCGAAGAGATGATAGCGCCCGCCGTGCGTGGCTATGCCGTGCACTGGCGTCATGAACTGGATGCGCAGAAGTTCGGCCAGGCGCTGCGCGAGGTATCCGCTCGAGGATCCGGACACGTAACGCAACCCCGCGTTCGCGCACGTCTGCAGACGCCCGCCTCGCAACTCGCCCAGCCAGAACTCCACCGGCTCCACCCAGCCGTCATCGCACCAGCTGGCGACGACTTCGCGAAATCCGCGGTCTGCAACGGCGAACGGCAGGCAAGCGTCATCGTAGCGCATGCCGCCGATGCGGCTGCCCACCATCCTGCCGCCACCCGATGAGCGTTGCTCGAACACCACCACATCGGCGACATCGAGGCTCAGCGCTGCCGCGCAGCCCAGGCCCGCCATGCCCGCGCCGATCACGGCAACGGAGTTGAGATCTTTGAGGCCGGAATCCTGCAGCATGCGTCGAACCACCGTGTCGTTATTGTCTGTCGATCTGAGGCGAACAGCCCCTGCGTCACCCAGCGGATAAGGTGCATCAGAAAGCCGACGATTTATAGAACGACACGGAAGGAAGGCGACCCGGATCACAGTCCAGCCGCGTCACCCAGAGGGCGTACGGGCAACCGGGGAATCGTCCCCGGGGACCTCAGTCAAAGGCGTTCGAGCTGCTCGCGCAACGCCTCGAATGCGCCGGGCGCCGTGTAATGAAGCACCTCGCGCTTTTTGCTGTCGATGATGATTGCCAACCCGTTGGCAGGGTAGAGCCACAACGCGCGGGTCTCGTCGAGGTCGCGCTTCGACTCGGGCGCCCCAAAACGCTGGGTGACCACCTCGGGATCGTATTGGGCGGTGGGGATGTAGGTGATAGCGGAAATTATGAGATCACCCGCTGCGGCCTGATCTTCAAGTGACAGCAGCGCTTTGTACTCGCCGCTCGGCTGCGGCTCGCGCTTGCCTGCCCGCTTTGCGAAAGCGGCGAGCCGGTCCTGGTCCGCGGTCAGGCTCACGACGACGTTGGCCTCGAAAACGCCAAGCCGGACCTTCTCGAAGAACGCCTCCAGACGGCGATGACCCGCGCTGTCCTCGAACAGTCCGAGCGCCGGTTGCGCCTGCCAGTCCGCCATCGCATCGCGCAACGTGCTCGCACCGAGCACCACGTTGAACACCCGGCTGCGACCCTCGGGCAGCTGCTCGATCTGCCACGGGAGATGGGTGATCTGCTTGACCGCACCCACCTGGGTCGAGATCTGGTGCACGTACAAGGCAAACAAGCCCGCCACGGCAGCCACGAGCAGCAGCCAAATCCACTTCTTCATGCGTGCCGCTTAGATGAGCTTGTAGAAGATGTTGAGTGCTGGCCGGTCGTCCACCAGCTTGCCCAGGCTGATCTCGCCCTCGCCAGTCAGCGGCACCTCTTCACGGCGGATGAAAAACGACTGGCCACCACGTGGACGGATATACGTGCCGTTGGTGCTCTGATCGCGCAGGATGAACTTGTTGCGCCGGTACTCGATCACAGCGTGCTGGCGGGAAACCATGGTGCCGTTGACGGTGAGGTTGCTATCCATCTCCCGCCCGATCACGAAGGGGGGCGACTCGGGGTGCAACTTGAACTCGAGCCCGCAGTTGCGCAGGGTAAGCACCGAACCAGAGGGTGCGACGAGACCGAGGTTCATCACGCCGGTGACATCCCCCGTGCCCTTCCACAGTACCTCGTAGATCTCCAGCGGTTGCACGCGGCCCTTGACCTGGACGTTGTCGTAGGGGCGCATGGGGATTTCGAAGTTTTCCGGCAGGCGGCTCACGGAGTCGCGGGTAGTGAGGATTTGGCCGGCACGCGCGGCCGAGGTCACGCGCGCCGCGACGTTCACCGTATCCCCAAACACGTCTCCTTCCGTGATGAGGCCCAGCCCCGAGTGGATGCCGATGTGCATCGCCACGTTGACATCCTCGAAGGCCAGCTCCTCGGTCACCGACTCCTGGACGGAACTCGCTGCGTAGATCGCCTGCTCCGCGCGGTCGAACATGCACAGGATGTCATCGCCCGCGGTCTTGATGACGCGCCCGTGGTTGCGCACCACGAGATCACGCACGAGCCCCAGGCACTGCGAGATCGTAAACTGCGCCTCAATGTCCCCCAGGTGCTCGTACAACCCCGTACTGTCCACAACATCAGCGAACATCACGGTGAACTCTTCACGCTGTTGGGGCGGTTGCTTCATCGCACTTTGCGGAATGGTAGAACGCAGGCTGGCCACCTTCGGCGGACTATGAACCCCGCATCGTCGGGTAACGATGCGGGACAGGAACGAAGCATATCACACAATTTATGAGGCAACCGGCCAGCGCCTACGTGCGGTGAGCCGACTCGCGCACGGCCTGGGCAGGGCGAGCAGCCCAGCGGAAGCAAAATCTGACGCTGAAAACAACGTACCGGGCCGCACTCGGGTGGGGGGATCCGCCCAGCCACGGGCCAGCGCAAGTCCGCCGTGGCTACCCTCGGCAAGTGAACCCGCTGGCTCTGTCAACCAGCGGGTTCACTGCACAGCCACCGAACCAGCCCAGCCCCGCCCGAGGCCAAGTTCAGGCAGCCTCGGACAACGTGAGGATAATGTCGTTCATGCGGCTGACGAAGCCAGCGGGATCCTCCAGTTGCCCACCTTCAGCGAGGATGGCCTGATCGAGCAGCAGCCCCGCCCACTCGTCGAACCGTTTGGCGTCCTGCTCGGCCTGAAGCTTGCGCAGGATGGGGTGTTCGAGATTGACCTCGAGAATGGGTTTGCTGGCGGGCACCTGCTGTCCAGCCTGCTTCATCAGGTGCTGCATGTACAAAGCGAGATCGTGCTCGCGCATGACGATGCACGAGGGCGAGGCGGTGAGCCGCTCCGAACGCTGCACCTTGTCCACCTTGCCATCCAGTGATTGCTTGAGCCGCTCGAGCAGCGACTTGCCCTGTTCATCGAGCGCGGGCTTCTCGCTCTCCGCGTCCTTGAGATCGCCGAGGTCGAGCTCACCCTTGGCTACGGACTGGAACGGCTTGCCCTCGAACTCGTGCACGTAGCTCATCAGCCACTCATCCACGCGGTCGTGCATGAGCAGCACTTCGATGCCCTTCTTGCGGAAGATCTCAAGGTGCGGACTGCGCTTGGCAGCCATGAAACTGTCGGCGGTGATGTAGTAGATCTTCGACTGGCCGGGCTTCATGCGCGCGACGTAATCCTCCAGCGACACCGTCTGGGCCTCGGTGTCGGTGTGGGTGGAGGCAAAGCGCAGCAGCTTGAGCACCTGGTCGCGGTTGGCGAAATCCTCGACCGCGCCCTCCTTGAGCACGCGCCCGAATTGCTCCCAGAACCTCTGATACTTCTCGCCCTCGTTCTTGGCCATGCCCTCCAGCAGGCCGAGCACCTTTTTGACGGAACCCGAGCGAATGGCATCGATCTGACGGTTGTGCTGCAGGATCTCGCGCGAGACGTTGAGCGGCAGGTCGTTGGAATCGATCACGCCGCGCACGAAACGCAGGTAGCGGGGCATGAGGGTCTTCGCATCATCCATGATGAATACGCGCTGCACGTAGAGCTTCACGCCATGCGTCTGCTCACGCTCCCACAAGTCGAATGGCGCGCGCGCCGGAATGTAGAGCAGGGAGATGTACTCCTGCTTGCCCTCCACGCGGTTGTGCGTCCACGCGAGGGGCTCCTCGAAGTCGTGCGCGACGTGCTTGTAGAACTCCTTGTATTCCTCTTCGCTGATCTCGTTCTTGGGCCGCGTCCACAACGCCGAAGCGCGGTTGACCACTTCCCACTCGTCCGTGGGCTTGCCATCCTTGTCCTCGACCCGCATGCGGATCGGCAGCGGCACATGGTCGGAATATTTCCCGATCACGCTCTTGATGCGCCAGCGGCTGAGGAATTCCTTTTCGTCTTCGCGCAGATGGAGGATGACCTCGGTGCCGTGCGTCGGCCGCTCGATACTCTCCACGGTGAAGCCGGCCTCGCCCGTCGACTCCCAGCGCACGCCCTGATCGGCCGGCAAGCCCGCGCGCCGTGTGAGCAACTCCACCCGCTCGGCCACGATGAAGCTCGAGTAGAACCCAACGCCAAACTGGCCGATGAGGTTGGCCTGCTCTGCCTGTTCCTTCTGCAACGCCTTGAGGAACTCGGCGGTGCCAGACTTGGCGATCGTACCGATGTTGCTCACCACCTCGTCGCGCGACATGCCAATGCCGTTGTCGCGGATGGTGATGGTCTTGGCCGCCTCGTCGTACTCCACCTCGATACGCAGATCCGGGTCGTTTTCATACAGGGCGTTGTTCGCGAGGGCCTCGAAGCGCAGCTTGTCGCAGGCATCCGCCGCGTTGGAGATCAGCTCGCGCAGGAAGATCTCTTTGTTCGAGTAGAGCGAGTGAATCATCAGATGGAGCAGCTGATTCACTTCAGTCTGGAAGCTTAAGTTTTCCTTGTTCGGGTCGACGCTCATGGTTTTCGGCTCCGGTATCTACAAGCGTTTACAGAGTGGGGTTACCGTCGCGCTTTTCAAGGCTGCTTCGGTAAGCCCTACGCCCGCAGCCTCTCGACGCGGCCCGGGGCATCTGTGAGAACATCGTCTCATGGGCGCGGAACTGCTGATCTTCGATCTGTTCCTGATCTTTGCCGGGGCGGCCGTCCTGGCGACCGCGGCGCTGTTCGCGCGTCAGGCGCTGGTGGTGGCCTACATCGTCGTCGGGCTGCTGCTCGGGCCCTCGGGGCTCAACCTCGTGTCGAACTCCGGGAACATCGAACGGATATCCGAGATCGGCATTGCCTTTCTGCTGTTTCTGCTCGGCCTGAACCTGCACCCGCAGAAGCTGTTGCAGTTGTTCCGCAGCACCGTGCTCGTGACGCTGGTCAGCAGCCTCGTGTTTGGCGGTGTGGGCTTTTTCGGGGCGACGCTCCTCGGCCTGCCGTGGGGCGAAAGCTTGATCGTCGGGGTTGCGATGACGTTCTCGAGTACGATCCTCGGCCTCAAGCTGCTGCCGACTACCGTCCTGCACCACCAGCATACCGGCGAGGTCATGATTAGCATCCTGCTCATGCAGGACATCATCGCCATCGTCTGCCTGCTGTTCATCAACACACAAGGCGCGAGCGCGGAACTGGGCTCGCGCGCGCTGTGGATGATCGGCGGCCTGCCGCTGCTCGTCCTTGTTGCGCTGCTCCTGGAGCGATACGTCATTCAGTGGCTGTTTCGGCACGTCGACACGATTCAGGAGTACCTGTTTCTGGTCGCCATCGCCTGGTGTCTGGGTATCGCCGAACTCGCCGCGCACGTGGGGCTCTCGCTCGAGATCGGCGCGTTCGTGGCTGGGGTGGCCATCGCAGCACACCCCGTATCCACGTTCATCGCGGAGAGCCTCAAGCCCCTGCGGGATTTCTTCCTGATCCTTTTCTTCTTCGCGCTGGGGGCAGGCGCCAATCTGCGGGAGATGGGTGATGTACTCCTGCCCGCTTTGACTCTCGCCGCCGTGATGCTCGTCCTCAAGCCTCTGGTTTTCCGACAACTGTTGGTCCGCACGGGAGAAACATCGGGACGCGCGCTGGAGATCGGTACGCGACTCGGGCAGTTGAGCGAGTTTTCCCTGCTCATCTCCGTGCTGGCGGCCAACGCCGGCCTGCTTTCGCCGCGAGGTGCCTATCTCATTCAGGCGGCGACGCTGGCGTCATTTCTGGTGTCGCCCTACCTGACCATTCTGCGTTACCCATCGCCGATTGCGGTCTCAGCAACGCTGCGCCGGGACTGATCGGCACCCCGGACTCATGCTCGAGCAGCCAGGCCTTGATGGCTCCCCAGCCCCGGCGTGCATCGCCCGCGTACCCCCCCAACCCATCTTTCGCCACCACGCGGTGACACGGCACGACGATGGGGATGGGGTTGGCGCGGCAGGCACCACCTACCGCGCGCGCCGAGGTGCCCAGCCGATGCGCGAGCTCGCCATAGGTGACTCGGGTACCGCTGGGAATGTCCAACAGCGCCTCCCACACCTGCTGCTGAAACGGGGTGCCACGCAGGGCCAAATCAAGGGAGAACCCGTGATGCGGGTTGTGGAAGTAATCGGTCAGTTGCGCCACAACGCGCGCGGTGAACGGATCGCTTGGAGGCTCGCGCGACTGACTGGCGGGGAGGAAATCAATGAGGGTCAAAACACCGTGATCGGTGCGGATACCCAAAACACCGAATGGGGCGTCGATGATCGCGGAGTACACTCGCTGCTCGCTCTTGAACTTGCCCGATTACAAGCTTAGTCCAAAAGCACGGCGCTGGACGGTGGGCGGGCCCGCCGTCCAGCGCGAGTCGGTTAGACTTTTTCCTTGATCCGTGCTGCCTTGCCGGTCAGGTCTCGCAGGTAATACAGCTTGGCGCGGCGTACGCGCCCGTGCCGCTTGACCGTGATGCTAGCGACCGCCGGGCTGTGGGTCTGGAACACGCGCTCCACGCCCTCGCCGTGCGACATCTTGCGCACGGTGAACGCGGAGTTGAGACCGCGGTCGCGCTTGGCGATCACCACACCCTCGAAGGCCTGGAGGCGCTCGCGGTTACCTTCCACGACCTTGACCTCGACCACGACCGTGTCACCGGGACCGAAGTTGGGCAGATCTTTCTTAATCTGCTCGGCTTCCAGTTGCTGAATGATGTTCATCGTCGTTACCCGTTTCAATCAATCCAATGTCACTGGGGGCGCACCGCGCCGCCTCGTCTAAAACCTTAAGGTCTGCGCGCGATAGCACAGCCTTCTGCAGCAAGTCCGGCCGCCGCCTCAGGGTGCGCACCAGCGCCTGCTCACGGCGCCAACGCGCGATCCGCGCATGATGCCCGCTCAGCAGCACATCCGGAACGCGACGGCCGGCGATCTCCTCCGGGCGCGTGTAGTGGGCGCAATCGAGCAGGCCGTCCATGAACGAGTCCTGCTGCGCGGAGTCCTCATGCCCCAGTGCGCCTGGCAGCTGTCGCGCCACTGCGTCGATCAGTACCATGGCCGGCAGCTCCCCGCCGCTCAGGACGTAGTCGCCGATCGACCATTCTTCGTCAACGCAAGCCTCGATGAACCGCTCATCGATGCCCTCGTACCGGCCCGCGATGAGAATAAGCCGCTCCTCACGCGCGAGGCCGTTGACCGCGGCCTGATCCAGCAGGCGCCCCTGCGGACTCAAGTACACGACGCGCCCGGGCCTCGGGTCGTCGCGTCGCGCTGCGTCCAGCGCGTCGGCGAGCGGCTGGTAGAGCATCACCATGCCGGGTCCACCGCCATAGGGCCTGTCGTCCACCGTGCGATGCACATCGTGCGTGAAGTCGCGTGGGTTCCACGTCTTTAGCTCGAAGAGCCCGACGCGGTGTGCCCGCTCCGTCACGCCACACTGGATCACCTGCCGGACGAGCTCCGGGAACAGCGTGATCACATCGACACGCAGGCTCACGCGAAATTTCGCCCCGGGATCAAAACTCGGGGTCCCAATCCACGACGAGCAACCCGCGCGCCAGATCGATCTCCGTCACGAACTGTGGTCGAACGTAGGGGATAAGCCGTTCCCGCCGACCGTCCTGCACGACCAGCACGTCGTTGGCGCCGGTCTCGAGGAGCGTTTCAACCCGCCCCAAGGCGACGCCCGCAACGGTCTCCACCCGCAGACCGATGAGATCGGCCCAGTAGTACTCGCCGGGGGCGAGCGCTTCGAGCTGCTCCCGGCGGATCGCGATATCCGCCCCGATCAACCGGGCTGCCGCGTCGCGATCATCGCAACCCGCCAGCTTGACCAGCACACCCTTCGCGTGGGCCTGGCCCGCTTCGACCTCAACAACCTGCCAGGAGCCGCCCCGCTGGATCAGCCATGGCCGATAACTCAAGATCCGTTCGCGTGGCTGCGTGTGGGAAAACACGCGCAACCACCCTTTGACACCGTATACGCCTGACAACCGACCCACCCTCAAGGGGGTCGGCGCATCAGCGCTCAGGCCTGCGCCGAATCCGACTTGCTCGCCTGCTTCCACAGACCGGCGACACTGTCAGTGAACTTCGCGCCTTGGCCCAACCAGTACTCGACCCGCTCCTTGTCCATGTGCAGGCGGGTCGCCTGACCACGCGCCACCGGGTTGTAATAGCCCAGACGCTCCTTGTACCCGCTGTCGCGCGGACGACGCGAGTCGGTCACCACGATGTGGTAAAACGGGGCCTTTTTGGCGCCACCTCTTGCCAGACGGATCGTAATCATCGCTTACCTTGGTTCAAGCACTTGATTTGGCGGACGGCCACACTCGGCGCCCGCGAAAAAGGCCGCAATCATACGCGTTATCTGCCGAATAGTGAAGCGGGCGCCTAGAACGGCATGCCGGGTGGCATCCGGCCTTTCATTGCCCGCATCATCTTCTGCATCCCCCCGCCCTTGAGTTTTTTCATCGCCTTGCTCATTTGCAGGTGCTGTTTGAGCAGGCGATTGACCTCCTGGATCTGGGTTCCGGAGCCCGCCGCGATACGGCGCTTGCGGGAGCCGTTGATCAGGTCGGGGTTACGCCGTTCTTTGGGCGTCATCGAGTTGATGATGGCGACCATGCGGTCGAACTGCTTGTCGTTGACCTGGTTCTTCACGGCATCAGGCACGTTGCCAACACCCGGGAGCTTGTCGAGCAGGCTCGCGATGCCGCCCATCTTTTTCATCTGCAGGAGCTGTTCGCGCAGGTCCTCGAAGTCGAAGCCCTTACCCTTCTTGAGCTTGTCGGCCAGCTTCTTGGCCTTTTCATGATCGACACGGCTCTGTGCCTCCTCGACCAGGCTGACGATGTCGCCCATGCCGAGGATGCGCGAGGCGACCCGGTCGGGGTGAAAAGGCTCGAGCGCACCGGTTTTTTCGCCCATGCCGAGAAACTTGATCGGCTTGCCGGTGATGTGGCGCACCGACAGGGCAGCACCCCCGCGGGCATCGCCGTCGGCCTTGGTCAGGATCACGCCGGTCAGTGGCAGGGCATCGTTGAAGGCCTTGGCCGTGTTGGCCGCATCCTGGCCGGTCATGCTGTCCACCACGAACAGCGTCTCCACGGGGCGGATGGCGGCGTAGATGCGCTTGATCTCGTCCATCATCGCGGCATCGACGTGCAGACGACCCGCCGTGTCGACAATGAGCACCTGCTTCTGCTGCACGCGCGCGGCGGCGACTGCCTCCTCGGCGATCTCCACGGGGTCGTCGCCGACCGCCGACGGATACACGCTGGCACCGACCTCCCTGGCCAACGTCTCGAGCTGTTCGATGGCGGCCGGGCGGTAGACGTCGCAGCTTGTGACCATTACCGATTTGTGGTGCCGCTCCTTGAGCCAGCGTGCGAGCTTGGCGGTCGTCGTGGTCTTGCCCGAGCCCTGCAGCCCCGCCATGAGGATCACCGCAGGCGCCGGCCCGTCGAGATCGAGCGCGGCGTTGGCCTCGCCCATCACCGCGGTGAGCTCGTCGTTGACGATCTTGATGAAGACCTGGCCGGGCGTGAGGCTCGTCAGCACCTCGGCACCGATGGCGCGCGCCTTGATCTTGGCTGTCAGGTCGCGAACCACCGGCAATGCGACGTCCGCCTCCAGCAGCGCCATGCGCACTTCGCGCAACGCGTCCTGAATGTTGTCCTCGGTCAGGCGGGCCTGCCCGCGCAGGCGCTTGACGGTTGCAGACAGGCGTTCGGTAAGGCTGTCGAACATCGGTTGAATCTGGATCGTAAGTAAAGTTCAACATTATACCGGCATGCGCTGCCGCGCTGCGCGATCTTGTGGCGCGGGACGGCGCGCCTTGCGCCGGGCATGGGTTATGATTGGCCCGACGACTACATTGAATCGAGCGCCCCCAGGTCAACCATCACATGCCGAAACTGCTCGCCGTAGCGGCGGTTGCCGCCTATCTATCCAGCGCCTGGCTGATCTGGCGCGACTTGCAGGGCGCCGCCCAACGCAAGGCCGCGCTGTGGGTGTGGTCCGTCGCCCTGCTCCTGCACGGCGTGCTGCTCGCCAACGACCTGTTCCAGCCGAGCGGGCTCGACCTGTGCCTGTTCAACTCCCTGTCGATGGTGGCCTGGCTGGTGAGCCTCCTTCTGTGGCTTGCCTGCCTGCGCATGCCGCTGCACAGCCTGGGCATGCCGCTGCTGCCAATGGTCGCGGCGCTCATCATGATCATTGGTGCCCTGCATCCCACCCTGGGGCGCCACATCGTGATCGGCCCGCTGGGCCTGCAACTACACGTGGCCGGATCGCTGCTCGCCTACGCCATGCTGAGCCTCGCCACGCTGCAGGCCATGGTGCTCGCCTACCAGGACCATCAGCTGCGCAACCACCGGATCACTGGGTGGATGCGCCACCTGCCACCCCTGCAGCACATGGAGCATTTCCTGTTCCAGCTGATTGGCGCCGGATTCGTGCTGCTCAGCGTTGCGCTCGTCAGCGGCTTTGTGTTCCTCGAAAACATCTTCGCCCAGCACCTGGTGCACAAGACGGTGCTGTCGATCGTGGCCTGGGTGGTGTTCGGCCTGCTACTCCTAGGCCGGTGGCGCATAGGCTGGCGCGGGCGGGTTGCCATCCGCTGGACCCTGGTCGGCTTCGCGCTGCTCATGCTCGCCTACTTCGGCAGCAAGTTCGTGCTGGAAGTCCTGCTGGCGCATCGCCCATGAGCGTAGGCCAGTGATTCTTGCCGCCACCACCTGATCGACATGGAAGACGTCTCGATCGGCTTCTTGCTTGGGTTGCTCGTGGTGCTGTTCGCCTGCTCGGCGTTCTTTTCAGGCTCCGAGACGGCACTGATGGCACTCAACCGCTACAAGCTCAAGCACAAGGCCCAGGCTGGCCACCGTGGGGCACGCTTGGCGCAGCGCCTGCTCGATAAACCGGAGCGGCTGATCGGCCTGATCCTGATCGGCAACAACTTCGTGAACGTGCTGATCACGCAGGTCGCCACCTACATTGGTTACATCCTCTATCAGGATAAAGGCGTGGCGATCACCACCGGCCTGCTCACCTTTTGCCTGCTGATCTTCGGGGAGGTCGCACCCAAAACGCTCGGCGCGGTGCGATCCGAGCCGATTGCCTACGCCGCTTCGTACGTTTTCACTCCGCTGCTGCGTATCGCCAGTCCCCTCGTGTTGGTGATCAACTTCTTTTCCAACGGTCTGCTGCGCTTGCTCGGCCTGTCGGTGCAGGGGATCGACTCGCACAAGCTCAGCGCCGACGAGTTGCGCACCGTTGTGGGCGAGGCGCGCGGGCTGATTCACGATACGCACCAGGAAATGTTGGTGCGTGTGCTGGATCTGGAGAGCGTGACGGTCGCTGACATCATGGTGCCGCGCTCCGAAATCGTGGGCATCGACCTCGAGGAGGACTGGAGCGAGGTTATCGAGCGTCTGCGGGCCATGCCCTTCACCCGCATGCCGGTTTACCGGGGCAACATCAACAATACGGTCGGTTACATCCACATGCGCCACCTCACCGCCCTGCTGGTGCGTGACCAGTTGACGCCCGAGGAGGTCGAGAGGCAAATGCTGCCCCCCTACTTCATCCCGGAAGGTACCACGCTCACCCAGCAGCTCGGCAACTTCCGGCGCGAGAAGCGACGTCACGCCCTGGTGGTGGACGAGTATGGCGACATCGTCGGCCTGGTGACGCTGGAGGCCGTGCTCGAGCAGATCGTTGGGGAGTTCGACACGACACCCGCCGGCTACCCGAGCGACGTGCACCCACAGGATGACGGCAGCTTCATCGTCGACGCGAGTCTCACGGTGCGCGAACTCAACCGCCTGCTCGGCACTGAGTTCCCGACCGACGGCCCGCGCACGCTGAACGGGCTGATCCTCGAGTACCTTGAGGACATCCCGGACGCGGCCACGGGGCTCCTGATCGACGGCTACCCGGTGGAGATCATCCGCATCTCGGACAATGTCGTGAAGACGGCGAGGGTGATCCCGCAGCGGCGCAGCCCACCGGCGCCAGAGTCCGACTGAGCCGATGTCCGGCAAGCCCAAGGCCCAGTACCGCTGCCGCGAATGCGGGGCGCTGCAGTCCAAGTGGTCCGGCCAGTGTCCCGACTGCCTGGCATGGAACACGCTGGAGGAAGAGCTCGTCGCCCCCGCGCGGCCCGCGGGCCGGCGCGTGTCCGGCTTCGTCACCGAGGCCGCGCTGCAACCGCTCGGCGCGGTGCGGCCCGAGGCGATCGAGCGCACCCTGAGCGGCCTTTCGGAGCTCGACCGCGTGCTCGGCGGCGGTATCGTGCCAGGCTCGGTCATCCTCCTCGGTGGCGACCCGGGTATCGGCAAATCCACGCTGCTGTTGCAGACGCTCGCCGCGCAGCGCGAGCAGGCGGTGCTCTACGTGAGCGGCGAGGAATCCCTCCAGCAGATCAGCCTGCGCGCGCACCGCCTGGGCATCGAGGCTGGCCACCTGACCCTGCTCACCGAGACAGGCGTCGAGCGCATTCAGGACATCGCGCTCACGCAGAAGCCCGGCCTGATGGTGATCGACTCCATCCAGACGCTCTACACCGAGCAGCTCCAGTCTGCCCCTGGCAGCGTAGCGCAGGTGCGTGAGTGTGCCGCGCAGCTCGTGCGCTTCGCCAAGCGCCACGGCATCGCGATGTTCATCGTGGGGCATGTCACCAAGGAAGGGGCGCTCGCCGGCCCGCGCGTGCTGGAGCACATGGTCGACACCGTCCTGTACTTCGAGGGCGACCCGAGCGGGGGGCGGTACCGCGCCCTGCGCGCGGTGAAGAACCGCTTCGGCGCAGTTAATGAGCTCGGCCTGTTTGCGATGACCGAGCAGGGGCTCAAGCCCGTCAGCAACCCCTCGGCGATCTTTCTCTCGCGCCACGCGGGCGCGGTGTCCGGCAGTGCCGTGATGGTCACCCGCGAGGGCACCCGGCCGCTGCTGGTCGAGGTGCAGGCGCTGGTGGCGGACAGCCACCTGCCGCAGCCGCGGCGGCTGACGGTCGGGCTCGAACAGAATCGCCTGGCCATGCTGCTGGCCGTCCTGCAGCGGCACGCGGGCGTGGCGCTGCACGATCAGGACGTGTTCCTCAACGTGGTCGGCGGCGTGCGCGTCAACGAAACGGCGGCCGACCTGCCAGCCCTGCTCGCCGTGCTGTCGAGCTTTCGCGACCGTCCGGTGCGCCGCGATCTCGTCTGCTTCGGCGAAATCGGTCTTGCTGGCGAGATCCGCCCGATCGCGCACGGCGAGGAGCGCCTGCGCGAAGCGCTAAAGCACGGCTTCAAACACGCCTTGGTGCCGGAGGCCAACGCACCGCGCAAGGCTCTGCCCGGCCTGCAGGTCACACCCGTCAGCCGCCTCCAGGCGTTGCCCGCACTGGATTGGGCCGAGGTGTGACAGCACAGGCGAATCAAGGCAAATTGGTCTGTCGGCAAGCCTGTACTATCCTCTCCGCACACCCAACCCCGATCGCAAGCCCATGTCCATCCAGCAGATCATCGAAGACAAACTCGCCGCGGCCTTCGAGCCCGTGTTTCTCGAAGTGGTCAACGAAAGTCACATGCACAGCGTCCCACCCGGCTCGGAGTCGCACTTCAAGATCACGGTGGTGAGCGACCAGTTCGACGGACTCCCGCTGATCAAGCAGCACCGGCTCGTCAATCAGGCGCTGGCCGAGGAACTGCGTACCATCCATGCGCTGGCCCTACACACGTATACGCCGGACCGGTGGTTCGAGCGCGGCGGCAAGACGCCTGACTCTCCGCTGTGCATGGGTGGCGGCAAGCACTGAGGTGGGCGAGGTCATCCCCTTCCGCCGCCGCAAACCGGAAGCGCCGGGCGGCGGCGCCACGCTCTGCCGGCACGGATTCCACAAGTGGGTTTTGGCAAAGGAAACCCAGTTCGACGTCAAACAGGGGAAGCTGGTGTCCGTCTACGTGTGCGCGCGCTGCGGCAAGCGCAAGACAGTGGGGCACTAGACACGACCGGATTCAGGCCACGCGGGCTGCCCGGCGTTGAAACCGGCCCGCCGTGGTGTTTCAAGCGTGGTCTCTTCGACTCGGGCTCATTTTCCGGGCGGCAGCTTTTTGGACCCGGATAGCTGTGTGCCTTGGAACTCCGCAACGCATTTCACGACGAACTTCTCGAGCTCGACCCCACTGAGCTCGTTGGCCTGCCCTTCCTTGCGGCAGTCCTCGACCACGCGTGGATCCACCTTGGCCGCATCCGCTGCGATGACCGGCGCGCTGGCGAGAAGGGTTAGAGACGTCAGAATCAAGGCTGTCGGACGCATAGCTCGATGCGCGGGAATATTAGGAAACACTAAGATACATGGATCGACCCACCGTGCAAGTGCGCCGCCGGCAAATTTCCGCTTTGGTTGGTAATCCACAGCCCGCCGTGGGTTGAGTTGAGTTTGCAGCCACAGGTCGTATCGTCCCGTGGGTATGACCACCTGGATCACCGGAACCGTCGTCCATCAGCACCGCTGGAACGAGCGGCTGTTCTCTGTACGCGTGGCAGCGGAGGTCGCACCGTTCAGGGCCGGCCAGTTCACGCGGCTGAGCCTGCACATCGACGGCGAGCGCGTGGCGCGCCCCTATTCTCTGGTCAGCGCGCCGCATGAGGCCGAGGCGGAGTTCTTCTTCAACACGGTGCCCGAAGGGCCGCTGTCGAACCGCATCGCCGCGCTGCAACCGGGCGACACCATCGACCTCGCGACCCCGCCGACCGGGTTGTTCACGCTGGACGAAGTCCCTGCGGGCCGACACCTGTGGATGATCGCGACAGGGACGGGGCTCGGACCGTTCCTGTCCATCCTGAAAACCGAAGACCCGTGGCAGAGGTTCGAGCGCCTCATCCTGGTGCACGGCGTGCGCAGCCGGGATGATCTGGCCTACAGGGCCTTGATCGACACGTTCAGCGCCTGCGGCGACGCGCGTTTTCGCTACATCCCGTTCACCAGTCGAGAAACCCACGCCGATACGCTCAGCGGCCGGATACCCGCCGCGCTCGCCGATGGGCGCCTTGAAGAGCGTGCCGAATGCCGCATCAGCCCCGCCGATTCGCAGTGCATGCTGTGCGGCAACCTCGCGATGATCCACGAGATGAGCGACCTGCTCACGGCGCGCGGGCTAAAGAAGAACCAGCGACGCAATCCAGGCCAGATCACCACGGAAAAATACTGGTGAGCGACTGAGCGACGCGTCACAGAAAGGCCGTCGCTCGCGCCGTTTCGGGCCCATGGCCGGCTGGCTGGATTAGACTCGAGAGATTGGGAAAAACATGCAGAGAGGCCCTACCATGCTCACGTCCCGTAAGCTGCTGGCACTGACCTTTACCCTCGCCCTGAGCGCCTGCGGGTCCGGGCAGGACACGTCCCCGGCCAAGACAGCCGCCACGCCGGCCCCTAGCCAGCCAGCCACGGCGACCGCGCCGGCCAAGGAGGATGCCGTACCCGCGGACCTCGGCCAGGCGATGCGCGCCGTTGCCGAGGCCATGAACCCGGCCAATGAGATGGGCAAGGAGCCCGCGGTCGAACCCGTGGATTTCCGCGCCTTGAAGGCCCTGCTCCCCGAGACGCTGGCCGGCCTCAAGCGCAGCGAGGCGAGCGGCGAGCGCAACTCGGTTATGGGCATCTCGGTAGCCACCGCCCAGGCCCGCTACGCGAGCGACGACCGCTCGATCGACCTCGACATCCTCGACTACGGCAACCTCTCGGGCTTCGCCGCCATGGCCGCGGTGGGCTGGATGATGACTGAGCTCGACCGTGAGTCGGACACTGGCTACGAGAAGGTCTACGTCACCGATGGCCGCAAGGTGCACGAGAGTTACGACAAGCCATCGAAGTCCGGCGAGATCAACACCGTGGTGGCCAACCGTTTCATCGTGAACCTCCAGGGCAACGGTGTGGACATGGCGCAGATCAAGCAGGCGCTCGCGCAAATCGACTTCGCGAAGCTGGAAAGCCTCGGCAAGGGCGCAGGCAAGCCCGCTGGCAACTGACTGCGGGCCGAGGTTTCGCGGGTCAGCCCGTCACCCCGTCGGCGTGACCGCTCGTCGCCTGAGGGAGACCTTGCGAGGGGGCAAGCGGTGGCGAGCTTCCCCACTCTGCGGTCGCGTTTGGTATGTCGGCATCACCCTTGGCACACCCATACCCCTTTGACCCGACCTACGGGTACAGCCTTGCACAGCTGCTCGCCGTGGAGCCGCCGGCCACACCCCCTGGCCTGGCCGATTTTTGGCAGCAGCGCTACGAGCGCGCGCTCGCAACATCGCCCCGACCGACACTCACGCCCACGGGCGAGACGCTGGGCGCGTTCCGGGTGTACGACCTGTGCTACGCATCCACGGGGGGCGTGCAAATCCGCGGCTGGCTGCTTCACGACCCCTCGCAGCCCGTGCGCCGGGGTTTCGTCGTCGGCCACGGCTACGGTGGCAGGGACGGGCCCGATCACCCCCTGCCCATCCCATCGTCGGTATGGCTATTCCCTTGTTTCCGGGGACTTGGCAAGAGTCGCATCGATGGCATCCCGGCAGACCCGAACCAGCACGTACTGCACGACATCCTCGACCGCGATCGCTACGTGATCGGCGGATGCGCGGATGATTTGTGGCTTGGGGTGTCCGCCCTCGTGCAACTGTTTCCGGAGGCCAGCGGCGAGATCGCCTACCTCGGGACGAGCTTCGGCGGTGGCATCGGTGCCCTGGCCACACCGTGGGATGCACGCATCCGGCGCGTGTACCTCGAAGTCCCCACCTTCGGCCACCACCCCTTGCGCCTTCAGCTCCCTTGCGTGGGCAGTGGCGAGGCCGTGCGCGCCTTCCAGCGCGATCACGCCTGCAACGTGCTTGACACGTTGGCCTACTATGATGCAGCGGTGACTGCGAAGTTCGCCCAGGCGCCCACGCTGGTGGCCGTCGCGCGCTTCGACCCCGTGGTGCCGCCACCCGGTCAGTTCGCGGTCTACAACGCGCTGCCCGCGCGCCTTCGCGAAGTGTTCGTGCTGGATGCGGGGCACTTCGATTACCCCGAGCGCGCGCGCCAGCATCAGCGCCTGACCGCCCAGCTCACCGAGTTTCTGTCCGCCAATGAACCGGGAGTATCACCGCTGGTATAGCCCACGCCTGCAGCGCGACATGGAGCTGTTGATCTTTGGCCACGCCGGGGCCAAGGTGCTGGTGTTTCCCACCCGAGATGGCCGGTTCTACGAATACGAAAACCTGCGGCTGGTCGACACCCTGCGGCCCAAGATCGATGCCGGCTACCTCCAGCTCTACTGCGTGGACGGGATCTATCCCGAGAGCCTGTATTGCCGACACTGTCATCCGCGCGAGCGCATCCACCGGCACAAACAGTTCGAGGAGTATGTGCTCAACGAGGTGCTGCCCTTGATGGCCAACAGGAATGACCACCCCTGCACCATCGCGCACGGCTGCAGCCTCGGCGCCTACCACGCGGCGAACATCGCCCTGCGCCACCCTCACCTGTTCCAGAAACTCGTCGCCTTTTCGGGGCGCTTCGACGTCACCCTGAACGTCGAATCGTTCCGCGACCTGTTCGACGGGCACTACGACGAGGACGTCTACTTCCACAACCCTTCGCACTTCCTGCCGAACCTGCACTGCGACTGGCGGCTCGAGCACCTGCGACGCATGGAAATCATCCTCGTCATCGGCGACCTGGATCCATTTCTCGGCAACAATCAGCAACTCAGCGCGACACTACACGCGAAGGGCGTAGCGCATCAGCTGCACATCTGGCACGGCCGCGCGCATCAGGGGTACTACTGGCGGCGGATGGCCCCGATCTATCTCTGAGGTTACGAGCCACCTCTGACTGGCGGTCAAACATCGGCACCGAGCGCACACAAGGCGTCGCGCGCGATTCGCGCAAACTCAGGCGCGCCCGGACCCTGTCGGCCGCGGGGTCATCAAAAATTCAC
>CAYSFW010000057.1:0-57655 GCA_964430355.1 uncultured Thiotrichales bacterium
CGCTGAGGGAGCCGCGCCACTCACACCTGACGGTACTGCGTGCGCCCGCCCATCCAGCGCTCGATCAGGGCGGCCGCCGCATCGGGCGCCAGACGTTGCAGCCGGCGTGCCGCGGCATGTACGGCGGGAATCAGCTCACGATCGCGACCGAGATCGGCGATGCGAAACTGCAGCATGCCGGTCTGCCGCGTGCCGAGGATCTCGCCGGGCCCACGCTGCTCCAGGTCGATGCGCGCGATCTCGAAACCATCGTCGGTGTCGCGCATTGCCTTCAGGCGGACACGCGCGGCCTCTGTCAACGGCGGTTCATACAGGAGCACACAGGCGCTCTTGCCGCTCCCGCGCCCGATGCGCCCGCGCAGCTGGTGCAACTGCGAGAGCCCCAGGCGATCGGCGTCCTCGATGATCATCAGGGTCGCGTTGGGCACGTCCACGCCGACCTCGATCACCGTGGTCGCCACCAGCAGCTGGATCTCGCCGCGCTTGAACGCCTGCATCACGGCGTCTTTCGCATCCGGCTTCATCCGTCCGTGCACCAAGCCGATGGCCAGCTCGGGCAGCGCCGCCGCGAGGGCTGCGTAGGTCGCCTCCGCTGCCTCGCACTGCAGGACTTCGGACTCCTCGACCAACGTGCATACCCAGTAGCACTGCTGACCGGAACGCGCCGCCTCGGCAACCCGGGCGACGACCTCCGCGCGACGTTCGTTCGGCAACGCCACCGTGGTGACCGGCTGCCGGCCCGGCGGCTTCTCGTCGATCACCGAGAGATCGAGATCGGCGTAGGCGGTCATCGCAAGCGAGCGCGGGATCGGCGTGGCGGTCATGATGAGCTGGTGCGGCACCAGGCCGTCGCGCACGCCCTTCTCACGCAGCGCGAGCCGTTGATGCACGCCAAAGCGGTGCTGCTCGTCGACGACGACCAGCGCCAGCCGCGCAAAGGCCACGCCGTCCTGGAACAGCGCGTGGGTGCCGACCGCCACCGCGCTCGCCCCACTCGCGAGCGCCTCCAGCGCAAGCCGCCGGTCGCGGGCCTTGAGCTTGCCGTTGAGCGCCGTCACCCCGAGACCCAACGGCTCAAACCAGCGCCGGAAGTTCGCAAGATGCTGCTCGGCCAGGATCTCCGTGGGCGCCATGATTGCCGCCTGCCACCCTGCCTCGACCGCCATGAGCGCCGCCAGCGCCGCGACCACGGTTTTGCCGCTGCCGACATCGCCCTGCACCAGGCGCAGCATCGGATGTGGCTGAATCACATCTTGCTCGATCTCCGCCACCACGCGCTGCTGAGCGCCCGTCAGGGCAAACGGCAGTGCGGCCAGGAAGCGCCGCCGCAACCCGCCATCACCGCACAGCACGGGTGCCGACTGGCTCGTGATCGCCGCACGCAGCCTGAGCATGGCCAGGTGGTGGGCGAGCAACTCCTCGAAGGCGAAGCGCCGCTGCGCCGGATGCAATCCGGCGACCAATCGGCCGACCTCGGCATCGGGCGGCGGCCGATGCACGAGCCGCAGTGCATCGGCCAGCGGCGGGAAGCCGTGCTCGGCGCACAACTCCCTCGGCAGGTAGTCCGGGATCGCATCGACACCCCGTAGTGCCTGGTCGGTGAGCTTACGCAAAGCGGTCTGGGTGAGGCCCTCGGTGGTTGGATACACCGGTGTGAGTGCGGCCTCCACCGGTACCGGGTCTGTCGAGGCAAGCAACCGATACTCCGGATGCACCATTTCAAAGCCTAAACCCGAACCGCGCACCTCACCAAAACAGCGGACCCTCGCGCCAACCCGAAACCCCTGCTGCTGCGCCGCGCTGAAGTGAAAAAAGCGCAACAACAGCGCCCCGGTCCCGTCGCTGATGCGCACCAACAACATGCGCCGGCGGTGCAGGACCAGCTCGGTATGCTCGACCACGCCTTCGACCACCACCTCGGCCCCTGGCGTGAGCGCTCCCATCCTATGAACACGAGTCCGATCCTGGTAACGCAACGGCAGCAGAAAGAGCAGATCCCACACCCGGCGCACGCCGAGGCGCCCCAGTTTTTCCATCAGGCCCGGACCGACACCGACGAGATCGGTGACCGGACGGTCGATTCGGGAATCGGGAGGCGGATGCGGCGCGGACATGTCGCCCGCATCATAGAGGGTCGATACGGGGGCTTGCTACCGGCTGCATCCGCGTTGCTGGCCCCTGACACTTGGCTTAGCGGGACGACTGAGGCGGTAACGACACCTTGCGGGGCTTGCTGCCCGCAGGGAGGTGCCTTCCGTGGCGTCGAATTTTCCCTGGATGCGGCGGCCAGGCGTGGCCCAACCATACCGGGGGTATTCGGTCAGACGCCCTCGGGCTTCTTCACGCGCGAGGGCAGCGTCTTCGCTTCGATGCAGCTGCGACGCATGAACTGGACATGATTGCGGTCGACCCAGCCTTGCTGGGCGTGAGCGGCGCGGGCGCGACTGCCGCGGGAAGTGGAGGTACGGCGGATTCCGGTCATCATGGCTGCTTCCCCTCGATTGGGTGCGTTACGTTGCGTGCTCTTCGCTTTCGACGCGCAGTGTAACGGCTCGCAGTGACGCTTTTATGAAGCGGACGCAAAAATCCGCCAAGGGACGTGATCCGGCTCCTGAAACTGTGAGAGCCTTCAACCGGTCACAGCGGGGCGCCGGACTTTGGGCGTCCGACATGCAAGTGGCGCAGGTACCACCATTCGAAAAAGCGCTTCGCGGCGTGCAGGTAACGGCTCTCCCACGCGATCATCCGGCGAGGGGTACGGTAGACGAGAATGCCTTTGTCGAGCGTATCGACGATGCACACCAGTTCGACCTTAAAGGTGGCTGTGACAGGCCGGCCATCGAGCTCGGCAACGAGGTTCTTGACGGCGGCCACCGCCTGCAAATCCGCCATGTGCGCCTGTTTTGGCATCCAGTCCGGCCCGGGAAAGCTGCCGGAGTCGCCAACCACGTAGGTGCGTTCGAAGCCTTCCACGCGACAGTGGACATCGCCCCGGATCAGGCCGCCCGCAGACAGCGGCAGGCCGCTGCCCTGCGCCCACTCAGGCCCGGTCATGCCGGGCATGAACAGGATCAGGTCGGCGGCGAATTCGCCGCCCTCAGTCACCACTTTGCCCGGCTCGAAACGTAGCGGCTTGTGGCCCAGCTCGGTGCGGATGCCGTGCTTGGCCATCTCCGCGAGAAGCCCGTCCACGGGCTTCTCACCAAGGCGCTGCCCCGGACGCTTGGCTGGGTTGAAGAATACGAGCTCGAAGCGCTCGCGTTTGCCTTGTTGGCGCAACCAGGTGTCGATCCCGAACAGCAACTCAAACATCGGCCCGCCCCGCACTGCAGAGGGTTCATTCGGGTTCGCGCCGAATCCGACGGCGATCGTGCCGCCCGCCATCGACACGAGCCGCTCACGCATCTGCTCAGCAGGCGCGATGCCTTCGCAAATGGTCAGCGCGTGCTCGATACCCGGGAGCTTTTTGAGGAAACGGCCGCCGCTCGCGATGATCAGTGCATCGTTGCGAACCTCGCCCTGATCCGTGACCACCACGCGGCCACCCTCCCGAAGCCCGGTCACACGGCCCGCGACAAAATGGATGTCGTGCTGCTCGAAAAACGGCTCGAGGTCGAAGCGCAGGTCATCACCGGCGCGTAGCCCCGTCGGAATCCAGATCAGGCTTGGCGAGTAGACAAATTCCGCCGAGGGGGCGATCAACGTGATGCGCACGTCACGGCGCAACTTGCGCAATGCCCGCGCCGCAGTGATGGCGCCAAAGCCCGCGCCGATGAGGGTGATGTCGGTCATGGTTGGCCGCCTCCGAAGGAAACGGCCGATACACTACGGCACGCCGCGAGGATTATCCAGAAACCGGCGGCCCCTCGCGGTGCGCATGCGCGAAGTCAGGCAGCGGGGTTACTGCACGATACCCTTGATCGCGTCGAACCATTTTTGTGCAATCTTTTCTTCACCGAGCGCATTCGGGTGAATCCCGTCAGACTCGTTGTCGGTCGTGGGGTTGTATCCCGCGAATTGATTGACGACCGTCACGGGTGAGGCAACAGAGGAGAGACCGGACGCCCAGCCCGGGATAGCTCTGTTGAGAGACGAAACCAGATTGCCTGGGTCATTAGCCATCGGAATGATTTGCGCGACGAAAATACGAACTTTTGCATTCTTCGCACGCAACTTCCCGATTACGTTGGTGAGGTCATCCAGCGTAGATGGCACGTTTTGGCCCTGCAAAAGGTCATTCGTTCCCAAGTGAATCAACGCGATATCCGGCGCAGAATCAGCGAGTCCCGAGAGCGCGGCGACCTCGTCCGCTCGCCAACCGTAGTGCCCCTCGTGGTCCGGATCGAACGGCAACCCATTGATTGCAGGCCGATTTGGATATGGACCTGGAGCGCTGGGCGGGCTGCCGCCGTAGTTGATATTTAGGCTCCCGACGACGTCAAAGGGCGCCCCTTTGTCGATCAGTTTCTTCCACAAGGAATAGCGATAGCTTTGATGGTCCCTGTCGGCCTGGGTGATGGAATCGCCAATCGGCATGATCTTCCAGATACCCGGTATCACGGAGACCGATAAAATCTTTTTCGTTTCTAGCGCCCCGTCGCTCACCGTGAGCGTCAGGGCGTAGTCACCTTCGGCCGTAGGAACGAAGCTCGTCTGAGCCGTACTGATGGAACTCAAGGCCGCACTCGCCGGTGCGGAGACCCATTCCCACCGATACGTCAATGCGCTGCTGGGTAACCCGTCATCTGTGGCCGTACAGCTCAACGAGACAGAGTTGCCAACTCGGCCTGAGACCGCGGCGGGGCATGTCACGGTTGGCGCCTGGTTGGCTGGCGTCGTGGGAACGCTGCTCGTGCCGCTGGAGGCAGACGTGCCAGCGCCCGTGGCACTGGTGCTCGCTTGCGCGGTCGGTGTGCTGCCTCCGCCGCCACCACCACCGCACCCGCTGAGCGCGCCCGTGGCCAGGATCACCGCACAGGCAATGGTGGAAACCGAGGTATTCATAAAGGCATTCATGGCATGAATATACCCGTACCGGGACATCAGTTGCTAGTTCAAACAGATTCGGCCGGTGCCCGAATCCAGCGCTGATCGGGAGCGGTCAACTCCCTTGACGCACCAGAACGTGGACGCTCCATCCGCGCGAAACCACCGTTTCGCGGTTACCCTAGCGCGTTCATCGCACCGCGAGCAGCCCCCCTGTATGAATGTGTGACACAACTCAACACGCGACCGCAGCGTGGCAACCGTGCCGCGGATGCCGGGGATTGCTACAATCCGACAACGTCACACCGCCAAGCCTGCCGCCAACCTGGAGCATCGGATGAGCACGACCCCCTACCAAGCCCTGACGTTTTCGGAACTGCCCGTTGGCGCCACCTATTCGCGTCCCCGCGTCGACCTGCCCTCCCACCTCTCGCCGGACGATCCGGCCATCCAGGCCATGACCGATCTACGTCGCGTCACGGCATTGACGGTGGAGCGCACAATGACCCTCGCCGCCACGCGCGAACGCATGCGCAAGCTCGGCGTGCGCATGCTGCTGGTGACCAACGCCAGCAGCGCGGTCATTGGCGTCGTGACGGTGACCGATCTCGACAGCGGACGGCCGGAGAGGATCGCGGAGAAGACCGGCGAGTCCGCCGACGAACTCAGCGTCAAGGACATCATGACGCTGCGCGGGCGTATCGAAGTGTTGCGCATCGAAGATGTGGAACGGGTAAGGGTCGGCGACATCCTCGCCACGCTGCGCGATCGTCACCGCCGGCACGCGCTCGTGGTCTGCGAAAATGCCGAGACGCAGGCTACCGAGGTTTGCGGGATCTTCTCGCTCAGCCAGATCTGCAGGTTGGTCGGACTCAACGTTAAACCGGGCGATGACATGGATCTCATCGAGATGGAGCTGATGAAAATCCTCGGATAAACCCTGCGCACCGGTTTGCAGGGCCACTTGGCCGACACCCACTCGAGCACCATGAGCTACCACACTGTGGCGGCAGCGCGCCGCACGCAGTCCCGCAGTGGTACCTGATCCCAATGATCCGCATCGTTGCCGACGAGAACATCCCCTTCGTGCGCGAGGCCTTCGGCGCGCTCGGGGCCATCACCACGCTGCCTGGCCGTACACTGCGCCGCGATGACTTGAGCACGGCCGACGTACTCCTGGTGCGCTCGGTCACCCGCGTCGACGCGCGTCTGCTCGAGGGCACGCCGGTGCGCTTCGTCGCCTCGGCAACCATCGGCTTCGACCACCTCGACCGGGACTACCTCGCAGGTCGCGGTATCCCGTGGGCCACTGCCCCCGGCTGCAACGCGACACCCGCCGCGGAGTGGGTCGTGGCCGCAGTGCTGCACATCGCCGAACAACGCAAGACCGCACTGGATGGCCAGCGGGTCGGCATCATTGGTTGCGGCAATGTGGGTTCGCGCGTGCGCGACCGGCTCACGGCGCTCGGTATGACTTGCGTGGTCAACGACCCGCCTCGCGAACGCGCCGAGCCGAACGCTGAAGCCTACGTCTCTCTCGAGGACGCGCTGGACTGCGACATCGTCACGCTCCATGTGCCGCTCACGCGCGAGGGCGAGTTCCCGACCGCGCACCTGCTGAATGCCGGCAATCTCGATCGGCTGCGGCCCGGCGCCCTGCTCATCAACGCCGCACGCGGCGCGGTCATCGACAACCGGGCCCTGCGTGAGCGGCTCGCGCGGGGGGGCCTCACCGCAGCCCTCGACTGCTGGGAGGGCGAGCCCGTGATCGACGTGGCGCTGCTCGCTGCCTGCGCGATCGGTTCGCCACACATAGCCGGCTACAGCCTGGACGGGCGGGTACGCGGCACGGAGATGATCTACCGGGCAACCTGCCGTTGGCTGGGCATCGAGCCCACGTGGCACGCTGGGAGCGTGCTGCCTGCGATCACCGACTGCGACATCGACCTGCGCGGCATCGTCGATCCAGTCTCGGGCGTGCGGCGGGCGGTGCGGCACGTCTATGACATCACCCGCGACGACAGCGCATTACGCCGCATGGCGACGTTGCCCGCCGACCAGCGCGGGGCCGAGTTCGACCGGCTGCGTAGGGAATACCCGCTGCGGCGCGAATTCGCTGGCTACCGGGCGCTCGTGGACGCGGACGCGACGGCCCTGATCGGGAGACTCGCAGGGCTGGGCTTCGAAGTCGCGCGGGCCTGAGACCCATCCGAGCGTGGGTCAGAAACCCAGGAACTCATCCGCGGCGCAAGCCGCTCCCGGGTTGTCGACGAGCCCATCGTTGCGGGCCTCCGCATCGATCTCGACCTTCGGCGCCGCCTCAGGGTCGCCGAGGGCCGAACGAGCACGCGCCAGCGTGGTGGTCTTTGCACCCACGGGGCGGATCTCCGCAACGAGGGGGGCAAGGGTGTCGGGCTTTTGAAGAACGGCTGACATGGTCGTGGTCGTGCAAGTTTTTTGTTCTTTAACTTGTAGCCCGACTGTTACCAAAAAACAACAATCATCCTTGATGGTTGTCGCATTTCCACACAAGCCTCGAGCAGGCACCGTGTAACGCCCAAAAAGCGGGGAACGCGGGGAAATCAACGAACCTTCAGACCCAAGCGCGCGGCATGCACGGACAGGAACGGACGAAGGCTTTCGCAAATCGCCTGTTGCGTCTCTCTGCACTTGTCCTCACGAGCGCAACCAGCGTGTAAGCTTCCACCCAGAACACGATTGGGCCGACCACGGTCACCCAACGCCGCTTCATCGTAGGGGGGAGCATGTACGGCAATAAAGACCGCACGCCGCGAGGCAACCGCAGCGTCCTGTGCTTTGGCGAGAGGATCGGCCCGTACAGCCGGATGATCGAGCGCGCCCACTGGCACGCCCTCCTCGCTTCCACGCCTGCGGAAGCGCGTCGACACTTACGCGACCCGGATGTTCACGTCGGGCTTTTCCGGTTTGGCCCAGATCCCGCCCGCACCGCCGACTTCATCGCCGAATGCCAAAGGGAACGCCCGGACCTTGCCTGGATTGCCATTGTCGATTCGGACCAAATGCAGCAAGAGGCAATCCGCGAGGGCATCGTCCGGCTCTGCTTCGACTACCTCACCACGCCTCTGGAGCCAGACCTGGTCCGCTACGCCATCGGCCACGCGCACGGCCTAAGCCTCCTCGCGGCGCGCCAGACGGCAACGCCGGAGAGCGGCGTACACGCCTTCGGCATCCTCGGCGAAGCCCCGGCCATCCAGACCCTACGAGACCAGATCCAGCGAGTCGCCAGATCCGATGCGCCGGTATTGTTGGGCGGCGAATCCGGAACGGGCAAGGAACTGGTGGCGCGCGCCATCCACGCTCAGTCAGCACGACGCGACCAACCGTTCGTCGCACTCAACATGGGAGCACTGACCGACCAGCTCGCCCAGTCCGAACTATTCGGCCACGAGCGGGGGGCGTTTTCCGGTGCGGTCTTGCGGCACATCGGTCACATCGAGATCGCCCACCGCGGCACGCTGTTCCTCGACGAGATCGGTGATCTCTCACCCTCTATCCAGACCAGCCTTTTGCGCTTTCTGCAGGAACGCACCATCCAGCGCGTCGGAGGGACCAAGACGATCGAAGTCGACGTGCGCATCATCGCAGCAACCCACGTGGACCTGCGCCAAGCCGTCGTGGACCGGCGCTTTCGCGAGGACCTCTATTTCCGACTGAACGTGCTGAACCTGACCCTGCCGCCGTTGCGCGAACGGGGGCAAGACGTGATGCTTCTGGCCAAGCATTTCCTCGAACGATTCACGGCGCAATCGGTGAGCTCCGCCAGAGACTTCAGCCCTGCGGCTCGCGAGGCACTCGCGACACACCATTGGCCCGGTAACGTACGCGAACTCATCAACCGCATTCAGCGCGCCACGGTCATGTCCCGAGGTCCCCTCATCACACCGGCAGACCTAGAACTCGGGGTCAACATGCCCAAGTGCGCGATCCAGAGCCTCAACGAGGTACGCCGCACTGCCGAGACGCAGGCGATCCAAGTGGCCCTGCGCGAGGCGAACTTCAACCTCTCTGCTGCGGCCCGCACCTTGGGCATCTCCCGGGTAACGCTCTACCGTTTGATGGACGAGTACGGCTTGCAGCGCGAGGCGCAGCTGCGCTCCGTGGGTTGATGCCCGGCGCTCTGGGTGTTGCTACCCCGCCTTGAGCGCATCGAGTACCTGCGCGGGGTGGAGTTCTGCGTTCGCCACCTTGCGCCAGTGCTTGCGCACGATGCCACCTGGGGCGATCCACACGGTCGACCGAATCACCCCGACCGTCGACTTGCCGTACATCATCTTCTCGCCGTAGGCGCCGTAGGCAGTCATCACCGACTTGTCGGGATCGCTCAGCAGGGTGAAAGGCAGCCCGTACTTTTGGACGAAACGCTCGTGTGAGGCACCTGAGTCGGGCGATACGCCTACCACTACCGCGCCGAGCGCCTCGATCTCACCCCACAAATCGCGGAACCCGCAGGCCTCCTTGGTGCAACCGGGGGTGTCGTCCTTCGGGTAGAAGTACAGCACGACGTGCTTATCCTTGTAATCCGCGAGGTGAAATGGGTTGCCATGCATATCGGTCAGCGTGAAATCGGGCGCTGGTCTCCCTTCTTCGATTGCCATGGAAGCCTCCTCAGGTCGATGAGCCGGTCATTGATCGGTGGCATTGTGGCCGCGGCAATCACGATCAACCAAGATTGGCCCTGGTTCGATGGGGGCGTTGCGCAACCGCGATAGCGGTCAGTAAGCGTATTCGAGCGCGATGTTGAGCGGTATGCGGCTGCCGTCGGCCAGTGTGAGGTAGCCCTGCAGCGGCCCGGCCCCAGAGAGACTGAGCCCGCGCGCGGAATACTCGCCATTGTTCAGAGTCACCGGCGTCGTCTGCGCACCGATGGTGATCGACTTCACCGGCGCCGGGTACGAACTCGCCGCGCCCAGGATGACGTAATCGCGCGGCACTGGTTCCTGGCCAGGCTCGATGATCGTGGGCATGCGATCGGCGATCGCAAGCACATCGCGGGTGGGGTAGAGGTACGGATTGGATCGCGCCACGAGGTTGTTGGCTGTGAGCGAGAGTTCCTCATCGGCGATCATCTCGTCGTAATCGATGTACACCTCACGCGGAAAGCCGGAGATGGCATCGTATCGCACATCGACACGTGCAGCCCCACCTTTGATCGCCTCGTCGATGAGGCCAAATAGATCATCGACGCTCAGCGCGTTGAACGAGAGTGACTCTGGCAACGGCTCACCGCTGTCTGCAAAGCGCGCACCCGTGACGGTTCCACCCTGCACCGTGACCTCGACCGGCCGACGCGCATCCGGCGCGACGAATCCCCCGCGCTGCAGCGTGTAGCTGTAACTTTCAGGGCCTTGTCGCTGCCACTTGGCCCGGTTTGCAGCCAACTGCGCCGCTGGCCCACTCGGTGCAGAGCCACAGGGCGATGGACCCGATGACCCAGGCTGGGTCGCCTGCCCGCCGCGCGGCCCCTTCGCGTTCCCGGTGCGACCACGCGACTTCCCGCGCAGCACCGCGCCGGCGTTCGCTCGCCCAACGCAACCCGTCCACGCGGCACCATCCCGGGAGTCGCTCGGTGGACGCAGGCCATCGAGGAGCGTCTGCACGAGGCGGGCCCACTCGCCGCCTCCCGACGACCTCGGCAAACGCGGCACGCTCAGCGACGCGAACCCCGAAGCCCCCGCCGCGCAAGCAGGCCCCTGCCCCGCACCGACTGCAGGCTGTTGCACAAATACTCTGTTAGCCCCGTTGTTGATGACCGACATCGCCGCCCTCTCCAGCCGTACCCAAGAATCGCCGCAGGCATCATGCCGCCGGCCTCGCGACCTGCGCCGCCCACGCTTGGAATGTTGGCCACTGCACGCGCAGCGTCAATCGGACCTTCGCCATAGACCGAAAGATCTATCTCCCGATGCCTTTATCCCGCCCCTCCGTCCCAAGCCCGACGTGCCAGCAAGCCCTCCTCGCTTGAACTTCGGTAGGCAACGGGAAAGGCGAGCCCCCGGAGCCTGGCAGTGATTCCACATCCTGCGAGTCAGCCTTCAGCGCTCGTTCAGCCGCGCAGCGGGATAGTCCGCTGCCGCAGCCACCGGTCTTGACGATGTTCACGAATCACGACGTGCACCGGACATCGACAAGACCAAGCCCCGCGGCACGTAGTATCATCGCGCGGGCCTGGTAACCAGCATTGATATTCAACGCCATGTTTTCCAAACCGTTTTTATCGAAAAGGCGGGGCATGACGGCAGTTCTGGCCAGCGTCGCGCTGCTGACCCTGGCCGCCTGCGGCAACAACCGTGCCTACACCAAGGACAGCTTCTCGACGAACAGCCAATACCAGAAGCAGGTCAAGGTCGATGTCGAAGCGGCCTGCGCCGGGGCCCGTCGCGCACTGCTCGGTGATGGATACATCATCGACACGGCAACCGCGGACAACGTCAAGGGCCGTAAGGCCTACCGCGCCGACGGTGACCGCAGCACGTTCGTCGAGATGAACGTGGTCTGCCTGCCGGACCCGATGGGCAGCACCTTGTACGCCAATGCCGTGCTCAGCACCTACGACGTGAAAAAGTCCGCCAGCGCGGCCAGCGTAGGCGTCAGCGCCATCGGCTCGGTCTCGCTGCCAATCGGCCAGAGCGCCGATTCGATGGTGAAAACATCCGAGGAGACCATCACGGACCGAGAGTTCTACAGCAAGTTCTTCACGGTCGTTGACAAAGTCCTTTTCGGGCCCAGGGCGGTACCGCCACCCGGCCCAGTCAAGTGATGTTCGAGGCCATCCGGCGGGCAACCCGTGTCCCGATGGCCGGACAACCGATCACAGCCCTTTGACGACCCGAATGCGCCGCCCGCGGCGGCGCTCGGTGCCGCGCCCCCGAGCCCCCACCGACTCAGGCCGTGCCCAGCGACGACAGCGCCGCCTGACCCGTCGGAGAGGCGCTACGCCTCGCCAGCCGCACCGGCATCCCAGCTAGCGCCTGCCTCCCTGCGGCAACCCGTTTCCGCGAACGCCCCACTCTCACCGGCCCTGCGGGTCCGGTTCCGCCCAGCTGCTGAGCCTCATGCGCGACCACGATCACACCATCCCCCGCTGGCACGGGAACTGCAGGACGCCCAGCTAGCACGACCGCGACTACTGACGGGCCCGGTACACCGCGATTAGGCCGGACCGGCGTGAGTCGGCACTGGCGCCACCGTTCCAGGAACGGCTGGTTCATCCCGTCCACTCGCAGACCACTACAGAGCAACTTGAAAGAAATGGCATCGATCGACTCTACCCCCTCCATGCCTGACATCGCCGAGGCTGGGCACCAGCAGCACCAGGGTAACCTTGAGCCTGGGTCTGTATCCCGCCGAGGCCGGAACGCAGACCGCGGCGTACTGGCACCGATTGGCGGAATGCTGGCCAACCTCACGATCCGCACCAAACTGACCGCGAGCTTTGGCGTGGTCATGCTGATGCTCCTGGCCATTAGCGGTTTTGGTCTGCACAACCTACGCTTCGGAGTCGATGCCTTGGACAAGCTACACGCTGAAGCCGTCGGCACTCAGCGTACTCTCAGCGAGATTCAGCAAGTACTCGCAGACAGCCGCATGCAGGTGGCTCTCGCGCTGCAGCATGAGCCAACGTCGCCTTTTGCGGGCCAGCATGATCACACCCTCGACACCCACCTCAAAGCCCTCGACGCCGACCGGGCTGCGGTCGAGCGGCTTTCGGGGCAGCTGACCACCAAACAGCTCGATGATGCTTTGGGGCAAGGCGTGCCCGATTTCGTCCGAGCCCTGCGCAGCTTCATGGAAAACGCGCTGACCCCTGCCCAGGCTGCGCTGCGTTCGGGTAACTTCCGCGAAGCCAACCGCCTGCTGCTGGCGGAGATCAATCCGCGCTTCAAAGCACTGAACAGCGCCAGCACCCGTGTTGCAGACACGCTCACCGCCCACGCAGACCGACTCAAGGACGCAACCCACGCGCGTTACACGGAGCTGCAACGACTGACTGTTGGTATCATCGCTGCGGCCTTCCTCGCCGGCTTGGCGGCTATCCACTTTCTCTTGCGCAGCATACTGCCTCCGCTTAGTCATGCCCGCGATCTCTTCGAAAGAATCGCCTCGGGGAACTACCGCAACGCGGTTCGCATCACGAGCCGGGATGAACTCGGGCAGCTCCTTGGCGCACTCAAAGCAATGCAGGCTCGACTTCTTCACGACGTGACCGAAGCCCGGCGAGCCGCCGAAGCGAACCAGCGCATGCGCCGCGCGCTGGACTGCTCCGCCGCTGCACTCACCGTGTCCGACTCACAGGGTAAGCTCGTGATCATGACCCCAGCCGCGCGGGAAATGCTCAGCCGCATCGGCGGGCCAAGCTTTGACCCCGACCGGCTCTTGGGGCGCAGCCTGAGCGAACTGTTCTCCGACCCACAAGTTGCGGCGCAGCTCGATGCGGCCACACGCACCAATCGAGACATCAGCCTGACGTTCAACGGTCACAACCTGTGCCTGTCGGCTCGCCCGATCACCGACGCCCAAGGCCGCCACCTCGGCCGTGTCAGCCTGTGGACCGACCGCACCAAAGAAGTGGCAACACAACACGAAATCGCCGATGTGGCCCGGCTTGCCGCCGCAGGCGACTTCACCAAGCGGTGGTCGCTCAACGACAAGGAAGGGGTCCTCAAATCCATGTCCGAGGGCATCAACCGCGTCATCGAGACCTCGCAACAGGGCCTCGCTGACATTGGCCATGTGTTGCAAGCCCTGGCCGCTGGCGATCTCACCGGCGAAATGACTGGGGACTATCTTGGAGACTTCTCGGTGCTACGCGACCACGCCAACGCCACGATCCCGCGCCTGCGCGAGATTATCGGTCGGATCATCAGTGCGGCCGAAGTTATCCACACCGCCGCCCGAGAGATCGCTGCCGCCAACCTCGACCTCTCGACACGCACCGAGAATCAGGCCGCGTCCCTGGAAGAAACGGCAAGCACGTTGGAAGAGCTCACCGCCACTGTGCAGAAAAATGCCGAAAACGCCCACCGCGCAAACCTTGCTGCCGCCGATGCGGCGCGCATTGCCACCGAAGGGGGCAACATCGTGGGCGAACTGGTGGACACGATGGGCACCATCGCTGGGGCTTCGGAGAAGATCGCCAGCATCATCAGCGTGATCGACGGGATCGCATTCCAGACCAACCTACTCGCGCTGAACGCAGCGGTCGAAGCCGCCCGGGCTGGCGAACAGGGCCGGGGCTTCGCGGTCGTGGCCGGCGAGGTGCGCAACCTGGCACAGCGCTCGGCATCGGCTGCGCAAGAGATCAAAGCGCTGATTACCGACAGTGTGGCGAAAGTCAGTCACGGCCACCGACAGGTCGAATCCACGCGCGATGCGATGGGGCGGATCATCGATGCCATCGCACAGGTCAACGCCACCATGGATGCCATAGCCCGCGCCGGCAGGGAGCAGAGCGAGGGCATCTCGCAAATCAACGTCGCAGTGAGCCAGATGGACCAGTCCACCCAGCAGAACGCGGCGATGGTCGAGCAGGCTGCGGCCGCCGCTGCATCCCTTGAAGAACAGGCCGAGGCGCTGACACGCGCGATCGCCGCCTTCAAGCTGCATAACGGCTCGAAAGCCCTGATGCCAAAGCCCGCAGACGCTGGCCGGGGCGAAATCATCCCGCTGCGCGCGAATCGTGCGCCTGCTCAACAACCCAACCGCACCGCGCCGAGGGCCGCGTCGGGTTCGGCGCGCCAGGTCGCTGCGGTCGCCGCGGACGCAACCTGGACGGAATTCTGAAGCGGTAGCACGGTGCGACGCCCGATAGTGGCGACCTCAGCCAACGCCACGGACCTGAGCATCTCACGCGTTGGCGCGCCTGTGCATGCGTTCCGGCGATCTGGGAGGCGGCGCGCTCCGTTCGAAGCACCTCGTCCAGTCGGACGCGCGGGATTCGGGTGCACCAATTCGAGGAACTTGCTGAATGGTCAAGATGAATGTGAAGACATCGTTCGCCGGCCTGCTGCTCGGGGTCCTGCTCGGCTATGGTGTGATCATCGCCGCCAACGGCACCATGACCCGGGGTGTCCGCATCGACGGCCCCCTGCAGGCAGCGATCATGCAGAGCCACGCCATCCTGGCCGACCTGGCGCAGCCTTCGGCATCGGTGCTCGAGAGTCATCTGCTCGCCATGCAGATGGCCCTCGCCCCGGCCACCGCCCGGCCCGGGCTGGAAACGCACTTCAAAAGTGAACAAGACGTCTTCGCCGCCGCGCACGACCGTTGGCAGCAAGCCGATATCGAGCCTGACCTGCGTGGGGCGCTCCATCGGGCGGGCCAGTCGGGTGAGGCCTACTTCGCCTTGGCGAACGCCCAGTACCTGCCCGCGCTGCGCTCCGGCAACGAGGCCACGATCCGCAGCAGCTTGCAGGAGCTGCAAACCCTGTTCGAGCAACACCACGCACAAGTCGTCGCTGCCGCCGAAGCGGCACGCGCCAGCCAGGCGCGGCTCGAACGGGTGGCCACCGCTAGCGTGACGCGCGCGCTGCGAATCGAGAGCCTAGTGGATTTCGTTGTGATCGTGGCCATGCTGGGCCTCGCGGGTGCGGTGTTCTGGCTGGTGCGGCGACGCATCGGCGGCGAACCGGACGCAGCGATCGCCATTGCCCAGAGCATCGCCAACGGTCGGCTGGACCACCCGATCCCGGTCCGTGCGGGCGACACGCAGAGTCTCATGGCCCACATGCGGCGGATTCAGGCGCAGCTGCTGGAGCGCAAACTCCGGGAGCAACGGATGACCGCCGAAAGCCGGCGGCTCAAGCTGGCACTGGATAGCGTCTCCTCGGGCGTCATGGTCGCGGACAACGAGCGCCGCATCGTCTACATGAACCGCGCCGTCGCAGAGCTGTTCAAGCGTGTAGAGGCCGATCTCCGCAAACAGCTCCCGAATTTCCGCGCCGACAAGCTCATCGGGGCGTGCATCGACGACTTCCACAAAGACCCCAGCCATCAGGCGCGTCTGCTCGCCACGTTCACCCAACCCCATCGGTTCAATCTAATGGTTGGTGACGCTCCGATGACCATCGTGGTCAACCCGATTTTCAATTCGCGCGGTGAACGCGAGGGTGCGGTCGTGGAGTGGCTGGACCGCAGCGCCGAGTTGGCCCTGGAACGCGAAACGGCCGAGAGTGCCCGGCTCGCGAGCGAGAACCTGCGCATCCGCATCGCGCTCGACAGCGTGGCCTCGGGCGTGATGGTGGCTGACAACGATCGACGCATCATCTACATGAACCGCGCCGTGCAGGAGCTGTTCCAGCGGGCCGAGTCCGACATCCGCAAGCAGCTACCGAATTTCCGCGCCGATCAACTGCTGGGTGCGAACATAGACAGCTTCCATCAGAAGCCGAGCCACCAGGCGACGTTGCTCGCCGCGCTCACATCCACCCACCGGGGGACGCTGTCGGTCGGCGGCAGGACCATGACCATCGTCGCCAACCCGATCTTCAACGCGTGGGGTGAACGTCTCGGATCGGTGGTTGAATGGCGCGATCGCACCGCGGAAGTCGCCGTCGAACAGGAGATGAGCGCGCTCGTCGAGGCCGCGGCCGCCGGAGACTTCAGCCGGCGTATCCCCCTCGAAGGCAAGGCAGGCTTCTACCGCCAACTCGCCGAGGGGATCAACCGCGTAGTCGAAACCACCCAGCGCGGTCTCGAGGACGTGGGCCAGGTACTCAAGGCGCTAGCCACCGGCGATTTGACGCAACGCATGGCGGACGACTACCAAGGTCAGCTCGCCGAACTGCGCGACAATGCCAACGCCACTGTGGCCCGCCTGCGCGAGATCGTCGGGCACATCCGGCGCGTTGTGGACGTGATTCACGGCGCAGCCCGCCACATCGCGGAGGGCAACCATCATCTGTCGCAGCGCACGGAGAGCCAGGCCACCTCGCTGGAGGAGACGGCCAGCTCGCTTGAGGAGCTCACCGCGACCGTCAAGCAAAATGCCGACAACGCGAAAGAAGCCAACACCCTGGCCAAGGGCGCCTCGGAAGTCGCCACGCGGGGCGGGGAGATCGTCGAGCGGGTCGTGCAGACGATGGGTGCAATCTCCGACTCATCTCGCAAGATCTCCGACATCATCAGCGTGATCGACAGCATCGCCTTCCAGACCAACCTGCTCGCCCTGAACGCAGCCGTCGAAGCCGCCCGGGCCGGGGAGCAAGGACGCGGCTTTGCCGTCGTGGCGGGCGAGGTGCGCAACCTCGCCCAGCGTTCGTCGGCCGCCGCCAAGGAAATCAAGGAACTGATCTCCACGAGCGTCAGCACGGTCCAGACGGGGTATCAGCAGACGGAACTCGCCGGCAAGACCATGCGCGAAGTCGTCGGGGCGGTCGCCCAAGTCACGGACATCATCGGCAGCATCACGGCCGCCAGCGCCGAGCAGAGCCTTGGCCTGATCCAGGTCAACGACGCCGTGAACCACATGGATGCCGTGACACGCGAGAATGCGGCAATGGTCGATCAAGCCGCTGCGGCTGCCGCCTCGTTGCGGGAACAGGCCGACGCGCTCGCCGAGGCCGTGGCAGTATTCAAGTTTGGCTCACCATCGATGACGCTGGCCTTACCCGCTCCAGCAGTCGAGGCGGAGCACACCGCCCTCCCGGAAAAACCGTCGAGCGGGACACTGGCGACGCTGCCCGCGCGCCGCGCTCCGACGAAGGATCACGCTGGGTTAAAGGCGTCTGCCGAGCGCCCCTTCAAGCGGGCGGTCGGCGACTGGAAGGGCGCTGAATGGCAGGACTTCTGATCGCGCAGACATTCGCGCCCTCCCGCAGCGCGACGCTCAGCGCGGCGCCTCGTAGGGCTCCACCTTCATTGCCTTCATGCGGTAGCTGGATTCACCCATCGTCGTCGAGGAGTGTTCGACCGAGAGCTCACCACTCACCCACACGGTGTCCATGTTACGCAGACCAGCAATCGGCGGGTCTGGGAAAACATGGATAATCTGGTTGGCCGGCGGCGGCGGAACATGGATGCAAGCCCCGAAGTAAGGGACCATCAGAAACTCCGTGGACATATCCTTGCCCCACTCCAGCGGCACGATGAAGCCCGGAATGCGCACGCGCTGCCCGTTGAGGACCTCATTCGCGGGTGCTGCACTCCAGGCCGCCTTCATCTTCTCTATGGCCTCCATTGCCCGCGGGTCGGAGTCTTCGAGGGCGTCGATATTGAGCTTCTTGAACTCGGCTGCCGGATCCCACCCCGGCGGGATGAGCGCATCCCAGCCGATCTCGCGGAATCCGCCCTGCACAGCCACCGCCTTCTCACCCGCCTGCGGCAGGCGATCACCAACCTGGTACTTTGGCGGATCTTGGGGCGCATCCGGCTTACCACACGCGGCGATTATGCCGAGCAAGATCAGGGACAGGGACAACTTTTTCAGATGCATGAATCCTCCGCTGTGGTTCAGGTCCTGGGCGTCAACCCATCAGCGAGTGATAGCCGATAGGCGCGATACCCCGGCAGCAGACTCGCGAGCCAACCGACCCCGATGACCCCCGCGAGTAGACGCAGCTCATCGACTGTCGGCAGTGCCGAGCGCAGCGCGATGCCGTAGCGGCCCTCCAGCCAGGGCGCAAGACCACTTGCGAGCGCCGTAAGGAGAAGCAAGCCGAGCGCCGCGCCGACCAGCGTCACTGCGAGACCCTCGAGCGCGAGCAAGGCGAAGACATCCCGCCGCCGCGCGCCCACCGAGCGCAGGATGGCGAGCTCCCGGCGCCGTTCGTTGAGGCCCGCCCAGATGACGGCGACCAGACCCGTCAGACCCACCAGCACCACCAGTGCAGACACAGCGAGCAGGACCCGCTCGCCCTGCCCGACGACCTGCCAGAGCTGGTCGAGTACCACCCCCGGCAGCACGGCGAGCAGTGGCTCGTCGCGGTACTCGTTCACGTAACGCTGCAGCGCGAAAACGCCGGCGCGCGATTTGAGGCCGATCAGCACGGCAGTGACCTGCTTCGGCTGGAGGTCGAACTTGCCGACCTGCTCCGGGGTGATGCGCACCCCCGGCAGCGGCGCCCCGCCCTGCCAGTCGAGGTGGATGGCCTCGATCGCCGCGAGGCTCACGTGTACCGTGCGATCGACCGGTGTACCCGTGCGCGCGAGGATGCCAACCACGGTGAAGGGCTTGTCGGCATGCTCGGCCAAGCTGGTCAAGCCCGCGCCATGGCTCAAGACGATGCGCTCCCCGAGCCGGTACCCCAAGCGCTCGGCCACTTCCGCACCCAGCACGGCGTCGAACACGTCATCGAACGCCTTGCCCTCGGCAAAAGTTAGTGTGCGTCGATCCCCGTAGCGGAAGTGCTCGAAATAACCTTTATCGGTACCCAGCACCGGGAATCCGCGGTGTGAATCACCCAGCGACAGCGGCACGAGCCATGCCACGGCGGGGTGCTGCGCGAGGCGCATTGCACTCTCCCAGGTCATGTTTTGCGTGGCCTCGCCCATGCGGAACACGCTGTAGAGCATGAGCTGTATTGGGCTCGTGCGCGCGCCGACCACCAGATCGGTGCCCGACACCGACTGCGCGAAACCCTCGCGCACGTCGTGGCGCAGGCGCTCGATACCGAGTAGTAACGTCACCGACAGGGCGATGGACAATGCCACGAGCCCCAGCGTGAAGCGCCGGTTCCAGGCGCTGCGCGCGGCAAGCACGATCAGGTGACGCATGCGCGGTTGATCTCCGGCAGCGCAACAGTGCGCGTGAAATGTCCGGCCAGCCGCCGGTCGTGGGATACGAACACCAGGGTGGTGCCAGCCCTCGCACACTCGCCCATCAGCAGGTCGATGAAGGCACCCTGCCGCTCGGCATCGAGCGCCGAGGTCGGCTCGTCGGCAACTACCACCTCCGGCCGACCGATCAGGGCCCGCGCGGCAGCAACCCGCTGCTGCTGGCCGACCGACAGCGCAGTGGCCGACTTGCGCCACAAGCCGGCGGCCAGATCGAGATGCCCAAGCAAACGCCCGGCGGCCGAGCGCAAGTCCCCGCCATCGGCGAGTGCGGCGGCGCGCCGCTTGCGCGAGAAGCGACAGGGCAACAGCACGTTGTCGATCACGGATAGGTAGGGAATCAGGTTGAACTGCTGAAAGATGAAGCCGACATGGTCAACGCGCAGTCGGTCGCGCCGCGCTGACGATAACCGCTCGAGCGAGTGCCCGAGCAGACGCACCGCCCCACTCGGCGGCGCAAGCACGCCGCCGATCAGGTTCAGCAACGTGCTCTTGCCGCTACCAGAAGGCCCGTACAGAAACAGACGCTCGCCCGCCGCGACGTCGAAGCGCTCGATGTCCAGACATAACGACGGCTCGCCCGGCCAGCCAAAACGCAACCCGTCGATGGAGATGACTGCGTCGGTCGCAGTCATTTCGTGAGTTTCAGTTCGCTCTGCTTGGGCGTGAGACGCGCCGATGACTGCCCCCGGGGCCCGACCACCTGGACATCCAGCCTTTCGATGCGGGGGAACGCGGTAAACAGCCGCACGTCCACGCGATCCAACCGGTCGGGTGTTGCGCAGCGAAAACGATAGTCCGCGGCGAGTTCAGCATGCCCATGCGCTTCGCCGTGATCATGGGCGTGCTGCACATGAGCAGCCGCCGTCGTTCCGCTCTCACCCAGCAAATCCGGGGCGATCACGGGCGAAGCCAGCTTGACCTCATCCACCGCACAACCAGCAGGTGCGGGAAACGCATACAACTGATCGGCCTTGCGCAAGCCAGCCGCCATGCGCCGCACCTTCTCGAGCTCGGCCTCGTTGCGAGGCGCACGCTCGAATCCCACCAAGCCATCCAGCGGCGACTCCAGGCGGAGGCTCACCTCGGCACCTTCGATGGCCACGTCCAGCCGCGCGGCTCCGTGCTCATGGGCGTGACCTGCGTACGCCACCGCAGCGGCACCGAAACCCAAAAGCACCCACGTCGTCACTCTCCCGAACATCAGCACACCTTCCCTGCCGCGACTGGCGGCGCAAGGTTAACAAGATCCGCTTGCCGGATACAGCGCGGACACGGCCACCGTGACCGCGCCGTTGCCTCACCAGCTCATCGTGCGCGTGTCCGGCGCGAAGAGCGCGCCCATGGTCAGGTCGGGGTTGCCAACCTGGACCCCGGGGATCAAGTCGGTCTCCTTCACGCCAACGTGTTTCATGCACATGGGGCAAGCGATTACTTTCACCCCCGCCTTGAGCGCGCTCTCCAGATTCGCGCGCGAGGGTGCGTATTTTGGATCGTCCTTCACCGCGATGCGTGAGGACTCGATATTCAGGAACACCGTAGTCGCATGGCCGCGTTTGGCTGCCACCTCAGCAAAGTGCAGGGCCATTTCCACGCGATGAGGATCCACCGTCGTCAGGTTCACGAACAGGTTGGGCTTGGCCGCATCTGCAGCGCGAGCGGCACCCACGCCCAACAACAGAAAGACACTGAGGAAAAACACTGCCCAGTTACGCTTGGATTGCATCACACGCACCGTGTCTTCGTATGGGTCTTGCGGTCTGCCTTGCGGAACACGCCGCTACGCGGAGTATCGTCAACGATCCGGCGAAATATTGTGCGACATATCATCGAAGGCCAGGGATTGGTCAGACTTCGCCTCCGTTTCGGTCCAGCTCGGAAACGGGTCGGGGTAATGCGCCCAGGCGCCCGGACCCCCGGCCATCTCCTCGGCCGTGAGCAGGCAGGCATCGAGCCGCTCGCGCATAGCGTCCGGTTCGAGATACTGCCCGATGAAGACGATCTCCTGGCGCCGGTCACCATACTCGCCCTCGAACTCCGCCTCGATGTTACGCAGGTACTCCGCATCCATCGGCCAGCGCGATCGGGGCACAGCCGCCCACCAGTACCCCGCGGGCCCATGCCGCACGACACCGCCCGCCTGTGACCACTCTCCGGCCAGGTCGTTGCGCGTGGCCAGCCAGAAGTAGCCCTTCGACCGCATGACATTGCCAGGCCAGTCCTGATGCATGGCGGCGAAAAACCGCTCGGGATGAAACGGCCTGCGCGCCCGGTAGACGTAGCTCGCGATGCCATAGGCCTCGGTCTCCGGGGTGTGCTCACCGCGCATTTCACGCAGCCAGCCGGGTGACAACATGGCCCGCTCGAAACTGAACCGCCCGGTGTTCAGCAGTTGATCGAGCGACACCACGCCGAAGCTCGCCGGGATGATGACTGCATCCCGGTTCAACTGGCGCAGGGCGTGCTCGAGACGCTCGCGCTCCGCGCTGCTGACCAGATCGATCTTGTTCAGGACGATGACATCGGCGAACTCGACCTGGTCGATGAGCAAATCGGCGACGGTCCGCAGATCACCCTCGCCCAGCGACTCACCACGCGCCTGCAGTGTGTCCGCCTCGTCGAGATCGACCGGAAAGTTGACGGCGTCGACCACCGTCACCAGCGTGTCGAGGCGAGCCACCTCGCTGAGTGAACGCCCATCCGCGTCGGCGAAGGTAAACGTTTCCGCGACTGGCAGCGGCTCACCGATGCCCGTGGACTCGATCACGAGGTAGTCAAAACGACGTTCGCGCGCCAGCCGCCCAACCTCGACCAGCAGATCCTCGCGCAACGTGCAGCAGATGCAGCCATTGCTCATCGCCACCAGCCTCTCCTCGCCGCGCCGCAGTTCGACTTCTTCTTGGATCAGCCGTGCGTCGATGTTGACCTCACTCATGTCGTTGACGATCACGGCCACGCGACGGCCTTCGCGATTGTTGAGGATGTGGTTGAGCAGCGTCGTCTTGCCGGCACCGAGAAACCCGGACAGCACGGTCACCGGCAGGCGAAGATCGTGAGATGCGGCGGTCGTGGACATGCTCAGCTCCAAAGGGCGTCGATGGCAAGGACGATCCGGGGTCTGTCGGCGAGATCAACCCGCGGCGAGCGGTGGATCGCACCGAAATGCTCGTTACCGGGCCAGCCGGCTCCCTTCATCAGGAGAATGGCCAGGCGTGGCACCTGCTGAATCGCGGCAGGGTCGCGCACCAGGCCGGACAGCTCGTCGTCCAGACCATGACCCGCCACCCCCAGCCAGCGGCGATCGGCACCCGCCTCGTCGAGCAGTTCCATGCCCGGTCCCCGGTAGGTACAAAGCAGTCGCACACCGACGCGATCGACATGGAAGCGCGGGCACATTGCCCGATCGAGTACCTCCAGGCGAACTCCGAGCGCGGGCGGATCGAGCAGCGTTGCAAGCATGTCGATGAGCTGCTCGACATCAGCGCAGGCGGCCTCGCGACCCGGCGCCGACGGCAACGCCCGCAGGTCGGGGCGTACCCCGATGGAATGCGTAAACTGAAAGCCGTGCCCCAGCGCCCGCTGCACCAGCGGATCGCCGAAATATCGGCTCAGTTCGGGCAGCTCACCGCGCGGCAGCCAGCGTGCCTGGGCGCCGTCGAAAAGGATCTGCGATAAATCACCGATGTCCTCCACTCGGGCAAAGCGGGCGATGGACACGCGATCGGACGCGGGACATGACATCAATTGCAGTTCCATACTTCACGGCACCCTTTAGGCCGAGGCCGCCACGGAGGGACAACCCACGGCGCGTTCGAACTCGCGCAGCCATTGACGCAGGGCGAGTTCATCGAGATCTGCGGTGATGAACACGAACCGGCTGGCATGATCGTCATCCGGCCACCGCTGCAGCATGACCGGTTCGTAGACGATGTGCTGGACCGCGTGCACCACGACCGGCCGATCGACACCAGCAACGTTGACGATCCCCTTCATCCGCAGTAGCCGCGGACCAGCAAACTCGATGAGTGTGGCCAGCGCTTCGTCGAAGCCCGTCCAGTCCAAAGGCTCGGCGAAACTGATGGCATGGCTGCGGATGCGCCCGTTGGGACCGTGTGGTGCGGTCGAGCGTTTGGGTGCGAGACCGGCCGGCGTCCGCGCAAGCGGGGTGTAGCGACCCTGTTTCAACCACGACGCAGGGTCCTGACTCCAAGCCTTGGGGTTGTAGCCGCCGATCTCGGTCACGAAGGGCGGATCGACCTCACCGTGGATGACCTCGCGCACCGCAGCAGCGGGGTTGTGCTCCGCCAGCCGCTCGCGCAGTCGGCTTGTCGCGTCGGCCTCGGCAAGGTCCGTCTTGGTCAGCAGCAGCCGGTCGGCCATCGCAACCTGACGCTGCGCCTCAAAGTGCGCGCCGAGCTGGGACTCGCCGAGCACTGCGTCCACTGTCGTCACCACCCCGTCCAGCACGTACTTTCGACTCACCCAGCGATCGCGCACCAACGTCTCCACCACAGGGGCTGGGTCGGCGATGCCCGTGGTCTCGATCAGCACACGATCAAACGGCGGCAGCTTGCCGTCGCTCCGGCCAAGCCACAGGTTTTTGAGGATCGGCGCGAGCGCGCCTTGCACCTGGCAGCACACACAACCACCCGAGAGCAGCGCCATCGGTCCACGCACGTCATCGACCAGGCGATGATCGAGGCCCACGGTACCGAGTTCGTTCATCACCACGGCGGTACGCGGCAAACCACGCACCAGGCGGTTGAGCAACGTCGTCTTGCCGCTGCCCAGGAAGCCGGTTAGCAAAGTGACGGGGATCTGCGCGTCGCTCATCGTGCGGGGATGTCTTGCAACCAGGTTGCAAATATTGGCACTGACTAACTAGTTGCGCAACTCAGTTGCACAAAAGGCGCGAAGGACCCACAGCGGTCGATTTGCGACGCGTCAAGGCAGCACGTTAGGCGATCCGGCGCGCGATCCACGCCGAGGAACCCGGCTTGTAGGCCGACCTGGCCCGATACTCGCAGTCTGCCTGACAGGCACCGTGCGGCGCTTCAGCGGGGCGTCCCGCCACAGTCGGGACATGCACCGTAGAGCGTCAGATCAGCGCGCTCGAGCCGGAAGCCATCCGGCAGCGTGACGGTGAGCGCAGGACGCACGTCCTCTAGGCAGAAGACCTTGCCGCAGCGTTCGCATTTGAAGTGGGCATGCTGGCGGCGCTCCGGTGCAACGGCGTTGAACCGCCATACCCTGTCGTGGCCTTCGATGCGGTGCGCATGGCCCCGCTCGACCAGCCAATCGAGCACGCGGTAGAGCGTCACCCGATCGATCTCGTGACCCGTCTCGCGCAGCGCGAGCTCAATCTCAGGGTGCGTGAGCGCGCTCGGCGCGGCGAGCAGGACGTCCAGCACGGCGACGCGCGCGGGCGTGATCCGACCGGACTCGCCGCCGAGCAGGCTGAGGGCAGGACTCTCAGGTAGTTGAACGGTGGACACGGTGGGCATGGCAAGGATTGTAACATCCAGAGGTCGCCTCCCCAGTCCGGCGCGACTTCGCGCTCTTGCGCCGCGCGCAGAGGACACAGCCCAAGCCGTCTGCGGTGCCAACGATTGGGGCTACACTCGGGGTGTGACGCTGTCGTCTCATGGATAAAGGAACAACGCGATGCGTTGTGTGCAGGTGTTGCTGATTGCAGGGGCATGGCTGCTGGCCGGGCAGCCGGCGGGTGCAGTGCCGGCCCTGACGGACCTCGCCGAGGTCCACCAGCAGGTGGACCTCGGCGAACTGGACGCAGCACGCAACACGCTGCGTCGCCTGCGGGATGCGGAATTTCCCGGCGCCACCCTCTCCGCGGAGACCTGTCGCGAGCAGCCAGCGTTCGCGCTACTGGTTGCTGCCGAGCGCCAGCTCGCTGCGCGTGAGACGGAACGCGCCAAGGACTACCTCCGCCAACTGCAATGCCTGGCCGCCGTGACAGCGGCCAACGCGCCTCCAAAGATGCAATGGCGGCATCTGCGCGACCTGCTGAGCGACCATCCGGTGCGGGTGTTCGCGTGCCCGGCGCCGCTCGGCGAGGCGGAGCTTGCGCGCGGCGAGGCGGCGTTGCGCTCGGGCGATACGAACCAAGCCTGGGACGCCCTGCTGCACGCCGCCTGCACGCTGGGCCTTGCGCATCCGCGCATCGAGCGCTTGCGCGCGGCGCTCGATCCACCTCGCGAGAGTGCCGCGGCAACAAGCCCCGAGTGGGACACTAAGTCGACCAGCGCCGGCCGCTTACCACCGGTGCTGCCCGTACCCCTGCCAGCACCTACGCCACTACCCACACCCCGTCCGCCCCGACCCACTGCGGCCGACACACCCGGACCGAGCGGTGAGGCCGCCGAGATGCCGGCCGGCGCACCGCCGGAATCCGGGACAGAGCCAGCCGAGGCCGCGCCCGACACGCCGGCGGGCGACACGCTGCGTGACCTCATCGAGCGCCAGAAGACACCCGGCGAAATCGCTTTCAACCCGCCAGCGTCGATGCGAGTCGACCGGCCCGAACTGATCGAGGTGCGCATCCAGCCCGAGCGCGTGGACACTCTCGGGATGCTCGGCGGCGGCGCGCCGCAGGTCGAGGCCATTTCCGTAACACCCAGCATGTCGGTGCGGCTCTGCTGCGGACCGCCCGCGGAGGACCACCCCTTCGACATCGTGGCACAAAGCAGCGAACGCCAACTCGTCACGGCCGACGGCTTCACGCAATGGGTGTTCAACGTTACGCCGCGCAAGGCCGGTACACACCCGCTTACGCTCTCCGTCGCATCGCAGTACCGGATGCCGGATGGCGAGGTCATTGCCAAGGATTTCCCGGTCCTGACGCGCGAGATCCGGGTCGAGGTGGCCGGCAAGCACGCGCCGCCCAGTCGCCTCATCGCGCTGGGCGGGGCGCTCGCGGGCCTGATCGCCGCTATGGCGGCCTGGCTCGCGTGGCGGCGGCGCAGGCGTGGCACACGGATCTTCATCAGTTACCGCCGGGCCGATGCCGGCGGCTGGGTGCGCACGCTCAATGACCGGCTGGCCGCACGCTTCGGCGACGAGAATGTTTTCATGGACGTGCAGGACATCGCACCCGGCACGGACTTCGTCACTGCGCTGAACGACTCGCTGAAGGATACCCGCGTGGTGCTGATCGTGATCGGTCCGCAATGGCTCGACCTGCGCGATGGCGCTGGCCGGCGTCGTCTCGACGACCCGCAGGACTGGGTGCGCCTGGAGGTCAAGGGCGCGCTGGACAGCGGCAAGCGGGTCATCCCCTTGCTCGTGGGCGGCGCGGAAATGCCCGCGCCCGACACGCTGCCTGACGACCTCAAGCCCCTTGCCCGACGCCAGGCCGTGAAGCTCCACGCCGACCAGTACGACGCGAGCATCGCGACCCTGATCCGCGCGATCGAGGGGCATGGTTAGCGTGCACTGCGCTGTGAAACCGCCGAAACTCCATCGCCCACACCCCACAATCTGCCCCATGAACCCAACTGTCCTGCAGGCCCGCACCTATCATGAACGGACCAAGCACCGGCTCGACGGCTTCGCCCGTGGGCCCCGGCGTCTGGACTGGGCGCTCCAGCCCGACCCGTTCCGGCGCTTCGCGGGCGCGCCTCTGGTAAACCTGCCGCTGCTTTCCGATCAGGTCCCGCCGCCCGGCGGACTCACGCTTGCCAGCACTGCTGCGTTGCTCGAGTTGTCGCTCGGCCTCTCGGCCTGGAAGCAGTTCGGCACCGAGCGTTGGGCGCTGCGCTGCAACCCTTCGAGCGGCAACCTACACCCGACCGAGGGCTACGTGGTCGTTGCAGGCATCGACGGCCTCGCTGACGGCGTCTACCACTACGCCCCACGCGAGCATGCGCTGGAACAGCGCGCCGCGCTGATTCCTGCAGCCCAAGGCCAGCTGTGTCTCGTCGGCCTGAGCAGCATCGCGTGGCGCGAGGCGTGGAAGTATGGTGAGCGCGCGTTTCGCTACGTGCAGCTGGACGCTGGCCATGCCCTCGGGGCGATCCGCTACGCGGCAGCCGCACTCGGACTCGGAGTGGAGATGCTGCCTGCGACCGACGACGAGATCGCCGCGTTGCTCGGGCTGGACCGTAGCGCGGACTTCGCCGGCGCGGAGCCCGAGCGGCCGGAGATGCTGCTGCGCATCCATGCGGCAGCCCTCGGGCGCGACGCACCCCTGACCTCGCCCACTGCCTGGCGCGGCAGGGCCAAAGCGTTGAGTGGCGAGCCCCGCGACCATTGGCCGGTGATCGAGGACGTGAGCGCGGCGACTGCCTGCTCCACGGCGCCGCCGTTACCACCACTGGCACCGATCGGGCCCGCTTGGACGCCCCGTCCCGCACTGATCCCGCTGATCCGGCAGCGCCGCAGCGCACAGGCCTTCGACCCTGAGGCGAGCGCGATGTCGGTTGAGTCCTTTTACGCCTTGCTCGAGGCTGTCCTGCCCGCGCCCGGACGGCTGCCGTGGGATGCGTGGCGCCAGCCCGTGCGCGTTCACCTCGTGCTGTTCGTACACCGCGTGGCGGGGCTGCCTGCAGGGCTCTATGCCCTGCCGCGCAGTCCAGAGGCCGAGGCGCTCTTGCGCGAGGCGCTGGACCCGGACTTTGCTTGGCGCAGACCAGCCGACTGCCCCGCGCATCTGCCGCTGTTCGCGCTGCTCGAGGGCGATGCCCGGGCCGTCGCGCGCCTGCTCGCCTGCCACCAGGACATCGCGGCCGACGGCGCGTTCAGCCTCGGCATGGTCGCGGAGTTCGACGCCACCTTGGCGGAGGGCGCCCACCGTTACCGTCACTTGTTCTGGGAAGCGGGGCTGATCGGTCAGGTGCTTTACCTGGAAGCAGAGGCCGCTCAATTGCGCGGCACCGGCATCGGCTGTTTCTTTGATGACGCCGTGCATGAGCTGCTCGGGCTGCGGGATACCGCGTTGCAGAGTGTCTATCACTTCACCCTCGGCAGCCCCCAGGTGGATCACCGCTTGCAGACGCTGCCGGCGTACGCGCACCTGCCCGCGGGCCGTCAACCACCGTCAATGAGCTGAGCAAGGGCGCGCGACGCCGCGCCCTTCTGACCTTGCGCTGGAAGGGTTGCGTGCCCTGGCGCAGTCGACGCCGCGGTCGTGATGAATCCACGGCGCGCACGGCCTACCATCTCTCAGTCGAACGAACGGGAGGTATTGCGATGCTCGGTGCGCTCACCCTGCTCCTGATCTACCAATTAGCCGGCGAGGTAATCGTGCAACTTGCGGGCCTGCCCGTGCCCGGGCCGGTGCTCGGCATGCTGTTGCTGTTTGCCACGTTGGTGCTGCGCGGTGAGGTCGCGGCATCGCTGCGCGAGACGGCCAACGGCCTCCTGCAGCACCTGTCGCTGCTGTTCGTGCCGGCCGGTGTAGGCGTGATGGTCCACGCGGCGCTGCTCGGCGCGGAGTGGCTGCCGATCGTTGCGGCGCTCATCGGCAGCACGGCGCTCACCCTGATCGTGACGGCCCTCGTGCTGCAGGGGCTGGCGACGCGGGGTGGCCGCCCATGAACGCACCGCTGGGGGAAATCTGGGTCTACCTCTCGACCACGCCGCTACTGGGGCTCACCCTCACGCTGGTGGCGTATCAGGCCGCGTACTGGCTTTACACGCGGTCGGGCAAGCACCCGCTCGCGAATCCCGTGGCGATCGCCGTGGCGCTGCTGGTCCTGGTGCTGTGGCTGACGGGCACGCCCTATCAGACGTATTTCGACGGTTCGCAGTTCGTGCACTTCCTGCTCGGCCCGGCCACGGTCGCGCTGGCAATTCCGCTGTATGCGCAGCTCGCGCGCTTGCGCTCGATGCTCTGGCCCCTGCTGGTCGCGCTGGTTGCCGGCGCCCTGACCGCTGCGGCCTCCGCGATGGGCATCGCCTGGGCGCTCGGCGCTTCTCGGGCCACGGTGATGTCGCTCGCACCGAAATCGGTGACCACGCCGATCGCCATGGGCATCGCCGAAAAGGCCGGAGGGCTGCCGTCACTGACCGCCGTGCTGGTGATCACCACCGGGATCCTGGGTGCGATCATCGCCCGCTCGGTGTTGAATGCGATCCGCATCGAAGACCCGGCGGTCCGCGGCTTTGCCCTCGGCATGGCCGCGCACGGCATCGGCACCGCGCGCGCCTTCCAGGTGAGCGAGGTCTGCGGGGCATTCGCCGCACTAGCCATGGGCCTCAACGGCGTGGTGACCGCGCTGCTGGTGCCCCTGCTCGCGCCGTGGCTGCGCGGCGGATGACCGGGCCGGGGCGGGGCGTCGCAAGCAGCCGCGGGTGCGGTGGTATACTGCCGCCACTTCGTCACGACCCAACCCGCCGCACACGCCATGTCGTCATCGCCACTAACGCCCGCCCGCCACCGCACCCGCGCAGTCCGCATCGGCACGGTCACCGTCGGCGGCGACGCACCCATCGTCGTCCAGTCGATGACCAACACGGACACGGCCGACGCAATCCGCACTGCGGCGCAGATCGCCGAGCTCGCGCGCGCCGGCTCCGAGCTGGTGCGCATCACGGTGAACAACGAGGGGGCGGCCCGCGCGGTGCCGGAGATCCGCGAACGGCTGTCGGCGATGGGTGTCGAGGTGCCGCTGGTCGGCGACTTTCACTTCAACGGCCACAAGCTGCTGGCGGCGCATCCGGCCTGCGCCGAGGCACTGGCCAAGTACCGCATCAACCCGGGCAACGTGGGCCGCGGCAGCAAGCGCGACGAGCAGTTCGCGCAGATGATCGAAATGGCCTGCCGCTACGACAAGCCGGTGCGCATCGGGGTGAACTGGGGCTCGCTCGACCAGGCGCTGCTCGCGCGCAAGCTCGACGAGAACGCGAAGCTGGCCGAACCGAAAGAGCTCGCCGAGGTGACGCACGATGCGCTGATCGAATCGGCACTCTCCAGCGCCGAGCGCGCAGTGGAGCTCGGCCTGCCACGCGATCACATCGTGCTCTCCTGCAAGATGAGCGGCGTGCAGGACCTGATCAAGGTTTACACCGATCTCGCCGCGCAGTGTAACTACGCCCTGCACCTCGGGCTCACCGAGGCTGGTATGGGCAGCAAGGGCATCGTCGCCTCGACGGCCGCGCTCGCCGTGCTGCTGCAGCGCGGCATCGGCGACACCATCCGCATTTCGCTCACGCCCGAGCCTGGCGGCAGCCGCACGCAGGAGGTGGTGGTCGCGCAGGAGATCCTGCAGACGATGGGGCTGCGCTCCTTCACGCCGCTGGTCGTCGCCTGCCCCGGCTGCGGGCGAACCAGCAGCGACTACTTCCAGCGGCTCGCCGAGCAAATCCAGGGCTATTTGCGCCAGAAGATGCCGGAGTGGCGCGGACGCTACCCGGGCGTGGAGGATATGACCGTTGCCGTGATGGGCTGCGTGGTCAACGGCCCGGGCGAGAGCAAGCACGCCAACATTGGCATCAGCCTGCCGGGCAGCGGCGAGAACCCGGTGGCCCCGGTCTACATCGACGGCGAAAAGGCCGTGACCCTGAAGGGCGATCACATCGCCGCGGAGTTTCAGGCGCTCGTCGAGCGTTATGTCGAACGACGCTACGGCTCGAGCAGCTGACTCGCACCGGACGCTGCACGCCGCCCCCGTAGCCACGCGAGCGCACCCTCGCCCGCTGCACGGCCGGTTGCAAAGCAGGCTGTGAGCAGATAGCCGCCGGTCGGCGCCTCCCAGTCCAGCATCTCCCCGGCGCAGAACACACCAGGGATGTCCCGCAACATCAGCCGCTCGTCCAGCGCTGCAAAGGACACCCCGCCCGCCGTGCTGATCGCTTCTGCCAGCGGACGCGGCGCGACCAGTCGCAACGCCAACGCCTTGATACCGGCGGCAAGTCGCTGCTTGTCCGAGAACGCCTCGGGCGGCAGACATTCGCGCAGCAGCGCGGCCTTGACCGCAGGCAGGCCCATGCGGGTCTGCAGCCATGAGCCGAGCGACCGGGAACCGCGCGGCCGCTGCAGGTCCTCGAGCACCCGGTCCAGCGAGCGCGACGGCAGGAGGTCGAGCGTGAGCCATGCCTCGCCGGTGGCCGCAATCGTATCGCGCAAGGCGGCGGCGCAGGCGTAGACGAGCCCGCCCTCGATGCCGGTTTGCGTGATGACGAACTCGCCCTGCCTGCGGTGGCAAACGCCCTCACCGTCTGAGTATGTCAGCACGACGGACTTCACCGGCTGGCCTGCAAAGCGCGAGCGGAAAAACTCGGTCCAGCCAACGTCGAAACCACAGTTCGCGGGACGCAGCGGCGCAACGGGCACGCCGCTTTGGGTGAGGATCGGCACCCAGGCCCCCTCCGAACCCAGTTGCGGCCAGCTCGCGCCCCCGCACGCGAGCACCGCGGCATGGGCTCGCGTCACCTGTTCGCCCGTGGGTGTCTGGAAACGCAGTGCGATTTCGGCGTCGAGCGCGGGCACGCCCTCCCAGCCGATCCACCGATGCCGCACATGAAACCTCACGCCCGCGGCGCGTAGGCGATGCAGCCACGCACGCAACAGCGGCGCGGCCTTCTTGCCCGTTGGAAAGATTCTCCCGGAACTCCCGACGAACGTATCCACCCCTAGCCTGTGCGCCCAAGCGCACAGCGCATCGGCATCAAATCGCCCGACGAGCGGTTCCAACTCGAACCGACGCGCACCGTACCGGGCGACGAACGCCTCGAACGGCTCGCTGTGTGTCAGGTTCAGGCCGCCCTTGCCGGCCATGAGGAACTTGCGGCCGAGCGACGGCATCGCATCGAAGACCTCGACGCGCACGCCACCCGATACAAGGACCTCGGCGGCCGCCAGGCCCGCCGGGCCACCGCCGATTACGGCGACTGTTGGGGCTCCATGAGTCGAAGTCGGGGCGTCCATCTCTGACGGCTCGGCAGGTGGCATGGCAGCAAGGGAGACTGGTCGGAAAGCCGCCATTGTGCCGGAAGAGGGTCCCCCGCTGGGTGCGAAAATGCCTGGGGAGCGCTCGGATTTGCTGGCGGCGTCAGCGCGGCACGGACACCCCGCCTTCCCCCGCGTCGGTCGAGCCGCTGTCTCGAATCTGACGCAACAGCGCGTTGACCAGCGTCAGCATGTTGGACATCGATCGCTGCATCAGGCGCAGCGTCACCCCGCCGGAACCGAGCGCGCCGGAGAAGGCGAGACTCACCCCAAGTGCATCGATGGATGAATGGATACCCAGGGCGCCACGACCCGGCGACCGGCTACCGCCCGACCGAACACCCTCGCTAACGATCGTCATGGAACCTCAGGCCGTGCAGTGATGAATGAATGCAAACACTCTTGGAGCCTGGCAGCCGCCTGGGTTGGCGTCAATCCGGTGATCGGCATAGACCGAGTGGCATAGGCCGGGCACGCTCGGTGCAGAGCTACCGGGGCATCTGCGAGCCGTGTCCCCGGGAGGACGCAACCGCGCCGCTGCGGCGCACAGACCACCCGGCCGAGGACACGAATCCACTCCTGCGGACCTTCCCGAAGCACACAGGCGGGACGCGGCGCCTGCCGAAACAGCAGATGCTCAGCGGCCACTCACCACATGAACAACTGGGTCGTCTTTTGCGGCGGGTCCGCAACCGTCACGGAGCGGGTCTGCGGCCTGGCCTCGTAGGTGGCCTCCACCTCATAACGCCCCGTAGGCAACGCGACGTAGAGCAAGGGCCCTTTGGCGAGGATCTCTGTCACCCGCTCGCCGCCCGGTTTGCTGATCACCACGCGCACATCGCCCACGTAATTGCCGGCCTTCTCCGCGAAGGTCAGCTTCAGGTTGAAGAACCGCGCAAGCCTCTCCACCGCCTCGCGCTCCTCGAGACCGACACCACCCGCCAGGTAAGAGATCCCCTGACTCTCGTCGATTTCAACCTGCGCCTGCAGCGGGGTTATGAACATCAGCGCCACGTTGGCAATCAACGCAAACAGGGTTGTACGAAAGCGGCTGGTCGTCATAGCTGAACCTCCTCGCCCTGAGGTCTTTGAATTCCCCACAACTGCTACTTGAGCCTCTCGACACAAATATGGGGGCTACGACTGAGATCTCCAGACGCACCGCCGAGGGCGGTGCACCAGCACTCCGACCCACTCAACTGCCGGACAGGATGCGCTCGACGCGCGTCAGGTCTTCCTCGGTATCCACGCCATATGCCGGCGCGGTTTCGACAACCGCCGCGTAGATCCGCACACCGATCCAGAGCGCGCGCAGCTGCTCCAACGACTCGGCCCGCTCCAGCACACACGGCGGCGTTCGCGACAGCCGTTTGAGCACACCCACGCGGTAGGCGTATAACCCAAGATGCCGGTATGCGGTGAACCCATCCGGCAGATCAGCCTCCGACTCCGCCAGCGGAAACCTGCCACGCAGCCAGGGGATCGGCGCCCGGCTGAAGTACAGGGCCCGACCATCTTCGGCCAGCACAGCCTTGACGACGTTGGGGTCGAACAGGTCGGTCGCATTGCGAATCGGCGTAACCAAGGTAGCGACACCGGCATCCACTCCACCAACCAGAGTGTCAGCAGCCAGCCCGAGCAGCGTCGGCTCCATGAGCGGCTCGTCGCCCTGGAGGTTGACCACGATCTCGTCATCCGACCAGCCCTCGCGCGCAGCGACTTCAGCCAGCCGGTCCGTGCCGGACTCGTGGGTACTCGCGGTCATCATGACCTCTCCACCGAACCCGCGCACGGCGGCGAAGATCCGCTCATCATCCGTCGCCACGACGACATGAGTAGCGCCCGAAGCCACCGCCCGCGCGTAGACATGCTGTATCATCGGCTCCCCACGAATCAGCCGCAACGGCTTACCGAGCAAGCGGCTGGACCCATAGCGGGCGGGAATGACCACCCTAAAGTCGCGAGAAGCCAAATCTCACCTCCAGATTGAACCCCCGTCGGGGAAACCGTACCACGGGCATACCGGCCACCACCCATGCAGCGGGCAGTACGCCCACGGCACGCCCGTGCCGCTTCACCCGATCCTTGCTGCATGGCTGTCGAAGAAGTGCGCTACGAAACCTTAACGACACCCGCATCCGGGCTCAATCTTAACACTGTCTGAACAGCGCCTCGCAGGGACCCGACACGTCATGACTCGGCGACGGCCGACGGCGCAGCACACTCTGCCGATGGCTTCGAATCGCCTTCCCGCGTGCGCGGCGCGAGCCTGTCGCCAAGCCCATGGGTCTCGACCAGATATCGGGGCCAGGCCAGTCCCGTTGGACCACGGCGTGCATGTAACATCCGGTAGAAGCTCCCCGCCGCCTGGTTGTTACGAAGCAGCCAGGCCCGAAAGCGAAGGTAAAGGTCCCTGTCCACCAGCCCAGGGTTCCGCCAAAACGCGTCCAGCTCCCCTTGAAACGTGAGCCCGGCCATGTCGTAAACCGCCCAACCGAGCGTCTTGACCGGCTTCCCGTGGTGCAGTGCCGAAAGTCCCACAGTGCTATTAACAGTGACGACACCCACACAGCGCTCGAAGAGCTTCGGCAGGCTCCAGTCATGGATGTAAACCACGCGATGGCCAACGCCAAGCGCCCTGACTGCCTGCCGGATCACCTTCGTGTAATCTTTGTAGCCCCGATCGAGGGGGTGATGCTTGATCAACAGGAACGAACTTGACGGCGCGTGCTTAGCGAACGAGGTCACCACCTCCGCGATGAACTGCTCAACGGACGAAAATGGCGAATGCACCAGCAACTGGGTATCGACGTGCACTTGAAGTGGCACCAGAAAAAAAGGTGGTGCCTGCTCCCGAAGAAACTCTCGGACCCTCCGGTACTCCGAGACACGGTACTTCAGCTTGCGCCACCCCGCCACCACCCAACGCCACCCTTCAGGGAACACATTCAGCGGCCGGTGGTGCCGATAGTGCGGAAAATACGCCGACAACCAAACGCTGGCAACGTAGTAAACGATGGCGTAAAACGCCGCATGAAAAAAGCTCGTACCGGACGCCGCATCGCCTACCAAGTCCTCGCTATCCGAATCGCGGTAATGATTGGCCACCCTGGGGATGGATGAATTTCCGTTGACACCGCCCTCTTCCAGGGTGATGAAGTGGGGCCTCAAGTAACCCTCCTCAAACACGTAGACACGTATGCCAATCTGCTTGGCGACTGTCCTCGCAATGACGTGGTAGCGCCTGCAATCACCGTGGAGATAAATTCGGTCTATTCGCCGCTCGACGAGCAGCTTGGACAGAAACGATGCCCACTCGTCGATACTCCCGCGATAATCGATCGCCGCCGGGCCAGAAAAAAACACCTTGTCGCCGCCGTTGAAATTAACCTTTATGACAGTATGTCCTGCCACCCCGAGCTCTTCGGCGAAGCGACGAAAGAACGGGCCAACTGGCCCCTGAAGTAGCAGTATCCGCTCTACCAAGCTGCCCCTCCCTGTGTTCACAGTTCGATTTTTCTAAATTGTCCCTCGACATACCACCAAGCCGCACGGGGATGTGCACATTCAATCTAGCGCAACATCCACGATCGCGACGAAACCTAATTCTCACGGCAACGTGCGCACTCCACATGCAGCAACCGTAAAGCCAACGGCATCACAGCCCCTCTCACGCACCACGCATTCCCTGTCGTCCCGGCGGATCGTGTAGTCCAAGCCCCAGATCCCAGCATCGCATGGCACGGCATGCCATCAGCTGCGCGGAGCCGGCAATAGCCGCGACTCAAGCCACCACACACTGGCGACCCAGGCCGAACAGCAGGACACTCGGTCAGCACGTGTAGAAACGAGAATGCCACCGCAGAATGCCTTTGCTGTTCGCGACGAACCGACGTCTTGCGACAACCGGCCAGGCCATCAGGCAACTCAGCCTGCACCACGACCTGGATACGACCCCATGACCACGATCACCAGGACTTTACCATGGGCGACACCAACCCAAACGGAGGCCAGCCACACCCACCCAAAATCTCCATTTCCAAGACCCGCGGGAAATCAGGCTGCCCCCCATTCCTTTTTTCGCTCGACCAATCAAGCTTGCTACCGAGCGGTCAATCGGGCCACCAAAAACCTGTACAGCGAGCGATCTACACGATGTGACTGCTCCAAGCTCCCCAACACACACGAAAAGGGCGCCGCCCAATCAAGCGTAATGGGACCCGAACACCCAGATCCATCCGATTCAGGGTATCTTCAAATCCTTGCCACACTATCGACCAAAGCAGCACATTTTCGCACCCAGCGTTTGAGGCCGAAACGCGACACTTCCACCCCCCGCCTCCTTCTTTCTTCAATCAAGCGGCTCAGTGCCTGTTCGCAATCGACAGGCTTATGTGTGTGTTGATCGATATACCGTGGATACAGAAGCAGTGCCCCCGCAACCAACTCATCGAGGTGCAGTCGCCGCTTGCGATGAGGGACACTGACCATGTCGCTGGTGAGTCCCCAACCGGCATAGAACGGCGCACCGTAAGTAAACACCGGCTTGCCCCTGAGCAGCGCATCGAAACCGACGAGCGAAGTCATTGTATGAACCTCATCCGACGCCTCAATGCATCTGGCCGCGCTTGCATGCAGCTCGACGTGGTCACAATGTTGGCTAATCAGCTTTGCAGAAAGCGAACCCCGACGATTCTTGCCGAGAACATCCGGATGCGGTTTGAATATGATAAACGCCTCCGGGCGGGCACGCCGCACCGCCCTAAGCAAATCAAGGTTCGTCCGGATATCCTTTGTGCCAAAGCGTATGGAAGCATCATCCTCAACTTGCCCGGGAACTAGTATCGCCGGCCGCCCCGACGGCGCAATCCGCGGGGGCACATCCTCCTGCACGTTGTATTTTGACAAACGCTCTCGACAGATCGTCTCCCTGACTTGCTTGGCTCTCGACAAGAGTTCCGGCGTGAAGTCGGTTTCATTGAAAATGAAGTCCAAGTCACTTGGGATTGTCGGGTCGAAATAAATACCTCTGGAGTCGAAGACCAGGGAGACCGGGCGAATGAAGTCTGCCCCGAGCCCAACCGACCTCAGGAATCCATCCTCGACACGAACGAACATCATGCCACCCTGGCGGGCAAACGTTGCCAGATCCTCCTCTTCGCGCCTTCCCCAAACCGCGATCACGTCCTTGCTACCAATCCCCTTGCGACGCGCTTCAGCCAGCGAGCGCACGAAGACAAGCTCGACGTCATCACCGAAGAATGGCTGTACATGAGATCTTTTCCAATAGCGAAAGCCGAAACAGTAAACCCTACTGGAAAGACCCTTGAAAGCAAACGCGTTACTCACGTATTCCCCCAATTGGCAAGCCGTGAACTTTTTTTAAAGGTACTTGCGGTGAGCATGAAACGCCGAGTTCCGCCCGCGAGATCCTGTCCATGAACTCTTCCACGATCTGAAAGTGCGCATCCCACGTTGGACATTCAAATCTCTGGAGGCGACGCAGTTGCGCCGCTCGGCTGAGACTGGGCTCATCGCAATAATCCCTGATGGCATTCAGCCACGCAGCACCATCAATAGGGCTCAAGTAAGTGGGAATATCACCGGCAATTTCCCTGAACACGGCGAGGTCACTCGCAATCACCGGCGCGCCCAGCATGAGCGCCTCCACAAGCGGTATGCCGTAACCCTCCGCAAAGGATGGGAAAAGCAGTGCTCTTGCATGGGTGATCCACCCGGCCAATTCCCGATCACTGCATCGGCTCAGTTCAATCACGTAGGGCTTCAGAACCTCCGACCTATCCAGCAAGTCGATGATGTTCTCTGACTCCCACCCACGCCTGCCGACGACCACGAGCCTAGGCGTACTGGGACCCAGCTGCGCGACCAAATGTCGCCATACCTGAAGAATCAGCCAATGATTCTTCCTTGGCTCAATCGTTCCAAGCATCAAGAAGTATGGATCGCACAACGGAGATGCCCCACTCCGGTGAGCTGGCAAGGGCGCCGCTCCCAATGGGGCGACTGCATGCGACGGCAAGCGCAGGCCCGCCCCCTGGGCGTAGCGACTCAATTCATGAAGCGTCGCACTGGAATTGACGAGCACCCCCCTACCCAAATTCAAAGCCGTTTCCATACGCGCCCGATGCCTGATGGATTCGCCGGGACGACAGAACTCCGGGCATGAAATGGGGATGAGATCATGAATGAAAAACAACGAACGCATGCCCAATCCATTCAGCCTATGGGCGTAGGTCATGCTTTCCAGGCCACTATGGCCAACATTGAGGTAGAGCGCGTTGCGCAACCGCCGAGACGATATGCTGCCCGGTCCATTCAACAGGATGGACCCCGCCGTGCGAAACTTGAACCTGCCCTCAGCTTCCCCCGTGATCAGGGCATCAAAAAGACGACGCGCATTATCCCCGGCCAAAAGCCACCACACCGGCCCGAACCTGACAACCGCCCCCGCTCTCCGTGAAAAATGACGAACGTATTCGATGCAGACTCGATCGATACCTGTTGCGAGCAACCCTTTCAAGCGACGTCGCAACAACCGGGTAACGTCAATTACCACCTCTGTCATCTTTCGACCATCAGCGGTTGGGAATCCCTGCGCAGTGCGACACGACGGGCCCATCCAACCACGACGGGATACGTGTCGTAGCACCCAATCGGACGGAAATCGCCCTCGCGTTTGCCACCGATCCACCAACTTCCGCAGATACTCCGGTTGAACCACTCATCTTCCGATGTTGATCAGGTTGTTTACCGAGAACACCGACGCGGTCAGGATGTTAAGAAATTTCTGAAGCTCGGCCGCCGGCGCGTTGGCGACGTACATAACATCCTTGTTTTGCATGGGGAAATTCTGTGCCACCAGGAATGTGCGCGGGTCGTTCAAATCCACACGGTAAATCACCGGGATCTTTCCATCTGGCGTCCTGGGCAGCGACGCATCCGAGACATCGAAGACCTCGGGATTCTCAAACCGGAAAATGAAAACGCCATGCGGGTCCGCTCTCTGGTCCTGGAGGCCACCCGAGCGACCCAGCGCCTGAGCGAGCGAGATCCCTTGCGCTTCAAAGCTGATTTCCTCGTTCGTACCCAATGCGCCCAGAACCGTGAAGCTGTTCGGTTGGTACAACGCAGTTACCACATCTCCAGCACGAAGCTGGATGTTCTGCCGGGGATCCTGGATGACCAAATCCAGCGGCATGGACTCGACCATTCCATCCCGGGTCACCTGAACCGTCATTTTGTTTACCGGTTGCCTCACACCACCGGCCGCAGCGATCGCATCGAGGAGACGCTCGCCCTTCGGCGTCAACGGGACGCGGACGCTGGTTGCAACCTCTCCGACGACCGTTACGTTAGATGACGCATTCCGCGTGACCCGCACCATGACCTGTGGCTGATTCGCCTTGCCCTTCAGCCTTCGGACGATCTCCGACTCGATCTGTCGCGCGGTGCTTCCGCTCACGTGAATGGTTCCGGCGAACGGAACGTTGACCGTGCCATCGAGCGCAACCATCTGCTCGGGAAACGTCGTGACACGGCTCGATGCATTGGCCGTGTGCGCATCGAGCGTCCCAACACCAAACAACACAGCCGGCGGCGCCTCCCACACAGATATTTCCAGAGTGTCGCCCGGGCCAACACTATGTGCAGAATTCGCCTCTGTCCCAAAGCGCTCTGAAAACAGGCTGCGTTTTTTCAATGCCATCAGCTTCTGCGCCACTTCATCCACGGCATCGACAACGAAAACCTGTGGAGCATCGCTCTGCACGGCCTTCACGTCCTCGCTGACTGGCCCGGAACCAGGCATTACGCGTGACATCGACGCGCAACCCGCAAGTGCAGATGCGCAGACGATCGTGCAAGCCCTGATGATCCAGCCCAGTTGAATTTCACTCACCTTGCATACCCCCCAACGCATCCGAATGCGACATCGACGCCCCACTGACCGTGCCTGCGCGGCCCTTTCTGAGCCCAGCCAAATCCATCCCCATCATGGCCGCGTTACCGCAATCGCGCCCCACATGCCGACTTAAGCATCCCGAAACAGGCCGCAGAATCCATACCCCGTACCCGCCGCTCCGTCACACCGGCTGGCCACACTCGCCGCCGCATACTGCCTGCGGCGCTGCCCCGTGTCTCGAATCGCCCGGAACCCGCGGAACCTTGCACCGCATCCTGACAAGCCCATTCCCTGTACATTCCTTTACCTTACAGATGCGCGCTCAGGATATTCTCGTACTCCGTCACCTGATCGTAGACTGCTGACAAATCTGCAGCGCTGCATATGTGTTTCTCGGGAAACGCCGCGAGGTTCGTAAGCGCACCCATGACACGCGCCCGGTCAAACGTTTCATCGATCACACATTCCTTAAGCGAAGGTAAGAAATCCCGAACCAGCAATGAGTGCTTGCCAAAACTGAGATCAACCGATAGAACGGGCGTTCCCGACATGGCCGCCATGACCAACCCGTGGAAGCGGGTCGTCACGACACCACTCAGCTCGGCGAAAAACCCAAACACTCCATCAAATGACTCCGCCCTCAGATCCTTGATTTCACAATTCACGCCGACAGAATTCATCAAGCCTTCGAAACGCCGGGCGTGCGGAACATCGTCGCTCGACATGATTGCGAAATAGACCCTGTCGGCACCGATTGCGGAAATCACCCCCGACGAGTCGGACAGAAGTGCGTTCGTGAAAAACTGCAGCCTTCCTGAGAAGACCTCACCGACGAACGCCACTCTACCCCGAAACCGATGCTGATGTTCCAGCCCAATCATCCGTTTTTCCGCATTCAGGCTGAACACCAGATCAGGCAGCAGACAGACACTCACCGGCGCAAGCTCGCAAAGCTCGTTTCGCGATGCGCTGTCGCGCACGGCGACCGCACCTGCAACCGAGAGCGAGCGTGTTACAAATGCGCGCGCCATGGGATCCCTGGCAATGTGACGTGGTCGCCCTTGAACGCCAACCCCGAGGAGCACGCATGGAACGCCAGCCTCATCCGCCCAAATCGGCAGCTTCAGGTAGTTCGCGAGGTTTTCGGTGTCGTTTGCACCAAACTGGCTGGAATAAATGATACCCCCGCCCCCAACGACTATGAGATCGAAGTCGGAGACATCCGACCGCGAAACCTGAAAATTCGCATAATGCACGGCGCAATCGCCGCAGACCCTTTCGACCATCCTCCCGATCGCCTCGGCCAACAGGTCGTCGCCGATGTTCCCCATGTTGGTTGCGCCCACGACCAGAACTTTGCGTCGCCCGTTCGGATTGGTAATTTTCCAATAACCCGTCGCGTTTTTGCCCATCACGCCGCGCCGCGCCAACTCCCTGAGCTCCACGAACTCCGCAAAGCGCCGCTGGGTACCCTGGGCATACACGGGAAAGGTGACCGGGATGGTCGTGCCGACGATAAAGACGGCGTCGGAATAGATTATTTGGTACGGTGATCGAACCGCCCCCAGCACGGACTCTGCGAGCCGACCCAACATGTCCTTCTGGACACAGAAGCCAACCGAACCATTTCCTGAAACCAGTGAGAATTCCAGAGGCAGGAATTTGTCGGAATACGGAAAAAACGGTTCCGGAACGAAAGCCCGATCCACGTGAGGAACCAGCTCGAGCGTCGCCATCAACGCGGACTTCCAATACTCGTCCATGTGTCACCCCTACAGCAACCGAGAATACACGTAATTGAGTTTTTCGCGATAGGATTCTTCGGAATACTTGAGTGCCTGAACCGCACCTCTACGTACGAGTTCCTCCCGAAGATCGCCGTCCGCGTCGATACGGCGAATCGCTTCGGCAAGCTCGCGCGTGTCATAAGGGTTGACCAGAACCGCGGCATCCCTGGCCACCTCCGGTATCGATGCCGTATTGGACGAGATCACGGGGGTACGGAGTATCATCGACTCCAGCACTGGCAAACCAAAGCCTTCGTAGAGTGACGGAAACACCGTCGCCTTGGCCCCCTTGATCAAGCTGACCAGCAATGGAAAAGGTGCGTAACTCAGTTGGATCACCTTGCTCTTGACCTTGATCTCGTTTCCGATCTGAATCCTGGATCGAATATTGTCGTCGTACAGCAGCCTGAGCTCCTCCTCCGACTTCCATGCCTGCGCACCAACGATAACTAGCGGCGGCTTCACGCCGCTGGCAAGATACGCTTCGACCATGCGCCCGATATTTTTCTTCGGTTCGATAGAGCCCCAGAACAAGTAGTAGTTCTTGTACTCGACGCCAAAGGTTCCCTCCACTTCGCGTTGGACGACATCCTCGGGCTTATTCGCGTACTTGGCCGGAATACTCACAGACTGGTACGTGTTCGTAATTCTCTCGGGCGATATCCGAAGCAGATCAATGATGTCATTGCGCGCGGACTCCGACACCGTGACAATGTGGTCCGCCGTACGTGTCAGCTTGGACACGAGGCTGAGGTACCGCCGTTTATTGTCGAGCGTGGTATACGGCAACCTCAATGGAACCAGGTCATGCAATGTGTAGACGTTCGGAATGCCTTTTATTCGCAGCGGCAACGGGTAGGTCCAATGCACCAAATCCGGCCTTGAACGGAAGTGAACCTTGTGCAGGCGGCGAAATATCCCGTATGTACTATGGGCTTTTCTATACAGGTCGGGAACATTGTAAATCTCATCAAAGTACGGAAGCCGACTCTTGAAGGTTTCAGTGATAACCCTGCCGGTAATTGGCACCCTGGTAGCTCTGTATCCAAAGGGTGCATACAGAGATTCCTTTATGCCACGCAAAATCCTCAGCCATTTCGGAATATCCCCGGCGTTGGTGTCGAAGAACGCAATTTCCTTCATGAGAGAAGAGTGTCCCGGCGCCGAGCGGTTTCCATACAGAACCTCGACACCATACCCCAGATCCCGCAGGCAGTAGCTGAGATTTCTCGCATACGTTGCCACGCCGGTTCCCTTCTCCAGCCCGAGGTTGCGACCATCTATCAAAATCCGTTTTTTCATGACAACTCCTTAGTTCCTACTGCGTATCAGCACGTATTCTGCGCCAAAGCAGCATCAACGTCTTCGAAGCCCTCAAGCACCCCATCGCGCAGCACATACGCCTTTTTGCAGTACTCTCGGATATTTTGCGCTTCATGCGAAACCAGAATCATGGCGCGATCCCCGCGCTTTTCGAAGAGCTCACGCTTGCATTTGTCATGAAATCGTGCGTCGCCAACCGCGATCACCTCGTCTACAAGGAAACAGTCGAAATCGATCGCCATGGAAATTGCAAACGCCAAGCGTGCCCGCATACCAGAAGAGTACGAGCGGACCGGCTCGTAAAGGAACTTGCCAAGCTCCGAGAACTCATCGACAAAGGAAATCTTGTCGCGGTAATCTGCACCATACACGCGGCAGACGAACTTCAGATTGTCCAGGCCACTCAGGCTCCCCTGAAATGCCCCACCGAATGCCAGGGGCCATGAGATGGACATCTTTCGCCGGATCCGGCCTTTCGTTGGCCGCTCGGCGCCGCTCATCAAGCGTATGAGTGTAGATTTTCCAGCGCCGTTGCGGCCCAGAATGCCAACCCTTTCCCCGGGGCGCACGGTCAAATTGAGGTTGCGCAGCACCGTGTGACTGCCCGTGCGCGTCTTGTAGATTTTTGTGATGTTTTCCAGCTCGATCATTCCGGCTGCACCCTGCGTCCCGTCTCCCGGACGAGCGCCAAACCAAGCAATGTCAGACACAGGTTGAAGGCGATGAAGTACAGCGGGCGCTCGTAGGTTTCGACGATATTTCCGAAAAACCCGTGCCGAATCATTTCCGTGCCATTGACCATGGGCAACCAGCCGAGCAGCTCTTGGGCGTTGCGTGGTAACCACGCCAACATGAACGCGGCGCCGGAGAGCGGAAACAGCAGGTAGGTGATCACGTGCCAGATTCTGTCGAACACCTCGGAGCGTTCGGATATGGCGCCAACACACAGCCCCAGTGCCGCGGCAAACCAGGCCAAGAGGAACCAGCCGGCCAACACCGTGAGCAAGTCTTCTGGAGGCTGCATGAGACCGGTCATGGCAAACAGCAGGGTCAGAAGAAGGAATGACGTGGTGGCTCCGACCACCTCAAGCGTTATGCGCGATGCGAATACGTCCAGGACCTTCACATTTCTGTGGTACATCAAGCTCAAGTTGGGTTCGATCGCCTTGGCGCACCGCCCTGCCACATTGCGCCACAAGAGGACCGACGAATAACCGGTGATCGCGAAAGCGACGATTGGAATGGACGACACGTGATGCATCCCAACCGCGGTCCACATCGCTGCGACGCCGAGCGTAAACAGCATCGGCTCAGCGAACAGCCACAGAACGCCAATGTTGTGGCGTCCATACCTCGTGATTAACTCACGCATGAGAAGCGCGAATATCACACGCCTCTGGATGAGGAACGAGTGACGCAGAGAAATCGAGTCATGCATGACCATCCAATCCTCTTGAACTCATTCCTGGTGTTCCCTGATGCCAGCAGACAGAAGGCTCAATATCCCCCACGTGACCAGGCTGAGCGCCGCAACGGCCATCACCAACCTCAGGCGGTGCGGCTCTTCTGCGCCATCGGGCAAGTTTGGTTGGGCAATCCGCTCTAGATAGAATTGCTTGCGCGCCGCATCGTTACGCGCTTGCTCCAGCGATGCGAGGGCCGAAGCGAGCTGCTTGTCCGCAAATTCCTTTTCAAGCACGAGCTGCTGGTAGTCCGCCGCCTTGCCCGCCAGGGAAGACCTTCCGCCCGCAACCTTCGCGGTTTCCGCGGCTATCTCCGCCTCGAGCGTGTCCACCCGCTTCTGCAGGGTGGGAATCTGGGGGTTCTCTTTCGTCAGCATCTTTACCTGGGCGAGCTGAGTCTTCGTGGCGATGAGTTCCTCTTGCAGTTTTGCGATTTGCTGGAGGGGTATCGTGGTCTGCCGTTCGGGATCGATGACGCCTTTTTTGTCGCGATAGCTGGCCAATGCCAGAGCGGCGGCCCTTGCTCTTTCCTCTGCCTGGTCGGCTTCTGCCTTTGCAAAGCTGACCATGTCCTGGCGTCCCCGTGCGTTGAGCTGGTTGATGAGTTCCTCGCTCATTTCCAGCAGCCTTTGGTTTATGCGCTGGGCGGATTCCGGGGTAAATCCTCGCGTAGTCAGTGTCGCGATCGATGATGCAGTGTCGACGCGGATTTCCACCTTGTCGAGATAGTATTTGTACAGGGCTTCGAAGCTACGGTCCCACCAAGCAAGACCAGCAAACCGGCTCAAGACGTCGATGCTCCTGTCAGCGTACGACTCTCCGATCTTGACGTCCCGGTCCAAGGCCCTCAAGGCATCGCGGGACCTGATGAAATCCTGGACGGTGTAGCTGTCGTCCTGCGATCGGGTAAATCCTGCCCCTCTCAGTACCATGCCCAAGGGTGACGAGGCTTGCCGCTCGGGGCTGCGGATCACGAATTTCGACTCGGACAGATACACGTCCGATGCTACGAGCCCGAAATAGAGGCTCGCCATCAAAGTCGGGAGCACTACCGTGCCGATGAACAACAGGTTGGCGCGAGACTTGCGGGTCTTTACGCTATCCGCATCACTGATCGTAGTGGCAGTCATCGACGACAGCCTCAGCCGGTAGCAAGGATAAGCCGCTTGAGCGAAGCCAGATGCCGATCCAGTGAGGCTGAATCACCGCGCGTCTCCACATTCAGCCGCAACAACGGCTCGGTGTTGGAACCCCGCAGGTTGAATCTCCAATCCGGGAATTCCACACTGACGCCGTCGGTGCGGTCGATCGTCGGTCGCTCGTACCGCCCACTCTGCCCCGCCGCACTTCGGTCGGCAAAATGAGCAAGGATCCGCTCGATCACCGCAGGCACGTCATCGACCTGGAAGTTGATCTCCCCGCTGCAGGGATAGGCCGTCATGCGTGCGCCCACCAGCTCGGCCAGGGTCTTTCCGGTCTTGCTGATCAACTCCGCGACCAGCAGCCAGGGGATCATGCCGCTATCGCAATAGGCAAAGTCACGGAAGTAGTGGTGGGCGCTCATCTCGCCGCCGTACACGGCGTCTTCCTTGCGCATGCGTTCCTTGATGAAGGCGTGCCCCGTTTTGGACTGCACGGGGATGCCTCCCGCCTCCTTGACTTGGGCGATCGTGTTCCACGTCAGGCGCGGGTCGTGAATGATCTTGGCGCCCGGGTGCTTCGCGAGTAACACCTCTGCCAACAACCCAACGAGGTAGTACCCCTCGATGAAGCGACCTTCGGCGTCGAACAGGAAGCATCGGTCGAAATCGCCGTCCCAAGCCACCCCGAAATCTGCGCCGTGCGCCACGACAGCCCGCGCGGTCGCCGTGCGCATCTCCGGCAGCAGGGGGTTGGGCACGCCATTTGGGAAATGGCCGTCGGGTTCGTCCTGGATCAACACCATGCTGAAGGGCAACCGCTCCGCAAGGAGCCTGACCACTGGGCCTGCTGCGCCGTTGCCAGGATCGGCGACGATTCTCAACGGCTTGAGTGCCGCACGGTCCACGTAGCTCAACAGGTGGTCGATGTAGGCAGCCTTGCTCGGCTCTTCACGGACTTCCGCATGGCCCGCAGGGGCGTGGCTGAACGCCTCCATGCTGGCTACACGATCGCGAATGGCGATCAGCCCAGTGTCACCGCTGATCGGCTTCGCCCCCTCCCTGACCAGTTTCATCCCGTTGTAGCCCTTGGGGTTGTGGCTGGCAGTGACCATGATCCCGCCGCCTACGCCATCCTGTTGCCGGTGGAAGGCGTGGAAATACACCTCTTCCGTGCCGCACAGCCCAATGTCGATGACATTGGCGCCGCCCGCGGTCAACCCGCGAGTCAGTGCCGCGGCGAGCATGGGGCTTTCGAGGCGGACATCGCGTCCAACGACGACTGTGCCGGGCTTGAATTCATCGGCATAGGCCTTGCCGATGCGCCAGGCCATATGCTCGTTGAGGTCGTCCGGTACGCGACCGCGGATGTCGTAAGCCTTGAAGCAGTCGAGGTTCATCGTTCAAACCCTTCCATAGGTATCTTCGAAGCGGACGATATCGTCTTCCCCGAGGTAGTCCCCACTTTGCACCTCGATGAGCACCAGATCGATCACACCGGGGTTCTCGAGCCGGTGGACATGCCCTGCCGGAATGAAGGTCGATTCATTGGTGTTCAGCAGGAATGAACGCTCGCCGTTGACCACACGCGCCATCCCGGAAACCACGATCCAGTGCTCGCTGCGATGGTGGTGCAGTTGCTGGGAAAGCGTTGCGCCGGGCTTCACCTCGAGACGCTTCATCTTGAAACGCTTACCTTCCTCGAGCACAGTGTACGTGCCCCACGGCCTGTGCACAGTGACATGATGCTGATGCGCACTGTGGCCGGCCTGCTTCAGCCGCTTTGCGATGAACTTGACGTCCTGCGCGCGGTCCTTGTGCGCCACGAGCAAAGCGTCCGGCGTATCGACGATGATCAGATCCTCGACCCCCACCGCTGCAGCGAGTCGATCAGGGCTCTGGATGAAACAGTTTCGGGTGTCGTGAAGCAGCGCCTCGCCCTGGACACGGTTGCCATTGGCATCCGCCTCGCCCAAAGCACCCACCGCATTCCAGGAACCCACGTCGCTCCAACCAAAATTGGAGGCGACAACGGCAACCCGATCCGATTTCTCCATGACCGCATAGTCGATGGAGATGTCCGGAACCTTTTCGAATGCCTCGATGGAGAATTCCAGCGAACGCACACCGCGCTTGCCAAACTCCTGTCGCCCCTCAGCGACCGCCTCCCGGACAGCTTCCAACAAATTGGCGGCGTGTCGCTGGAACTCATCGAGCACATCGCCGACCCGAAAACAAAACATTCCGGAATTCCAGAAGTACCTGCCGGATGCCACATAGGCCTTCGCTGTCTCGAGGTCCGGCTTTTCCACGAAGCGTGCGACCCGAAAGCTGCCTTGATCGGCAGGCGCTACGGGCTCATCGGATGCTTCGATATAGCCAAAGCCGGTTTCTGGATATTCCGGGCGAATGCCGAAGGTGACCAAGTACCCGTCGCGAGTCAGGGCGACCGCCTTGCGCACTGCGTCCTGGAACGCAGTGGCGTCATCGATCAGGTGATCGGCAGCAAGCACCAGCATCGTCGCATCCGGGCCATACGCCTTGTTCAGGTCAAGCGCCGCAGCAGCGACGGCTGCGGCCGTGTTGCGACCCACCGGCTCAAGGATGTACGTGAGGGCGTCGTTTTTGCGAGTGACCTGCCGATACTCCTCAGCCGTTTTGAAATAGAGCTCACGGTTCGTCACGGTGAGCACTTCGCTGACATCCGGCAGCGTAATTGCGCGTCGCAAGGTTTTCTGAATCAAACTCTGGCCATCGGCCAGCTGCATGAAAGGCTTGGGATGGGCCTCGCGGGAAACCGGCCAGAGACGCGTCCCTACGCCCCCGGAGAGAACGACTGGAATCAACATGGCAAGCTCTTCCTTGGCTTTACACTCGCTGGCGATCCTAGCACAGCGAATTTGCGTGTCTCGCAGGTTACGCCGAAGGCGCGAGCACGCTCACACAGCGAAGTCGCGATCCGGTGACCACGTCACGTTTTAGCCCGCGCGAAGCTACACTGGACGGGCATTAACGTAAGCAGCCACGATCGATGCGCGCGTTCTAGGGTGGGGAGCAACCCATCAGCTGCGCGCGCGGTAACGGCCATGTCTTGGCGGATCAAGCACATAGGCAGTGCCTGTGCGGACGCACGACGGCAGCGCACCAGCTGGGATACTCCTGCTCGTGTTTTGGCCCGGTCAATCCGGCGGGCCAAGGCCAAAACCGCATCGAACCAGGCGGATCAGCGCAGGACTTCAAAAGTGGAAAATGAGCGCCCTGCAATTTCCTGTTTGGATACCTGTTCAACTCTGGCCATCGGCGGGCCCCGATTCAGCCAGATCTCAAGTTCGGCCAACCCCTCGGGCGTACCGCAAGCGACTACCTCCACGGCGCCGTCCGGCAGATTGCGCGCATACCCGGTCACGCCGAGGCGCATCGCTTCGGCGCGGGTCGACTGTCGGAAAAAAACACCTTGCACGTGCCCTTGAATGAGAAAGCGACGGCAGGTCATAACGGAAATGAGAAGATCAGCAACTCAGTCGAAATCGATACGGTCACGGATCCAGTGGATCAGGGGACAGATCCGGTCCCAGGTTCCCGCATGCTTGCCTTACGCGCCGCGATGGCCATTTTTTTGGCGCGTGCAGCAACGACGCGTGCGAGCTCGTAGCGGCCTTCCGCGAGGAATCGGTTGGCGTCCTCGAGCAGCACTCGGGCCTCCTCGTATTCGGCCGCGGCGCGCTTTGCAGCACCGACTTCCTCTGCGGCACGCAGCGCCTGCCTGGCGTCACTCATCTCCTGCGCGGGGATACTAACGCAGCCCGCCCCCAGAACACCGGCCACCGCAAGGAGCCACACGAGTTTACGCAACTTTCGCATTACGCCGTTCCCTGCCTGCGTCGAGTCACTTGATTACAGGGTGCTGAAAACATCGCGCCAGCCCTCGGGTCAAACACGAACCACCTGAGAAATGGGGTCGACACAGAGCAAAAAGCCATCGACGGACTTCTCACAACGCACCTTCGGCGCCTTTGCGGGTTTCCAACACGGAGTTAGCGTATCGCGGAAGCCTTGAGATTACTAGGATCGAGCGCGGTTCCAGGTACCGGGGCGCAGCCGCCGGCAGGCGCAAGATCACCGGTCGATGTATCCTTGCCTACACCGAAAACGAAACGGAGTCCCGCGATGACCACCGCAAACGAAACCGTCATCTACCACAACCCGCGTTGCAGCAAATCCCGTCAAACCCTGGAACTGATGCGGCAACACGGCGAGCAGCCGACTGTCATCGAATACCTCAAGACGCCGCCCAGTGCCGAGGAGCTGCGGAAACTGGTCCAAATGCTCGGCATCACGCCGCGCGATCTGCTCCGCCGCAAGGAGCCCGAGTACGCCGAGCTGCAGCTCGATGATCCGTCGCTCTCGCCCGAGCAGCTGATCGAGGCGATGGTCAAACACCCCAGGCTCATCGAGCGACCGATCGTCGTCAAAGGCGGCAAGGCCACGCTCGGGCGACCACCGGAGCGCGTGCTCGACCTGATGAAGCCGGCCATCTAAAGGGCAACAGGCACGTGACGGACATCCTGATCCTCTATTACAGCCGTTTCGGCAACACCGCAGACATGGCGCGGCACATCGCCCACGGGGTCGAGGAGATCCCTGGCGCAAACGCGGTTCTACGCACAGTACCCGCAGTATCGCCAGTCAGCGAGGCCGTCGAGCCAGCCGTGCCGGACGCCGGAGCACCCTACGCCGAGCTCGACGATCTGCGCGCGTGTGATGGCTTGATTCTTGGCAGCCCCACCCGGTTCGGCAACATGGCCGCGCCCTTGAAGCACTTTATCGATCAGACGGGAAACCTCTGGCTCTCGGCCGCGCTCGCCGGCAAGCCGGCTGCCGTGTTCACGTCCACGGCGAGCCTGCACGGTGGGCAGGAAACCACGCTGCTGACGATGATGTTGCCACTGTTGCACCACGGCATGCTGATCACTGGCCTCCCCTACTCGGAGCCAGCCCTGCTCGCTACCCGAAGCGGCGGAACGCCCTACGGCCCGAGCCATCTCGCCGGCGTGAACAGTTCCGTTGGTCCAACCGCGCACGAGATCGAGCTGTGCAAGGCCCTGGGACGACGCGTTGCGCAACTGGCCGTCCGGCTCAAGGCGGCGACGTGACTCCACCGGTGGCGATGGCTTACAGGGTCGCCCTCGGCGCCCACCTCGCGCTGTTCTTCGTCCTGTTCGCAAGGATCATCTGGCTCGCACCGCCCGCCAGCTTTCCGCGCTCGCTCGCGCTTCTGCTCACGCTGGGGCCACTCCTGCTGCCGCTGCGCGGGATGCTGCGCGCAATCCCCTACACACTGGCTTGGTCCAGCTTTCTCGCGCTCTGGTACTTCACGCTGGGGGTGTTCGATGCCTCCGCCCCGCCGGTGCGCTGGCTCGGCGTGCTGGAGGCGCTCCTCGCTGCGCTCTGGTTCGCGGGCGCGCTGCTGTTCGTCCGCTGGAACGCCCGCTCGCGCCTCACAGACCAAGCACAGACTTGATGAACGGGACGGTCACCTTGCTGCGATGCCGCGCGAGCGTCTCGCTGTCCAGCGAATCGACGAGGCGCAACAGGCTCCCCACCTCGCGCCGACAGCGGCTCATCAGATAGCGAGCCGCATCGAGCGGGATCTCGACACCCCGTGCGGCGGCCCGTCCCCGCAGCAGCTCCAGCAACGCCGCATCACCGGGCGCGTGCAGCCGGAAGACCGGCCCCCACAGCAGGCGCGACTGGAGATCCGGCAGCGGCAGGGGTTCTGCCGCGGGATGCGTCGCGGAGGCCAGCACGAGCCTGCACCCGCCATCCCGGCTCGCGTTGATGAGATGGAACAACCCGACGGCCCAATCGGGTTTCAGAAACCCCAGATGGATGTCATCCACGCAGAGCACATCGACGTCCTCCAGACCAGCGAGCGCATCGGTGCCCGCCGGCAGCAGCTCACCCAACGCCACGTAGCGCGCCGTGCGCCCGAGGTCCACGGCCAGACGGCACGCTGCCCTAAGCAAATGGCTTTTACCACGCTGCGCCGGCCCCCAGAGCAATACCTGCGGCTCGGCCGCCGTGGTGACCAGCGCACGCAGCGATTCGACCACCGCCTCGTTACGGTCGCAGACGAAGTTGTCGAAGGTGGCCCGCTCGTCCAACGAGACAGGCAGGATCAACTGTTTCAAGCGTCGTCCGACTCTCGCTGCGGCTGCGCATCGGCGACGCTCACCGGTGGTTTGCGGAATTGATAGAGCGCGCTATCCAGGTAGCGCCGGTGCAGGTCACGGATGACCACTGCGAGCACCGCGGCAACTGGCAGCGCAAGCAACACACCCATGAAGCCGAACAATTGACCGCCGGCCATGATGGCGAAGATCACCGCCACGGGGTGCAGACCGATGCGGTCGCCAACCAGCCACGGCGTCAGCACGAAGCCCTCCAGCAACTGCCCAACCCCGAACACGAGGAACACGGGCAGCAGATCAAGCAGGTTGTGAGTCTGGAAGAGCATGGCCACGCTCGCCGTGATCACCCCGAAGATCACGCCCAGGTACGGCACGAAACTCACTATCCCCGCCAGCATCCCGACCAGCAGGGCAAATTTCAGGCCCGCCAGCCACAAGCCCACGGAGTACACCACGCCGAGCAGCAACATCACGGTGAGCTGACCGCGCAAAAAGGCCCCAAGCACTGCATCGGCCTCGCGCACGACGTGGGCAACGTCGCGCTCGACACTGCGCGGCAGCAGGTCGTGCAAGTAGGCAACCAGCGTGTCCCAGTCCCGCAGCAGGTAGAACGTGACGACCGGCACCAGCAGCAGATTCGCAAACCAGCCCGCCACCAGCGTCCCGGACTGCGTCACGTACTTGGCCACGCCTGCCGCGAGACTGCCGGCCTCCATCAAATGCGCGCGCAGCCAGCCGGTCAGCGCCGCCAGGTCGAACCGCTGCGGGCTGATGCCGAGGTTCTGCTCAAGCCAGGGGACGAACTTGTCATTGAGGTAGCCGGCGTAGGTCGGCACAGTCTGGATCAGCAGGGCGACCTGCCTTTCGATCAGTGGCACCAGGAGTAACAGGAGCAACCCGACCGCAAGCGTCATGCCCAGGAACACGACGACGACCGCCAGCGTCCGCGACAACCCCCGCACCTCCAGGCCATCCGCGGCCGGGTCGCCGAGGTAGGCAAACAGCGCCCCGAGCAGGAAGGGCGTGAGGATGGGCGCGAGCAGGTAGAGCAGCACGCCGAACAGGATCGCAACAGCAAGCCCGAACCACTTCTGCGAATCCGGTATCGCCATCACGCCCTGCGCTTGATTCGGGCGCGCCGGCTCCACTCGAGCACGTACGCCGTACCACTGAGCACCGTGCTCACCAGAAGGACCACGCACATCGCCAGGATCGCCGTGGGTGTGAACACGTCGAAGGCCTCATGCACCAGCACCGCCAGCACCAGCAGGATCTGCAGGGCCGTATTGAGCTTGCCGAGCAGCAGCGGCTGCATCTCCAGGGCATGGGTGAGGAACTGGTAGGCAATCGCTCCGGCGATGATGATCACGTCTCGCACCAGCACCGCGGCGAACAACCACCACGGCACCGACCCCACCCAGTAAAGACAGAAAAACGCAACGATCATCAGCGACTTGTCCGCAATCGGATCGAGCGTGGCACCAAATTTGCTCTGCCAGTGGAACGTGCGGGCGAGAAAGCCATCCAGCGCATCGCTGAAGCCCGCGGCGAAGAACAGCCAAAACGCGAGGCGGTGTTCGCCCTGCAGGATCGCCCACCCCACCGGCGGAACCAACAGGACGCGCAGTACGGTGATGATATTGGGGATGTGGCGGGCCTGAAGCATCGCTCGATCTTCTGGGTGCGGACCTCGGTGGCCGGGTAAAGATACCACAGGACGCGGTTTACAGCCTGCGGGCCGCTGGCTACCATCCTCACTCACCCACTGACGGTATTCCGCTCCCATGGCCCAGCCCGACGCGACGCAAGGTCTCAGCTACAAGGATTCGGGCGTCGACATCGACGCCGGCAACCGCCTCGTCGATCGCATCAAACCCCACGCGCAGCGCACCCGCCGCCCCGAGGTGCTCGCCGGGCTCGGCGGCTTCGGCGCGCTGTTCGAGATCCCCCTCGGGCGCTACCGCGAACCGGTCCTGGTCTCGGGCACCGATGGCGTGGGCACCAAGCTCAAGCTCGCCCTGGAGCTGGGCAAGCACGACACGATCGGCATCGACCTCGTGGCCATGTGCGTCAACGACGTCGTCGTCGCGGGTGCCGAGCCCCTGTTCTTCCTCGACTATTACGCCACCGGCAAGCTTGACGTCGATGTCGCCGCCAGCGTCATCCAGGGCATCGCGGACGGCTGCGCCCAGGCCGGCGCCGCGCTGACCGGCGGGGAAACCGCCGAAATGCCCGGCATGTATCAACCCGGCGACTACGACCTGGCGGGGTTCTGCGTAGGCATCGTCGAGAAGAGCCGCATCATCGACGGCTCGCGCGTACGGCCGGGCGATGCGCTGCTCGGCATCGCCTCGAGCGGCCCGCACTCCAACGGTTACTCGCTGATCCGCAAGATCCTCGCCGTCAGTGGCACAAGCCTCAGTGCGCCCTGCGGCGACACAACACTGGGCGCGGCGCTGCTCGCCCCCACCCGGATCTACGTAAAGCCGCTGCTCGAGCTCATCAACGAACTCGATGTTCATGCCCTCGCCCACATCACGGGCGGCGGTCTCACCGAGAACATCCCGCGCGTGCTGGCGCCGCGCACCGTCGCAGCCATCGACACCGCCACCTGGGAGCGGCCCGAGGTGTTCCGCTGGCTACAGGCGCAAGGTGGTGTCGCCGAGGCCGAGATGCTGCGCACCTTCAACTGCGGTATCGGCATGGTCGTGGTCCTGCCGGGCGAGGCCGTCGAGCGCGCCACCGCCCTGCTCCGTGGCCATGGCCTGCAGGCCTGGCTAATCGGCATCATTGAGCCGAGCGAGGCCGAGGCGCCTTGCGTCCGGTACCGGTAGGTAGTGCAAACCTCGGGCAAACGGCCAAAGCGCTGCCGGATCGTCGTCCTGATCTCGGGCGGCGGCAGCAACCTTCAGGCGCTGATTGATTCGTGTCGCGAGGGCCGAGTTCATGGTGAAATCGTCGCTGTCATCAGCAATCGCGCTGACGCCGGCGGCCTTGCCCGGGCGCAAGTGGTCGGCATCCCGGCGCAGGTCATTGATCACCGTGATTTTGCGGGACGCGAGGCGTTCGACGCCGCGCTGGCGCAGGCCATCGAGCGGTTTGCGCCCGATCTCGTAGTCCTCGCCGGTTTCATGCGCATACTCACCGCAGCGTTCGTCGCCCGCTACCAGGGCCGCATGCTCAACATTCACCCCTCGCTGCTGCCCCGCTTCTCCGGCCTGCACACCCACCGCCGCGCGCTCGAATCCGGCGATACCGAGCATGGCGCGAGCGTCCACTGGGTGACGGAGGACCTGGATGGCGGCCCCGTCATCATCCAGGCGCGCGTTGCGGTGCACGCGGACCACACGGCCGAGACATTGGCGGCCGATGTGCTCGCTCGCGAGCACGTCATCTACCCGCTCGCCGTGGACTGGTTCTGCACGGGGCGGCTCACGCTCGAGGGCGGGCAAGCGCTCCTGGACGGACAGCCACTCAGCGTGCCTCTCGACCTCGATACGCTGCAGATTCCTGGCCGTAACGCGGGGTAAATCACCAGCGTTATTGGCCATCGTTGATTTCCAGATCTGGCACCCAACCCTACGCAGCCACCCGGCAAAGCCCCGGACACAGCGCGTTTATTCTTTGCATTTCATGCTGTTAGAACACTGGTGACGATCTGAACTTTTGCGCGGCCGCGCCGGTCTCATACGCATTGGGGCAGGAATGATTCGTTCAACGACAATGCGTAACTCATGACGATATCCGCTTCATCTTTGGGCGCTGCCGCCGGCGCCAGCGGAGATACCGACTTGCAGCGGCTCGCTGCGGGTGTCCGGCGCGATCTGCCAGCGATCCTGACCTTCGTCGTCGTGGCGTCGCTGCTCGCCATACTCATCCTGTACTTCATCCCGCCGCGCTACACATCGCGCGTGCTCGTGCTCATCGACCCGAGCGTGGCAAAGATGGTCGATGGCAACGAGCACGAATTCCCGGCCGAGGTGTCCGAGGAACGGATCGCCAACGAAGTCGAAGTGATGCGCTCGCGCGAACTCGCCAGCGTCGTGATGGACGAGCTCAAGCTCTGGGACCACGAGGCGTTCGCGAAGGACAGTGTGCTCAGCACGCTGTTCGGCCCGTCGACGGCGCGCCCGTCCGACCCCCGGGCGCGCCGAATCGAACGCTTTCTCCGGCACTTATCGGTGTTCCGCAAAGGCAAGTCGGCGGTGATCGCCGTCGAGTACACCGCACGCGACCCGATGCTCGCTGCCGACGTCGTGAACGCACTGGCGGATGCCTACCTGCGCGAATACTCCGCACAGCGCCTCGCCGTCCTCGACAGCAACATCGCCCGGTTGACGGCCCAGGTGCAGGCCTACACGGCCAAGGTGGACGAGCTCGAGGGCAAAGCACTGGAGTACCGTGCGCGCAACCGCATCCTCTCGAGCAATCCCACGGAGCAGGACGCGGCCACGCTTGCCGCGCTCAACCGCGACCTGCTCAACGCGCAGCTGCAAGTGACCGAATTGCGTGAACGCATCAAACACCTTGAGCACAACCCAGGCAACCCCCAAGACGGCGCAGGCGGCTCGCTGCTCAGCGCCCTCGAGCAGGCGCGCGTGGCGAAGCAGGAAAAGGCTGCGGCACTGCAAAAGATCTATGGCCGTCTGCATCCGGAAGTGCTGCAGAATCAGGCAGCACCAGCCGAGCTCGCACAGGCGATCGAGACCGTGCAGTCGCGCGAACTCGATGGCCTGCGCAACGCGCTGGCCGCCGCCGAAGGCAACGTGCGCCTGATCAACGGCAAGATCCGCGCGTTGCAGGACAACCTGGCCGCCAAGGAAACCTCGCTGTCCAACCTGACGGGACTCGAGCGCGAACTCGGGTTCAGCCGGACGACGCTTGCCGAACTCCAGGCCCGATTGAACGACGCCACCCTCAAACGCGACGCAACGCGGCTCAGCATCGATAAACTCATTCTCTCCCGCGGATATGCCTCACCCGAGCCCTCCGCGCCCCTCAAGCTGCCCATTCTCGCGCTGACCGCCATCGGCGCCCTGCTCCTCGGGCTGCTGTATTCCCTGTTCAAGGGCGCCTACGGCCCTGCACCCGCAGCGGCCGCCCGGACGATGCCGGCGGCGTCCCCAC
>CAYSFW010000058.1:0-7586 GCA_964430355.1 uncultured Thiotrichales bacterium
AGAAATGAGGCGCGGGTTGCGCGGATTCCATCAGGGCCAGCAGGCATCCGCCTGCACTACAGGCCGGATATAAAACTGCAGCCTATCTGTCCCAGCACACCCAAACCGATCTTGGCAAACGGGAGGCGTCCATATAACCACATGAACCCCTACATCATCGGGTTGGACGAACTCGGCATGCGCGATGTCGCGATCGTCGGCGGCAAGAACGCCTCCCTCGGTGAAATGATCCGCAACCTCTCGGGGGCCGGGGTCAGCGTGCCTTCGGGATTCGCGACCACGGCCCATGCCTTTGTGGAGTTCCTCGAATCGAGCGGCATCAGTGCGAAGATCTACGATGCACTCGCTGCGCTCGATTTGGATGATGTCAACGCGCTTGCACGGACCGGCGCACAGATTCGCCAGTGGGTGTTGGAAACCCCGTTTCAGCCGGCGCTGGAGCGGGCGATCGAGGAGGCCTACGCGAAGCTCGAGGCACGCTACGGCACGCAGGTGTCTTGGGCCGTGCGCTCATCGGCGACGGCCGAGGATCTGCCTGAAGCGTCCTTCGCGGGCCAGCAGGAGACCTACCTCAACGTGCGGGGCCTGGAGCACGTCAAGCACGCCATTCACCGGGTGTTTGCGTCGCTGTTCAACGACCGGGCGATCGCCTATCGCGTGCACCAGCACTTCGATCACCGGCACGTCGCGTTGTCGGCCGGTGTGCAGAAGATGATCCGCAGCGACATGGCCACTTCGGGTGTGATGTTCACGCTGGACACCGAGTCTGGCTTCGATCAGGTAGTGTTCATCACGGGCAGCTACGGGCTCGGCGAGATGGTCGTGCAGGGTGCAGTCAATCCGGATGAGTTCTACGTCTTCAAGCCCGCCCACGCGAACGGCCACAAGGCGGTGTTGCGCCGCAACCTGGGGCAGAAGGCCATCAAGATGATCTTCGCCGACGACCCCCGACACCCCGTGCAAACGGTGGAGGTGGCGGAGAGCGAGCGGCGCGTGTTCTGCATCAGCGATGCAGAGGTCGAGGCGCTCGCGCGCATGGCCGTGCAGATCGAGCAGCACTACGGCCGGCCGATGGATATCGAGTGGGCTAAGGATGGCGTCGACGGGCAGCTCTACATCGTGCAGGCGCGCCCCGAGACGGTGCAGAGCCGGCGCGGCAGCGTGATCGAGCGCTTCGCGTTGAAGGCCCACGGCCGCAAGCTCGCCGCGGGGCGGGCCATCGGCAACCGCATTGGCCAGGGCAGGGCGGTGGTGATCAACAACCTCAAGCAGATGGACAAGATCCTGCCAGGGGATGTGCTGGTGACGGACATGACTGACCCCGACTGGGAGCCGATCATGAAGCGCGCCTCGGCGATCGTGACCAACCGCGGCGGTCGCACCTGTCACGCGGCGATCATCGCCCGCGAGCTCGGCGTGCCGGCGGTGGTCGGCTGCAACGATGCGACGGCGACGATCCCGGATGGTCACGAGGTCACGGTCTCCTGCGCCGAGGGTGATACCGGCGTCGTCTACGAGGGCTTGCTGCCGTTTGAGCACAAGGAGATCTCGCTGGAGGAGATGCCGGAGCTTCCGGTCAAGATCATGATGAACGTTGCCAACGCCGACCGGGCGTTCAGTTTTGGCCGGATCCCGAGCGCGGGGGTGGGGCTGGCGCGCATGGAGTTCATCATCAACCACATGATCGGCGTGCATCCGCGGGCCCTGCTGGAGCCGCAGAAGGTGTCGCCGGAGGTACGCGCGCTGGTCGAGGACCGTGTCGCAGCCTACGGCGATCCGAGGGAGTTTTACATCGCCAAGATCGTCGAGGGCGTGGCCTGCATCGCGGCCTCGTTCTACCCGAAGCCGGTGATCGTGCGCATGTCGGACTTCAAGTCCAACGAGTACGCGAATCTGATCGGGGGCGCCGCATTCGAGCCGCACGAGGAGAATCCGATGATCGGCTTCCGTGGCGCGTCACGCTACGTCTCCGAGAGCTTCCGGCCCTCGTTCGATCTCGAGTGCATCGCGCTGAAGCGGGTGCGCGACGAGCTCGGCTTTACCAATGTGGAGATCATGATCCCGTTCGTGCGCACGGTGGAGGAGGGGCGGCGCGTCGTCGAGATCCTCGAGGAAAATGGCCTCAAACGCGGCGAGAACGGCCTGCGTGTGATCATGATGTGTGAACTACCCTCCAATGCCGTGCTGGCGAGCCAGTTCCTCGAGCACTTCGATGGCTTTTCGATCGGTTCCAACGACATGACGCAGTTGACGCTCGGCCTCGACCGCGACTCCGCGGCTGTCGCGCACGTCTTCGACGAGCGCAATCCGGCCGTGCTCGCGATGCTGGAGATGGCGATCGCCGCATGCCGCAAGGCGGGGAAGTACGTCGGCATTTGCGGTCAGGGCCCCTCCGATCACCCGGACCTCGCGAAGTGGCTGCTCGAGCGCCAGATCACCAGCATCTCGCTGAACCCGGACACCGTGCTCGATACCTGGCTCTACCTGGCCGACGAGCAGACTGTCTGACATTGCTGCGGCCTCGGCGAAGATCGGGCTACCACCGGTCTTCGCCGACCTGGCGTTATTTTCCACCCCACACAAACACTTGTTGCGCGCGACCGCGATGGCTCGCGCGCTCTGGGGTTGCGGCCGTAACTTGACGCAAGTCTCATCCATCCCGCCTTCGAGCCGCTAAGATGCCCTAAAAAACCGATCAGCGGGGCAGAGCGGCACCATGCGCGTCCTAGATCAGACTCAAAGGCTCCCTACGCGTGTGCCGTGGCAAAAGGTGCGCATCGGGCTGCTGTTGTTGATCCTGCTGTTCGTCAGCGGCGAGACCTATCTCAAACAACTCGATGCCACGGCCTGGGTGCAGACGCTCACGGTCGTGGTGTACCCCGTAAACGGTGACGGCAGCTCGGCTGCGGCGCGCTATATCCAGAGCCTGAACGCCGAGACCTTTGCGTCGATCGAGCGGTTCATGCAGCGGCAGGCGCATTTCTACGGCATGCACCGGCTCAAGCCGTTCCAGTTCAGCGTCAGTGACACGGTCGAATCACCGCCACCGCGCCGGCCCGGACAGAACGGCGTTCTTGCCAACGTCTGGTACAGCCTGCGTCTACGCCTGTGGGCGTGGTTGAATGAGGCCCGGGGCACGCCGGCCGACATCCGGATGTACGTCGTCTATTACGACCCGATGTTGACCACCCGCGTCCCGGACTCGCTGGGCCTGAGCAAGGGGATGTTCGGTGTGGTGCATGCCTATGCCGACCGGGATTTCCAGGAGACCAACAATGTCGTCATCGCCCACGAAATGCTGCATACCCTGGGCGCCACCGACAAATACGATCCAGTGACCAACTTGCCCGTCTATCCCGAGGGTTACGCCCAGCCTTACCAGGCTGCGCTTTATCCTCAGAGAAAGGCCGAACTCATGGGCGGACGCATTCCACTCAGCGCCGCGCACGCGGACATGCCAGCCTCGCTCGACGACGCGGTGATCGGTGGCCAGACGGCGCTGGAAATCAAGTGGATCCGCTAAACGCGGTTTGCTTGGGCGCTTGCTACAGCACGTCGAGCGTCAAGGATTCACCCGCGCAGCGCAAAACGCTACCACGTGCATACCAGTCGCCGAGCACGATGCGGTGGCAGGTAGCACCGTCGGCATCCTGCCAGGTATGGGTGGCGGGGCGGTGCGTGTGTCCGTGGATCAGTCGGTTGACGCCGTGTTCGCGGAGGGTCTGGGTCACGGCTTCGGCGTTCACGTCCATGATGGATTCCGCCTTGTCCTGGGTCTCGCTCGCGCTGCGCTCGCGCAGTGCCAGCGCTTGACGAATTCGCTCGGGTAGGGGCAGGGCGAGGAACTCGGCCTGCCAGGCGGGGTTGCGCAGCATTTGGCGCATCTGCTGGTAGGGGAGGTCGTCGGTGCACAGGGTGTCGCCGTGCATCAAAAGCGTCGGCGTGCCGTGCAGGTTGATGACGGCTGCCTCTGGCAGCAGGCGCAACCCGTACCGCTCGGCGAAGTGCGCGCCGAGCAGAAAGTCTCGATTGCCGTGGATGAAATACCCGGGCACGCCAGCGGTTTTGAGTTGCAGGAATCCTTCAAGGACGGGCTCGAGACCCGCGGTCGGCTGATCGTCGCCGATCCAGTATTCGAACAGGTCGCCCAGGATGTAGACGGCCTCCGCGTGGGAGGCCTCATCGTGCAGGAACTCCGCGAACAGGCGGACGATGTTCGGCCGTTCTGCCGCGAGGTGCAGGTCGGAGACGAACAGCGTGACGCCGCTGCTCATTCGGCGACGATTGCCTTGGTAATCACCACGGGCTCCTTGGGGACGTTTTCGTGCATACCGTGGGTTTTGGTGGCCACACGTTCGATCTTGTGGACCACGTCCATGCCGGAGGTGACCTTGCCGAACACCGCATAGCCCCAGCCTTGGGCGTTGGGCGCGGTGTAGTTTAGGAAGCTGTTGTTCTTGACGTTGATGAAGAACTGGGCCGTGGCCGAGTGGGGGTTGCTGGTGCGCGCCATGGCGATGGTGCCTGCTTCGTTCTTCAGGCCGTTGTTGGCCTCGTTCTCGATCGGTGCATCCGTCGGCTTTTGCACCATGTCGGCCGTGAAACCGCCACCCTGGATCATGAACTCTGGGATCACGCGGTGGAAAATGGTGCCGTCGAAGAAGCCCTTTTTGGCGTAGGCGAGGAAGTTGGCGACCGTGTTGGGCGCCTTTTCGCGGTTGAGTTCAAGGACGATGTTCCCCATCGTGGTTTCGAGGGTGACGGTGGGGTTCTGGGATTGATCCATGGCGTGGCATCCGGTTGAGGTGATGAAAAGGGTGACGAATAGAACGGTCAGCCGAGCAAAGCGCATTTGCAAGTCCTTGGCGGGTATGGTCACGCGGCGATGATAACGAGCGACACCGGCGTGAGGAAGCGACCAGTCAGTTGACGGGCAGTCGCTGGCGCAGCGCGTCACGGTCGATCCACCAGTTGTCGCCGACGATGATGTCGAGCACGCGGCTGAGCCGCGGCAGGAATTTCGCCGGGTCATCGAGTTCCAGCTTGCGCAGCCAGAAGTCGAGCTGTTCCTGGTTCTGCACCTTGCCGTGCCGCTCGGCCACTTTGGCCAAGACGTTGTTGGTGAGGAAGGACAGGCTCTCGAACTCGTGATCCGAGCGGCTGCGCACACCTGCGATGTAGTGGGCGACCGCTGCGGCGACGGCGCCGCCGTCGGAGTTGTCCGGCGTTTCATCCACGATGTGGTGCAGCATCGTGATCGTGGTGATCGGTTGCACTGGATACGTCACCGCAAGCCACACGCCGTGCGCGAGCGCGGTGATGGCCGCAGGGGCCTCCGTCTTGTACAGCACCTCACAGGCCTCAACGGCGTCTTGCCAGGATTCGGCATCGACGAAGACGTCGAACGCGGCACGCGCCACGCCCCAAGCCTCATCGGGCTCGCCCAGACCCGTGCGGGCGGTGGCGATGTCGAGCTGGATGCGGGCGCGGTCGACCGCGCTGGCCGAAGCCGGCAGGGCGTCGAGCCTGGCCTGCGAGCTGCGCAATAGCTCGGCATACTCGGCCTGCGCGTTGTCCGGGCTGAAATCGACGTGGATCGCGGCGGTTTCTGGGTCGTGCTGCATATTCAATGGCATCCGGGCGGTGAACTCTGGCGCGCGAGCGTAGCGAGGCCAGCGCATTTAGGCGATTAACCGTAATGGTTATCCGGCCGGTCGTCCAGCTCGTGTAGGATTAAGGGCTGTTGCTATCGATACTCTGGAGTCAGATAGAGAACCGCCATGCCGTACTACGTCTACCGGGTCGAGTCCGGACCTGCTGCTTTCCTAAAACATCTCGAACTGCTGAACACCTTTGACAAGTATGTCGATGCGCGCAACTTCGCGCGGCAGGCGCGGGCAGAGACCGGTCTGCCCGGTGAGGTCGGCATCAAGATGGTGCATGCCGAAAATCCCCTCCAGGCCGAGGAGCGTCTGCAGGAGCAGCGCAACGCGCCAATCCTGCAAGAGTGGGAAAAGTGAGCTCGGAGAACGCTAGTTCAATCGGCGGGCACCGCGCAACGCTGCGTCCTGGCCGCGTAGCCGATTGATCGGCGTTTGCGTAAGCAGGTTCGGCCACCGCTGTCCCGATGGATGAGCATCAGTTCCGCACGCTCTACTCGGAGGTCAACCCGCAGCGCTGCGTGTTCGAAAAGGCCATCAACGCGCGGCGTTGCGATTGCAGTTTCAAGAAGGGCTTCATGCTGGCGGGGCGCGAGGGTGTGGCCTGTCAGAACCCAACGGCACGCCTGGGTTGCGCAGAGTTCCTGAGCGACGCGCGCCAGCGGGCCCGTTTCGCCCTCGGCGTGACGCAAGCCGAGGGCCCACTGCCGCACAGTCAGGAGATCCGCGTCCAGGTCGGCGGGTTGCTTGCGCTGCAAGGCGCGACCCTGCCGGGGCAGCTCGAGGCCACTGAGGTGTACGACATCCGCAAGACGCTGGAACTCGCCAACCTTCGATTCCATGCCCTGGACGCCTATCCGTGGGAAACGCTGGTCCGCGGCATCGCGCGTTTCATCGTGCCGAGGCGTTCGCCACGGTAGAGTCATACCGAGAATCGCTTTTAAGTCCGGAGTCGATGGCAGCTTCAGTTGCGCTGCGAGCCGCGTTCAACGGCCCTTTGCCTCTGTCGGGCATGCCAGTGGCTGGATGGGGGGCTCGAGGTCTTGCGGATGCTTCACAGCTAGGCGTTGCAGGCTCCAGACCGAGATGGCCCAATCGAGAATTTCCCGGCAAGGGGCATTGTGTAGGTCATTCGGGATAGGGTGGCCCAAGAACGCGAGCGCCGCCGCGAGATTCTCGCTCGCCTTGCGAGCATCAAGCGGTGGGGCAAGGTTCTGCTTGCTGAGCTTTTGCCCTTGTTCGTTGATGACCACCGGCAGGTGCGCGTAGCAGGGCGTAGGTAGCCCAAGCAGGCGTTGCAGGTGGATCTGCCGGGGCGTGTTGTCCAGCAGGTCGGCTCCGCGCACGATCTCGGTGACGCCTTGGTGGGCATCGTCCACGACCACCGCGAGCTGGTAGGCGTAGAGCCCATCGGAGCGGCGGATCACGAAATCCCCCACCTCGTCTCGCAAACGTTGTTCGAACCGGCCGCAAACGAGGTCGTCGAACCCCACCTCGCCCGCGTCGGCGCGGACACGGATGCTGTAGCCCGCTAAATCGCCGACGGGGGGCGGCCTTTCCCTGCAGGTGCCGGGGTAGATCCAGCCATACCGCCCGGCCTTGCCGAGCTGCTCCACCTTCCTACGCGAACAGCGGCAGGCAAAGGCCGCACCGCTGTCTAGGAGGCGCTGCATGGCATTGCGGTACGCCTCGAAGCGCGTCGACTGGTACAGCACGCCACTATCCCAGGTCAGGCCGTGTGACTCCAGCGTGCGCAGAATGTCGCCGGCTGCGCCGGGGATTTCGCGCGGCGGATCGATGTCCTCGATGCGCACGAGCCAGCGCCCGCCTTGGCTACGTGCCTGCAGGTAGCTGCCGACGGCCGCGACCAGCGAGCCGAGGTGCAAAGGCCCGGTCGGCGAGGGGGCAAAGCGTCCGGTCGGGGGC
>CAYSFW010000059.1:0-34563 GCA_964430355.1 uncultured Thiotrichales bacterium
TCCCCCTCGGGGGGGGGTGGTTCCACGAGCTCCGGCAATTCATCGACGACTACCTCAGGGACGCCAGTGGCAGGCAGTGCAGCGACCGTCTCCGACGGCGCGATCTCGGCCACGAACGCCGAGACGGTCGCCAGGCAGGCACTGGCGCCCCTCAGCATCACGGGCCTTTTGCTGGATTCCAGGTCGGATGCCGGGCTCGCCCAGTTGCATGCGTCGGCGAGGCGTGCCTACCCGCAGGCACGCGGTGGCGTGACCTCGATGGATTGCCCGCACGGCGGCACGCTGACCTGGACGCTCAACCAGGCCGACCCCACGACCTGGAATGCCGGCGACAGCTGGTCCTACACAGCGAACCAGTGCCGCTTGTTGCCCACGGAGCAGGAAGACGGACAGATTTCGTGGCAAGTCATCAGTTCCAGCGGTGCCTGGAACTTCGGTGGCGTGGGATCGGTGTCGGCTAGGGTCACTTTCAATCGCTACAAGGTCACGGATTCAGCGTCGGGGCAGATATCCGAGGCCGAGTTCTACGGGGTTGTAGACTTCACCCAAACTAACACCAGCACGACCACCGCGATCACGGTTTCCGGATCCGGCCTGCAGATCGCCGCGGTCGACAAGGCCCTGAGCTTGCGCATCACTGCAAACAATCTCAGTCAGGGCTTGACCATCAACCTCGGCGACAGCGGTTACAACGCCACCCTGGACTACACGCTCAGGCTGGAATCCCCCACCCACCCGTCGGTCAACGGAACCTACCTCGTCAAGACCAGCCCCTCATTGCGCGGGACGTACAACCGAGTTGCGAATTACGCAGAAGCGCCGACCAGCGGTGGTGTCAAAGTGACCGGAGCGAATCGGGCCAGTGTGGCCGTGAACGCCCTCACGGGAGGCTATGCCGAGGTGAAGGTGGACGCGAACGGCGATGGCGTGGCGGAGTCGGTGACGACCCCGTACTGGGATGACCTCGTTCCCTACTGACGAACCCCAAACAGGGGAGACCGCCGGTCCAGGGGGGGTAGAAGCGCAGGTCGAAGCGGGGCTTGATAAACAATCTCGGATTAAGCTATTAAATGATTGATTTATAAATTAAAAAATAATATATCGGGCAATTGTTAAGTAATTGCCACATTGCAAACGATGGTTTCGTCGTGTAACTTGCGGTCCGAGTGACACGGCGCGGGGTAGATCCAAGGCTGGCAGTTGGGTCTACGCAAAACAAACGTGCTTCGCGCAAAACCACAAAGATAGCGGGGCTCTCGGCAAGTGAATTGATGGAGCGATTCCAATGAACCCTAGCATTCCAAGCATCCCCGCAGCACTGGCTGCGTTCGCTGTGACCAGCGCAACCTTCCTCGCAGGTTGCGGTGGTGGCGGTGGCGAGACGGCGAAGGCCTTCACGCCTTCCACAGTTGCTCAGAACACCTCATCTCCGTCCTCCTCCCTGACACCCACCAGCCTCCTTCTGGCTTCAGATACTAACGCTGCATCGCTGGGAAAAACGGGAATTACCTCGCACAACGCGGCTAAAGTGGCTGATTTGTCGGTCGGTTTGAGCCAGTTGTCGAGATACATTGAGACGGACTACACAGGTTCCGTTGCCATCGAGCGTGCGAACGCGGCGCTGGTCAATGCGTCGGCTCCTTCGGTGGATACGATGACCCAATACACCACCCGGAGCTGCAAAGACGGCGGCAAAGCAGTCATTCAACGGTCATCCCTCACCGGTGCCCCTGAAAGTACCCCCAAGCCTGGGGATCGGGCATTGATTGCATTGGAAGACTGCAAGATCGCCTCGACGGACGTTGGCACGCTGCAGCTCAAGGGCACGGTGGATGAATTCCTGACCGAATACGAAGGAAGCCTTGCCAGTGGTGGCACCGGTCACGCAGGCATGGGCGTTCTGCTCAAAGACCTCATGATCGGTGCTGAGTTCTACCCCTCACTCAACCGTTCCTTCTTGGTCGTGGTGGGCGAGATGGGCCTATCGGTTGATGCGACCGAGAAGGATCTCGCGGTTGCAAGCAGCGCGAGCCGTTTGAACGTGACGCTGACCGAGGGGGCATCCCAGTACGGGATCACGCTCCTCGACTACAAGAGCAGTATCAAACAGGATTACGCGAGCAAGACCTTCTCGTTGGTGCACAGCTTCCGCGTCAACGTCAATTCCAGCTTGGATGCTTCCGTGGCGGGCAGCTACATAGTCACCACCACCAAGCCGTTCACGGGAACTGCGCGGGGTGGCGCTTTCTGGGCGCCCGGCTCCGGGGAGATGACCATCGTCGCGTCCAACGGAAGCAGGCTGACGTTGACTGCGATCAACGGGGTCGGCGCGGGGCAGGTCAAGTTGTCTATCGATGAAAACGCAGACGGTAACATTGACAGTGATCAGTACGTCAGCTGGGACGAACTGGTCGATTGAGGTCCGCCGAACGGCGTAATGAGCCGGCGGCCCGATCCGAAAGGATCGGGCCGCTTCGTTTTTGAGCGTCCGGTGCCATCAACGGCGTGATGGCACACCCTCGGTATGGCGCGCATCTCGGCGGCTGTCGACCAAGGGCGCACAACTTTGCCCGGGGAACGATCACGCACGACTGTCAGCGATTGAGGGTGGGCTAGTGATGGCGAAAGCCTGACGGCCCAAGGTTGTCCTGAGTCGTGTCCGGGCTGAACGACCCGCATCCCGTGGATCGGCACAAGGCAGAAGACGTGATGTCAATGTCTCCCACCGATCACGGTCGTCAGTAATTTCATGAAGCGCCTCTAGTTTTTTTAGACCAGTTGCCACGAATTCCGGCGCTGGACGGCGGTGCCCGCACAACTCGGGGTAGACCACGTCGAACGCTGGTCGATCGCGCCCCACTAGCCGTGTCCCGACGGCTAAGCCGTTCAAAAAAATCCATCTTGCACAGGGGCTTAATATGTCTGCAACCATCCGGTTGGCTCGTGGCGCCGGCTTGCGCGAGCCGCCGTCATGTCTGGGTCGATTACGCTGCTGGTGTCCTGCGGGGGCGGGGGCAATAGTTCCGGGTCACCGGCAACCAGCACGCTGGCGGCATCGGGCGGGGCCGGCGCCGCCCCGGCAGCCGGAGCGGGTGGGGTGATCAACCGACAGAACAGCGACGTGCTTGCCGATGTCCTGTTCGGGGTCGATCTCGTCTCCGTGGGCGACACGATGCTTGGGCGATCGGGGACGGGCGGCGAATTTTCGACCCTTGTCATCGCGCCGGCGGGCAACAACTATTCCGTCACCTGTGACGCAGGCGGTCGATACACTGTGTCGAAGACGCGGGTCAACCCGTCCGGGAACTCCGTGGGCGACACAGCGACGGTGACGATCGAGGACTGCAAGACCACCGAAAACGGCGTCACGATCACCGAGAATGGAAAGGTCACGGTGAAACTGACGAAGGTTCTGGGTGGATACGTCGTCGGCGCTGACACGGGGGCGCTCGATTTCGAGATGACGTTCGAAAAGGTCGTGATCGATCGCAGGGGTGTGTCCTCCAGCGCCAGTACGGAGCTCAACGGCAAGTGGTCGGGGGCCGTCGTCGAGGATGTGACTACCGGAAAGGTCACGCTGAGCACCAATGCCTTCAACGTGGCCGGCACGGAGAACGGCAAGAGTTACCAGGCCACGCTCCGCAACTTTTCTGAGGTGTTCAGCCTCAACAAGATGACGCAAGCCTACACGATGGACGTGGATTTCGACGTCGATCTGGTGAGTCAGTCGAATCCGGAAATCAACGGAACCTACGCGGTGGTCACAGAACCCGTCTTTGCGGGCATAGCCGATGGTTTTGGCTTCCTCGACGCTGCTCCCACCCGGGGCAAGATGACAGTAAGCGGCGCCAAAGGAGGCCGCGTGGTGCTCGAAGCACGGCCGGGCGGCGGGCTCTGGATGAGCGTAGATGAAAACGGCGACGGCTTGTTCGAGAAGGAGTCGATGTTCAACTGGAATCAGATCGCGGGGTGACCTGCGGTTCGCCGCGCGATCCGTCTTGCCTGTTTCCCTGCTCTGCCCTGCGACCGGGTAGAGCAGGCCCCTGCCGAGTCCAGCCGCACACGTCTTGAGCCCACTGCTGAGGTTTGCGCTAGGCCCGCTGGCGCGTCCTGCCTTGATTTGCTCAAAGCCACCCTCATATCCAAGGTAATTCCCACTTACCTACACGGGGTCACCAGATCATGCGCATGGACAAACTCACCAGCACCTTCCAGATGGCGCTGCAGGAGGCACAGTCGCTCGCCGTAGGGCGCGATCACCAGATGATGGAGCCGGAGCATGTGCTCGCGGCGCTGCTCGATCAGGAGGGCGGCGCGACACTGGCGTTGCTCAACAAGGCGGGCGTCAAGACCAACCAACTGCGTTCCCAGCTCGGGCAGGCGCTCGACCGGCTGCCTCAGGTCAGCGGCGGTGCGGCGGGCGAGGTGCACGTCTCCAACACCCTGGCACGGCTGCTCAATGTCACCGACAAGCTCGCGCAGCAACGCAAAGACGCCTACATCTCATCGGAGCTGTTCCTCCTGGCCTGCGTCGATGACAAGAGCACGGTGGGTGATTTGTTGCGCAATGCCGGGGCCAACAAAGCCGCGCTGGAGAAGGCCATCAACGACCTGCGGGGTGGCCAGTCGGTGAAAGATCCCAACGCCGAGGAGCAGCGCCAGGCGCTGGAGAAATACACGGTCGACCTGACCGCACGCGCGGAGCAGGGCAAGCTCGATCCGGTGATCGGGCGTGATGACGAGATCCGCCGCGTGGTGCAGATCCTGCAGCGCCGCACCAAGAACAACCCGGTGCTGATCGGCGAGCCGGGCGTGGGCAAAACAGCGATCGTGGAGGGCCTTGCCCAGCGTATCGTCAACGGCGAGGTGCCTGAGGGGCTGAAGCACAAGCGCGTGCTCACGCTGGACATGGGCGGGCTGCTCGCGGGCGCGAAGTTCCGCGGTGAGTTCGAGGAGCGCCTGAAGGCGGTGCTCAACGACATCGCCAAGCAGGAAGGCAACATCATCCTGTTCATCGACGAAATCCACACCATGGTCGGTGCCGGTAAGGCGGAAGGTGCCATCGACGCCGGGAACATGCTCAAGCCCGCGCTTGCCCGCGGCGAGCTGCACTGCGTGGGCGCGACCACGCTCGATGAATATCGCAAATACATCGAAAAGGACGCCGCGCTCGAGCGCCGCTTCCAGAAGGTGCTGGTCGATGAGCCGAGTGTCGAGGACACCATCGCCATCCTGCGCGGACTGAAGGAGCGTTACGAGGTCCATCACGGCGTGGACATCACGGACCCGGCGATCGTGGCCGCGGCCACGCTGTCGCACCGCTACATCACCGACCGTCAGCTACCCGACAAGGCCATCGACCTCATCGACGAGGCGGCCTCCCGCATCCGCATGGAGATGGACTCCAAGCCCGAGGAGATGGACAAGCTCGACCGGCGCCTGATTCAGCTCAAGATCGAGCGCGAGGCGCTGAAGAAAGAGGAAGACGAGGCCTCGCGCAAGCGCCTTGCCGAACTCGAACAGCACATCGGCAAGCTCGAGCGGGAATACCGCGGCCTGGAGGAAATCTGGAAGGCGGAAAAGGCGGCGCTCGAGGGTTCCGCGCACATCAAGGAGGAACTCGAGCGCGTGCGCATCGAACTCGAAGCGGCGCGCCGTGCCGGTGACCTCGCGCGCATGTCCGAGTTGCAGTACGGCAAGATCCCCGAGCTCGAGAAGCGCCTGAAGGCGGCCGAGTCCGCCCAGGGCAAGGAAACCCAGCTCCTGCGCAACAGCGTTACCGAGGAGGAGATCGCCGAGGTCGTCTCGCGCTGGACGGGCATTCCCGTCAGCAAGATGCTCGAAGGGGAGCGAGAGAAGCTGCTGCGCATGGAGGAGGCGCTCAAGCAGCGGGTGGTTGGGCAGGAGGAGGCCGTCACCGCCGTCTCCAACGCGATCCGCCGGTCGCGGGCCGGTCTCTCCGATCCCAATCGCCCGTACGGCTCGTTCCTGTTCCTTGGCCCGACGGGCGTGGGCAAGACCGAGCTGACCAAGGCACTCGCGGCGTTTCTGTTCGACACCGAGGAGGCGTTGGTGCGCATCGACATGAGCGAATTCATGGAGAAGCACTCGGTGGCACGCCTGATCGGCGCCCCGCCGGGCTACGTCGGTTATGAGGAAGGCGGTTACCTCACCGAGGCCATCCGCCGCAAGCCGTACTCCGTGATCCTGCTCGACGAGGTGGAAAAGGCGCATCCGGACGTGTTCAACGTCCTGCTGCAGGTGCTCGACGACGGGCGGCTCACCGACGGGCAGGGCCGCACGGTGGACTTCCGCAACACCGTGGTGGTTATGACCTCCAACCTCGGCTCACAGGTCATTCAGGAGCTGAGTGGCGAGTCGAACTACGCTGAGATGAAGCGGGCGGTGATGGAGATCGTCGGCAAATATTTCCGGCCCGAGTTCATCAACCGCATCGACGAGACGGTGGTGTTCCATCCGCTCGGTCAGGCGCAGATCCGCGGCATCGCGCGTATCCAGCTGCAATACCTGAGCAAGCGGCTCGCCGACCGCGACTTGGCAATCGAGTTCACGGATGCGGCTATCGACTTCCTGGCCCAGGCCGGTTTCGACCCGGTCTATGGCGCGCGCCCGCTCAAGCGTGCGATCCAGCAGGACGTCGAGAACCCGTTGGCGCAGGAGATCCTGAGCGGGCGGTTCAACCCCGGCGACACCATCGTCGTGGAGCGCGCCGGAGACCATCTGGTGTTCGAACGTCGGGCAGGAAAGCGCTAACGCGTTGTTGCGGGCCGCTTGAGTCGACAACTCAACCCGCCCTGGCATGGGCCGACGGGTCAGCCCGGCGGCACCAGCGATTCAGCCCTCCGACCGCCTCGGCGGTCGGAGGGCTACACAGGCTGCAGACGCGCCATTCGGCGACGTAGGGCATACCCCTGCCGCGCGAGCCAGATCGGAAAGTCGCCCACCGCGACCCACCGGGCAGGCATCACCCACCACAACGGCACGCTCAACGCAGCACCGGCCACGATCGGCAGCAGCGCGTCCTCCCACGCTTCGCCCGGCACACTTATCTGCCAGTACCAGCCAAACACCGCGATCAGCAACAGGCCCCAGGCGAAAAGCTCCGGCGCTGGTGCGCCGGCTGGCGCGTGGGTCGTGTGCCGTTCGCGGTAACGCCACAGGGCTTGCACGAACCGGCCCATCAGCAGACTAGTCGCGACCGTGCTAGCCGTCAGCGCGGTGCCCATCCAGGCGTAATCCGCGGGCAAGGCCGCCTTGACGCTGGCTTTCGCCAGAGCGCCGCTGCCGAACGGCAGCCCTGCCAGCACCAGAGCCAGCAGCACGAGCACGGCCAATGCCCAGTTCGCGAGGTCGTGCTTGAACACCCCGACACCGATGAACAGTGCGCCTTTGACCAGGGCGTGATGCACCACGTACCACAGCAAGGCCAGCAGCAGGGGGGTGTCTGGATCCGCTTGCACGAGCACCAGGCCCGTGACGGCCGCCAGCACACCGAGCTGGCTCATGGTTGAGTAGGCGAGGATCACCTTGGGGGCGTGTTGCAGGGAGCCAAACGCCACGGCGTAGAACGCGCCGGTCAGGCCGAGCCACAGCAGGACCTCGCCCATCACGACGCTGGCATCCGCACCCGGCGGCAAAAAGCGCAGCAACCCGAGAATGCCCGCCTTGACCATCACCCCGCTGAGGAGTGCCGAAATGGCGGGCGGCGCGGCCCCATGCGCGAGCGGCAACCAAGCATGCAGCCCGGGCAGCGCCAGCTTGATGCCAAAGCCGAAGGTCAACAACACCGCGGCCGCCAACGGCAACGCCGCGTCGGAACGGTGCGCGAAGTAGTGGCTGCCGGTGGCGCCGACGGCCAGCACCATGCCCGCAAACAACGCGGCCTCGCCAATGACCGTCCACACCAGGTAGACGCGGCCCGCGCGCGTCGTCGTCACGGAGCGGTACAGCACCACGAGGCCGTAGGCGGCGAGCCCCATGGCCGCGAAGCCGAGATAGAAACTGCCCATGTCCTCGGCGATCGTGAGCAAGTAATTCCCGCTCATCGTGAGCAGGAAGAAAACCCGAAAGCGCCAGGCGTGGGCCGTGCCCGGGGCGAGGCTGGCCGCGCTGTAGAGCGCTGCGCAAAACCACAACAAGGCTGTCACGCCGAGCCACGCCTGGGTGACGAGGTCCGCGATGCCCCAGCGCATGCCGAGCAGCATCCAGGGCAAGTCCACGGTAACCCCCACACCGGCTGCCGCGGCGACCAAGGCTGGCAAGGTGGCCACCGGCAGCAACCACCTGCCCCAGGTATCAGCCTTGACCAGGGCCAGCAGCACTGGCACCAGCGGCACACTGATCAGGAGCCCGGCGAGTGTCGTCACGACTTGTACTCCCGCGACGCGATCAGGTGCACCCAGTCCAGCGGGCTGAATGGCATGGAGGCGAACAGCCCGACGAGCAAAGCGGCCAGCCCCGTCAGCAGGGGTGGCCACAGCAGCAATGGGTGGGTTTCGACGGCGCGTGATGTCGTGTCTTCGTCAGGCCACGGCGCGGTGGCCGGCACAAACCAGGCGCGGTAGAGGATCGGCAGGAAGTACAAGGCGTTGAGCAGGCTGCTCGCGACCAATACCGGCAGTACCCAAAACGCCTGTCCCGCCTGCACTGCGCCCCAACCGAGGTACCACTTGGAGATGAAGCCCGCGACGGGCGGTACGCCGATCATGCCGAGCGCGGCAACGGTGAATGCCAGCGTGGTCAGAGGCATCCGCCGGCCGACGCCGTTCATCTCGCTGACCTTGTGCACACCCAAGGTCTCCGCGTAGTTGCCAGCCGCGAAGAACAGCGTGATTTTCATCAGGCCCTGGTGGACGAGGTGGACCATGCCGCCCACCGTGGCCGTCGGCCCGAGGATGGATACACCCAGCGCGATGTAGGAGACCTGGCTCACCGTGGAATAGGCCAAACGTTTTTTCAGCCCGTCCTGAAACAAGGCCACCACGGAGCCGTACACGATGGTGATTCCGGCTGCAATCCCGAGCGGGGTCAACAGGTCGAGCGAGGCCGTGAATTCGACCCCGTACACGTCGTACACCACCCGTACAATCCCGAATGCGCCGGCCTTCACGACCGCCACCGCATGCAGCAGGGCGCTGACCGGGGCTGGCGCCACCATGGCCTTGGGGAGCCAGCCGTGCAAGGGAAACAGCGCGGCCTTCACGCCGAGGCCGGCGATCAGCAGGAGGAAGATCCAGGCCAGTTGCGGATGCAACTGCGCGGGCAGCACGCTCAAGATGCCGCCTTGGGTGAACTCGAGCGGTCCGGCCAACGCAGTCAACCATACCGTCCCGATCAGCAGCAACATCCCGCCACCCAGGGTGTAGGCCAGGTAAACCTGTGCGGCCTTGCGCGCCGCCTCGCTGCCTTTGTGTGCGACGGAGGGGGTAGGTCGCCAGCGTCAACAGCTCGTAGAACAGCACGAAAGTCAGCAGGTTGCCTGCCAACGCCAGCCCCACGGTGGCTGAAACGCACAGGCTGAAGAAACCGAAGAACCGGCTGCGGTGGGGGGCATCCTCGAGGTAGCCGATCGCATACAAGGTTGTCACCAACCACAGCAGCGAAGACAACGTGACGAACAACACCGAAAGCGCATCCGCGCCGAGCACCAGGACCATCCCGGGTGCCAGCTCCCACGCCACGCGGAAGCTGTGATCGTGGAATACGCCCCAGATCATGGCGCCGACAAAGGCGAGTTTCAGTACCGCGCCCAGGAGGTTCAGGGTAGTCCGCAGCCAGTGACTGTCCTCCTTAAGGAGAAAGATCAGCACGCCCGGCACGAATGAGCTGAGGACGATGAGCAGCGGCAACTGGCCTTCAATCCAGCCCATCAGCCGCCCTCCACGACGCGGATGCCAAGCCAGGCCCAGATACCGGCTGCCCCGAGGCCCAGGCCGAAGGTTGCCGCCAGGGCGAGCAACAGGGCGGGCGCCTCGCGCAGCAAGGACACAGCTGAGACCTGCGCGGCGGGCGAGTGTCCGAAGGCGTAGCCGAGCAACCGGAACACATAGACGCTGGCGAGCAGCGTCCCCGCCGCGATCACCAGGGCCCACCACCATTGGCCGCTGGCGAACGCCGCCACCAGCAAATGCCACTTTGCGATGAACGTACCGCTGGGCGGTAAACCGATCAGCGCGATGCCCGAGAGCGCCACGACGAACGTTGCGACGGGCAATTGCTGCACCATCCCCTCCAGTTCGCGAATCCGGTCATGCCCCGCGTGATGGAGCAGCGTCCCAGCCACCAGGAACAGGGCGGACTTGGAGAACGCGTGCGTCAAGGCGAACAGCACCATCGCGCCCAAGAGGATCTCCCGGCTTGCGCCGTCGGCCACCGCTAGCAGTGGCAAGAACAGCATCAGATAGCCGAGTTGTGCGACAGTCGAATAGGCAGCCAGCAGTTTGAGGCGCTCTGCGCGCATCGCAGACCACGACCCGACCAGCACCGCCAGCGCGCCCAGCATCCCTAGCACATCCGCGAGCCCGCAGTCGCGCACGGCCGGTTGCAGCAAGTCAAGCCAGAAGCGCAGCACCAGGTAGAACGCCGCCTTGACCACCAACGCCGAGAGCACGGCACTCACCGGCGCCGGGGCATTGGAGTGCGCGGGCGGTAGCCAGAAATGCAGCGGATACAGGGCCATCTTGAGCATCAGGCCGATGAGCATCAGCAGCACGGCTACCCAAGCCAGGGGTTCCGGCTGCAGGGCTGCGGCGACTTGTCTCACGTCTAGGCTACCGTACCCCGCGTACAGCAGACCGATGTCGGCCAGATACAGCATCGACCCGACTAACCCGACGAGGAGATAGCGCAAGGCAGCGACCAGGGCCGCCCGCTCCCCACCCAAGGCGGCCAGGGTGGCAGCAGACAGACCGAGCAGTTCGAGCGTCACGTAGATGTTGAACAAATCGCCCGAGACAAACAGCGCATTGAGGGCGGTTGCCAACAGCAGCCAGAGGGGCCAGAAGTGTGTCCGGCTGACTGCGTCCGGGAAATAGCGCAGCGCGTAGACGCCTGCGCCCAGCATCACCAGGGCTGACATGAGGACCATCACCACCGCCAGGCCGTCGGCGTACAGCACGATCCCAAGACCGGCGCCCCAGCCGCCGACGGCGACGGTCTGCACACCGTCGTGCGTGACTTGCCAGGCAAGCCCCACCGTGGCCAACGCGTTCAACGCCAGCGCTAAAACACCCCACTGATGGGCCCGTTGGCCCTTCAGCACGGTCAAGAACGAAAAGACCAGTGGTGCCGAGATGACGGCCACCAACGCGTTACTCAACGTCTTTGTCTCCCAGGCGGCGAATCAGCGCCACGGCCAGCGCAGTTGCGCTGATCGCCACCACGATCCCCGTGAGCACCAGCGCATGCAGAACGGGATCGGGGGGCAGCCCTACGCCACGGTAGGCCAGCGTGATGAGGAGCAGGAAAACACCCGCGCCTATCACATTGACGCTGATCACCTTGCGCAGGGGTTCGGCGTGAGCCCATGTGCCCCACAGGCCGACGGCGAAGAGGCAGGCACCGGCGATGAGGTAGAGGAGGTGGGTGGACATCATCGTAGTGGCTCTCCGGTTCGCGCGGGTGTCCCGCCCGTGAACGCCAGCACCAGCGTTGCTCCAATCGACAGGGTCGCTGCCACCTCGATCAGCAAGATCCAGAGGCCGGCCTGCCCATCCGGGTAATCGAGAAACCCGTCGCCCCAGATGGCCAGACCCACGCCGACCAGCAGGAACGTGGCCGTACCCTGCACCAGACTCACGTGCAGCAACTCGGGCTGCGAGGGCAGGCCGCCCCAAGGTCTGCCAGACAGCACCAACAGCACGCCGGCGCCGCCCAACAGCGCGCCAGCCTGAAACGCACCACCCGGGAAGTTCGCGCCTGCCCACAGCACATAGCCAGCGATGACGATCAACACCGGCACCAGCCAGATCGCCAGGTGCACAACCGCGGGTTCAGCGACGTAGCGCGGTTGCGCGCTGCCCAAGGCCCGGATGCCCAACACGGCAACCAGCAACACCGCGAGCTCCAACAGCGTGTCGTACCCCCGGAAGTTCAGCAGGACCGCCGTGACCGGATTGCCCACGCCACTCTCGTCCAGACGGGCATAAACCTGTGTGCCGAGCCGCCAGCCGTTGCCAACGGCGAGTGTTGTCGAAAGGACCCAGGCGACCGATGCGCCAAACACAGCTGCCACGATACCGCCCAGCCAGCGGACGGGTCGGGCAAACGACATCGCATCGGCCAATCCGGTCCGGCTCACCAAGGTCGACATCAACAAGGCCCCGCCCACACCGGCGCCAATTGCCGCTTCCGCCAGGGCGACATCGGGCGCGAGCAGTCGTGCCCAGATCAAGGTCAGCACCAGGCCCAGCACCACGAACGAGACGATGGACAGGCGTCGGTCACGCGTGACGGTGGAAACGATCCCCAGCGCGGCAACGACCCCACCGAGCAACGCATCCGGCCACTGTAAGTCAGTCTCCATGGCGCGTCCTCCGTCGCAAATGGCCAGCAATCAGGAAGGCGTTGACTGCGCTGGCAGCCAAAGCGAGCAGCCAGACCAGCAACAGCTTCCCGGCTTCCCACCCGTCGCCTGCTTGCAGCAGCAAGGCGCCCACCAGCAAGCCCAACCCCAGGTTATCGGCCTTGGTCAAGGCGTGTAGCCGCGAATAACTGTCGGGCAGACGCAGCAGCCCTACACTCCCCGACAGATAAAAAAGTGTCCCGGCGCTCGCCAGGATCACGACTAGCCACTCAGTCATCCAACCTCCGCTCGACTTGTCGGCGCGTGAGCACTGCCGTCACCAACACCGCCAGCACCGCCAGCACAAGAGCGACGTCTATCAGTGCGGGCAGCGCCAGGTTCACCCTGAGTACCAGCAAGATGCCGATGCCGGAGGTTCCCAGCAACTGCGCAGCCATCACGCGGTCCGCGGTAGACTTCTGCCTGAAAACCCCGGCCAGCCCGATCAGCAATGCCAGCGACAACAGCAGCAGGACGGTCCACCAATACATCTGCATCGCGTGCGAGCCTCCTTAGGGCGCCTCGGTCAAGCCACACAGCGCCGCGATTCGTCGTTCCAGCGTCGCAACACCCTGCGGATTTGCCGAACCTGCATTGAGCGCGTGGATGTATAGCTGTCCGTTGTCGGTTGCTTCAACGGTCAATGTCCCGGGCAGCAACCCGATCACGTAGACGAAAAACGCCCGCGCCACGCCCGCTGGCAGGGTTACCGAGTAGTGGAAAAAATCTGGCTGAACCGCCACGTGCGGCGACCAAACTCGCCAAGCCACGTCAACACCGCCCCGGATCGACTCCCTGAGGAAGTAGGGGATGAACTGCAACGCCCCCCACCCAGAAATGCGGGGCCCCGGGACATGTCTTTCCGCGCGCAGATGACGATAGGTAACCCACGCCCACAGAGCGGTGGGAACGCCCAGCAGCCAGGATGCTGGGTTGCCTGCAGTCAACAGCAGCCACAGCACGCCGAGCGCAGCGAGCGACACGAGGGGCGGCGCCAAACGTAGGGCCATCATGGGAGAGCCCCCCCGGCTCCTGGCGGCTGGCAGTTTGAACAAACCGGTGAGTGCGCCATACTGCTGAATGGGCAGTCAGGTAGGATGGTGAACGCGGCCGCGCAAGCCGAGCTGGTGAGTGAACAGTGGCCGGATGGCAACCCGCAACCCTCAATCATATCTAGACGCGCGAGCCGGATTGTGGCTCAGATGGCCATCTGACTGCGACAGGACGCCGAAGCGGACATCATCGTCGTGATCGACGCTGGCCGTGGGTAAAGATGCGAGGTTCATCGATTGAAACGAACGGAACCGGGATCCCACTGGGAGCTCAACTATACCTCAACGGAGACTGCTCCGCTTCCGCTCAAGAGCGCTGTCGGTCAGGAAGGGGGCGCTAAGCTGGCGTGCATCGCGGGGCAAGTGCGTTTGCAGCAGCCGCGACTTCGCGGCGAGCGCAGAGCGTTGCGCCGGTCACTCAGGCAAACACTGGCCCGATGAACTGGTGACGCCCGCCAGCCGGCGGGGGACGACGGACGGGCGGCCTCGGGCATGGCCCCAATCGGTCGATAACGATTCCGGTACACCACCACACCACATTTCGCGAAGATTTCAGGCACGCCATGGAACGGATAGCGCTCGCGGTAGACATTGATGCCCTGGTTGTGGACGCCTCGCGCGTACAGGCGGCGATCGTCGTGCGCGCGCTGGAAGCGTTGGGCGTGGTCAGCGTCCGGGTGGCCGGCAGCGGAGGTGAGGCGCTCGAGGCGATGCGCCAGCAGTTGCCGACGGTCGTGATCAGTTCGCTTTACCTTCCCGACATGTCGGGCACCGATCTCGTCCAGACCATGCGCGGTGACCGCGATCTCGAAGCCGTCGCGTTCCTGCTCGTCTCCAGCGAGACGCGGCGTGAGCAGCTTGAGGGTGTGCGCCAGTCCGGCGTTTGCGGCATCCTGCCCAAGCCTTTCGAGCTCGCCCAGCTGCGCGTCGCATTGGAGGCTACGCTGGAGCTGATGACCACGCATGAGGAGACTGACACGCCGTTCAATGGTGATCAGGTCCGCGTGCTGCTGGTCGACGACACGCCCAGCGCGCGCAAGTTCATGCGCCGCGTACTGGAAAGTCTGGGGTTCACAGAGATCGTCGAGGCCGGCAATGGCCGCGAGGCGGTGGCGCTGCTCAGCGAGCTGATGGTCGATCTGATCGTCACCGACTACAACATGCCGGAGATGGACGGGCGCGAGCTCATCGCGTTTGTCCGCGAGCGAAGTTGGCAGCGCTCGGTGCCGATCCTCATGGTGACCAGCGAGTCGAACTCCGCCCGGCTTGCTGCCGTGCACGAGGCCGGCGTGTCCGGCATTTGCGACAAGCCCTTTGCGCCGGAGACCGTGCGGGGGCTGCTGCAGCGGATGCTTGCAGAGCGCCTCGCCTGATCGCCTGCGGCACGGGCGAGTTGCGCCGATCACCACATCAGGTCGTCGGGCACCTTGAACTGTGCGTAAGGGTCGTCGGCGGGTGGCTCCGGCGGCGCCGCCTCGTGCAGCACGAGGACGTGGCTCGCGTCGCGGGCCCGGATTTTATGCGCGGCCTCGGCCGGCACCAGTGCGTATTGGCCGTCCAGCTTGACCACCGCCAGGGTGCCTTGCACGAGTTGCGCGTGTTGCGCGGGCGTGACGAACAGCCGCTGCACCTTGCCTGCGTCCTCGAACTGGTAGGGTCGGTCACCTGGGCCGGCAGGCACCCGGTGGGCCTCGATGATCTGCCGGATCTGCGCTGCGATGGCCCGTTGCTCGGCCTGTGCCTGGCGTTGCAGGTTGAGCTGACGGTCGCGCTCGGCCTTTTCTGCTGCCGCCTGACGCGCCGCATCGGCGGCGGAGATCGCCGGCTCGGCTGTTACCACGCCCTTGCGTTGCTGTTTTTCCTGGAGGCGTTGCTCGGCCTTGGCCTTCTTGATCTTCTTGTCATCGATCAGTCCGGCCTTGCGGAGCTGGTCCTGAAACGCGTTTCCCATGTCGGCTACCCCGGTTGCTGCGGCTTTTGGGTCGTGCGACCACGGATTGTTCCAGACGGTGCAGGCCCATAGTCAGCCCCACCACGGTCGGCGGGGCTGGCGCGGGTCGATTCCCGGCCCTGCGGCGGCGTCGGCGCCATGTCGTGCCGGAGTCGGGTTGGCGCCTTCACGGCGGCCTCGCAGCTGCCTGCGAGGCCCCGATGCGGCAGGCTAGCCTGGGGCTACTTTCCTGCCGGTTGATAGCGCAGCGTCACCATGAAGTTGCGGCCCGGCTGGTTGTAGAGACGGGCAGTTTCATAATCGGCGTCGAAGAGATTGCCGATGCGACCCTGGAGCCGCCAGTCCGGGGCGATGGCATACTCGGCGCGCAGGTCGAGAGTCCCGTAGGCGGGGAGTTCGTAGCGATTGGCGGGGTCGTCGTAGCGCTTGCCCTCGGCGTGGAGGGTCAAGCCGGCTTGCCAGGTGCCGAAGCGGCGGTCGAGCTCAACGTTGGCGACCTGTTCGGCACGCCGGGCGAGGCGTTTGCCATGGTTGGCACCGGGCGACTGGTTTTCGGGGTCGAGCAGGGTGAGGTTGGCGCGGGCGTCCCAGGCGGACCAGCGGCCGACCACTTCGGCTTCTGCGCCACGGATACGGGCGGCATCGACGTTCACGGCCCGGAATGTCGTTGGGTCGAAGCCGATCAGGTCGTCGATCTGCGTCTGGAACACGTGGGTGGACCAGTGACCTCGCGCGTGTTTGCCGCGCAGTCCGAGCTCGACGCTGCGCGAGGTCTCGGGCTCGAGGTTGGGGTTGCCGAAAGCGGGGAAGTACAGGTCGTTGAAACTCGGTGCCTTGAACGCGCTGCCCCAGCTCGCGAACAGGCGCAGCCGCTCATTGAGCGCATAGCCCCAGGCCGCGCCGCCGGTGGTCTCGTTGCCGAACTGCTCGTTGTCGTCGCGGCGCACGCTGAGCTGGACGTCGTGCGCGCCGAACTGGCCTTGGTATTGGACAAAGAGGCCGTCGTTGTCGCGTGAGCGCACGGCGTAGCGGGTGGTGCTCGTGACCCGGTCGGTCTGGCGGTCGAGCCCGACGGTGAGGGTCTGCGACTTGTCGAGGGCGATGTCGTTCTGCAGCGAGAGGCTGTCGCGCTCCGTGTCGAAGCGGGTGGCGAAGGCGCCGTTGCGGAAGTTGTCGGATTCATCCCGGCTTTGCCCGCCTTGCAGGGTGACTTGCCAGGGTTTGATGGGGCTCGCGCTGAGCCGACCGCCGATTACTTGCTGGTCGGTTTCGGTCGAGTTCTGGAAGCTGCCGTCGAACTCGGTCTTCGAGTGGCTCGAGAGCGCGTGTACCTCGAATTCGGCGTTTGGTGCGAATCGGTAGCCTGCCCTCAGCGTAGCACCCCGGCGGCGGTTGCCGTCGCGGTCGGGCTCCAGCGTGGCGCAGCCAGCGAAGGTGACTGGGTCGCCGTTGCAGGCGTTGAAACCCTCCGTGTCGAACAGGTCGGCACCGGCGTTGAACCACCCATTGCGTCCGCCGCCGGAGAGCGCCGCCGCGGCGTGGTAGGTCTCGTCGCTGCCAGCGCCCACGCTGAAGCTCGGCCGCAGCGCACCGCCGCCCTTGCGGGTGAAGATCTGGATTACACCGCCGATGGCCTCGGAACCGTCCAGGCTGGACCGCGGTCCGCGCACCACTTCGATGCGCTCGATCTGCTCGACGGGCAAATCCTGAAAGGGTGTCAGCGCGGTCGTCGCGCTGCCGACCTTCACCCCGTCGATGAGCACCAGGACGTGCGAGGAGTTGGTGCCGCGCAGGAAGGCCGTCGTGGCCTTGCCGGCGCCGCCGGTGTTCGCGAGCGCAACGCCGGGCACACTGCGCAGGGCGTCCTGCAAGGTCTGCGCCTGCGCGCGTTCGAGATCCGCGCGCGTGATCACCGTCACCGCCGTAAGGGTTTCATCCACCGTCTGTGCCGTGCGTGTCGCAGTGACTACCACGGGGTTGAGCGGTTCCGGGGTCTCGGCTGCCGCCAGCGCGACGGGGCAGAGGGACAGGGCTGCCCACCAAGCTTTGAGTTTCACGTTATGTGCTCCTTCGCGCACACCCGCGCGGTTGTCTGTTGGTTGACGCGGCCAGCGAACGAGCACGACAGAGCGCGGGGAACTTCCCCCCAGCGGAAAGCTCTGCGCATCGCCCGCCGCAATGCCGCCATGGGTGTGCCTTGGGCCGGTCTCCGGGCTTGCGAGTGGGCCTTGTAGCCCAAGGCCTGCGCCTTCCCGTGCATGTGCACAGTGGCATGTTGCGGACCGTTGACTCGCTTACCGTTGCGGGGGCAGCGCCGGACTGGCTGCGCGCTGGCGCGCAGCGTCACCGGCTTCCCGTTTCACCCCTGACGCGACCGCATCAGGGACACCCGAGGCAAAAATGCGACGGCAGTCTAGGTTTCCGGCGCTCGGCGTGTCAACGCACGATCGCTGGGTCGGCTGGTTGCAGCCATGCGCCTCGCCGGCGGGAATGGGTTGCGCGATAAGCGTTCAGAAGGGTATCGAACGGTTGCTGCCGCCCTTCGAGGCGCTGAAACGGGCGCTGATCGGCGATGTGCGTCCCGGCCCTGGGGGCGCACGCGCTAGATGGTGTGATGGTGTCTGAAGGTGTTGTCGCGGTGATTCGGCGCCGCCGCGATGGGCTCCGTGTCCCTACTCGGTGCCAGCACGTTTGCACGATAATCGCGGGCGCTCATCGCAGGACGGAGGCAAGCCTTGCTCGAGTTGTTGCAGGTCGATGGTTTGACCCTGGGCTTGCTGCTCGGCGCCGCAGGGCTTGCGGGGCTGTTCGATGCGGCGGTGGGGGGCGGCGGGCTGATCCAGGTCCCGGCCCTGTTCGCCGCGTTGCCGGGCGCGGCCCCCGCGACGCTGCTCGGCACCAACAAGCTCTCTAGTATCTTCGGCACCTTAAGCGCGGTCGTGCGTTACGGGCGTTCGCTGCGGTACGACTGGCATTTCCTTGCGCTCGCAGCGCCCACTGCCCTGCTGGGTGCGTTGGCCGGAGCCAGTGTCGTGGCCTGGCTGCCCGTGGACTGGGTGCGCCCCCTCGTGCTCGTGCTGCTCGTGGTGATGCTGGTGCGCACGTGGCGTGATCGCCACCTCGGCCTCGAGGCTGCTCCACATACTGGCGATCCGCGCACGATCGCGCTGGCCAGTGGTGCGGGCATCGGTTTTTACGACGGCTTTTTTGGGCCGGGCACGGGCAGCTTCCTGATCTTCGTTTTCGTGCGCTGGCTGGGGCAGGACTTCCTGCATGCGAGCGCCCACGCCAAAGTGGTCAACGCCAGCACCAATCTGGGGGCCTTGCTGTACTTCGCGGCCACAGGGCACGTGCTGTGGCTGCTGGGGCTGGCGATGACGGTGTGCAACGTGCTCGGCGCGCAGCTCGGCACGCGGCTGGCCCTGCAGGGTGGCACCCAGTTCGTACGCCGTCTGTTCTTCGTGTTGTGTTTGGCGTTGATCGCGCGGCTGGCATGGAGCCTCGCGGTGCCGGTATGACCGCCCTACAGCGACTGCACGCAGGCCAGATAGTCTGCCTCGTCCGGTTGCCGGCCAGCACGTTGCGCCTCCCACAACGATTGTCCCAGACACTCCAGCATGCGGTGCTCGGCCTCATGTTCGCCGAGGCGCGCGCACAGCTTGAGCCATGCCGCGCGAATGCCGGCCGGCCGGTCGGTGGCGACCTGCTCGCGCAGGGCGAGATGCATGGCCATGTGCAGGAAGGGATTGGTCTGGCCCTGCTCGGGCGTGAAGTCCGCATCGAGTGCCTGCTCCGGCTGCGAGAGCAGGGCGTGATACTCGGGGTGCGCGAGGATGACCTCGGCGATACGCTGCTCCAGCGGTTGCAGCGGCTCGCCGCGCAGGTGCCTCGCGTGCACGTCGATGAAGACCTGGCGGAAGCGGTGGCGGTCCTGGGTGTACATAGGCGCGAGGATAACCCAAGAGCCGCGAGCCGCGCCGGAGGACACGCAGAACGCGAGGCTTTACCAGCCGTTGCGGCGCGTCTGGAGGCTGCCTGGCGCGGTGCTCCGTTGCGAGCGGCGTGCGGGGCCGGAGCGTGCCCGCCAGCGCGGGGCGTGCGGCGGCGAGATCGCGAAACCCCGCTGGCCGATCGTCAGTGCGCCCCGCCCTGGGGTGGTCGGTGGCTTGCCAGGATGAGCTTGGCCTCGGCCTCTCCGAGCCCATGCCGGAACATGATTTCTTCGATGGTCGCGCCGCGCCGGGCGGTCTCGATGGCCTGCAGGTAGTTGTTGCTGTAGCTGCCGTAGAGCTCCCGGATGTGGAACTCCTGACGGGTCTGATCGAGTGAGCGCTGCAGCAGTGCGATCGATTCGCGCGTGTCGTTGACGGTGTGTGCGAGCGCATTGTTGCGCTTCTGCATCTTGAACACCCATACGCCCATGCCCACAAGCGCGATCGCCATCAGGGCGATGATGAGGGTGAGCGTGGAGACGATATCGATCGGGTTGTACTGGTTGAGCATGCTCGACATGGTGACAGTCCTTTGTGTTGCTTGGGGTTGCGAGGTGTATTTCGGCACCCGGTCAGTCCGTCCAGTCGCTGAGCTGGGCGCGGATGCGGGCGATGGCCTGGCCGTGGATCTGGCTGACGCGCGACTCGCTCACGCCGAGCACTGCACCGATTTCCTTGAGGTTGAGCTCCTCGTCGTAGTAGAGCGACATGACCAGCCGCTCCCTCTCCGGCAGACGCTCGATGGCCGTCGTGACGGCACGGTGCATGTCCTCGCTCAGCAGGCGTTGTTGCGGTGTGGCCTCGGGCGAGGCGATGTCCAGCGCGCGGTGGCCGCCTTCCTCATCATCGTCCTCGACCTCGTCGGTCGAGAGCAGCTGGGCGAAGGATGCTTCGCGCACGATCTTCTGGTACTCATCCAGCGGGACGTTCATCTCCGCCGCGATCTCGCGCTCCATTGGGCGCCGCTGCAGGCGCCGCTCGGCGCGCTGGATGGCCTCACTGATTTCGCGCAGGTTGCGGCTCACCGAGCGCGGCGTCCAGTCCGAGCCGCGGATCTCGTCGAGCATCGCGCCGCGGATGCGGATGCCGACGTAGGTCTCAAAGCTCGCACCCTGCGTGGGGTCGAACTGGCGCACCGCCTCCATCAGCCCGATCATGCCCGCCTGGATCAGGTCGGAGGCCTGCACGTTGTCAGGCAGCCGGGCGAGCAGGTGGTGGGCGATGCGCTTGACCAGTGGGGCATGGCGCTCCACCTGTTCGTCGAGCGCAGACCGGTCCAACTGGCCCCACGGGGCCTTTTTCGCGCTCGCACCCCTCATACGGCGGCCCTGGCCAGCAGCCGTTCGAAGAAGAATTCCAGCCGGCCACTCGGCACCTCCGGCATGGCGAGGTCTTCGATGCGGCTTGCGAGCCGGTCGAAGGCACGCGCCGCGCGGCTGTTCGGGTAGCTTTGCAGCAGCAGCTTGCGTTGCTGCGTGGCGCGGCGCACATGCTCGTCCATCGGCACGGCGCCGAGGAACTCGAGGTTCACCTCGAGGAAGCGGTCGGTGGTCTCGGTGAGCCGCTTGAATACGCCGAGTGCGTCCTTGTCGGTATCGGTCATGTTGACGAGCACCTGGAAGTCGCGCAGGCCGTAGTCCCGGTGCAGCACCTTGATCAGGGCGTAGCTGTCGGCGAGCGACGACGGGTCGTCGCAGGCGACCACGATGACCTCATGCGCGGCGTTGCAGAAGCTCATCACGCTGTCGTTGATGCCGGCGGCGGTGTCGATGATCAACGTGTCCACGGGGTGGGTCAGCGTGGAGAAGGCGCGGATCAGCCCCGCGTGCTCAGCCCGCGACAGCTCCGACATCTTGCGAATGCCCGATGCGGCCGGAACGATCAGCAGCCCGGCGGGCCCCTTCATCACGACTTCGTCCAGAGTGCGTTCGCCGCGCAGGACGTGGAACAGGTTGTAACGGGGGCGCAGGCCAAGTAGCACGTCGATGTTGGCCAGCCCGAGATCGGCGTCGAGCAGCATCACCTGGTGGTTGCGCTGCGCAAGTTGCGCGGCGAGGTTCGCCGAAACGGTCGTCTTGCCGACGCCGCCCTTGCCGCTGGTCACGGCGATGACTTTGATCGGAGGAGATTCCATGTTCATTGTTCGGGTGTTGGCTGCGTGCATCGTCATTGCTGTGCGATGAGGGGAAACGCCATTTGGTCGGCGCGCGGCAGGAACGGACCTTGCGCGCGCTCCAGCGCCTCGGGGTCGTGCAGCTTGGCGTAGGCCACGGCCTTGGCGACCAGGTGCTGGGGCGTGGCCGCGTGGATGTCCTCGGTCACACGCGGGCCGTCACACCAGTACGCCACCGGCAGGCGGTGACGGATCACCGCCGAGAGCGCACCGCCCAGGGTGTTGGCTTCGTCCACCTTGCTCAGGATGCAGCCCTTCATGGGGGTGCCCGTGAAGGCACCGACCACCCGGTCGAGCGTGTAAGGCTGCATGTGCGCGGGCAGCACCAGGTAGTTGCGCAGCTTGGGCAGATTCATCCACAGCGTGGGCAGACGGCGCGGATCGGCGATGTCCTCCGCGCCCATGCTGGGTGTGTCCACCAGGATCAGGCGCTTGTCTCCGGTCACCGTGAGGATCTGCTGGATTTCCTCTGGACGCTTGGCCCAGAGGATCGGGATGTTGAACAGCCGCGCGAAGGTCAAAAGCTGCTCGTGTGCGCCGATCCGCTTGTGATCGGTGCTGACGAACATGATGTCGCGCGCGGTGTGGCGTTGCAGGAATTGCGCCGTGAGCTTGGCGATCGTGGTCGTTTTGCCCGCCCCGGCAGGTCCGAGCAGGACGACCTGGCCGCCCTCGCGCAGGATGTCGTCGTTGGTCGAGGCGATGTGCTGGACCAGCAGTTCGAGCGCACGGCGGGTTGCGGTCTTGATGTCGAGTGCGTCCACGTTGCCGAGCGCGGAGATCACCTGCGAGGCGAGGCCCCGGTTGAGACCGAGTCGGGTCAGGTGGCGCAGCAGCTTGCTGCGATTCGGGCTGTAGGCCGCCCATTCGCGCGCCTGCAGGGTGTTGAACTGATTCTCCAGCATCCCGCGCAACTGGTGGATCTCCGCGCGTACCGAGTCGAGTGTCGGGTCGGCCGACGGCGAGTCCTTGCCTGCGCGGTTGCCTTGCGTGCTGGTCGGTGCTGCGGCGCTGGGGCTCGGCTCGGGTCGCGGTTGCTGGGTTTGCGGGTTCGGCGGCGTCTGCGGCCGCGCGGCCTGGTCGGCGGAAAACTCGGGCGCAGCCCCGAACTTCTGGCGCGGCGTATCGGATGGCCGCGAGTACAGTGGCAGGTCGTCCGGTTCGGGTTGCGACCGCGCCGCGCCGGGCAGCGGTCCGTCCTGCCGCGCAGCGGCTGCCTGATAGATGCCCGCAAAGGCGTCGGCGGATCCGTACAGGGGCTCCGAGGGCGCCTGCTGGACGGCATCCGTCTCGCGACGCCTTATCGCGGCTTCGATGTTCGCCTCCAGCTCGCCGTTCTGGCGCAACTCGTCGTGCTCATCCAGCGCAGCAATGATCTCGACGCCTTCCGCGGTCTGCCGGTTGCTGATGATGATCGCGTCCGAACCCAGCTCGCGTCGCACCTGATGCAGTGCCTTGCGCGTGTCGGATGCGAAGAAACGTCTGATTTTCATGAACCTTTACCTTCCTTAGTTCGGTATTACGCCGCGTGTTCGATGCCTTGTGTCAGCAGATTCCCAATATTGGCCACGACCCGGATACGCTTGTTTTCGGCGACCTCGTTGTAGGCGAGGACGGTCAGCCCAGGCACTGCGCGGTGCACGAGCCGCGCTAGGCCGTTGCGCAGCGCGGGTGATACCAGCAGCACGGCAGGCTGGCCGTTCATTTCCTGGCGCTGGGCCTGATCGGTCAGCACCTCGGTCAAGCGGTCGGCCAGTCCGGGTTCGATCACCACCGAACCTCCCGTCTGGGGTTGTATCGACTTAAGCAATATCTGTTCCAACTCCGAGCCCAGGGTAATTACGGCGATGTCGTTCTCCAACCCGTTGATTTGTTGGGTTATGAGGCGGCGTAGCGCAACTCTAACGGCGCTGGTGAGGGCGTCGGCGTCTTGACTGATGTGGGCATGCTCCGCCAAGGATTCGGCGATGGTGCGCAGGTCGCGCACGGGGATCGACTCGCGCAGCAGGTTTTGCAGGACGCGGGCCACCGTGCCGAGCGGCAGCGTCTTGGGCACGAGGTTTTCGACGAGTTTCGGCGCGGACTTCGCCAGATGGTCGAGCAGTTGCTGCGTTTCCTCGTGGCCGAGCAGCTCGTGGGCGTGTTCGCGCAGCACCTTGTTCAGGTGGGTCGCGACGACCGTGCCCGGATCGACGACGGTGTAGCCGAGCATCTGTGCGTGCTCACGCTGGCCGGGGTCGATCCAGATCGCATCCATGCCGTAGGCGGGATCCTTGGTCGGAATCCCGCGCAGCTCGCCGTAGACCTCGCCCGGGTTGATGGCCAGTTCCTTGTCCGCCAGCACCTCGCCCTCACCCTCGGACACGCCGAGCACGGTGATGCGGTAGTGCGTCGGGGCGAGGTCCAGGTTGTCGCGGATGTGCACCGGCTGCACCAGGAAGCCGAGGTCTTCCGAGAGCTTGCGCCGCACTCCCTTGATGCGCCCGAGTAGGCTGCCGTCCTGGCTGACGTCGACGAGCGGAATGAGCCGGTAGCCGACCTCCAGACCGATGATGTCCACCTGCTTGATGTCCTCCCAGCCGAGGTCGCGCGGCTCGCTGGATACCGGTTCGGCCGGTTTGGCGCTCGTCTCGCCAGGTGCGGCGTCGGCCTTCTGCTTGATCTTCCAGGCCGCCGAGCCAGCAAGCCCCGCCAGCCCGAGGAACACCAGATTGGGCATGCCCGGCACGAGACCCAGGATGCCCAGGATGCCGACCGTCACGCCGAGCGCGCGCGGGTCCTTGAACATCTGGTTGCGCATGAGCTGACCCATGTCCTGCGCGTTCGACACCCGCGTGACCAGCACGGCAGTCGCTGCCGAGAGTAGCAGCGCGGGGATCTGCGCCACCAGCGCATCGCCGATGGACAGCAGGGTGTAGATCTGCATGGCCTTGTCGAACGGCAGACCGTGCTGGCCGATACCGATCGCGAGCCCGCCGACGATGTTGATGAACAGGATCAGTAGGCCCGCGATCGCATCGCCGCGCACGAACTTGCTCGCACCGTCCATGGAGCCGTAGAAGTCGGCCTCCTGGGAGATTTCCTGGCGGCGCTTGCGCGCTTCGTCTTGCGTGATGAGCCCCGCGTTGAGGTCGGCGTCCACGGCCATCTGCTTGCCGGGCATCGCATCCAGGGTGAAGCGGGCGCTCACCTCGGAGACGCGCCCCGCGCCTTTGGTGATGACGATGAAGTTGATGATCATGAGGATGGCGAAGACGACGAGGCCGACAGCAAAGTTGCCGCCGATGACGAACGCGCCAAAGGCCTCGATGACCTGACCGGCTGCCTCGGTCCCGGTGTGCCCCTCGAGCAGCACGACGCGCGTGGAGGCGATGTTGAGCGCAAGGCGCAGGAGCGTGGCCGCTAGCAGCACGGTCGGGAACGCCGAGAAGTCGAGGGGTCGCAGGGTGTAGATGGTCACCAGCATGACCACCAGCGACAGCGCGATGTTGAAGGTGAACAGCAGGTCGAGCCCCAGCGGCGGTAGCGGCAGCACGATCATCGCCAACAGCAGGACGACGACGATCGGTGCGCCGAGCCCGTTACGGCTCGCGGCGTCGATGAAGGTGCCTAAGGCGGCGGCTCGCATGTTGGTCTCTCCTTGTACCCAAGTCGCCCGCGCAGTGCGGGGAGTTTGCTCAATTCACCACGACTGGGCCGGGTCGCGGGGCGGACCCGGCGCGGCTCAATGCCGGCGTCTCGGTCGGTTCTCCAGCGCGGCGATATCCTCTGGAATCGGCAGGTCGTCCGGCGCCTCGGGCATCACCCCGCCGCTGCGCACGACGGCGTTGATCTGGTGCACGTAGGCGAGCACGCGAGCCACGGCGACGTAGAGGCCGGTCGGGATTTCGCGCTCCAGTTCGGTGCTGTAGTAGATCGCCCGGGCGAGCGGCGGTGCTGCGAAGATCGGCACGCCATGGGCGACGGCGATCTCGCGGATCTTCAGCGCCACCTCGTCCACGCCGCTAGCCACCAGGATTGGGGCGCGGTGCTCGCCGTCCTCGTAGCGCAGCGCCACGGCGTAGTGCGTGGGGTTGGTGATGACCACGCTCGCCTTGGGCACGGCCTGCATCATCCGCCGCTGCGCCCATTCGCGCCGCAGCTGGCGGATCTTGCCCTTGACCTCCGGGTTGCCGTCCGTCTCCTTGAGTTCCTCGCGGACTTCCTGGCGCGTCATCTTCAGCTGCTTGTGGTGTTGCCAGAACTGCCAGGGTGCATCCATCGCGCCGAGCAAGACGAGCACGGCGAGCAGACCGATCAGCAGCATGGTCAGCATGCCGGCGGCGTGTGCCATGGCCTGCTCGACCGGTTCCAAGGCCAGGCCGAGGATCTCGCCCTCCAGCCTGTGCAGGATCCAGACCGCCACCGCTGCCATCGCCACGAACTTCAGGAACGACTTGAGCATTTCCATCAGTCCCTGCGCGCCGAAGATGCGCTTGACGCCCTTGATCGGGTCGAGCTTGCTCCACTTGAAGCCGAGCGCCTTTCCGCTGAAGTTGAAGCCGCCGAGCGCGACCGAGCCGATCAGCGCGGCCACGAGCATCAGCGCGAACACGGGTGCCACCAGCCACAAGCCGTCGATGATGATCTCACCCAGCGCGCGCAGCATGGCAGCGCTGTCGAACAAGGCCCCGCGCTCCATGGCGAGCCCGCGTTGCATCATCGCCGCGAGGCGAGTCACGAACCCATCGCCCAGTGCTGTGAAGGCGATCGCCGCGAAGAGCATGATCGACAGTGTGTTGAGTTCCTTCGAGCGGGGGACCTGGCCTTCCTCACGCGACTGACGCAGCCGTCGTGCGGTGGGCTGTTCTGTACGTTCCTGGCCGCTTTCCTGTCCGTCCGCCATCGCGGTTCAACCCTTGAACCAGGTGTTGAGGGTGGCGATGCCCTCCTCGGTCAGCTGCTCGAAGACCTCCGGCAGGGCCGGCAGCGCAAACAGCAGCACCAGCAAGCCGATCAGCAGCGTAAACGGGAAGCCCACCGAGAAGATGTTGAGCTGCGGTGCGGCGCGGGTGATCACGCCGAGCGTGAGGTTGATCGCGAGCAGCGAGATCATCGCCGGCAGCGCGACGGACATCGCCCCGGTGAACATCACCGAACTCCACTCGATGAGCCGCCAGAAGATGCCGGCGGAAAACCCGCCGCCTGCGAGCGGAACGTAGGTGAAGCTCTCCGCGACCAGTTGGATCAGCGCGAGGTGGCCGTTGAGGCCGAGAAACAGCAGCGTGCCGAGCAGCATGAAGAACTGCCCGAGCATGGGCACCTGCACGCCGTTCTGCGGATCGACCGCCATCGCAAAGCCAAGCCCCATCGACAGCGAGATGAACTCACCGGCGATGATCATTGCCTGCAACACCAGCTGCAGCACCAACCCCATCAGCGCACCGATCAACGCCTGCTGCAGCGTGAGCCACCACGCGGCCGCGGAAAAGGCATCCACTCGCGGGGCGTCGCCGGCGTGGGGCATCAACAAGGCAGTGAGCACCAGCGCGAATGCCGCACGGATGCGCAGCGGCACGTTGCGCCCGCCAATGGCTGGCATCACGGCGAGCATCGCGCTCACGCGGACCAGCGGCCAGATGAAGCTCCCGACCCACGCGGTGATTTCGGCGCTGGACAGCAGCAGGGGTTGCATGGCACGCGGTCTTAGCCGATGAGCTGCGGAATCGACTCGATCAGCCGTTGCGTGTAGTCCATCCACACGTGCAGCAGCCAGGGGCCGATGGCGAACAGTACGGCCGCCATCACGAGCAGCTTCGGGACGAAACTCAGTGTGGCCTCGTTGATCGAGGTGGCCGCCTGAAACATGCCGATGATCAGGCCGATGATCAGCGCGGCCAGTAACAAAGGCGCGGTCAGCAGGACCGTGACCCACAGCGCCTCCTGGCCGATGGTGATGACGGTATCCGGGGTCATGTCGTCTCCGTGTCGATACGGGCAAGTCTTTCAGGGTGCGAGATAGAAGCTGCCGGCCAGCGTGCCCATGATGAGCGACCAGCCGTCCACCAGCACGAACAGCATCAGCTTGAACGGCATCGAGATCATGATCGGCGAAAGCATCATCATGCCCATCGACATCAGCACACTGGCCACCACCAGGTCGATGATCAGAAACGGCAGGAACAGCAGAAAGCCGATCTGGAATGCGGTCTTCAGCTCGCTGGTGACGAAGGCCGGCATCAGCACGAACATCGACACGTCCTTGGCCGACTCCAGCTTGTCCTTGCCCGAGAGGTTGATGAACAGCGCGAGGTCATCCTCGCGGGTCTGCTTGAGCATGAAGTCCTTGAACGGCTCCTTGCCTTTGTCGATGGCCGCGGCAAAGCCGATCTGGTCGTCCAGGTAGGGTTTGACCGCCTCGGTGTAGACGCGCTCGAAGACCGGCTGCATGACGAACAGGGTGAGGAACAGCGCGAGTCCGAGCAGGATCTGGTTGGACGGCGTCTGCGCCGTGCCGAGCGCGGTGCGCAGGATCGACAGCACGATGATGATGCGTGTGAAGCTCGTCATCATGAGCAGAAAGGCCGGCAGCAGCGTCAGCGCCGTCATCAGCGCCAGGGCTTGCAGGCTCAGGGTCCACGTCTCCTCGCCCTTGCCGGTCGCCTGCACCGTCACGGCGGGCAGGCCCGCCTGGGCGAGCAGTTCGCCCGCGGGCAACAGGGCGAGTGCGAGTGTCAGCCAAGGCAGCCAGCGGTTCATGACGATCCCTTGTCCCTGTCGCCAAGCGCCTTGCGCAAGCGCAACGCAAATTCACCGGTGCGCTCGGTATCGAATTGCGCGGCCTCCTCGCCCGTGAGCTCGTAGAGCCGCGTGATGGTCTCGGCGGTGATACCAAGCAGCAGGTGCGCGTTGCCGACCTGCACCACCACCAGCCGCTCGCGGGGGCCCACCGACAGGCCGCCCTTGATCTTCAGTGGCCCGGTGTTGAACGAGCCCAGATTGCCGCCAAGCCTGCGCAGCAACCAGGTCAGGAACACGAAGGCGGCGATGACCACGAGCAGCGTCAGCACGAGCCGCCCGATCTCCTGCATTCCGGGGGCGGCGGTGACGGGCGCGCCCTCGGCGGCCGCTTGGGCGATGCTGGCCAGCGCGAAGGCGCCAACGACGCTCGCGTGCACGACATGACGGATGATTGACGCTCGTTCCATGAGATCCATCCTGCTTGCCGGCTTCAGCGCAGGCGCTTCACCCGCTCCATGGGGCTGACCACGTCGGTCAGGCGGATGCCGAACTTGTCGTCGATCACCACCGCCTCGCCGCGCGCCACCAGCGTGCCGTTGACCAGCACGTCCATCGGCTCGTCGGCCATGCGTTGCAGTTCCACGACCGAGCCCTTGGTGAGTTTCAACAGATCGCGGATGCTGATGCGGGTGCGCCCGAGCTCCATCGACAGCGTGACGGGGATGTCCATCACCATGTCGAGGTTGCGTGGATGCGGCTCGACGGAGGGGACGGCCTTCGGTTGCGAACGGGCTGCATCTTGCGGTGGCGCGGAGTCGCTCATCTGGAATGCGGTGTTGGCGTCGCTCATGCGGATTGCTCCTTAGGAAGTCTGGGTGGAAAACGCCTGCGGTGGTTGGTGCAGTTCGTTGATGCGTACGTTGAGCATGCCGTTGGCCGTGCCCACGGTGGCTTCGAAGAGCGCGATGTTGTCGGAGTAGAAAAGGGCCCTCTGCGACTGCGTGAGCGGGATGAAATCCCCGGGCTGCAGTTGCATCAGCTCGCCGAGCGAGAGCTCGGTCTCTGCCACCACGCCCTTGATCTCGATGGTCGAGTCCAGCACGGCATCAATGAATTCCTGGCGCCAGATCGCGTTGTTGGTGGGAGGCTTGTCGACCGCTGCGGTGAGCAATGCGCGGGCGGGCTCGAGCGTGAGGTAGGGGATGACCAGGTGCAGCTCACCGTTGCCGAGCGGCAGCTCCACGGAAAAGCGTGTCGCCACCGCGACCTCAGCCGGGTTGGCCGGGCTTTTGATCTGGCTCGGAATCTCGCTGCGGATGAATTTCGGCGTGATGGCCATGACCGGTGCCCATGCCGCGCTCAGTGCCGTGTAAACCCGCTCCAGCGTGCGCTCGACCAAGCGGCGCTCCGAAGGGGTAAAGCCGCGTTTACCGGAGGGAGTTGCCCGTCCCTGGGCGGAGCCTCCAAAAAAACTGTCCACGAGCCGGAACACCAGGGTCGCGTCCATGCACACCAGCGCGCTGCCCGGCAGGGGCTCGAGCTGAATGCGGCTCAGGCTGATCGTCGCGGGCAGCGCCTGGGTGTACTCGTGCATGCGGTGCGCTGCGTGCGCCACCGTCGAGACCTTGACGGTCTGGTGGATCATCAACGACAACTCCTCGGCGAGCCGCTCCGCGAAGCGCTCGTTGATGACCTCCAGCAGCGGCAGGCGACCCTTCAGCCGGTGCTGCGGGTGGCGGAAGTCGTAGTAGATGACCTTGCCCTTCGGCAGATCGGCGGCACTGGCCCCCTCGACCTCACCGTCGGACACCTGCTTTAGCAGGGTGTCCATCTCGTCCTGGGTGATGATGCCTTGCGGTTCTGACATGCTCGATGTGTCCGGAAACGACCGTCCTTGTGGAAAGGGAACATCCTTGTTCACGCGGTGGGATCACAGGGGTGACCGCGCTCGACACTTAAAAAGCAATCACCGTGCCACGTGTTTGGTCATCGGAAAATCAGCATGTTGTGGACGGTCTCGGTCGGGGCGCCAAGAATACGACAGCGTATGGGCGTAGCCGGTCGGTGCAGAGCGGCGGCTTTCCGTCACTGCCGGGCGTTTACCGGCGGGTGGCGTCGAGGGTGGTGAGGCTGCGTGCCGGCGCGAAGCCCGCCGGGGCGCGCCAGTGCCGGATTTCTCGAGGCCCGCACCACGCTGGAGGCGGCGTGGGGCCGCCGGGCAGCGCGGGCGGGGTGGCGTGTGGGGGAGGTTACGCCACCCGATACTCGAGTCTCGCGGGCGGGCGCGGTGCCGCCGGCGCGGATGGTTGGGCATCCAGACGGAAACGTCCGATCAGTTCGTGCAGGCGCGCCGCTTGCCGCTCCAGCGACTGTGCGGCCGACGCAGCCTGTTCGCCCATGGCGGCGTTCTGCTGAGTGATGCCATCGAGTTCGGTGAGCGTGCGGTTGATGTCGTCGATGCCGTTGGCCTGCTCGACTGACGCGGCCGAAATATCCGCCATCAAGTCGGAAATCTGGCGGGTGGCCTGCACGATGCCCTGCATGGCATCGCGGGTCGCATCGACCAGCCCGCGCGCCTGCTCTACCTCCCGGCCGGAGGTGGTGATCAGACCAGTGATTTCTCCAGCCGCCTCGCTGGAGCGGCGCGCGAGGTTGCGCACCTCGCTGGCGACCACGGCGAAGCCCTTGCCGTGGGAGCCGGCCCGGGCCGCCTCGACAGCGGCGTTGATGGCCAGGATGTTGGTCTGGAACGCAATGCCATCGATGACTTCGACGATGCGCGAGATCTGCGCGGAGCTGTTGCCCACGGCCTGCATGTTCGCCACCAGCCGGTTGACGATCTCGCCGGCGGAATCGACCACACCCCGCGCGTCCTGTGCCATGACGGACGCTTGACGTGCGCTTTCGGCGCTCTGCTTCACGGTTTCGGTCAGCAGCCGCGTGCGCGCCGCCGTCTGTTCGATTGATCGCGACTGATGCTCGGTGCGGCTGGCCATGTCGCTGCTGCCCTGGGCAATTTCGCGCGCGGCGCTCAAGATGGCCTCGCTCGCCTCACCGATGCTGCCGACCATGTCGCGCAAGTGGGCGACCGTGTCGTTGGCATGGTTGATGAGTTCCGCGAGGGTGCCCTGGTGGCGCCCCTCGATCTGAAGGCTCAGATCTCCCGCCTCCAGCGCCTTGAGGATCACGGCCAGATCCTTGAGGCCTGCGCTGGAGGTTTGCAGCACCTGGTTGATGCCATTGCCGAGCTGGCCGAGGAAGCTATTGACGTCGTCGACCTCGACCCGGCGGCTGAAGTCGCCTTCGGCAGCAGCGTTGACGATGCTGGCAACGGACCGCTCCACAGCCAGCTCGGCCGTGCGATCGGTCCATTCCAGGGTGGTGCCGAGCCGCTTGCTCGCTGCGTCGATCACCGGGGAGGCGATGAGGTTGAGGGTGTGCCCGCCGAGTTCGACGGTGGCGCGCTGGGTGGACGCGGTCGCGCCGTAGGCCAGGCCGCTCTTGCCGAGCAGCACGTCGACCGGCTGTCCGATGAGATGCGCGGCCTGGAATCCGGGAATGTCCTCGCGCAGCCGCGGTTCAAGCACTCGCATCAGTTGCTCCACAGCTTTGTTCATGTAAATGATGCGTCGCTGGTTGTCGACCATCATCACACAGGCCGAGACGTTGTCCAGCGCGACCTTGATGCGCAGGCTCTCGGTGGCCTGGCGGTGCGCTTCGGCGACGTCGTATCCCTGCCGCACGTAGAGTCGCTTGAAGGCGTCTACCATCTCACCGATTTCGTCATTGCGTTGTTTGTGAACTGCGATGCCCAAGTCGCCATTGGCGATGCGGGTCATCTGCCCGGCCATCTGCCGCAATGGGTAGACGACTTCGTTGAAAAGCCGCCAGCCAGCCGCGGCAAGGAGGACGATGAATAGCCCGATGCCCGCGAACAGGACGTTGCGCGTGTGCAGAGATTCGTCGTTTGCACTCCCATAGTGCTGCGCAATCAAGTGCATTTGGCGGTCGATCAGTTCCGCGATCCGCCGCGAGAGCGACACCGCCTGCTGGTCTAGAGTCGCACGCTGATCGGTGCTTGCCATCTCCGCGCCCGCGGCGAGTTGGCCACGCAGCGTTGTGAGGGCTGCATCGAACTCGTTGAGCATCGTCTCGGATTCCGTGAGCAGCGCGCGATCCGTCGTCTTTGCCGCGATCTGCCGGAAAGCCGTCCACTGCGCCTTGCCGGTTGCCTGGGCGGCCTCGATTTTGGCGGTCGCCTCGCCTGGAGGCATTTGACCCGATTCGACCTGATGCAGCCATGCAGGAATTTCGGTGGCGTAGCTGTCGGAGACCGTCTTGAGCAGCTTGATGGGGACGACGGCCTGGGCGAACACCGCTTCGAGGCCGCCCCGCAGGTGCTGGACTCCCGAGAGCGCGAGCACGCCAAGGCTGGTCACCAGCAGCGTGCCCACGACAATTGCGACGGCCAGCCGGTGTTTGAGCGTTTGAGGCAGAAACCTACCCATCGGCTGCCATAGGGTGTTGCGAACTGCTGTGCCTTCGACGATGCGCCAGCGGTTCGCGCCAGTCGGGGTTTGCATCTCCGCGTACAGGTGTTGGGCGGCCTCGACGTCCTCGCGTGCCGGCCGCGTGCGTACGGAGACGTAGCCAGTGACCTTGCCATCGCGCTCGATCGGGCTGATGTTGGCGAGCACCCAGTAATAATCGCCATTCTTGCAGCGGTTTTTGACGATGCCGGTCTAAGGTCGGCCCGCCTGCAGGGTGCGCCACAGGTCGCGGAATGCCTCGCGGGGCATGTCGGGATGCCGGACCACGTTGTGTGGTTTGCCGATCAGCTCTGCCTCGGTGAAGCCGCTGATGTCGAGGAAGGCTTGGTTTACGTAGGTGATCTTTCCGCGCGTGTCCGTTGTCGAAACGATAAATTCACCATCCGGCAGTGCGCGTTCCCGGCCGGTTGCGTGCGGGGGGATTGCCATTGGTCTGTTGTCCTCAGTTCTCAGCAAGTTTTTCGATACAACATACACAGCACGTCCGTGCCGGGTTCCGGATGTCCTCGGTCCGGGCCGTATGCGGTGTGCTGGGCCTACGCCATGAGCTGCCTGCCCGTGGGGGCTGGGGAGTCCTCCCTGCGCGGGGCGTGAGCCGGGTTCGACTTCCTCTGAGGCATTGCGGGTCCTCCTGCGGCGGGTGCCGCGACCGCCGTGCGGCTCAGGCGAAGACGTCGAGTCTTGCGCCTTCACCCACGCGCGAGGCGTGCGAGGTGGCTGGCGCTTCGTGGGGCTGCGGCGATTCCTCGCGGGGCAGCCGCCAGGGCGTATGGGACTGTCTCGAATCCCCCTGCGAGTAATGGGTTGCGGCCTGACGTTGGTGGTCCGGGTTGCCGGAGACGTCAACGTTGAGCTGGCTGAATCCGCTTTCGGCGAGTACCTCGCGCAACCGCGGCAAGTGGCCCTCCAGAGCCTCGCGGGTCTGGGCCTGCGCCGCCGTGAATTGAATCTGCAATTGGTCGTGACTGCCCAGCGTCACGCGGATCTGGATCGGTCCTAACTCCGCGGGGTCGACTTGGATGGTTGCGTGCTGCAAATCGCGTTGTGCCATGTAGGTGACCTGTTCGGCGAGGCGATTCGCTGCTGCGGGAGTCTGTAAGGGAATGCTGCCGGGGCGCTGACCGCTTGCCGCTGCGCTGGGCGGAGTCTCGCGTGTCGCTTCGGCTGTCCCATTCGCGGTGGCTGTGGCGGCGGCGTCACGAGCGGATTCCATGGCCTCGGAAATACGGGTGGGCGGCATCGTTACGGTGCGGGTGTCGCGGGCGCGCAGTGGCTGTGCGGGGCTGTCCTGGGCCGCGGGCGCAGCGTCTGGCCGACCAGCCGGTACCAGCGGTTGGGATGGCACCACTACGCTGGGCTGTACCGAGTGCGTATCCGATCTTGCCTGAACGGGCGTGGTGGTATCGGCGAGTTCAGAAGAGGGCAGCGGGGTAGCCGGTGGCGTTGCGGCCGGGCCGCGGGCCAGCGTGGCCGGGGCTGATGTGGCCGGGGCTGATGTGGCCGGGGCTGATGTGGCCGGGGCTGATGTGGCCGGGGCTGATG
>CAYSFW010000060.1:0-69828 GCA_964430355.1 uncultured Thiotrichales bacterium
GGCGGCATGTCGGGGATGTCCGGGATGCAGGGCAGTGGGGGCTACTGGCAATGGGTGCCGGCCGGGATGAGTGGCATGTCCGGAATGCAGGGCATGGGCGGTCAGCAAGGCATGTCCGGGATGTCGGGCATGGGTGGCATGAGCGGCATGTCCGGGATGCAAGGCATGGGCGGTCAGCGCGGCATGTCGGGCATGTCCGGAATGAGTGGGATGCAGGGCATGTCCGGCATGAGCGGAATGTCGGGTTACTTCCGGATCACGCCGGAGGGGCAGATCTACTTCTACCCGCAAACTGGCATGGGTGGCATGTCCGGGATGTCCGGCATGTCTGCGATGTAAGTCCTTCACGATCCGGCGGCATCTCGTCAGAGGGACGCCACCGGCTTTGACCTCCAACGGTCGTTCACCATTTGGCCGCACTGGCGCCCCGTAACCGCGGGGCGCCCCTTTTGCCGTCTTTCGCGCTCAGGGCGTGGGCCCGCTCTGCTGGCGAGCGGCGGGCGACGGTTGTCATAATGGATCGATGAACCGCGCTGCGCTCCCCGATCCAGCCACGAAATCCGAGTCCAAACCCGAGTCCGTCGTGTTCATTCACGGCTTGTGGATGACGGGCTTCGAGATGGAGTGGTTGCGCCGAGAGGTGGGTTTTTGCGGTTTCGCCACATACCCCTTTCGCTATCCGAGCGTGCGTTGCGCGCCCGAGGAAAACGCGATCCGGTTGCAGGGTTGGCTCGCGCAGGTGCCGGGGGACACCGTGCATTTCGTGGCCCATAGCCTCGGCGGCATCGTGCTCGCGCATTTGTTCGAGCGCTATCCGGAGCAACGGCCCGGGCGTGTGCTGATGCTGGGCACGCCGCTCAACGGCAGCACAACGGCGAGCGCCTACGCGAGTTTTCCGCTGACGCGACCGCTGCTCGGCAAGAGTCTCGTGCGCGGGCTGCTCGGCGACATCCCGACCTGGCGCGGCCCCGCTGAGGTGGGCATGATCGCGGGTGATCGCGGCATCGGCCTGGGTAACCTCCTGTTCGGCGAACTGCCGGGCCCCAACGACGGTACGGTGTCTGTCGTCGAAACGCGGGGCCTGTGTGTCACGCGTCACCTGACGGTGCACCGGGGGCATTTCGGGATGCTGTTCTCGCGTCCGGTCGCCGATGCGGTGTGTCGCTACCTGCATAGTGGTGATTTCGGTGCTGCGGCGGCGTGATAAGATTCAAGGCTTTAATTCAGCAGATCGGTTTTGAGACGGAACCATGGCAGGCCACAGTAAATGGGCAAACATCCAGCATCGAAAGAACGCGCAGGATGCGCGGCGGGGCAAGCTGTTCACCAAGCTGATTCGCGAGATCACGGTCTCTGCGCGCACCGGTGGGCCTGATCCGTCGTCCAACCCCCGGCTGCGCGCCGTCGTCGACAAGGCCCTGACCGCCAACATGACACGCGACACGATCGAGCGCGCCATCAAGCGCGGCAGCGGGGAGGCCGACGGCTCCAACTACGAGCAGGTGCGCTACGAGGGCTACGGTCCTGGTGGCGCGGCGGTGATCGTCGATTGCCTGACCGACAATCGCAACCGCACGGTGTCCGACGTTCGCCACGCCTTCACGAAGATGGGCGGCAACCTGGGCACGGATGGCTCGGTGGCCTACATGTTCAAGAAGACGGGCATCATCAGCTTTGAACCCGGGACGGACGAGGATGCCGTGATGGCCGCCGCGCTCGAGGCCGGCGCGGATGATGTGGTGAACTGGGAGGATGGCTACATCGACGTGCTGACCTCGCCCGAGCAGTTCGACGTGGTGAAATCCGCCATCGAGGCGGCCGGGCTCAAGCCGGCGAGCGCCGAGGTGACGATGCGTGCCGACAACCTCACGGCGCTCGATGTCGAGACGGCCGGCAAGATGCTGAAGATGATCGACATGCTCGAAGACCTCGACGACGTGCAGGAGGTCTACACCAATGCCGACTATCCCGATGAAGTCCTTGCGGGCTGATCCCGCCACCCTGCGCCTGAGCTGAATGCCCGGGTGCACGGCGTGCAGCGCATTCTCGGCATCGACCCCGGTTCGCAGGTCACCGGCTTTGGCATCATCGACAGTGACGGGCGCGACAGCGTGCATGTCGCCAGTGGCGCACTGCGCCTGCGCGCAGCGGATCTGGCCGGGCGCCTGGGGGAGATCTTCGTGGGGCTCTCCTCCGTGATCGACGAACACCAGCCTCAGGCCGTTGCCATCGAGCAGGTGTTCTTTGCCCGCAATCCGGACTCCGCCCTTAAGCTCGGCCAGGCGCGCGGCGCGGCGATCTGCGCCTGCGTGCGGCGCGGCCTGCCGCTCAACGAATACGCCGCGCGCGAGGTCAAGCAGGCCGTGGTAGGCACGGGCGCTGCCTCCAAACAACAGGTGCAGTACATGGTCGGCCTACTGCTCAAGCACACCGAGCGGCTCGCGCCCGATGCGGCCGATGCGCTCGCCCTCGCGCTCTGTCATGCCCACTTGCAACGGCTCAACCAGCGCCTCCGCCAGGCGGAGCGGAGTGCGGCCCGATGATCGGCAGGCTGTGCGGCGAGTTGGTCGAGAAACGCCCACCCTGGTTGCTCGTCGATGTGCAGGGCGTCGGCTACGAGGTCGAGGTGCCGATGTCCACGCTGTTTGCCCTGCCGGCCGTGGGGCAACACGTGACCCTGCTCACCCATCTTCAGGTCCGCGAGGATGCACACACCCTCTTTGGCTTCCTTACCGAGGGCGAGCGGGCGTTGTTCCGCCAGCTGCTCAAGGTCACCGGGGTGGGCGCGCGTATGGCGCTTGCGATCCTCTCGGGCATGACGCCGGAGGAGTTCCGTCGTCGCGTGTTGCAGGGCGATACCGCGGCACTGGTGCGCCTGCCTGGTGTGGGCAAGAAGACGGCCGAGCGCCTGGTGGTGGAGATGCGCGATCGACTCGACCAGTCGCCTGACTTTGCGGCCGTGCCGGGCAAACTGGCGGCTGTCCAGCATGACCCAGTGAGCGAGGCGATCGACGCGCTGATCGCGCTGGGCTACAAGCCCCAAGAGGCGAGCCGCATGGTCAACGCGCTGCCGGCTGAGGGGCAGAGCAGTGAGGCGCTGATCCGTCTTGCGTTGAAGGGCACCTTGAAATGACCCGGTTCGTGGATCCCGAACGGCAACCTGGTGAGGAGCCGACCGAGCTCAGCATCCGGCCGCGGCGCCTGCGGGACTACATCGGCCAGCCGGCGGTCAAGGAGCAGATGGAGGTGTTCATCGGCGCGGCGCGGGCGCGCGGCGAGCCGCTCGACCACGTGCTGATCTTTGGGCCGCCAGGGCTTGGCAAGACCACACTCTCGCATATCCTCGCGCAGGAGATGGGCGCGGCGCTGCGCCAAACCTCCGGGCCCGTGCTCGACAAGCCGGGCGACCTCGCGGCGATCCTCACCAACCTCGAAGCCGGCGACGTGCTGTTCGTCGATGAGATCCACCGGCTCAACCCAGTCGTCGAGGAGATCCTGTATCCGGCGCTGGAGGATTTTCAGATCGACATCGTGATCGGTGAAGGGCCGTCGGCGCGTTCGATCAAGCTCGATCTGCCGCGCTTCACCCTGGTCGGGGCGACCACGCGCGCGGGCCTGCTCACCTCGCCGCTGCGCGACCGATTCGGCATCGTGCAGCGTCTGGAGTTTTACTCCGCGGCCGATCTGCAGCTCATCGTCGAGCGTTCGGCGCAGATTCTGGGCGTGACCATCGAGCCCGCGGGAGCGGCGGAGATCGCGCGTCGCTCGCGTGGCACGCCGCGTATTGCCAACCGCTTGCTGCGCCGGGTGCGCGATTACGCCGAGGTGAAGGCCAACGGCCACATCACGCCGGAAATCGCCGACCGCGCGTTGCGCATGGTCAACGTGGATCCATTGGGCTTCGATCTCATGGACCGCCGCCTGCTGCTCGCAATCATGGAAAGGTTCGGCGGCGGCCCGGTGGGCATCGACTCGCTGGCAGCAGCTATTGGCGAGAGCCGCGACACGCTGGAGGACGTGATCGAGCCGTTTCTCATCCAGCAAGGTTTCATCATGCGTACGGCGCGCGGGCGCATGGCCACAGTGCTCGCTTACCGGCACTTCGGGCTCAAAGCGCCTGCGACGGTTGCGGTCAACGCAACCGGTGATCTGCTCGGCGGCGGAGACGAGCCATGAGTGGCCATGACTGGCCGGTGCGGGTCTACTACGAGGACACCGATGCCGGCGGGGTGGTTTACTACGCGAACTACCTCAAATTCATGGAGCGCGCCCGTACCGAGTGGCTGCGCGCGCTAGGATTCGAGCAAGACGTGCTGCGCGCCGAGGGTGTATTGTTCGCGGTTCACAGTGTTAGAATCGAGTACCTTTTGCCCGCACGGTTTAACGAACTGCTCAACATCCGCAGTAGTGTCACAGAGTTGACGCGCACCAGCATTACCTTCCACCAGAGTGTATGGAGAGACGCAACCTGCCTGACAGACGCCAGGGTAAGGGTCGTGTGCATTGACGCGGATCGGTTTCGTGCACGCGGTATTCCGGAATCGATACGAGGGGAACTCGCGAAGTGTCATTCGATTTGACGGTGTTGGAGCTGATCCTAAAGGCCAGTCCGGTGGTCAAGGCGGTCATGGCCTTGTTGCTGCTGGCATCGATCGCGTCTTGGGCGTTGATCGTCATCAAGTGGCGTGTGCTCGGCAAGGCCAAGCGGCGCGCCGAGCAGTTCGAGGAGCGTTTCTGGTCGAGCACCGACCTTGAGTTTCTGTACAAGGATGTGAGTAACCGCGGCAATCTGGATGGTATGGAAAATATCTTCGTGGCCGGCTTCAAGGAGTACCTGCGGCAGATCAAGACGCAAACCCACGCGCACATCAGTGCGGTGGACATGATCGGTCGCTCCATGCGTGTGGCGCTGGCGCGTGAGGTCGATGAGCTGGAGAGCTCGCTCGAGTTCCTCGCGACCGTCGGCTCGACCAGTCCGTACATCGGCCTGTTTGGCACGGTTTACGGGATCATGCACTCCTTCATGGCGCTCTCCGACGCCAAGGTGACCACCTTGTCGGCGGTGGCGCCGGGTATCGCCGAGGCGCTCATCGCCACGGCCATCGGCCTGTTTGCGGCAATCCCGGCGGTGATCGCTTACAACCGCTACGCCAACGATGTCGAGCGGTTGGTCACGCGCTACGACAACTTCGTCGAGGAATTCATCACCTTGCTGCAGCGGCCGGTGGTCAGTAAGCCGCGCTAGCCCATGGTCCGCTACAAGCACAAACGGCGTAAGCCGATGTCACAGATCAACGTCGTTCCGTACATCGACGTGATGCTCGTGCTGCTGGTGATCTTCATGGTCACCGCGCCCCTGTTACAGGAGGGCGTGGATATCGACCTGCCGAAGGCAACCTCCAAGCCGATCAAGGAGCCCGGGCAGAACGAGCAGATCGTGGTGGCGGTCAACGAATTTGGTCAGTTCTACCTCGACAGCGAGGGCAAAAACGCCCCCCCGATGTCGGCCGGCGAGCTCGCGAAGCGCATCGAGCAAAAGCTCGCGGGGCGCGAGGATAAGCGCGTCTATGTTCGCGGTGACCAAAAGGTCGGGTATGGCAGCGTGATTGAAGCGATGACCGCCATCCAGTCCGCGGGCGCCAGCAGTATCGGCCTGATCACCGAGCAGCCGAAGGATCGAGGTAAGCGCTAGCTCGGGGAGTTGGCCGCGACACCATGATCGAGCAAATCCAGAAGCACCCAACAGCCGTCCTGGTGGCCATTGGCCTCCACGTCGTCCTGTTCGCGTTCTTTCTGTTGCGCCTCGACTGGTGGCACGAAGAGCCGCAAGTCGGCGAGGCGATCACGGCGACCCTGGTGAGCGCCGCCCCCGGGCCCGCGCGCCCCGCAGAACCCCCGCGGCCAGAACCCAAGCCGGAGTCCAAGCCCGAACCGAAACAGCCGCCCCAGCCCTCGCCCGAGGAGCAGCGGCGCGTCGAGGAACAGCAACGTCAGGAGCAGTTGCGCCGCGAGCGGGAGGCGGAGCAGCAAGCGGAGGCCAAGCGCAGGCAAGAGGAGGCCAAGCGGCAGGCTGAGCTCGTCCGCCGCCAGGAGGAGGAGAACGCGCGCCTCGCTGCGGTGAAGCAGCAGCAGGAGGAGGAACGCAAGCGGCAAGAGAAGCTCAAGCAGGAAGAGGAAAAACGCATCGCCGAGCAGAAGCGCAAGGAGGCCGAGGCAGAGAAGACAAAGCAGGCTGAGGCCAAAAAGGCGGAGGAGGCTAAAAAGGCCGAAGAGGATAAGAAGGCGCGCGAGGCGGAGAAAAAGGCTGAGCGGGCCCGCTTGGCGAGCGCGATGGAGGCCGAGGAAGGTGCGCTCGCGGCTGCAGCGGCCGAGGGCAAGCGCATCGATGGCCTGCGTGCGCAGTGGGTTGCCTCCATCAAACGCAAGGTCGAGGGGCGCTGGCTGCGGCCCGCAGATTCATCAGGCACGCGGTGCGTGGTCAATGTGACACAGGCGAGCAACGGCGCTGTCATGCGCGTGATCGTCGAGGCCTCGAGGACCTGCCCGCCGCACGTCCACCGCTCGGTGGAGAGGGCCGTGTTCAACTCCGACCCCTTGCCGCAAGCTCCTGATCCGCGCGTTTTCGAGGCTAACATACGCTTTACGTTCGATCCCGATGGTTGAGAAAACCCCTATGAACCGATTGAAACATCTGTTGACCTTGCTGTTGCTGGCGTGGTGCCTGTCGGCTTGGGCCGTGCTGGACATCAAGATCACGCAGGGTGTGGATGGCGCGATCCCGATTGCCATCTCGCCGTTTCCCTCGTCCGGGATGGGTGCGCCTGCCGAGTCGATCGGTGACATCGTGATGGCTGATCTCAAGCGCAGCGGACGCTTCAATCCCCGCGTCGGCGATACCAGCCAGTCGCCCGATCTCGCAAGCTGGCGTGAGCGGGGCATGGATTGGCTCGTCGTGGGCGACATGAAGGAGGAGGCGCCAGGCTTTTACCGCATCACCTTCCGCCTGTTCGATACAGTGGGCGGCAAGCAGGTCGCGGGGTACGCCATACCGGCCGAGAAACGGGAGCTGCGCATGGCCGCTCACCAGATCGCCGACCTGATCTACGAGGCGATCCTGGGCATCCGCGGGGCCTTCAACACGCGCGTGGTGTATGTGACCACCGAAGGACCGGCCACCAAGCCGCGTTACCTGCTCAAGGTGGCGGATTCGGATGGCTTCAACGAGCGCACCATCCTCAATTCCGCGAGCCCGATCATGTCGCCCTCGTGGGCCCCGGACTCCAAGCAGGTCGCCTACGTGTCGTTCGAAGGCAACCGCTCGGGCATCTACATCCAGAACGTGTTCACTGGGGAGCGCAAGAAGGTATCAAGCCGCCCCGGCATCAATGGTGCCCCTGCCTGGTCGCCGGATGGCAAGCGCCTCGCCGTGACCCTCTCCGAGGGGGGCAACCCGAACATCTACATCCTCGACATTGACAGTGGTCGCTTCACGCAGGTGACGCGAGACCGCTCCATCAATACCGAGCCTGCCTGGATGCCGGACGGTCAGAACCTTGTGTTTGTCTCCAACCGCACGGGCGGACCGCAGATCTACAAGGTGTCCGTCTCCGGGGGCGAGCCTCAGCGGTTGACGTACGAAGGCAGGTACAATGCCTCGCCGACGGTCTCCCCGGATGGACGCAAGATCGCCATGGTCCATGGCGAGGGCAACCGTTTCAGGATTGCGCTGCTCGATCTCGAGACGCGCCAGTTCAACATCCTGACGAACGGTCGCCTGGATGAATCCCCGAGTTTCGCCCCCAACGGCGGTATGGTTATCTATGCCACGAAGGAGGGCAGCCGGGATGTGCTGGCGGCCGTCAGTGATGACGGGCGTGTGAGGCAGATCCTGTTTCTAAGGGAAGGCGAGGTCAGAGAGCCCGACTGGTCTCCATTTCTCAATTAGAACGGGTTAATATTCGGACGTTCAAATCTGTGTCTTTTTTACAAATGGAGTGTAGCGTATATGAATCGTAAGTTGCTGGTAGGAATGATGGCGTCGCTGATGATGGTTGGATGCGCCAGTCAGAATGTTAAGGACGACAAGGCCGCGGCCGCGAAGCCGGACACGAGCGCCCAGCCGCGCGGTGCTGGCACGGGCAAGGTCGCCGTGGATCCGTTCAGCGATCCGTCCAATCCGCTGAGCCGCAGCGTCATCTATTTTGACTACGACAGCTCGACGGTGCTCGAGCCGGAAGTTGCCAACGCCCATGGCCGTTACGTTGGCACCAACCCCACTGCCCGCGTGCGTCTGGAGGGTCATGCCGACGAGCGCGGCAGCCGGGAGTACAACGTCGCCCTGGGCGAGGCCCGCGCCAAGTCTGTGCGTCAGCTGATGCTGCTGCAGGGTGCCAAGGCCGAGCAGCTCGAGATCGTGAGCTACGGCGAAGAGCGTCCGGCAGACCCTGGTCACGACGAGGCCGCTTGGGCGAAGAACCGGCGTGTCGAAATCATCTATGAAGCCAAGTAAGGCGGTATTCCTGGGGTCACAAGCTTCGCTTGTGGCCCTGGGCCTTGCGGTGAGCGTGCCATCGTTGGCAGGCCGCACCGACGAAGCGCTGGCCAACCACGAGTCACGTCTGCAGCGGCTCGAGTCGTTGCTGGAAGGTGAAGTGGGGCTGCCGCAGATGCTGTTACGCCTGGACGCGGTCGAGCAGGAGAATCGCGCGTTGCGCGGCAAGCTCGAGGAGCTCAATTACAAGCTCGAGCAGCTCAACCAGCGCGAGAAGGAGCTGTATCTCGACCACGACAAACGGATCCAACAACTCGAAGCGCGAGGCGCACATCCCGCAGGTGTCGGCGTGAGCCCTGTCGCTGGCGGTGTGCCTGGCGCTGGTACGGCCACAGCGGCTGCGCCCGAGGTCGGCCAGCTCGATGAGCAGACGCAGTACCGTCAGGCTTTCGATCTGCTGAAAAATGGGCAGTATGACGCTTCCGCGCAGTCGTTCGTGCAGTTCATGCAGAATTTCCCGAACAGCACGTTGGTGCAGAACGCCCAGTACTGGCTCGGGGAGGCGTACTACGGTGCGGGTAAGTACGAGCAGGCGGCCAAGGAGTTCGAGAAGGTACGCGCAAACTACCCGAACAGCCCGAAAATCCCCGATGCCAGCCTCAAGTTGGGGTACAGTTACTACGAACTGAAAAACTGGTCGAGTGCCAGGACCGTGCTGAAGGAGATCGTGCAGAACTTCCCGGGCAGCACGGTGGCCAAGCTGGCCGACGAGCGCCTGCGTCGCATGCAGCGCGAGGGTCACTGACGGTTGATCGGCCAAAGATCCGAGCCCGACGCCGACGCCGCCGCCCCGGCGGCGCGGCTCCGTGTCACGGAAATTTTCCTCTCCCTGCAGGGCGAGAGCCGCAGCGTCGGCTGGCCCACCGTCTTCATCCGGCTGACCGGGTGCCCTCTGAGGTGTCGCTACTGCGACACGACGTACGCATTTTCAGGCGGTGAGTGGCTCACGACGGCGGAGATCGTGGAGAGAACGCGCGCCTACGGCGTCGCGCATGTCACAGTGACCGGCGGCGAACCGCTCGCGCAACGCAATTGTTTCGATCTGCTCGCGGCCCTTGCGGACGCTAACCTCACGGTCTCCCTCGAAACCAGTGGTGCGCTCGACGTCCAGGCCGTCGATCCGCGGGTGGTCAAGGTTGTGGACCTCAAGACGCCCGGCTCGGGCGAGTCGCATCGTAACCTTTGGTTGAATCTTGAGCATCTCACACCGCGCGACCAGATCAAGTTCGTCCTGTGTGACCGGGATGACTATGAATGGGCCGTTGCGCGGCTGCGGGAACTGGAACTCCCGCAGCGCTGCGAGGTCTTGTTCTCGCCCGCGTACGGCGAGCTCCCGGCGACCGAGCTCGCGGAATGGATCCTCGCAGACCGGCTGCCCGTGCGCATGCAGGTCCAGCTGCACAAGATCCTCTGGGGCGAGACGCCCGGCCGCTAGTTGCGAACTGCGAGGTTGACACATCGATGAAAGATGCGGTCGTTCTGCTCTCGGGCGGCATGGATTCGGCAACGGTGCTGGCCATCGCCAGATCGGAGGGCTATCGCTGCCATGCCTTGAGCTTTCGGTATGGGCAGCGGCATCAAGCGGAACTCCTGGCCGCACAGCGTTTGGCGGCCGCGCTGGGGGCGGCGTCGCACCGCATCATCGACCTGGATCTTGCGGGGATCGGCGGCTCCGCGCTCACGGACCCGGCCATCGCAGTCCCGGAGCAGCCCACGACGGGCATCCCAGTCACCTACGTTCCCGCCCGGAATACCGTGTTTCTGTCGATTGCCTTGGCCAGTGCGGAAGTGCTGGGGAGCCAGGACATCTTCATCGGCGTTAACGCCATCGACTACTCGGGGTACCCGGACTGTCGTCCGGAATACATCGCCGCGTTCGAGCGCATGGCCAATCTGGCGACGAAGGCCGGCGTGGAAGGTCGCGCGCTGAGCATTCACACGCCGCTCATCAACCTCTCGAAGGCCGATATCATCCGCACCGGGGCGCGTCTCGGCGTGGATTTCGCGTCGACGGTGAGCTGCTATCAGGCTGACGAGGAAGGCCGCGCCTGTGGACGCTGTGATGCGTGCCGGCTCCGCCGCAAGGGCTTCGAAGACGCGGGCATGGCGGATACTACGCGCTATCGACCGGCGTGAACATGCACGGTGGATATACCAGGTTGCCCTGCTAATATTTGATCTAGATCAATTATACCGATGGCGTCCGAGGTCGGCGATGTCTACAGGCGAGGAGCTTTTGCTGGGTGCATTCATCGTAGCCCTGATCATGGGCGCGGTAAGCGTCAAGACCAACTTTTGCACGATGGGCGCGGTGTCCGACTGGGTAAACATCGGTGATACCGGCCGCCTGCGTGCCTGGGTGTTTGCCATCGCCGTCGCGATCCTCGGTGTGGGCGTATTGCAACACCTGGGGTACCTCGACATGTCGCTGACCGCAAGCAATGACACGGCGAATCCCCCGTACCGTACGCCGGTGTTCGCGTGGCCCAGGTACATCGTGGGTGGCATCCTGTTCGGCATCGGCATGACGTTGGGCTCCGGTTGCGGTAACAAGACGTTGCTGCGCATCGGCGGGGGCAACCTGAAGTCGGTTTTTGTGCTGCTGATGATCGGCGTGACCGCCTATCTGATGATCTTCACGAACTTTGGGTTCAACGTGTTTCTGCGCTGGATGCAGCCGGCCTTCATCGACCTCGGGGCTTGGGGGGTCACCACGCAGGGCGTGGATTCCCTGCTTGCGGGCATCCCCGGATTGCAGCACTGGCCGCTGTCGCTGATCGTAGCGCTCGCGATTGGCGTGCCGATGGTCTTGTGGGCCTTCAAGTCCCGGGATTTTCGGGGCCGGTCCGACAATATCCTGGGTGGCCTGGTGGTCGGGCTCGCAGTCGTCGCTGCGTGGTACCTGACCGCAGGGTCGCTCGGCAAGGCCTACCTCGAGGAGGTCGGCTTCATGGACGACCGGCCGGCAGCAGTGGGGGCGCAGTCCCTCACGTTCATCCAGCCCGGTGCGCATTTGCTGCGTTGGGCCGAGACCGGATTCTCGAACCAATGGCTGACCTTCGCGCTGGTGGCGGGCGCTGGGGTGCTGATCGGTTCGTTTCTGTACTCTGTGTTGTTTCGCAAGTTCCGCATCGAGTGGTTCACCGGCTGGAAGGACTTTGCGAACCACGTCGTGGGTGGCGCACTGATGGGCATCGGTGGAGTGCTCGCGATGGGTTGCACGGTTGGTCAGGCCGTCAGCGGCGCATCGACGCTGGCGCTCGGCTCGTTCGTCAGCTTTGGTGCGATCGTGTTCGGCAGCGCGCTGACCATGAAGGTGCTCTACTACCGCATGGTGTACGAAGGTGAGGCCTCGGTGCTCAAGGCGCTGGCGGCCAGCCTGGCGGACATGAAGCTCTGGCCAGCCCGGTTCCGGCAGCTCGATGCTGTCTGACGGGCTGGCATGCGTTGCCGAGTCCAGACATAGGTTTCATACCCTGTCATCGTCTTGTGATTTCCATCGGATTGTGTAAACTTCCGCCTTCCATTCGGGTCGTTAGCTCAGTCGGTAGAGCAGTACACTTTTAATGTATTGGTCGCTGGTTCGAATCCAGCACGACCCACCACCGAATCCCCAAGCCAGCCGCCGTGCTGGCTTTTTTTGTTACGCCCGTCGCCTTGTAAAAACCTGATTCAGGTCAATACTCTCGTACAGTGGTTTGTTTGAATTTCAGTGGGATTCTGAGGATTGCCGAGCTGGCAAGCTGATCTGAAAGGTGATTGTCGATGGCTACGCAATTGAGCACACAGGAACTCGTCGAGCTGGATGGGCAGTTGCACCGGCGACGGGAGGAGCTGCGCGAGGAGATCCGCGAGGAGATCGAGCGGCTGGGTGAGGAGCAGTATCGACAGCTCGCCGGCGAAGTGCACGACATGGAGGATGTCGCACTGGCAAACCTGCTCACGGAGATGAATCACACCGAAATCAATCGCCACCGTCACGAGCTGGATGAGGTGCAGGCCGCCCTGAATCGGATCGGCGACGGGACTTACGGCATCTGTGCGGAGTGTGGCAACGACATTGGCTTTGCCAGGCTTCGTGTGCAGCCGACCGCCAAGCGCTGTGTACGGTGTCAGGAAGCTCAGGAGCGGGCGCAGCGGGGTGTCTCCTCGCTGGCCCTGTGAAGCCGCCACCGTGGGATCAGCCCGCGCCCGAGGCGTGCGCGACCGCGCGTAGCCTCCGTGAACGCGCAGTGCTTTGACGTTGGACGTCGGCTCGATCTTGCCAGCCTGCCGCAGCGAGGCGCCGAGCGGATTATCGAGCTGAGCACCTGCGCCCAGGACGGCGCCCGCAATGCACACATCGGGCGCGTGAGTAGCCGTGTTTGGCTCGGTGTTCGCAGCTTTCGATTCGCGTCGCTCCGCCCCAATCGACTGCAGCGAGCCATCCCCGCCTCTCCCCGACCCGCTGAAATCGATACCCTCGGGCGGATGCGTCCGAAAAAATGAACTTTGTTCGTTTCGGCTTGCCTGATGGTGGGTTGATTAATGTCAAACGCGGACTCAGGAAGTAGGCTATTAACAAAAGGATCACGATGCACCCGTAGCATGATGTGACGGGTGTCTCAACATCCGACACGCTTCGGGCGATAAGATGCTTTCGCCTCCTGCGATCTTTCCCCGATGCTGTGCACAGGTGAATGTCCTTCGTGTCCACCTGCGGGTGGGTTGTGCCCCGTCGAAGGGCGCCCACGGGCAGGTGAATGTGGGGTTTCGTGTACCTAAATGGACCACGATTCGGTGGAGGCAATCCTAGACGATACGGATAGTCGATTTATTCAGAGGAGAGAACGGGTGGAACATCGCAATTATCAGCGTAAGGACGTTTGGGTCGATGCGAGGGTTTGGTTGCGCACGGGTGAAGTCATCCCGGCTTGCATCGTCAATGTGGGCGGGGAGGGCGCGTTCGTAGAGGTCGATAACCTGGCCGACAGCCCTTGCCATCGTATCGAAGTCGAATTTTCGGCCCCCAACGGCGAGGATGTCACGCGCTACCGTTGGCCAGCGTTGGTGGTGCACCGCTCGGCGCAAGGCGTCGGCGTGCTGTTCCTGGTCAATGAGGCCGAGACCGTACCCGTGCTGCGCACGCTTGCGCACGCTGCGGAGGCGTCGTTGGCTGCCGAGAAGGCCAGCGATGGCAAGGTGCTCGCCATGCGTCGCAAGCGCGTGGGGACAGACTCACGGGTAGCCGATACAACGCGTGATGCGACCGTTCGCCATGCGGCTGAGCAGGGCGTTGCGAGCCGTTGACGGTGCGCGGTGCGGTGCGTTGCTGCGCCACGCCGTTAGGGTGTTTCGGCCAGCATCTCCAGAATGCCGCGCAGCGCCCAGGCGGTGGCCTGACGCCGGATGAGTTCGCGGTCGCCATGGAAATACTGGGTAGACGTGCGGGTTTCTCCCGGGTCGCCAGTAGACCAGGCAAAACAGACCATCCCGACCGGTTTGGACGGTGTGCCGCCGCTGGGGCCGGCGATGCCCGAGACGGCCACGGCAATTTGCGCGCGGCTCGCGCGCAGGGCGCCAATGGCCATCTCCCGCACGGTGGGTTCACTCACCGCGCCGTAAGACTCGAGCGTTGCGGCTGAGACGCCGAGCATTTCTTGTTTCGCCTGGTTGGTGTAGGTGACAAATCCTCGGTCGAGCACCGCGGAACTGCCCGGAACGTCGGTGATGGCTTTGGCGATCCAGCCGCCTGTGCAGGATTCCGCCGTCGCGAGCATCCGGCTCCCAGCAAGGAGCCGGCGGTTCACCGCTTCCGCCTGGGCCTTTAGGGCTTCATCGCTGACGTTCGTCGCGTACTCCACATCGTTCTCCTGCAGGTTGGTCTTCGGTCTGGCTGTCATCGCGTCCCCATAGGTTGGGTCGTGCCCGCCGAGCCTTGCTGCGCTTTAGGCTGCCCGCGATGTTCGTCAACGTTTGCGTTGTCTCACCGTCGGATGGATTATCGGACGACCTGCGGTTGTAGCGCGACACCCTCGGTCGATTTGCCGCTGGTCCGCGCAGCCGCCCAAGAGGCAGGTATCAAGGGGTGTTGGCCTGGTGTGCGCGGGTCACAGTGGGTCGGGGCCATCGCGTGCATACCCACGTAGCAATTTCGGTAGGCTGTACTTGACCTGGACGTTGACGATCCATCACGAGCATCCCTGGGATGTCACGCCTGCTGAGGCGCGCGACATCCAGACACAGTTGGCCACGCAGGTGGAGACCGTCAACCGCCTCGGCGAGGTTCGCCACGTGGCGGGTCTCGATGTCGCATTTGCGAGGGACGGCAAGACGACGTGCGCCGCGGTTGTTTTGCTTGCCTTGCCGGAGCTCGTGGTTCTGGAGCACCACATCGTGTGTCGCGCCACCACGTTTCCCTATGTCCCGGGGCTGTTGTCGTTTCGCGAGGTGCCGGCCCTGCTCGATGCCTTGCGGCAACTCGAAACCGCGCCGGATCTGCTGTTGTGCGATGGGCAGGGCTACGCCCACCCGCGGCGCTGCGGTATCGCCAGCCACCTGGGCGTATTGACGGATACGCCGAGCGTTGGCGTGGGCAAGTCCGGGCTGCTTGGTGAGCATACGGAGCCCGGCCCGCGACGCGGTGACTGGTCACCCCTCATGGATTCAGGCGAATGTGTCGGTGCGGTGCTGCGCACGCGCGAGCGGACCAAATCGCTGTATGTCTCGATCGGTCATCGTGTCGACCTGCAGACGGCCATCGCGCTCACCCTCGCTTGCCTGACCCGTTACCGCCTGCCAGAGCCGACCCGCCTGGCCGATCAGTGGGTGGGGCTTGCAGCTCGGCGGGTCGATCGGGAGATAGGTTGCTGAGCTAGACCTGATCTAAATTCTGCGTATTTTCCTATACTCAATCTCGCCAACTCTCCGTGTTGCCAAGGGGTGTGAGTCGAGATGAAAGTGCGAAACTTCCGGACGCTTGCAATACACCTGCTCGATCAGGCCGGGATCGAGCTCGGCGGGTCCCGACCTTGGGACATGCAGGTGCATGATGACGCGATTTTCGCGAAGGTGTTCAGGATGGGCTCCATCGGGTTGGGCGAGACCTACATGGACGGAGGCTGGGACGTCGAGCGGCTGGATCAGTTCTTCGAGCGGGTGCTGCGCGCGCGGCTGGACCGACAGGTGCGCCCCTGGGTGGTGCGCATGGCCGACTGGCGCATGCGGCTCCTGAACCTGCAGACGCCCCACCGTGCGCGTGCGGTGGCCGAGGTTCACTATGACCTTGGCAATGACTTCTTCGAGGCCATGCTCGACCCGCGCATGGTCTACTCCTGCGGGTACTGGCGCGACGCTGGCACATTAGCCGAAGCGCAAACGGCCAAGCTCGATCTGGTATGCCGCAAGCTCGGGCTAGGGCCCGGGATGCGCCTGCTGGACATCGGCTGCGGTTGGGGCAGTCTCGCGCAGTATGCCGCCGAGACCTACGGGGTTGAGGTGGTTGGGGTGACGATCTCCGCGCAACAGGCGGCGTATGCGCAGGCGCGCTGTTCGGGCTTGCCCGTGACGATCCGTCTGCAGGATTACCGCGAAGTCGACGAGCCGTTCGACGCGATCGCCTCGATCGGGATGTTCGAGCATGTTGGCTCGAAGAACTACCGCACATTCATGGAGGTGGTCGACCGTTGCCTCATGCCCGAGGGCCTGTGCCTCCTGCACACCTTGGGCAAGCCGGATAGTCGGGATGCCGTGGACCCGTGGATCGAGCACTACATCTTCCCCAACTCGGAGCTGCCGGCGCTGAGCCAGCTCGCCGCAGCGATGGATGGGCTGTTGATCGTCGAGGATATCCACAACATCGGCGCGGACTACGATCCCACCCTGATGCAGTGGTACGCGAATTTCGAAGCGGCGTGGCCCCGCTTCGCGGCACGCTACGGTGAGCGATTCCGCCGGATGTGGACCTATTACCTCCTCAGCAGCGCCGGTGCCGCGCGGGCGCGGGCGATCCACGTCTGGCAGATCGTCATGTCGCGCAGCGGCGTGCCGGGGGGATACCACCGACCGTTGCAGTAAGCAGCGGACAGAGCCGTCCTTGGCGTTCCAGTCCGCTCACCGATCGAGCGCGAAGCGGCACGGGTAGATCGCAGCCGAGGGTCGCCGGTTTGTCACGAGCATCGCGCGGACGGCTCTATGGGGTCGCCAATGAGCGTGAGTGTCGCCGGATCGATGCCGGTGATGCGCGTTTTGGTGATACGGTATTCAAGGTCTATCTCGGCTCCGACCTTGGCCTGCACGCGGTGATATTCCGGGGTGTAGCCGGCATAACGGACGGTTTGCCCGCTTATGTCGGGCTCCACCGAAGGCTGCTCCCAGAGGACCTCGACGGTCCGATCCATCATCCCCTGCAATGCGCGGCGCTTCATGGCCTGCCCCAAGGCCGCAAGCTCATGGCAGCGGGCCTGCTTCGTGGCCGTGTCCACCTGCCCCGGCAGCGAGGCTGCCTTGGTGCCGGCTCGCGGTGAGTAGGGAAAGATGTGCAGATGGCCGAAACCGATCTCCGGCAGAAAGGCCAGCGTCTCAGACCACTCCGCCGCACTTTCCCCGGGAAAGCCCACGATGATGTCGGTCGTCACGTTGAAGCGGTCGACCTGTGCACGGGCGCGCTCCACGAGTGCGCGGAAATCACTGGTCCTGCAGCGCCTGGCCATGCGCCGCAACACGCTGTCGCTGCCGCTCTGCAGCGGTAAATGCATGTGCGGCATCAGTCGAGCGTTTTCAAACAGGGAAAAGAAACGGTCCGGCAAATCCCACGGCTCGACGGAAGCAAACCGAATGCGCGGGATGTCGGTGTCTGCGAGGAGCGCCTGTACGAGGGTGAATAAATTCGTGCCGAGGTCCCCTCCGTAGCCGCCGACGTGCACGCCGGTGAGCACGATCTCCTGAATGCCCTGCGCATGCACGGCGCGAACCTCATCCACTATCTCCCGGATTGGCCTGCTGCGCTCCTCGCCCCGGGCCACCGTCACGATGCAGAACGTGCAACGGTAGCGGCAGCCGTCCTGAATCTTGATGAAGGCGCGGTGCCTGCCGCGTGCGTAGAGCGCGGTCGCGCCTGGTTGCTCCGCGGCGCGCGGCATGGTTGGCAACGCCAACGCACGCTGCGCGATGGCGGGTAGATCGTGCTTGTCGGCGTTGGAAACGACGAGGTCCACGCCGAGGGTCTGTGCGACGGCATCGGTGTCCAGAGAGGCGTGGCAGCCCGTGACGATGAGCTTTGCCTCGGGATTGTCACGGTGCAGGCGGCTGATGAGTTGCCGGGACTTGCGGCTCGCCTCGTGCGTTACAGCGCAGGTATTGAATACGATCAGATCCGCGTCGCGAGGCGAGGTGCTGATCGCGAAACCCTTATCCTGAAACCGCTGCGACCATTGTTCGAGCTCGGCCTCGTTGAGTCGGCAGCCGAGCATGGTTAGGTGTACTTTCATGCCTCTGCATTTTAGCGGTGGATCAGGCGCGATGTACGAAAAAAAAAAGAGCCTCGCGGGTGAACGCGAGGCTCCTGAACGGAGTGACAGGGAGTAATCAGGCTAGCCCGGGGTTGCCCTCGGCACCCTTGATGACGGGCGTGTTGAGGTCGATTTTGCTGATCGTTTTCTTGTTGCGCAAGTGATTTGCTACCACCTCCCAAACGGGCTTGCCGGTATCTCCTGCCGGGGTTTCTTGCACGCTGGCCCAGCCGGCGACGACATACTCCTTCTTGGGGTCGATCGGCTTACCCTTGAGCGTCATATCACTGATGCGTTGGCCGATTTTCTTGGTCACATCGATGCTGTACTTGAGTCCGCCGACACGGACCATGTCGCCGCCCTGCTGATAATAGGGGTCTTCGTTGAACAGGTTGTCGGCCACGTCTTCGAGAATGGTCTTGATCATCTCGCCGGTCATCGCGTTTCGCGTGACGTTGGGGTAGGTGATCGCCGTCTGCGTCATGACGTGGTCGAAGGTAATCGGCTCACCCGGCAGCACGCTCACGCCCCACCTGAAGCCGGGGGAGAACGAGATTTCGGCATCGACCTGCTCGACGAGCGCATCGCAGATCAGCTGGTCGAACGTGCCATTGAAGTTGCCGCGGCGGTAGAGGGCCTCGTCGCAGACGGCGAGCTTTTCCTCGAGCTTGTCCTTGTACGGCGCGCGCACCTTTTCGATGTGCGCGAGCATGGCCTTGTCCGCCTCGATCAGGTTCGAAAAGACCGGCAGCAGCTTGTACTGGTAGCCGGCCACCTTGCCATTCTTCACGTCGAGATCGAGCACGCCGAGGAACTTGCCGTTCGAGCCGGCGTTAGTGACGAGCGTCTTGCCGCCCGGGTTGCTGACTTCGACTGGTGCGGGGATGGCGTCGTGCGTGTGGCCCCCCATGATGGCGTCGATCCCGGTGACGATGCTGGCCATCTTGAGGTCGACGTCCATGCCGTTGTGCGAAAGCACAATCACGACCTTGGCGCCTTTGCCGCGCGCCTCGTTGACGACCTGCTGCATGTCCTTGTCACGGATGCCGAGGCTCCAGCCCGGGATCATGTGGCGCGGGTTCGCAATCGGCGTGTACGGGAAGGCCTGGCCGATGATGGCAACCGGGACGCCATTGATTTCCCGGATGACGTAGGGCTGGAACAACCGCTGTTCGGCGCCGAAATCGTCTGCGCCGAAAATGTTCTGGGCGACGAAGTCGACTTTCCCCTTGAAGTCTTTTTCGACGATCTGCTTGACGCGATCTGCGCCGTAGGTCAACTCCCAGTGCGGGGTCATCACGTTCACGCCGAGCAACAGTTCCGCATCGACCATGTCTTGCGCCTTGGTCCACAGGGCGGTCGCAGAGCCTTGCCAGGTGTCGCCACCGTCGAGCAGGAGGGCCCCCGGGCGCTGGGCGCGGATGTTTTTCACCAGCGTTGCGAGGTGCGCATAGCCGCCGACCTTCCCGTACTTTTTCGCTGCCTCAGCGAAGTCGATGTACGTGAAGGCATGCGCCTCTGGCGTGCCGGGCTTGATGCCGTACTTCTTCAGGAAGGCCTCGCCGACGAGGTGCGGCGGCTTGCCCTTCATGCTGCCGATGCCGAGGTTGATCGATGGCTCGCGGAAATAAATCGGCAGCAATTGTGCGTGCGCGTCGGTGTAGTGCATGACCGAGACGTTGCCGAACGGCGGGATTTCGTACGGATTGCTGGGATCCTTCGCGCCCTGGGGGCCGCGGGGCCCTTCGAACTGGTCGGGAGCGCGGTCACAGCCTGTGAGGTTGAAGCCTGCAACGCTCGCGGCGGCAAGCATCTGAATGAATTCGCGTCGGCTCAGATTCATTTCGGGGATCTCCGGTCGGTAGATAAGTGCGATGCGATACGATAGGGACGCTGTGTACCCGCCACGTATTCCAAAGCGGTGCTCGAATCAGCGGCTTTCTCCGCGCTCGCATCGGCCCTCATCCCGGGGTGGATGTTGCAGCGGTGCGGAGGAGATTTGTTATCGAGCAATTAGGTACGAAAAGCGCAGTGGCCAACGGGTCGGGATTGCTTGGTGACGGCGGGCGATTAGCTCATCGAGAGGTCGGTCGGTCGAAACCGACCGCCTCGGGAGCATGCGCCTCGCTTACTTGTTGACCGGTGATGCCGGATCGAACAAGTACGCCATGACATCCGCAATTTGCTGCTGCGTCAGGACGTTGTTGGAACCCATCCGCGGCATTTGGGTGCAGGGGAAGTACGCATGCGGGTTGTAGATGACCTCGTAGGTGTACTTGAGCATCGCCTCGCTGTTACCACGGGTCTTGCCGTAACCGGTCAAGCTGGGACCGATCGTGCCGCCTGTGCGGTCAGTGGCCAGTTGATGGCAGTTGTAGCAGTTGGCGCCGGGTTCGCCTTTCGAGTGGTCGTCCGGGTTGTGGGCGGTACGGTAGCCGAAACCCGACCACGCGAGCTCGCGCCCCTTCTTCCAGTCGCCGAGTTTGATGCCGCCCTCGGGATACTTGATGGATGCGCGCGCCGCGTCTCCAACCTTCTTGAGCGTGTCCGCGTCTGGTGTGCCGCCCTTTGCCTTGGAGCAGGCCTTCATCGTCTCGTCCTGGACGAGACGGCTTTTGCCAGTCGTGCCCTCCTGCGTAGGCTGATCCAGCTTGTAGCTCTTCGATTCGAAGATGAGGTACTCGGCCAGCGCCTCGGGAGTCATGCTCGTGTAGTCGGCCTTGGCCTTGGTGCTGCTCCCGCCTGGGGCAGAGGAGTCGGCGTTGAGCCCTGCGCAGCCGCCGGTGAGGAGCGCGGCTGCGATGGATACGGATACGAATGGTGTAGTCTTGATCTTGTTAAACATAGGCTCGTTCTCCTGACGCTATAGCAATTAACGTTTCATGTCCGGGAGGATGGCGGGTTGCCCGCGTGCAGCATCGGTCCAGAACGAAATGAAGGCGATGTTGACATCGGAATCCGGGTTGATCATCGGATACCGCATTTGCCACAGACACTCGAGTACGCGGTGCTGAGAGCTGCGAACGGCGTCGTGACTGACGCGGAACGCGGGCCAGGACACCGCTTTTGTCCACTCGACTCCAGAATGGTAGTCCGGCAGCACGGAGGCGCGGATGCGAAGCCCCGGCTTGGCGTGGCAAGACGCACAGCTAAAGTCGAGCGAACCAGAGCGCCGATAGAACATCACCTCGCCCGCGTCTCGCATGGCCTTTTCCAATGGGTGGCTCATCGGCGGGTTCCAGGGCATGCCGTTCGATTGCATTGCGATGTAGGTTTGCAGCTTGACGAGATCGGTCGAGCCGTGGCGCTTCTTGATGGCATCGTCCTCGTCGGTAAAGCCCTGCAGCGTCTTCATGCAGTAAACCAGACGCGACTCGAGGTCCATGACCTTGCCTGTATCCGCAAAGTAGCGCGGCATCTCGACGTAGGCGCCTTTCAGTACACCAGGACCCTTGCCGAAATCGCACCCCTCTAGAGAGGCGTTCTTCGGACCACGCTTTTGCTTGAACAGCTTGGCGCCGTCCTCACCCACGTACAACGCGGGGTTATCCTCCATCATCATCAGGTTCTGCTGGCTTTGGGTGAGGTACTTGGAATCGGACTTTTTGATGAGTCCCTCAAGAACCTGCACGGGGGTCTGATCGGCTGCGGCGCTGCCGGGAGCTGCCAGGGCCAGCGCGACGGGCAGCGAATACAGTGCACGTTTGAGCATCTACGTCTCCTGTTGGATGGGCGAATGTTCTTGGTTTTCAGTGGCGGCCCGGCCAACCTTGGTTGCTGCCCGGAACCGCCGACCTCGGTCGACGGCACCAGTAACCCGGCATGCGTCCAAAAAGGCACCGACCGTGCACCGTGCCGCCTGTCTCGAGTAGACGTCATACCCACGGGATTTATTCCGTGGCTTCTGGGGGCCGAGCCTGGTCACTCGCTCCGCAGCTGCAAAGTGATTCGATCCAACGGACCGCGCGCTCGCTGGACAACGCAACAAGGCTCACCCAACAGGCGCACGCGTTAGGGCCCGACACCCGACCCATCGAGTTGAAATTCCGCACGCTATGGGTAAGATCTCGGGCGTGTCAGAAATCAAGACTATTAGGCATTACTAATTTTTGAGTGAGGTTGGCTGGTGTACGGATTCCAAGAGATCGATCCTTCCACTCTGGCTCGGTGGCAGCAGGAGGGTGTTGCGCTCAGGCTGGTCGATGTGCGAACGCCTGCCGAGGTGGCGCGCGGCATCATTCCTGCGGGCGAGAGCATCCCGCTGCATCTGTTGCCGATTTTCCCGCCGCGCGTCGAGGCTGGGGAGAAGCTCGTGTTTTACTGTCAGAGCGGCGCCCGCTCCGCGCAGGCATGCCTGTTCATGAGCCAGCGGGGAGCTACCGAGGCCTATAATCTCGCCGGCGGTATTCTCGCCTGGGTCCGCGAGGGTCATCCGATGATTGCGCCGGCTCCTCGGATGATGGCAGGATAACCTGCTGGGTCTGGTCGGCTGGGAGTGCGGATCTGTACCCGAGAACGCGGTGCTTTGACACCTGTCCTGATTGTCCGACTGAGGTATCCAAATAATGTCCGACACCAAGAAACTCGCGATCATTGCAACCAAGGGCACCCTCGACTGGGCCTACCCACCGTTCATTCTCGCCTCGACGGCCGCCGCACTCGGCTATGAAACGCAGATATTCTTTACTTTTTACGGCCTTCAGTTGGTGCGCAAGGATGTCAGCGGCCTGAAGGTCAGCCCGCTTGGCAACCCGGGCATGCCGATGAAGATGCCCTTTGGACCCAAGTGGTTCAGGGATGTCAACTGGAACATTCCAAACGTCGTACAGGCAATCGTGCCGGGCTTTGAGTCGCTCGCCACGACCCTCATGAAGCAGACCATCAAGAACAATGGTGTTGCGACGATTGAGGAGCTGCGCTCGCTCTGCCAGGAAGCCGAGGTCAAGTTCATCGCGTGTCAGATGACCGTCGAGCTGTTTGGCTTCAGCCACAGCGACTTCATCGACGGGATGGAGTACGGCGGGGCGGCGACTTTCTTCGAGTTTGCTGGCGAGTCGGATATCTGTCTGTTCATCTGACCCCTTGCGGGAGATCGTGGAGGTATCTGGCTGTTGTCAGGTACAAGCGAGCACAAGCGAGCAGCCGATAAAAGCGGTGTCTCGAAAACGCGACGGCAAGTTCACCGGCGTCGAAAGGGGTCTTCGTGAGTCGCGAATCAAGGGTCAGGTCCAACCCGTTCACGCGGGGTGCTCGCTGCGACACGTGCATTAGCCGCAGGCACTGGCTGGAGGCTGAGAAGATTGCGCCGCAACAATCACTTGTTGCTATCCCAACAGGGATAAATGGCATATTGCAGGTGTACCCCCCAACGTGGGGATTGTGACACAGAAACCCGGCCCATAGACTGCCGGGCTACGTAGCAGACTGGGGCTCGCGCCCCTGCGCGGTGTACCGCAAGCCAAGGCGATGATTTGGCGGGTGGGCACCGAGGAAAATCCATCAATCTTCCTAGGAGACCGACATGGCTAACAATCTCCACGATACCCCGATGCTCGATGAGCTTGAGAAAGGTCCTTGGCCGAGTTTCATCTCCGGTTTCAAGCGGCTCCGCGACACGCACCCCGACGAGCGTATCCGCGGTGTCGCCAATTCGCTGCTGGGCCAACTCGAGCACTCTTACGAGACGCGCAAGGGTTACTGGAAAGGCGGTACGGTCTCCGTGTTTGGTTACGGGAGCGGCATCATTCCGCGCTTCTCCGAGGTGGGCAACCAATTCCCCGAGTCTCGTGAGTTCCACACGCTGCGCGTCCAGCCGCCACCGGGAAACCACTACAGCACTGAGATGCTGCGCAAGTTTGCCGACAGCTGGGAGAAGTATGGCTCTGGTCTGATCACCTTCCACGGTCAGACTGGCAACATCATGTTCATCGGTACGACGACTGCCAATACGCAGCATTTCTTTGACGAGATCAATGAGTACGGTTGGGACCTTGGTGGTGCAGGGCCGTGTGTGCGCACTGGTATGTCCTGCGTTGGTGCGTCGCGCTGTGAGCAGTCTTGCGCGGATGAGCAGCGTATTCACCGCACTCTGCTGAACCGTTTCACGGACGACGTGCACCGCCCAGCGTTGCCGTACAAGTTCAAGTTCAAGGTCTCGGGCTGCCCGAACGACTGCCAAAATGCCATCGAGCGTTCTGACTTTGCGGTCATTGGAACCTGGCGCGATGACATGCAGGTCAACCAGGAGGCGTTCAAAGCCTACGTGGGTACCAAGGGCCGGCAGTATCTGATCGACAACGTTATCTCTCGTTGCCCGACCAACGCACTTTCGCTGAATGACGACGACACCCTGCGCGTCGACAACCGTAACTGCGTGCGCTGTATGCACTGTCTGAACGTACTGCCGAAGGCGCTGTCTCCTGGCAACGATCGTGGTGTGACGATCCTGATTGGTGGTAAGCGTACGCTGAAAATCGGCGACCTGATGGGTACGGTCGTAGTGCCCTTTATGAAGCTTGATAGTGATGACGACTACGCGAAGCTCGTCGAGCTCGCCGAGAACATCATCGACTTCTGGGCTGAGAACGGCCTTGAGCACGAGCGCTGCGGCGAGATGATTGAGCGGATCGGCTTGGTCAACTTCCTCGAAGGCATTGGAGTTGATGTTGACCCGAACATGGTCAACAACACGCGTCAAAGCTCGTATGTCCGTATGGACGAGTGGGATGCAGAGGCCGAGAAGTGGTTCGAGCGTAAGGCTGAGCAGGCTGCTGGCTGATCGTTCGAGAGTGTTGAGTCGGATTCGAAACCAAATTCATAGCTGATTATTGGAGTTAGTATGGCTGAAGCTGCTCTGCGTCCACCAATCGAGTCGGGTTGCCCTGAGGCATTCCAGTACATGCATCCCGTGATGCGTCGTAACTATGGCAACTGGGATTATCACGAAGATCCCCAGCCAGGCGTGCTGCTGCACGTAGCGAAGTCGGGTGAGAAGATCTGGACCGTCAAGTGCGGTACGCAGCGTATTCTCGACGTATTCACGATCCGCAAGCTCTGTGACATCGCGGACACCTACGGCGAGGGCTACATTCGTTTCACGTTGCGCAGCAACGTGGAGATCATGGTGAGCAAGGAAGAGAAGGTTCAGCCGCTGATCAAGGCGCTGACCGATGCGGGTTATGTCGTAGGGGGCACCCGCAACTCCGTCGCGATGATTTCGCACACCCAGGGCTGGCTGCACTGCGACATTCCGGGCACCGATGCATCCGGCGTGGTCAAGGCGATGATGGACGAGCTCATCGATGAGTTCAAATCCTGGAACATGCCGAACCGCGTCCACATCACGACCTCTTGCTGCCAAATCAACTGCGGCGGTCAGGGTGATATCGCCATCAACGTGCAACACACGAAGCCGCCCAAGATCAACCACGATCTTGTCGCCAACGTGTGCGAGCGTCCATCCGTCGTCGCGCGTTGCCCCGTCGCAGCGATCCGCCCCGCGCTGGTCAATGGTAGGCCGTCTCTTGAGGTTGATGAGCGCAAGTGCATCTGCTGTGGTGCATGCTACCCGCCGTGCCCTCCGATGCAGATCAACGATGCGGAGCACACGAAGCTCTCGATCTGGGTGGGTGGAAATCACTCCAATGCGCGCTCCAAGCCGACGTTTCAGAAGCTCGTCGCTTCGGGCATCCCGAACAATCCGCCACGCTGGCCTGAGGCAACGGCAATAGTGAAGAAAATCCTCAAGTGCTACAAAGAGGATGCGAAGGATTGGGAGCGTATCAACGACTGGATCGAGCGTATTGGCTGGCCTCGTTTCTTTGAGCTGACCGGTCTGCCGTTCACCAAGTTCCACATCGATAACTGGCGTGGCGCTCGTAACAGCCTTAACGCGTCGACCCACATCCGGTTCTAAGAGGCGGGGAGAGCACTGTGAAGCTATCCGTACTGGTAAACGAGGGTCCGTACACTCATCAGAGCTCCGACAGCGCGCTGCAGTTTACTAAGGCAGCGCTTGCCAAGGGGCACGAGATCTTTCGCGTGTTCTTCTACCACGACGGTGTGAACAACGCGACTCGTCTTGCGGTTCCGCCGCAGGACGATCGCAACATCACCCAGCAGTGGAGCGAGCTCGCCGAAAAGCACAATCTTGATCTCGTTGTGTGTATCGCAGCAGCGCAGCGGCGCGGACTTCTGGACGAGAACGAAGCCAAGCGGCAGGGCAAAGATGCGAACAACATCGCGCCCGGTTTCCGGATCTCGGGCTTGGGTCAGCTCATCGAGGCTGGTATTCAGTCGGACCGGCTGGTCGTCTTCGGGGATTGAGAGGGTTAAATGTCTACGGTAAAAAAGTTTCTTTACGTTAATCGTAAGGCGCCCTACGGCAGCATCTACGCGCTCGAATCCCTGGAGGTTGTGCTGATCGGTGCGGCCTTCGAGCAGGACGTCAGTCTTGCGTTCGTGGATGATGGCGTTTACCAGTTGACAAAGAACCAGGACACGACTGGTATCGGGATGAAGAATTTCTCCCGTACCTACACCGCTCTCGGCGACTACGACGTTCGCAAGATCTACGTGGAGAGGGAAGCGCTCGAGGCGCGCGGGTTGACGGTTGATGACCTTCAGGACCTCAAGTACGAGGATCCGGACGAGGATTACGCCGAAAAGGATTCGATTCATGTCGTCAGCTCCAAAGAGCTCGGTGACATCATGGAACAGTCCGATATTATCCTGAGTTTCTGAGAGGTTAGCCCGATGGCGATGTTGCACATAGTGAACAAATCCCCGTTTGAGCGGAACGCTCTCAGTGCGTGCTTGCGTATGGCCAAGGCCGGTAGTTCGATACTGCTGATCGAGGACGCTGTCTATGCAGCCATGAAGGCATCGTCCGTGGCCTCTCAGGTCAGGGATGCGTTAGGTTCGGTGAGGATGTACGTTCTCGCGCCAGATCTGCAGGCTCGCGGGGTCGGTGAATCACAACTCATGGACGGGATACAGGCTGTTGATTACAAAGGGTTCGTGGACCTGGTAACGCAGCATGACAACAACCAGTCCTGGTTGTAGCGGTTTTTTTGGTTCTGCATTCTTAGGAGACATTTAAAATGGCACTCGAAGTAAACGGTAAAGTCTACGAGACAGACGAAGAGGGTTACCTCGCTAACCTTTCCGACTGGAATCCTGACGTTGCTGCTGCCATGGCTGCAGCCGACGGTGCGACCCTAACGGAGAACCACTGGGAAGTGATCAACTTCCTGCGCGAATACTACGACGAGTATCAAATCGCGCCGGCGGTTCGTGTACTCACCAAGGCGATTGGCAAAAAGTTGGGTCCGGACAAAGGTAATAGCAAGTATCTGTACGAGCTGTTCCCTTACGGCCCTGCCAAGCAAGCGTGCAAATACGCGGGTCTGCCCAAGCCGACTGGTTGCGTCTAAGTCTTATCTGATCCGCCTGAGGCTGGGGCTTATGCCTCAGTCTCACAATTCCCGGAGAACAGAAACATGTCGTTTCTGACAGTTGTCTATGCGCTCTTATACTACGTAGCGACAATCGTTTTAGTCGCTGGGATTGGTTATCGCGTGTGGACGTATGCCAAGACGCCGGCACCTCTAAAGATTCCTACAACGCCCGCCCCCACCACACAGGCTGGCGTAGTTTACCGGATGGCCCGTGAAGTCGTGCTGTTCGAGAGCCTTTTCAAATCCAACAAATGGATCTGGATTTTCGGCTGGTTGTTTCACTTTGGCTTGCTGCTTGTGCTCCTGCGGCATCTTCGCTACGTGACAGAGCCCATTTGGTCTTGGGTCGTGTTCATCCAGCCGTTCGGTAAGTATGCTGCGTTTGCCATGCTGATTGGCCTCGCGGGCTTGCTTGCGCGGCGTATCGTCGTGGATCGCGTCAGGTACATATCCGCGCCGTCAGACTTTCTGATGCTGTTTTTGCTGATCGGCATCGGTGTGAGTGGCGCGCTCATGACTTTCGCTTCGAAGGTCGACGTTGTTGCGGTCAAGGCATTCTTCTTGGGGTTGCCAAACTTCAGTCTACAGGAGTTGCCTGCAAGTCCGCTGCTGCTGATTCATCTGGCGCTTGTGGCGGTGCTTATGTTGATCTTCCCGTTCAGTAAGTTGCTGCATGCGCCCGGCGTGTTCTTCAGTCCATCCCGTAACCAGGTTGATAACCCGAGAGAGCGCAGGCACATCGCGCCTTGGGCGCTCAGGCTTGAAGCAGGCGACACTAAGCGGTAACGAGACTCCCGGTTCAGAGGTCATTCCGTGGCAGCGATTGAAGTTCCAGAGATCAAAGGTTCTATCCAGGTTCCCAAAATCAAGCCCGGGGCTATGGAGAAGCCTGGTCCGTTTGTGGCGAAGCCGGAGCACCAAGTGCCTCTCGGGTTCCCTGGCGAGCTCGTGGATAACTGGAAGGAGGCAGCCATCGCGAAGATGGGTGACTTGTTGTCCAGGTATCGTTCGCTCAAGGTATACATGGATTCTTGCGTCAAATGCGGTGCGTGTACTGATAAGTGCCACTACTACCTTGGATCCGCAGATCCAAAAAATATGCCTGTGGCGCGGCAGGATCTGTTCCGCAAAGTCTACCGCAGGTACTTCACCTTTGCGGGGAAATACTTCCCGAAGCTTGTTGGCGCGGTCGACCTCACCGAGGAGGTCATTGAGGACTGGTTTAACTACTACCACCAGTGTTCTGAGTGTCGTCGCTGTTCGGTTTATTGCCCGTACGGGATCGATACCGCCGAAGTAACAATGGCTGCCAGGGAAGTGATGGCCTCGGTAGGCAAGGGGCAAAAGTATTCGAACGAAATTATCGGAAAGGTATTCAAGATCGGTAATAACCTCGGGCTTCCGGAGCCGGCGTTGCGCGACACCCTTGAGGGGCTCGAGGAAGACGTCAAGGATGCGACCGGTGTTGACGTGCGTTACCCACTGGACGAGGCGGGTGCGGAGATTTTGCTCGTTACTCCGTCGGCTGATTTCTTCGCTGAGCCGCACATTGATGGGCTGGTCGGCTACGGAAAGGTGTTCCACGCCGCCGGAGTGACTTGGACCCTCAGTTCAAAAGCCAGTGAAGCGGCAAACTTCGGGTTGTTCATCGGCAGCTACGAGAATATGCGCCGAATTGCGCTCCGTATCCGGGAGGCAGCGCTGGAGCTCGGTGTGAAGCGAATCGTGTTTGGCGAATGCGGGCACGCTTGGCGCGTCGCCTACAGCTTTCTCAACACGCTCGCGGGGCCGTTCGACTTCCTCGATCCGCGGTATCCTGTGCCTCAGCACATCTGTGAGTTCACATACGACCTCATTCAACGCGGAAAGTTGAAGTTCGATCCCAGCGCCAATGATGACAAGGTCGTAACGTTCCATGATTCGTGTAACGTTGCGCGTGCGTCGCGCATGGGCGACAAGCCCGGCGGCCAATTTGAAATTCCGCGGGCCATCATCAAGACGGTGTGCCGCAACTACGTTGACATGGCGTCCGAGACTATCGGCGAAGGGACTTTTTGCTGCGGGGGCGGCGGTGGCCTCCTCACCGATGACCTGATGGATGTCCGGATCAAGGGAGCACTGCCGCGCATGACTGCCCTGAAAGACGTCGTAGAAAATCACGGCGTTACGCACATGGCGGCAATTTGTGCAATTTGCAAGAGCCAGTTCACAAAGACGCTCCCGTACTACGGCTTTGAGATGGACCAGATCGTCAGTCTGCATCAGCTCGTAAGCAACGCGATCATTCTGGACGGGCAGACGAACTGAGCGTACCGACCCCCAACGAACAGAACACTGAGTACAACGTGAGGCGATAGAGATATGGCTACCTCTGAAAGAGATATCAACCAGCGGCTAACGTTCCGGAAGTTCCAGGATGGTGACCACACGTGGGATCGGCTCACAGATAAGATCTTCAACCAGGACCGTTCGCACAAGTGCCCCACGTACGTACACCGTACGCCGCCGTGTCAGGGTAGCTGCCCGGCCGGTGAGGACATTCGGGGCTGGCTCGACATCGTACGGGGCATCGAGAAGCCGCCCGCTGGGGTGAGCATGCAGGAGTATGCATTCCGTAGGTCCACCGATGCGAATCCGTTCCCGTCGGTCATGGGGCGCGTTTGCCCGGCACCGTGCGAGGATGGTTGCAATCGTAACCAGGTTGAGGACCACGTCGGCATCAATGCCGTCGAGCAGTACATCGGCGACTACGCATTCAAGGCTGGATTCAAGTTCGAGAAGCCGACCAAAGAGACCGGTAAAAAGGTCGCCGTCATCGGCGGTGGTCCCGCGGGCCTTGCTGCGGCCTACCAGCTCCGCCGTAAGGGACACGGCGTAACCATTTTCGAGGATCACGAAGAGCTCGGCGGCATGATGAAGTACGGGATTCCGGGCTATCGGAACCCGCGCGACATTCTGAATAACGAGATTCAGCGGATTCTCGATCTGGGCGTCGAAACCCGCCTCAGGACGAAAGTGGGTCGCGACGTCAGCGTCGAACAGCTTGAGAAGGAGTTCGATGCGATCGTGTGGGCCGTTGGCGCGTGGACGGGTAAGAATCTGCCGATTCCTGGCAGTGACGCGCCCAATGTGATCAGCGGTATTGCATTCCTCGAGGCCTTTAACGAGAAGCGCCTGCAGCTCGCAACCGCCCGGGTCGTCGTCGTCGGTGGTGGCGATACTTCGATTGACGTTGCGTCCGTCGCAAGGCGTCTGGGTCATATCACCGAGATGCGGGAGAAGGATCGTCCCGAGAACGTCGTCATGGGCTACACGGCGCATGATGTCGCCTCCAGCGTGCGTCGCGAGGGCGCAGAAGTTACGTTGACTTCGTTGTTCCCGATTGAGCAAATGACGGCTGCGGAACACGAGCGGCGCGACGCGATTAACGAGGGCGTTGTGATTCGTGGTGGCGTCATGCCGCTGGAAATTCTCAAGGGTGAGGATGGAAGGGCGTATGCCATGCGGCTTTGTGAGTGTGACATGGTAAACAACGTACCGAAGCCGCGCGAGGGTACGGAATTCACGATCGAGGCCGATCTGTTTGTTTCCGCCATCGGCCAAAAAGGGAATCTCGCGGGCTTGGAGCAGTTCGACAACGGCTACGGGTTCATGGCCGCCGATCCGCACTTCCAGGTCAAGGGCCGTAAGGGTCACTTCGCGGCAGGGGACATCGTGCGTCCCCACCTGCTGACGACCGCTATCGGGCAGGCGTCCATCGCCGCAGAGAGTGTGGACCACTACCTGTCGAATCAAGAGCTCGAAAAGCGTCCCAAGGTTGACAAGCACCACTTCAATCTGCTGGCGAAACTTCGCGAGGCCGGACTGGAGCCTACGGAGTTCGATCACAAGGAAACCTGGGGTACATCCAGTGCGAAGTTCGCTGTTCATAACTATGAGGATCGCTCCGCGCACGAGATCATTCCCGCGGATAAGCTCTTCCTTGGGCACTTCACGTACTCTGAGCGGATCAAGCGCGAGGAGATCCCGGTATCTGCCGATCAGGTCATCGGGCATTTCGAAGAGCGCATGCGCGGCCTCAATGATGAGCAGGCAGTTGCTGAAGCCAATCGTTGCATGAGCTGCGGTATGTGTTTCGAGTGCGACAACTGCGTGATTTTCTGTCCGCAGGAGGCGGTGAAGCGTGTGCCGAAGAACGAGCGCACCACGGGTCGGTACGTCTACACCGATTACGCGCGGTGTATTGGCTGCCACATTTGCGCCGACGTCTGCCCGACGGGATACATCGACATGGCGATGGGAGAGTAATTCCGGTGGTTCGCATGTTCCCCCTGAAACGTTCCCAGTGGCTCTCGCAGGCAGTGGTCGCGTTGCTCTTGGGCTTGGCATCGGTCGTGATGGCGGGCCCTCCGCTACCCGAAATTCCCAAGGGCAAGGGGGAGCAATGCGTCGAGCCGACCCAGGACATCCGAAAAAATCACATGAACTATCTGCTGCATCACCGCGACGAGACGATGCACCGGGGTATTCGGACAAAGCGTCACAGCCTCAAGCAGTGTATCGAATGTCATGTGCAGCCGGATGCCAATGGCGTATATCCGCAGGTTGGGACCAAAGAGCACTTTTGCAGTAGTTGTCATATTTACGCTGCAGTGAAGGTTGATTGCTTTCAGTGCCACGCTGGTCGGCCCGATTCGAAGTCGCCTAGCATGGCGATTGGAAAGGGGTTGAACGATGAGGTGAGTATGAACCCCCACATCGCGGCGCGTCCTTCCTCCGAAGGGGTTGTAAAATGAATGGGGATCGTCAAGCTTCCTCCGGTCGACGGGACTTTTTGAAGCTGTCAGCTGCAGTCGGGGCGATATCGGTTGCTCCCGGCGTGCTCCTTCTGAAGGTGGCCGAAGCCAAGCGGGACGATGAGCCCGTGACCTCGAAAAAGCGCTGGGGAATGCTGATCAACACGGCACAATGCCAGGATTGCAATGTGTGCGTGAAAGCCTGTAACGAGGAAAACGGGATCACTTCGCACAATCGTCCCGCTACCGACGCGCAGTGGATCCGCAAGCTCACCGTGGCGGATAAACAGACCGGGCACGTCATATCTCTGCCGATGCTCTGCCAGCATTGTGAGCATCCGCCTTGCGCCGATGTGTGTCCAACGGGGGCTTCGTTCAAGCGCGAAGATGGAATCGTGTTGGTCGACAAACACATTTGTATCGGCTGTCGGTATTGTATGATGGCATGCCCGTACAAGGCGCGCTCCTTCATTCACGAGGTTACGACTGATCAAAAGCGCTACGCGCCTCGCGGCAAGGGGACCGTCGAAGCCTGTACCCTGTGTGTCCATCGCGTTGACGAGGGGCGAATTCCGGCCTGCGTCGAAGCGTGTTCAAAGGACGGGCGTGGCGCGATGGTGTTCGGTGATATGAAGGATCCGGAAAGCCCCCTGTCTAAGGTGCTGGCTCGCTACGGTGGCTCGCAAGTCAGGGCTGATTTGGACTTGAACACCGGCGTACGGTACCTCGGCATCTAATAAGGTGTCGTGCTGGGTGGTGCGTCGGGCGGTTGCCTTTAGGTTACCTGGGTCTGGCTGATATAGAGAGAGAAGATGGCGTCTAGCAGATTGAGATTTTCCCCGATCGAAGGTCGTTCGCCAGGGTTTTACGCGTTACTGGGCCTGCTTGGGCTTCTCGTCCTACTCGGGTTGTTCGCTGCCCACCACATGGAGACTGAGGGGCACTATGTAACCGGGATGAACAATCAGGTCGTGTGGGGAACGCCTCACGTGTTCGCGGTGTTTCTTATTGTTGCCGCGTCTGGCGCGTTGAACGTCGCCTCGATCTCCTCGGTATTCGGCCGGGAAATCTACAAACCGCTGTCCAGGCTGTCGGCCTGGTCTGCCATCGCGCTCCTCGCAGGAGGCCTGATGGTTCTGGTTCTCGATCTCGGTCGCCCTGACCGCCTGATCGTCGCCATGACATATTACAATTTCAAGTCCATCTTTGCATGGAACATCATCCTCTATAACGGCTTCTTCGCAATCGTCGCGATATATCTGTGGATGATGATGGAGCGTCGGATGAATCCCTACGCAAAACCCGCGGGCTTTGCGGCGTTCGTCTGGCGGCTCATTCTTACCACCGGCACGGGTTCGATCTTCGGTTTTATCATGGCTCGCGAAACTTACGACACAGCGCTGCTCGCGCCGCTGTTTATCGTGATGTCTTTCTCGTTTGGCCTCGCCATCTTCAATCTTGTTCTTGTGGGTCTGTACGCGCGGACTGGCCGGGTGTTGGGTGACAAGATCGTTTCGAGATTACGGAGTTTGCTCGGGATTTTTGTGGCGTCAGTACTTTATTTCCTAGCTGTGTTTCACCTGACGAAGCTTTATTCGACGCAGAACCACGACGTTGAAGCATTCCTCCTTCTTGGAACTAACGGAGGCACCGTTTATGCGTTGGCGTTCTGGGTTGGTCAGGTCATCGTTGGCGGGATACTGCCGCTGATTCTGGTATTTAGCCCAAAGACTGCCCAAAGCAGGACTGCCCTTTCCATTGCGTCCGTTCTGGTCATCTTGGGCGGTCTCGCGCTCATGTACACCATCATCATCGGTGGTCAGGCGTATCCGCTCACGTTGTTCCCCGGCAGGGAAGTTTCGAGCACATTCAATGACGGCGTCGTTGCTCAGTACGTGCCATCGGTTTGGGAGGTGAGCCTTGGCGTTGGGGGCGTTGCGGTGGCTTTGTTACTGATCATGCTTGCGACAAAGCTCCTCGCTCTTCTCCCGGAGAGTCTCGCCGACGACATCGTGGATCCGCATCACGTGAAGGCGCATTAATTAGCGGCGAGCGACGATGCGCCTTTTCGTGCCCGTCGGCTAGCGCTCGACTTTGCGCGTAAGGTCGACGTTCGTACGGTTACTATGGGGCTGTGTGCTGAAGTCCCAAAAGGACGTCAATGTGGGCGGTTCGGTAGGTCAGGCGAGCGAATTCTGCCACGGTGGTCGGTGTGCTCTGTGGTGTTCGACATCTCCTAGTGCGCACCATATTCCCGCCCGGAAAATTTCCTTAGTTGTGAATTGATGCGTGGCCTCTACATCTCGGGTGCGCACAAGTCCTCCGGCAAGACGACCGTCACGCTGGGTCTTTGTGCAGCATTGCTTCAGAGAGGCATATCAGTCCAGCCCTTCAAGAAGGGGCCTGATTTTATCGACCCCATCTGGCTCCTGCGGGCGGCCCGGCGGCCATGCTTCAATCTAGACTTCAACACATCCGACGCATCGGAAATCGTCGAGACGTTCGCGTCGCATGGCGATGCGGACCTCTCGCTGGTCGAAGGCAATAAGGGCCTGCACGATGGGCTGTCGCTGGATGGCAGCGACAGCAACGCGGCACTGGCAAAGCTTCTCGATTTGCCTGTCATTCTGGTGATCGATACGCGGGGCATCACGCGAAGCGTCGCGCCGTTGCTGCTCGGCTATCAGACATTCGATCCCGGTGTGCGGGTGGCGGGGGTTATCCTCAATCAGGTCGGCGGCAGCCGACATGAGGCGAAGCTTCGCTCGGCGGTTGAGCAATATACCGACCTGAAGGTGGTCGGTGCAGTTCAGCGCAGCACTGACTGTGCGATAGAAGAGCGTCACTTGGGGCTGATGCCTGCCAACGAGTTGGCCAGTGCTGAGGCGATCATCAAGCGGATCCGCGAATTGGTCGCGGCGCAAGTTGATCTCGATTTGCTGTTGTCCTTGGCTGTAGATCGCCCAAATGCGGCGCCGGCGCAGGCGCCGCAGCGCCGCTCACCAGTTGGTGGCTTGCGCATTGGCTATGCACTGGACGCAGCCTTCGGGTTTTATTACCCCGATGATCTTGAGAGGTTCGGCGAGCTCGGTGTTGAACTGGTGCCGGTGAATATGCTCACAGACAGGCAGTTGCCCGAACTCGATGGGTTGTTTATTGGTGGCGGCTTTCCTGAGACCCACATGGGTGCGCTCGCGGCCAATCAGTCTATGCGGAAAAGCGTGGCTGACGCGATCGAGGGCGGATTGCCCACCTACGCCGAATGCGGGGGGCTGATGTACCTCACGCGCTCCATCATGTGGCGCGGTGAGCGCGCGGAGATGTGCGGCGTGCTCCCGGCTGATGCTGTAATGTCCGAGCGTCCGCAAGGCCGAGGGCTCGTCGTCCTCGAAGAGACCGAAAATCGGCTTTGGCCTGGCGCCCCAGCGAATAGGGTCATTCGCGCCCATGAGTTTCATCATTCGACGCTCGTCGGGCTCCCGAGCGATGTGCGTTACGCCTACAAGGTGTTGCGTGGTTCCGGGATTCACGAGCAGTTCGATGGGCTCGTTTACAAAAATCTTGTCGCCAACTACTCCCATCTGCGCAATCAGGCACAGAATCCTTGGGTCGATCGATTCGTAGCCTTTGTCCGGCAATGCCGCGATAACCGATCTACAGCGTGACCGCCCCTGTACTGCGTGGCAGATCGCGCGGATAAGCGCGACAGGCCAGGCAGCACATCGACGCGCACAATCGCTTGATCCGTGCGCCATTTTCTGATCGACTCGAGGGCTGTGCTACCATGCACGCCACGCGCGAAGCTCTCAACATCGGGTCGCACGTGCCGACCCATCGAGGGTTGCGCTTCGTTGTGTGCGTTGAGCGTAATTTTGACAGGCCCCAGAGGAATCCCAATGTTGACCGTTACCAAGGCTGCCGCCCGCCAAATTCAAGAGGCTGCCAGGCAGAACAAAATGGAAGGTATGGCTCTGCGAATGGCGGTACGTGTGGATGGCGAAGGAAGCTTTCACTACCTGATGGGCTTCGACGATGTGCAGTCCGGCAAGGATATCTCGATCGAATCCGAGGGTGTCCAGATCGTTTTTGCCGAAGATGAGCTGCCCCGCCTGAAGGGTATGACTCTCGACTTCGTCCAACTCGATAACGGGGAAACCAACTTCATCTTCGTCAACCCGAATGATCCGGCCTACGTGCCGCCTTCTGGCTAGCGCGCCGCCCGTACGTCGAAGGGTGACATGAGTCTGCAAGCCGACACTCCCGTGCGGGCCGCCGTCGCCAAGCCTTGTGCCGTGCCTTCGCTATCCAGGCTCGACTCGGTTCTTCCTGAAGCCATCCTCGTAACCCTCGCGATAACCGCGGTTGCCGAGGGCGTGCGCTTCTTCTCGGGCGTTGCGGCGCTGGGTTTTATTTCGGCGCTGGGATTGTTGGCAGCCCTGCTGCTCGCCGTACGGCTGCACGTTCAGCGCGCGGGCCAACAGCCGAGAGGTCCGGTCGCGCGGGTGGCCGGCGCAGACGGGGCGCCCGATGGGTCCGCTTCCCTCCCGGCCGCCACCGAGGCGAGTACGGGCATGGTGACCAATGCTGCGCTGCTGCCCGGTTACAAGTGCGTCTCGATGCTTGAGATCCTCTATGACGTTGCCGCGTCCATCAACGTCACGCGGGACGTCAACGAGGTGCTGCTGCGCTTCCTGCATACGCTGACGGAGATTCTCGATGCCAAGGCTGGCGTCGTTCGGCTCGCGGCAGAGGATGGACAAATGCATCTCGTTGCGAGCGTCGGGTTAGACGATGGCGTACTAGCGAGCGAGCAGGTGTTGCCGGCCAAAACCTGTCTTTGCGGCAAGGCGCTCGCCGAGAGCGAAATCTTCTACCAATCCGACATCAAGCTCTGCTCGCGGCTCGCGGGTCGACCCTTGCTTCCCGACGATACGACCTCGATGATCGTTGTGCCCCTGCGCCACCGCAACCGCACACTGGGCGTGTACAACCTGTATGTCTCCGCGGAGCGTTTCGAGCTCTACAAAGATCTTGAGGAGCTATTCACTTGCATCGGCCGCTACCTCGGCATGGCGATCGAGAAGGCGCGCCTTGACGAAGAAAGCAACCGCCTGACGATCATGGACGAGCGGGCCCGCCTCGCCCACGAGCTGCACGATTCGCTCGCGCAGACGCTCGCCTCGGTGCGCTTTCAGGTGCGCGTGCTCGACGAGACCCTGCACCACGCCAACGAGGCCTCGATGTGGGCCCTGCTCGAACAGATCGAGAACTCGCTGGATGAGGCCAACTTCGAGCTGCGGGAACTCATCTCCCACTTCCGTGCGCCGCTCGACAAACAGGGCGTGGTGCCCGCCGTGGAGCGCGTCGTCGAACGTTTCCGTCGCGAGAGCGACATCCCCATCTACCTGCAGAAGGAATGGCCCCCGCGGCGTTTGCCCGGGGAGTACGAGATGCACATCATCCGCATCGTCCAAGAGGCGCTTGCCAACATCCGCAAGCACTCCGGCGCTAATGCGGTGCGCGTCATGCTGCAGGGCAACGCCCAGGGGGACTACAAGGTCCTCATCGAGGACGACGGCGTGGGCATCAAGGAAACGATCAACGGCGGCAACCCGGGCGAGCACATCGGGCTTAGCATCATGCGCGACCGTGCCCGGCGCATTGGCGGTACACTGACGATAGAAAGTGAGCCCGGCGAGGGGACGCAGATCATCCTCGAGTTCAAGGCGCCGAAGGCGCTGGAATTGATCCTCGAGCGCGCACCACAGGTTGCAGGGGCAGGATGAAAAAACTCAAGGTGCTCATCATCGACGATCACACCCTGTTCCGCGAAGGCTTGCAGGGGCTGCTTCGCCATCGGGGGATTGAGGTCGTCGCCTCGGTTGGTGATGGCCGTGAGGGTATCCGCCTTGCGCAGGACCTCATGCCCGATGTCGTGCTGCTCGACATGCGCATGCCGGATGTCGACGGGATTGGCGTGCTGCGCACGGTGCGCCAGCGGGGGCTGCGTATGCCGATCGCCATCCTCACCACCAGCAACAGCGAGAAGGACTTGATCGACGCCCTTAGGGGTGGCGCGCAAGGCTATCTGCTCAAGGACATGGAGCCCGACGATCTCGTGGTCGCGCTCTACGACATCGTCGCTGGCAAGATGGTCGTTGCCCCCGCGCTGACCCAGGTGCTTGCCAAGGTCGTGCAGGGCGAATCCATCGAGCCCGAGGCCTCCAAGCCGATCGACACACTGACCCCGCGCGAGGCCGAGATCCTGAGCCTGCTCGCCGATGGCTTGAGCAACAAGGTCATCGCCAAGCACCTCGGGATCTCCGACGGTACCGTCAAGCTCCACGTCAAGGCGATCCTGCGCAAGCTCGATGTCCACTCCCGGGTCGAGGCGGCCGTCATCGCCGTGGAACATGGCTTCCGCGCCCACGCCGGAGGCGCCTCCGGCAACGGCGGCAGCGCCCCGGTCGCCGTGGACTGAACCTTCAATTCCCGTCACTGCTTTTGCCCATGAAGCGATACAAAGACCTCGTCGAGGAACAACGCAAGGAAATCGAGGAGATCATGCCCTGGGATCTCGCCGAGATGCGTGAGCGGGGCGACGATTTCCTTCTGCTCGACATTCGCGAACCAGCCGAATTCGCCTGCATGCACATCGAAGGGGCGATCAACGTGCCGCGCGGCATCCTCGAGTCCTCCTGCGAGTGGGACTACGAAGAGACCGTCCCTGAGCTCGTGCAAGCCCGTAACCGTAAGGTCGTCGTCGTCTGTCATTCGGGGTATCGCAGCGTCCTTGCCGCGTACACCATGAAGCAGCTCGGCTACGAAAATCCTTGCTCGCTGCGAACCGGTCTGCGCGGCTGGTTCGAATACGACCAGCCCCTGCGCAACGAAAAGGGCGAACTCGTCGACGAGGACCGCGCGGAGAAGTACTTCACGTCACACGTCAGACCGGACCAGCGCCGCCCGCAGGGATGATGCGCGTCCCATTCCAAGGCGACGCGTACTGACCCCGTTGCTTTCGGTTCGCATAACGAACCTGGGGCGAGGTGTTCCCGAAACAACGGCGGCCTCAACCGGGCTCGCTACCGCATCCGGGTTTGCTATCCCCGCAATAGACATTCACCGTGGAGAACCGGTCTATCGGTGGCTGAAAAGAGGCACCATAAATACACCTACGCGGAATACGCCCGGTGGCCGGAGGATTAGCGCTGGGAGTTGATTGAGGGTCACGCCCACGCTGTGGCGGCCCCTCAGCGCATTCACCAGGAAGTCGTGTTCGAGCTGGCCCGCCAGGGGGGTAACTACCTCCAGGACAAGTCTTGCCGGGGCTACGTGGCACTGTTCGATGTGCGGCTACCATCATCACGCGGCGAGGCGGACGAGTTGATCGAAACCGAGGTTCAGCCGGACTTGAGCGTGGTTTGCGACCTGTCCAAGCTGGAGGAAAAGGTTGCCGGGGCGCATCGGATTGGGTGATCGAGGTCCTGTCGCCGGAAACCGCCGTCAGGGATCTGAACACGAAAACACGCCTCTACGAGCAACATGGTTTCCGCGAGTATTGGATCGTACATCCTGCCGACCGGTGGGTGATAGTCTATGCCCCGGATGGGCAAGGACAGTATGGGCCCCGCGGCTCTTCGGGACGGATGAGCCTGTCGCCCCACAAGTTTTTCCGGACCTTGCCATTGACTGGCGCTTCATGGCCAAGCTGTGACCGGCATCGGGGCACGACCCGGTAGCGGGACCGATTCCGGAATAACCGCCACCTAGCAGGGTGTACGACCCCCGTATCCGTCGTGCTGAGTGTGTCCCCAGACTGCCTCCCACCCTGGTTCGGCGCAGCCGACCGCGCTGCAAAAGGGTGAGTCAAACCCCTGAGCGGTGGTTGAGGTAATCAACCGAGCCTGGCTTGGATCTCACCGACCGATCAGCGGTTTTGCATCGCCGAGCGCCTCGCTGCCTCGCGGAAATCGGCGTTTCCCTAGCGCACCCGACTCTTCTCATAGAGCGGCATCACGCGCTGTGAGTAATTCGCAAGGTCCTGCATGCGCGTCTCGGGCGAGGGGTGGGTACTGAGGAATTGCGGTGGGCCGCCGCTACTGGCCTTGTTCATCTTTTCCCAGAGCGTGATGGCCGCGCGCGGGTCATACCCGGAGCGGGCCGAGAGCTCGATACCGATGCGGTCGGCCTCGGTTTCGTGCAGGCGGCTGTTGGGCAGGGTGAACGTGAGCTGCGTGATCATGCCGGCGAGGTCGACCGCTGTTTGACCGGCACCGAGCACGGCGGCACCGACGCCGATGACCAGCCCGGTACCCAGTTGCTGGGAGGCCCGCTCTCGGGCGTGTTCGCGCAGGGCGTGGGCGATTTCGTGCCCCATGATCGCCGCGATCTCGGCGTCGGTCAGTTGCAGCTTGTTGATGATGCCTGAGTAAAACGCGATCTTTCCGCCGGGCATACACCAGGCGTTGAGTTCATCGGAGGAGATCACGTTGACCTCCCACTTCCAGTTCGTTGCCTCGGGGCGGAACACCGCGGTTTGCGGGATCATGCGCTGCGCGATGCTGCGCACGCGGGCGGTCATCGCGACATCCTGGTTGAGCTTGCCCTTGCGGGCGGATTCGTTCAGCGTTTGCCGGTAGGCCTGTATCGAGACCTGCTCCATTTGCTCGGACGACACGAGCGGGGACATGTTCTGGCGGCGGTCGATGCCGATCGCCCCGCCCTGGGTCGTCTGCACGCTCTGGCAGGCGGTGATGAGGCCTGCGGCCAGCACGGCCGCGCCGAAGAAAGTGCTGATGCGCATGATCGATGGATTCTCCGGGTGCTTGCGCTTTCGCCGGATTTTAGCCGATAACCGGTTGTGCGCGGCGGGTCAGGCTGGGTCGGTGACGGTTTCGACGGTCCTTGCGGTGGAGCCTGCTAGAATCCCAAGAGCTCAAATCCTGAACACGCCCCGGAGGTTCGTTCCCATGCGTACGGTCTTTGGACTGCTGGCCATCCTGGTGCTTCCCAACCTCGCGCAGGCCGACACGCTTGCCAAAATCAAAGACAGTGGCCGGGTCGTCATGGGGGTGCGCGAATCCTCAGGCGCGCTCTCGTTCACGCTCGGCGGTGGCCGGTACGCGGGTTACCACGTCGAGCTCTGCGAGCGCGTGCTGGCCGACATCAAGGACAAGCTCGGTCTCGCGAAACTCGACATTGAGTACCAGCCGGTCACCTCCCAGAACCGTATCCCGTTGATCCAGAACGGTACGGTGGACATCGAATGTGGGTCCACCACCAACAATTTGGCGCGTCAGAAGGACGTGGCCTTTGCCGTCACCACCTTCGTCGAGGAGGTGCGCATCGCCACCAAGGCTGGTTCTGGCATCGAGTCGATCAAGGACCTCAACGGCAAGACGGTGGCCACCACCACGGGCACTACCTCGGTGCAGACGCTGCGCAAGCACGAGCGCGCCGCCGGGGTGAACTTCAACGAGATTTACGGCAAGGATCACGCCGATAGCTTCCTGCTGCTCGAATCCGGCCGCGCGGACGCCTTCGTCATGGACGGCGCCATCCTCGCCGGGAACATCGCCAAGGCCAAAAATCCCAAGGATTTCCGCATCGTCGGGGAGGTGCTGGCCGTCGAACCGATTGCCATCATGTTGCGCAAGGACGACGCCGCCTTCAAACAGGCCGTCGATAACAGCCTCAAGCGCCTGATGCAGAGCGGTGCCATTGCCGAGATCTGGGACAAGTGGTTCCAGAAGCCCATCCCACCGGCCGGTACCGTCGTCGGCTTGCCACCCAACGAGGCGACCCGGGAGGCCTGGGCGAACCCGAATGACAAGCCGGCCGAGGCGTACGCCCTGAAGTAGATGGGCCCCTTCCGGCCGTACGGCAGCAGGTTCAAGTTCCCCCGGCGGTAAGGCTGACACTTGGACTGGCAATTTCTCCTGCAGGATGACGGCAGCGGCCGAACCTACCTGGAGTGGCTGGGGTCCGCGTGGGGCTGGACGCTCGCCGTGGCGGGCTGCGCGTGGGTCGTCGCCCTCGTAGTCGGCGCGTCGATGGGCGTGCTGCGGACGCTGCCGAGCCGACCGCTCGCCTTCGTCGGTGCTGCGTGGACCGAACTGTTCCGCAACATCCCGCTGCTCGTGCAGATCATGTTGTGGTATCACGTCGTGCCCGCGGTCTTCGTCGCCCTGCGCGGCGTGCCGAGCTTCGTGCTGGTGGTGCTCGCGCTCGGCTTTTTCACCTCCGCACGCATCGCTGAGCAGGTGCGTGCCGGCATCCAGTCCCTGTCGCGCGGACAGCGTGAGGCGGCCCTGGCCCAGGGACTGACCCTCCCGCAGACCTATCGTCACGTCCTGTTGCCGGCGGCGCTGCGTATCGTGCTGCCGCCGCTCACCTCCGAGGCGATGAACATCATCAAGAACTCATCGGTCGCCTTCGCGGTGAGCATCGCCGAACTCACGCTCTATGCGATGCAGGTGCAGGAGGAGACTGCCCGCGGCATCGAGGTCTACCTCATCGTCACCGGGCTCTACTTTGCCTCGGCATTCGCCGTCAACCGCGCGATGGCGTGGATCGAACGGCGGTTGGCGGTGCCCGGCGCGATCGGGGCGCGGCCATGCTGAACCTGGACTTCAGTTTCCTCACGGGCGATGTCCTTGCGGATTTCATCCTGAAGGGGCTGGCCTTCTCCGTGCAGCTCACACTGGTGGCGATGGCCGGCGGGATCGTGCTCGGCACCCTGCTCGCGCTGATGCGTCTGTCGGGCCGGCGCTGGCTCGCAGCACCGGCGGCGGCTTACGTGAACCTCATGCGCAGCATCCCGCTGGTGATGGTCATCCTGTGGTTCTTTCTACTAATCCCGCTGATGATCGGCCGGCCGTTCGGCGCCGAGGGCTCGGCGATGATCACCTTTACGCTGTTCGAGGCCGCGTACTACTCGGAGATCATGCGCGCGGGGATTCAGTCCGTTTCGCGTGGACAGTTGAATGCGGCTTATGCGCTCGGCATGACCTACCGGCAGGCGATGGGGCTGGTGGTGCTGCCCCAGGCGCTGCGCAACATGTTGCCCGTGCTGCTGACACAGACCATCGTGCTGTTCCAGGACACTTCACTCGTGTACGCCATCGGCGCCTACGATCTGCTGAAAGGCTTCGAGGTGGCGGGGCGCAATTTCAACCGTCCGGTCGAGACCTGCCTCGTCGCGGCCGTCACCTATTTCGCCATCTGCCTCACGCTCTCCCAGCTCGTGCGGGCGCTGCAACGGCGTGTGGCGATCGTGCGTTAACGGAGGGGCAGTGATGATCGAGATCGACCACGTCTCCAAGTGGTTTGGCCGCTTTCAGGTGCTCAACGACTGCACCGCGCGCATCGACAAGGGTGAAGTGGTCGTCGTCTGCGGCCCCTCGGGCTCCGGCAAATCGACCTTGATCAAGACTGTCAACGGGCTCGAACCCTTCCAGCAGGGCGACATCCGCGTGGCGGGAGTCTCCCTCGCTGACTCGAAGACCGACCTGCCTAAACTGCGCGCCCGCGTTGGCATGGTGTTCCAGCACTTCGAGCTGTTTCCTCACCTGAGCGTCATGCAAAACTTGACGCTCGCCCAGGTGAAGGTCCTCGGCCGCCGCCGTGACGAGGCCGAGTCTTACGGTCGCAAGTATCTCGAACGCGTCGGCCTGCTCGACCAGCGGGACAAGTACCCGGGGCAGCTCTCCGGCGGCCAGCAGCAGCGCGTGGCCATCGCCCGCGCACTCGCCATGGACCCCGTCGTCATGCTGTTCGACGAACCCACTTCCGCGCTCGACCCGGAGATGGTCGGCGAGGTCCTCGACGTGATGGTGCAGCTTGCCGAGGAGGGCATGACGATGATGTGCGTCACGCACGAAATGGGCTTTGCGCGTCAGGTCAGCGACCGTGTGATCTTCATGGATCAGGGCCGGATCATCGAGGACTGCCCGAGCGAGGCCTTTTTCGGCGAGCCGGAGGCTCGTACCCCGCGCGCTCAGGAGTTCCTGCGGCGTGTCCTGCGCCATTGAATCGCGCCGGTGCGCCATGGCCAGGTCGGGCAGCGGCCCGCTCAGGCTGACCCGCCCGCATCGGTTTCGTCCCCTCGTTCAAACTCCAGATGGAATCGGTGCAGGAAGCGATGCAGTGCCGGCGCGAACATCACGCCGATCGCCACGAGAAAAACGATCCCGGAGTAGAGCGCATAGAACGCCGCGAAGAGCTTTCCGGCCGTGGTGTGCAGTTCGTTGACCGGACCCATGCCACCGAGAATCATCGCGGCGTTGACGAGGGCGTCGATCCACGGCAGTCCCTCGAAGCCGCGGTAGCCGGCAACGCCGAGGGCGAGTGAGCCGCCCACGATGCCCAATGCCCAAGCGCTGTGGTGCAGCAGTCGTCTGACGTAGGCAGCGTGGGGGAGTAGAGGTTGCTTTCGGTGTTCGAACATGTGGCGCGGCCGGGCGGGGCGGTGGAACTCGCGGGATTTTACGCGTCTCTCTTGAGCTTAAGTCTCTCTTAAGTCGCGCCGTTGGAAGCTCTGGCCATCGTCAACCAACCGGAGCCCCTCATGTTCCCGACTTCCCCAAGACTCAAGCGTCTCGTCGTCGCCGTGGCCCTGGCGACAACCGGATTGACCCTGGCCACGCGCGGGCCGGCGCCGGCGCAAGCCGCGCTCTTTTCTGACGCGCCGGCACCCCAGGCCCAGGCGCAACTGCCGAATTTCGCCGCCATCGTACGCAGCAATTCCGATTCCGTCGTCAACATCACCACGACCGGCTCGGGCGACGAAGCGGACGACGCGCTCCCGCTGGACTTTCCGGAGGACTCGCCATTCGGTGATCTTTTCAAGCGCTTTGGCATCCCCAAAGAGGCTCTTCCCAAGGGCGTGCCCCACGACAAAGTGCGTGGCATCGGCTCGGGGTTCGTGCTCTCACCGGACGGCTACATCATGACCAACCACCACGTCATCGCCAAAGCCAAGGAGGTCCGCGTCAAACTCACGGACAAGCGCGAGTTCGTGGCGAAGGTCGTGGGTACAGATGAGCTTGCCGATATCGCCTTGCTGAAGATCGAGGCCTCCGGCCTCACGCCGGTGCGCATCGGCGACCCGTCGCGGCTGGAGGTCGGCGACTGGGTGCTCGCCATCGGCGCGCCGTTCGGGCTGGAACGCACGGCCACCCAGGGCATCGTGAGCGCCAAGGGCCGGGCGCTGCCCAACGAAAATTACGTGCCATTCATCCAGACCGATGTGCCCATCAACCCCGGTAACTCGGGTGGTCCGTTGTTCAACCTCAACGGTGAAGTGGTCGGCGTGAACTCGCAGATCTACAGCCGCAGCGGCGGTTACATGGGCCTGTCGTTCGCGATTCCGATCAACGTCGCCATGCACGTTGCCGACCAGCTCAAGACCGCCGGCAAGGTCACGCGCGGGTGGCTGGGGCTGTCCTTGCAAGAAGTCACGCACGACCTGGCGCGCAGCTTTGGCCTAGAACAGCCGCGCGGGGCCCTGGTGGCGGACGTGGATGCCAACGGTCCGGCCAAGGCAGCCGGCCTGCAACCCGGTGACGTGATCCTCGCCGCCAATGGCAAGCCGATCAGCACCAGCGCGGACCTGCCGCCCATGGTCGGCGCGAGCCGCCCGGGAACCCCGATTGAACTGACCGTGCTGCGCGATGGCCGGGAACGCACCGTCAGCGTCACGACTGGCACGTTGCCCGACGGTAAGACGAGCGAGTTGGCCGATGCGGGCGAACCCACGGGCAGGGGCCGACTCGGCATTGCTGTCGGCGAGTTGACCCGCGAACAGCGCGAGCGGCTCGGCGTGCCAAGCGGCGGCGTGCTGGTCGCACGGGTTGGCGATGGCCCCGCGCGCGAGGCGGGTGTGCGCCCCGGCGATGTCCTGCTCAAACTCAACGGCAACGAGATTCGCTCGGCCGCCGACCTGCGCGAGCAAGTCGACAAGCTCCCGCCCGACAAGCCCGTGGCCTTGCAGATCAAGCGCGACGGCGCGCCGCTGTGGCTTGCGCTCACGGTGGGCAAGAAGCCCGTCGGGTAAGCGTCGGGCCTCACGCCCGGGTGCCGCCGGTTTCGAGCCGGGCGAGCCGGCCGCACCCCCCCACCCATCGCCCGGCAAAGACCGGGACGGTCCCGCCTCCAAACCGGGCACCGTCCCACCCCCCACCCAGGGGCTCCCGCACGCTCGGTGCCTCGGTCTCCTCCTGCGGCCACTCGCTCGCTACAATTCGGAAATGGGTTCCAATTGGTGTATGCCGGCACCAGATCGTTCGAGGATTGCGAAATATGAATCGCGAACAGGTTTTGCAGCGGCTCAAGGAAAGCAAATCGGTTCTTGCCGCTCGATATGGGGTAACGCGGCTGGCCTTGTTCGGGTCCACAGCCCGGGATGGTGCGGGGGCGGGGAGTGACGTGGACATTCTGGTTGCCTTCGATGGTGCTGCTGATTCAGCGCGCTATTTTGGCGTGCAGTTTTATCTCGAGGACGTCTTGGGCTGTCCCGTTGATCTCGTCACCGAAAAGGTGTTGCGCAAAGAGTTGCGACCTTTTATCGAGCGGGATGCGGTCTATGTCTGAGGTGGGAAATCGCGAATGGCGGTTCTACCTCGATGACATAATCGACTTCGCCGAAAGAATCCTGGCGTATACCAAGGGGCTGGATCAAACCGCATTTGAGGCCAATCCACTGGTTTTCGACGCTACGCTGCGTAATCTGGAGTTGATCGGTGAGGCGGCGACACACATCCCGGATTCGGTGCGGCAGACCCACTCGGAAATCCCGTGGCGTATGATCGTGGCGACACGTAACCGCCTGATTCACGGCTACCTGGGCATCGACAACGACACGGTCTGGAGCATCGTGGTGGACGACGTTCCGCCGTTGTTGTAGCGGCTCAGGGCCCTGCGGGATCAGTACGCGCCGAGTCCCCCCGATTCCCGAATCTGAGCTCGACCACCAGGCCCCATCCCGGGCGGTCGCCGTGTAGCTCGATTTGGGCGTGATGCCGCTCGGCGATCGCTTTGACGATGGCAAGCCCCAGGCCGCTGCCGGGGGCAGCGTTCTCGGCGCTTTCGGCGGCTGCGCCGCGATAGAATCGGGCAAATACGCGCTCGCGTTCCTCCGGCGCGATGCCTGGGCCGGTGTCCGCGACCGTCAGCAGCACGTGGCCGGCCACCGCCTCGCACCCCACGTCGATCGTCCCGCTCCGGGGGGTGTAGCGCAGGGCGTTGTCGATCAGATTGTTGAGCAGGGTGGCCAAGGCATCGGCGTCACCGCGCACGCAGGCGGCCTGGTCGGCGCGGGCGCCGAGGTTGATGCCAAGCGCCTCGGCACGCAGGCTGAAATCGGCGACGGCGGCGCGTGCGAGCGCGGCCAGATCGACGGGCTCGCTGGGAGTGGCCTGTTGCTCGGGTGCCAGTCGCGACAGGGCGAGCAGCTGTTCGATCAGGCGTTGCGCGCGGTCGATGCCGCGGCGCAGGTCGGCGATGGCCTCGTCGCGCGCGGCGGGGCTTGCGGCACGCTCGAGCAATTGCAGCTGCAGGCGCAGGGCAGTGACCGGTGTGCGCAGTTCGTGGGCCGCATCGGCGACGAACTCCTTTTGCATCGCGAGCGCTTCGCCAAGCTGCCCCATCAGGCGGTTGACGGACTCAACGGTGGGGCGGATCTCCTCCGGGAAGCGCGTGGCGTCGATCGGTTCCAGCGAGCGCGCGCTGCGCAGCTCGATCTCGCGGGCAGCAAGCCCGAGCGGGCGCAGCCCCCGGCGCAGCGCGTAGAACAGCATCGCGGCGATCAACGGGAACGCCACCAGGATGGGCACGAGGAGGTGGTTGGCGCTCTGTGCGGCGAGCGTGCGGCGCACCTCCAAGGGCTGTGCGGCCTGCACCACGAACAGCGTCGACGGCAGCGTGTACACGCGCAGCGTCTGACCCTGGACGGTCTCGGTGCGGTGACCCTGACGGGCGTTCAGCGGAATCGGCAGCTTGCGCTGCGAGGAAAACAGCAGAATGCCGCCCCGCGTCCATACTTGGGTGACGAACTCGAACTCGGGGGGCGCATCCTGGGGGCTTGCGTTAAGCGTCTCATGGAAGTGCGTCAACGCACTCAGCGCCACCTGCCGCAACTGCCGGTCGAACACCTCGTTGAACTCGTCGAGCGCCATCCAGTAGGCCGCGAGCATGAGCAGCCCCGCGCCCAGCGTGAATGCGCCGAGCAGCCAGACAAGCAGGTAGCGTTGCAACGAGCGCATCGGGCGGGCTCAGGTCACCTCGACCACCTTGTACCCCACGCCGCGCACATTGCGGATGACCTCCGGCCCGAGTTTGCGGCGCAGATGATGCAGGTGTACCTCGATGGCGTTGCTCTCGATCTCCTCGCCCCAGCCGTACACCGCCTCCTCCAGCATCGCGCGCGAGACCACCGCGCAGGGTTTGCGCATCAGCGCTTCGAGCAGGGCGTATTCGCGCGCGGAGAGCTCCACGGGCTGGCCGCGCAGGCGCACCGTCTTGCGGATCGGATCGAGCTCCAGCGCCCCGCTGACCAGCACCGGCGAGCCGCTGCCCGCGTTGCGGCGCAGCAGCGCGTGCACCCGCGCGATGAGCTCGTCGAGATCGAAGGGCTTGACGAGATAGTCATCCGCGCCGGCGTTCAGCCCCTCCACCCGCTGCGCCACCGCATCGCGCGCCGTCACGATCAGCACCGGGATGTGCTGCTGCCGCGAGCGGATGTCGCGCAACACCGCAAGCCCGTCCTTGCGCGGCAGCCCGAGATCCAACAGCGCCAGCGCGTAGACGTCGTTCGCCAGCGCCAGCTCCGCCGCGTGGCCATCGCGCACCCAGTCCACCGCGAAACCGCTGTCCACCAGACCCCGGCGGACTGCGGCGCCGATCATGGGGTCGTCTTCGATGAGCAACAGGCGCATGGGGGGATTCTAGCCGTGCGGTTTCAACACTTCACGGCGCACCGTGCCCCGCTGTCCGGCGGATGCGGCGGTATCGGCTTGTGCGCCCCGCACTGACGGCACGAGGTGCGCGGCCCTGCTTAATTACTTCCCGCCCGCACACTTCGCGTAGCAGGTGACGGCGCCCGACCAGCTCGAGAAGATGCCGAGAATGCCGTCCTCCTTCGCGAGGAAGTCGAGGGTGTTCAGCAGGTAATCGCCGTCCTTGGCGTAGGCGCCTTGCGTTGCCCCGGAATACCAGCCGAGACCACCCGGCGATTTGGTGGGCAGGGAGCGTTAGCGGGTCCAGGTAATGAGGTCGAGGCCCGTAGCCCTGGCGTGTTGCAACCGGCCGTTAACGATGAGCGCAGCGAAGACAAGCAAGGCCTCGGGCGATCGCTTGGATGACTCCGAACGTGAGTGTTGACGAACGGAAGCGTGAGATCGATCGCACTAATAAACCCGTGCCGCGACACTGGGCGCGACGTATGCCGCTTTGGTGCCAGTTTGGTTGTGGCTTGGTGAAGCCGAAACCGCGAGGGAGCGGCTGGTGCGCAGCCCGCCCCCTCGAGCGGGTCAGCGCGAGACCTTGCGCGTGAAAAACGCCGGCATCGCCAGCGCCCCTCGGTGGACGTCGGCGGTGTAGTACTCAGTCGGCACGCAGCGTTGCTCGGCGTCGGCGGCGCGCCGGAACTCGACTTGCCCGTCCTTGCTCGCCAGCGTGGCGCTCCACCAGCCGGTGGGGTAGATGGGTTGCGGGAATTGCAGGGTTTTGGTGTCGGTGAAGCCGGCCTCGCGCATGCGCTCGCGCATGGGCAGGATGATGCCGTCGGTGTGCACCAGGGGTGACTCGCTTTGCTGGACGAGCAGGCCGCCAGCGCCGAGCGCGCGCCAGCAGTGGCGGAAGAATTCGACGGTGTAGAGCACCACACCGGGGCCGACCGGGTCGGTGCTGTCGACGATGATCAGGTCCAGGCTGCCGGCCGGCTGGTCGGCGATCCACTGGATGCCGTCGATGAACTTGAGATCGGCGCGCGGGTCGCTGTTGGAGGCGCAGAGCTCAGGGAAGTAGATCTCGGAGACGCGCGTGACGCGCTCGTCGATGTCGATCTGCGTGACCTGTTCAACGACTTCGTGCTTGAGCACTTCGCGCAGCGTGCCGCAGTCGCCGCCGCCGATGATGGCCACGCGCCGGGGCGCTGCGTGGCTGTAGAGCGCCGGGTGCGACATCATTTCGTGATAGACGAAGTTGTCTAGTCCGGTGACCATGTAGCAGCCGTCGAGCACCATGAGATTGCCCCAGTGTTCGGTCGCGTAGATCTCGATCTTCTGGAACGGCGACTGCTCCTCGTGGAGCTTTTCCTTGACCTTCAGCGAGAAGGCGAACCCGAAATCCGGGTTGATTTCGGTAAACCACTGATCGTTCAGGTTCATGCGGCGGCTCCAAGTTTTAGATCGCGCGCGTATGATAACGGCCGCCATGTGACAGACAACACCTTGCCGGGAACTGAACCAACATGAGTCAAGCCACACCATGGTCCATCGATGCCGCCCGCCAGCTCTACCACCTGGCCGGCTGGGGTGCGGGATACTTTGACATCAACGCCGCGGGCCGTGTGTGCATGACGGCCGGCGCGGGAGAGCCGATCGACCTCGTGGCGCTCACGCAACGTCTGCTCGACGAAGGGATGGATCTGCCTGTCCTGGTGCGGTTCGAGGATATCCTGCGCGAGCGCATCGACCGGCTGGTCGGCGCATTCGACGGCGCGCGCGCAGAGCGGGGCTACGACGGGGCCTACACGGCCGTCTACCCGATCAAGGTCAACCAGCAGCGCAGCGTGGTCGAGCGGATCATCGCGCACGGCGGCGCGCGCGTGGGGCTGGAGGCCGGCAGCAAGCCCGAGCTGCTCGCGGTGCTCGCGCTCTCCCGGCCCGGCGGGGTGATCGTGTGCAACGGCTACAAGGACCGTGATTTCATCCGCTTGGCGATGATCGGCCAGTTGATGGGGCATCGCACGTTCATCGTGCTGGAGAAGCCGACGGAGATGGCGCACGTCTTCGCGGTGGCCGATGAGTTGGGTATCGAGCCGACGCTAGGCGTGCGTGTGCGGCTGGCCTCCATTGCCAAGGGCAACTGGCAGAACACCGGCGGCGAGAAGGGCAAGTTCGGGCTCACCGCGGCGCAGGTGCTCTCGGTGGCGGAACAGTTGCGCGACCGCGGCAAGCTGCACTGGCTCAAGCTCCTGCACTTCCACATGGGCTCGCAGCTCTCCGACATCGAGGACATCCGGCGCGGTGTGGCGGAGGCCGCGAGCTATCTCGTGGAGCTGCACAAGCTCGGCGTGGACATCCGGGTGTTCGACACCGGCGGCGGGCTGGGGGTGGACTACGAGGGGCTGCACAGCGAGCACAGTTGCTCGATCAACTACGACTTGGCGGGGTATGCGCGGACGGTTGTCGCGGTGCTCGACGAAACCTGCCGCCGCTACGGGCTCGCGCCGCTCGAGGTGTTCACCGAGGCCGGGCGGGCGATGACCGCGCATCATGCGGTGCTGATCAGCGAAGTGGTGGAGACCGAGCGGCATGCAATGAACGCTCCGGATGCATCGCCCTTTGCTGATCTGCTGGCCGCGGCGCGTGCGCGAGGCCCCGAAGCAGCGCTGGCCGAAGCAGACCAGCGCCTGCAACAGCGCCATGCCGCGTTCAACGCCGGCGAGTGCGCGCTTGCTGAACGGGCCGCGTGGGAGCAACACTACTTTGCCTTCTGCCGTGATCTGCTCGCGGGGCTGGATGGCGCGCACGCCGAGCTCGCGGCGGCGCTCCAGGAGAAGCTCGCGGACAAGACCTTCCTGAACTTCTCGCTGTTCCAGTCGATTCCCGACGCCTGGGCGCTCGACCAGATCTTCCCCGTGCTTCCGCTGCAACGGCTCGACGAGCCTCCGCGCCAGGCGACGATCCTGCAGGACCTCACCTGCGATTCGGACGGGCGCATCGACTACTACAGCCACAGCGGCGGCATCCACCGCACACTGCCCCTGCACGAGATCGCGCCGGGCGAGCACTACCTCGTCGGCATCTTCCTGATCGGGGCGTATCAAGAGATCTTGGGCGACATGCACAACCTCTTCGGTGACACGCATTCCGTCAACGTGCGCCGCACGCCCGAGGGGGGCTACGAACTGCGCGAGGCGGAGCTCGGCGACACCGTCAATGAGCTGCTCGACTACGTGCATTTCAACACCTACCGGTTGACCAACGAGTGCCGCAAGAAGATCGCGCGCTCGGGCCTGCCGGAGACCACGCAGCGGCTGCTCGACGGCACGCTGAGCGCGGCGCTGAGCGGGTACACCTACCTCAACCACTTGCTCGAGACCTGACGCATCGCTGCCCCGATGCGCGCCAAGCTAACACGGATCGGCCTCGCCGCTGTGCTGCTCTGCGCAGGCTGCGCGCCGCGTACCTCAGATGACGCAGCCGGGATCGATGTGGCTGCCGCGCTGGGGGGCGCCGCGGCGGAGGGTTTCGCGCGCGCTGTGGAACCCCACGAGTTCTCATTTCCCGCCGATCACGGGGCGCACCCCGGCTTTCGCAACGAGTGGTGGTACTTCACCGGCAACCTCGACGCCGAGGATGGGCGCCGCTTCGGTTTTCAGCTCACGCTGTTTCGCATTGCGCTTACACCGCAGGCGGCGCAACGCGCCTCGGGCTGGGCGACCGACACAGTGTGGATGGGGCATTTCGCCATCACCGATGTGGACGGGCAGCGGCACCACGGCTTCGAGCGCTTCGCGCGTGGCGCGGCGGGGCTCGCGGGCGCGCAAACCTCGCCGCTGCGCATCTGGCTGGGGGACTGGCAGATCAGCGGGGGGACGGCTGGCGATGCGCCATGGCGCATCGAAGCGGGGGAGCAGGGCGTGGGGCTGCGGCTCGATCTGCGCGCGGTGAGCGACATCGTCCTTCAGGGCGAGGGTGGTTTAAGCCGCAAGAGCGCCGAGCCCGGTAATGCCTCGTACTACTACTCCATCCCGCGGCTGGCCGCGCTGGGCGAAGTCACGCTCGGCGGGCAGCGCCATGCGGTGCGCGGCACGGCCTGGCTCGATCGCGAGTGGAGCACCAGCGCGCTCGGTTCCGATCAGGCGGGCTGGGACTGGTTCGCGCTGCAACTCACCGATGGCACGGATCTCATGTACTACCGGCTGCGGCGCAAGGACGGTCGTGTCGACCCGCTGAGTCGCGGCAGCGTGTCCCTGGCTGGCCAAGGGCAGGTGGCGCTGCGGCCGGAGGATGTGGAGGTCGAGCCGCTCTCGTACTGGACCAGCGCCGATGGCGTGACCTATCCCGCTACGTGGCGGATGCGCTTTCCAGCCCTCGGTCGCGCCCTGACCCTCCGCCCCGTCGTCGCCGAGCAGGAGATGCGGCTCAGCGTGCGCTACTGGGAGGGTGCCGTGGACGTACTCGACGAGCAGGGCACGCGCATCGGGCGCGGGTACGTCGAGTTGGCCGGCTACGATCGCGGGCGGAATCCGCGATAGCAGGGTTTTGAAAATCGTTGCGAGCAGTGCTCAGGTAATGCGCGCATCGCCGATCCGCTCGCCGGGAGCGAACGGGACCCGCCAAGGCGGCGGCGCTAGGGATCGGGGCAGAATGCCTCAAGTAAATGCGCGGTTTACACGGCGTAACTGCGCACTTTGGCGCGATTAGCAACGCTGCCTCAGCGCCCCGAGTAGTGTTTCACCATCGGTTGGGTTGGGCCGCGCCGCGCGCGGGTTGATCTGACCCTACCCGACCCGCCAGCCCCAGCTTCACCCGCGCAGTTGCTGTTTCTTAAGGTCCGGTGTAACTCGTCGTGCCATGATCGGCACGAGTGAGTCATCCAGGAGTGAACGAGCCACTAATGCACTGGGATGCAGCGACGTTCAACGCATGGTCCGTTGGTCTCGGCATCGGCGGCATCATCCTGTTCAAGATCTACGTCATCTGGCGCCTGACCCGGGAGGCGAGGGGCGGGAACTTTGGCGCGCTCGTGATTGCCGGGGCGCTGGGCTTGGGGCTGCTGAGCGTCATCGTCGGGGCTGCTGTGTGGTTGGTGCTCACGCTGCGTCAACCCTGAACCACGCGGCATTACGGAACATCCACGCTCCCAGCGGCGTCAGAGCGTGAGTGACTGAGCATGACCGCAAGCCGCTGTGTCCGAACTGAGCCTGTCGCGAGCCACCCTTGACGCACTCCGAGCATGCGGTGTGACGGATCCCGCAGGTGCGTATGTGGACGCGGCGCGCTCGCAAGCCGGGCCAGCCTTTGTCGAATCGCTGTTACGCCTCGCTGAGCGGCGTATCGGGCCACGTGACCGCAATTTCACGCTGGTGAGCGTCGAGTTTGAAGACTGTGCGGCGCCCGAGATCCGCTACCCGGATGGGCGCAGTGAGGCCCACATCCGGCTCACGAGCGCGGCGCGCCACGACGCACGCGAGTTCATTTTCGAGCTCTCACACGAGGTGTTTCACCTCATGGCGCCCACGCGGCTCGCGATCAACGTCCTCGAGGAGGGCCTCGCGACCGAGTTTTCCCTCGACTGCCTGGGTCGGTACGGTCATCGCGCCGATGCGTTGTACGTCGCCGATGCCAACTACCGGCTGGCGCTGGAGGGCGTGCGTTGCCTGCGTTGGTTCGAGCCCGCCCTGGACGCACGCCTCACCGCGCTGCGCGCGGCCGGGTTCAAGCTCGGGTCGGTCAGCGCGGCCACCCTCGCGAGCGCCCTCAAGGCGCCACCCGAGCTGCTCTCCGCCCTTGCGATGCCGTTTTCGAGCCTAGGCACGTTCCACCAGGACCTGGCCCGATTCTTGGAGCGGGTGCGGGGCGGGACGGACGGTTGCATCGGGAGGCCACCCGCGAAGGCAACCTAACTGGGACAGTTAAGGTACCTTGGCCCGTAAGCCCAGGCTGAGGCCGCGGGTCAGGTTGTAGCGAATGCCAGGCCGGTTACCGCGCCGCGCGCAGAGCGCTTGCCTGACTCATCGCGACAGCTTGCAAACCCCGCATACTTCCAATGTCGGCAGAGGTCGTTAAGCAGCCATGCGGACCCGTGCTCGAACGTCTCTTGCGGAGGACGGTCTGCGTCAGGTGCTGGCCACACGCGTATCGCTTCCCCGCGATATACCGGGCGCTTCGTGCCCGACCGGCGGCTTGGCTTGCTGACCAGCAACCAGACGCTTCCGCCAGGCCACGCGGAGGCGGTCGATCCACCCGCCGGCGGCGCAGATCTTGCGCAGCTTCGCGTCGAGCAGTTCCGAGAGTCTGTCCATGGCGAGGGCCGCCCTTGGCTTCAGACCGCTGCCGTAGACACGGATATCGAGGACTTGCAGCTTGTGGCTGCCGAGGCGCTGCTTGTAAGCGTTATCACCCCAGCCGAAATCGAGCAGCGGCACGCCTTCCTCAGCCAGCGTTTCGATGATGCGGTACGTGAGCACGATGCCGGGTGCGAGGTCCCGGTACTCGGGCAGATAGGAGGTAGACCACAGGTAGAGCACACCGCCATGTAGGTCACCTTGCGCATAGGCGATGGCGCGGCCGCCAGCGCGCAGCACGTAGGCGCGCAGGGCGCCTTCGTCGGCGAGCTCACAAAGGTAGGCCTTGAGGTCGGTCTTGTGCGCCTGCACCCCGATGCCGAGCGCCGCGTGATAGCTCTGGCTCACGATCCTCGAGGCCTCGTCGAAGAATGTATCGACCTGTTCACGTCGCGATACTTTCTCGAGGGTGACGTCGCCGCCGAAGGTCTCGACCAGCATTTTGTCGCGCAGACGGATGTTCCTGCGCGTCTTGCCACTGTGATGTTCGAGCCGCTTCAGCGTGACTGGGTCGAGCACCTGCGTCTGCCAGCGATCCTTGGATCGGGATCGGGATCGGGCAACGACCGGGGCGCACTCGCCGAGTGCCGCGTGCCAGTCACTGCCGTGGACCACGTCGTGGAATTTGGCGAGGTCGACCAGCCCGTCGTCCATCAGCCGCATCAACCGCCCCAGCAGGGTGCGCAGTGCGTCTGGGTCGCCGCCGTGCAGCAGGCAGGACTCGCCGATGTAGAGCGTGTTCAGGCGTCCGAACGGGATTTTGAACTTGCCGATGGTGTTGGATACCGGGCGGTTCTCGACACTGCCGATTGCAACGGCCGAGACATCGTCCTCGGTGCCCAACACCATCGCGAACGGCTGGTCGTCATCCGCCTCTGCTGCGGCTACGTGCCTGAGGAATGCAACGGGTGAGTTGTATCGGGTCACTGGGTTGCTGCGCGCGCGCAGCGCTTCCCACGCCTGGCACAGCGCCTTGATCTTCGGCTGGTACTCGGGGTTGGATGCATCGAGCAAGGTGAGGTCGGGACCGGCGTTTGCCGCGTTGGGCCTCTGGAAGTAGTGGAATGCGCGCCGGTTGGCGATGACGAAGAAGCAATGGCAGAGATCAGTAGCCATGTAGCGTTTCCCCCTGAGTCCGATACCCGTCTTTGCGGGTCTGCTTTTATGCGGCTTAGGGTGGCGGACACACAGCGCGTTGCCAAGCCGGTGTCGCTGAAAACGTGGTCCTGTGCCGATTTTGTTGGCGCGACGACTAACCGGCGGTCTGCGGCGGTATAGAGAAGCCACGCCGCATCAGCTCACGGAAAGCCGATGGACCGTGTTCGCGGTCTGCTGCGCCGGCGGTTCCGCTTTGCGAATGCCCGCGTTCAGGCTGCCCTGCGTGGCGGCATTGAGACGCTCGGCGAAGGCTGTCCAACCGCAGCGAGTCGGTCCTGCCGTTGACCGCCTGTGCTCGCGTGGGTCTGGATGTCCTTCCCGAAACGTGCCTGCGGTTCCGGTCGTGGCAGTTCCCGGCGTTTGGATGCGACGGTCTCGTCTGTCCGGAAGAACCGCAGGGCGTCGGCGAGTTCGATGGCTTGGCGGTCGAGCCTCTCGATGACCTGCGAGACGTATTCAACCGCCTGGGCGTTCTCCTGCGTCATGCCGTCGAGTTGGGTCAGTGCCTCGTTGATCAGGGCGATGCCGACGTTCTGCTCCCTGCTTGCGCGATCGATTTCGCTGATGAGCCGCGACACCTGCTCCACGCTGGCGACGATCGCGTGCAGCGAGTGGCCGGATGCGTCGGCAAGCCGCGATCCGGCCGTGATCTTTTGTACCGAGTCTTCGATCAGTTGCTTGATCTCCCGTGCGGCGTCCGAGGATCGCTGGGCGAGGTTGTGCACTTCGGAGGCCACCACCGCGAAGCCGCGCCCCTGTTCACCGGCACGCGCGGCTTCCACGGCGGCGTTGAGGGCCAGCAGGTTGGTCTGGAAGGCAATGTCATCGATGATGCCGATGATGTCGGAGATGCGGGCGCTCGTGCCGTAGATCTCGTGCATGGTCCGGATGACCATGTCGACGACGGCGACGCTCGCCACGGCCTGGTTGTGGGCGTCGCGCGACATGCCGTTGGCTTCCTGCACGTGCGCGGTGGTCTCCGTCACCGTGGCGGCGATCAGCTGCATGCTACTCGCGGTCTCCTCGAGGAAGCCGGCGGCCTGGCGTGTGCGCTGCTCGAGCTCGGCATTGTGTCGGTGTAGATCCACCCGAGACCGGCAGATCAGTTCGCCGCCGCGCTGGATGCGTTGCATGGCGAGCCGCAGCGTGTCGGTCATCGTGTGCATCGTACCGATCAGTCTGCCAGATTCGCCGCCATCATCCCGCCGGGTGGATGCAGGCATCAGGTTACGTCCGTGACACGGCATGCCAGTGCGATAGCAGTGTCAACGGTACGTTTGAGGGTGCGGTACAGCAGCCCGTAGCCGCTGAGCGGGACGAGCAGGGCGCCCAGCGTGCAGAGGGCCACGATAGCCGTGCTCGTGACATCGATCCGCGCGCGGATGTCGGCCTCCAGTGCAGCGGGTAGAGTCCGATCGATGGCGCTCCCGATCTCGGCCGACAGGAGCCATGTCATGTAATCGATGGACAACAGCAGCAGGCTTATTAGCCCGCTCGTGAGTACGATGCGCGCTTTGAAGCTCAGTGTACCCGACCAACCGCTCCGTTCCATGTGTGTTCCCTTGCGTGATGCGACGGTTTCTTATGGGTTCTTGTCTGCGAGGGCCATACAGCGTGGGTACGGCAAGGCACCATTGCGGCGCGTGCGCGCCAGTGAGGCGATACGCGTGGGGATGGGGGGTGCGTATCGTGTCGAATGGTCCGGGTTGCCGGGTCCTCGCGGGCAACCCGGCTTGGGTGAGGCAAGTTCCGCGCCAGTCTGCCCGTGTGCGTCGGCGATGCGGCGGGAATGCCGACGGGCTCTCAGGAATCCTCCCCAGAACACTACTTAAGTAGCGATACGGATGGTCCGCCGGCCGCGGCTTGCATCTTTGGACTGGGCTGCTGGCGGCAAGGTTTGGCCGCTCGGGTGCGTGTAGAACGTCCGATGAGTGGGCACGAGTGCCCAGACTGCCGGTGCTGAACGCCGTTTGCCGTCAGGCGGCGAAGCCTTGCCGCCCAGACGGTCTGCGGCTCACCGACCGGCAGTGGGCGGGATGAACAGCTCGGGATCGACCGACGTGCCGTTGAGGATCACGCCCCAGTGCAGGTGGGGGCCCGTGGCGCGGCCGGTCTTGCCCACCAGGCCGACGCGCTGGCCGCGCTCCAGGCTTTGGCCCTCGGTGACGTCGATGCGGTCGAGGTGGGCGTAGAGCGTGATCAGCCCGTTACCGTGGTCGAGGAAGACCGTATTGCCGCTGAAGAAGTAATCGCCGGTCCCCAACACGCGCGCGGCGGCGGGGGCGACAACGGGTGTGCCCTGATCGACGGCGAAATCGAGCCCGGTGTGGGGCGATCGTGGCTGGTTGTTGAAAAATCGCCGGACGCCGAATCGGCCGGAGAGGGGGCCTTCGGCGGGCGGAAGGAAGTCGAGATCCACGCGGTCGGTGTCCCGCCAGTGGTTCTTCATGCGGTTGATCTCGATCTGCTCGCGCTGGGTGCGGGCAAGGTCCTCGGGCGAAAGGTCAACCTTGGCCTTGTCCTTGAGCGTAATGCGCTGCTCGGGATAGTTTTTGGACTCGACGGTAAAGCGGATGGTTTGCGCCTGCTTGCGGTCCGCGCCGGCGAGCAGCGTCTGCGTGCCAGGTTTGGTCGAGAGCGGGAGCCCGACCAGTGCCTGCCAGCGGTCATTGCGTTCGACGACCAGCACCGGACGGTCGTCGAACCAGGCCTTGGGCGGCTTCGCGCCGCCTGCCACGGGGCCGATCTCGACGATGGCGACCCCGCCAGGGACGGGGGCGGCGGTAGGCAGGTTGGCGTTTGCGAGGCTCCAGGGCAGGATGACCGCGCCAAGCATCAGGGTGCGGAGGCGGCGCAAGATGGGGGTGGCGTTTCCGGGGCGCATGAGGGCGTATCTTTGGGTTCAACCGGGCTGCGGCGAGCGTCAAGGTTACAACCGAACGGCGGCTTTACGCACGTTTTGGCCCGTGCCAATCTTGCCGTCCTGGAAATTCGGCGGATGGGTGCCACGTGAAGTTGACCGTATCGGAACTGCGTAGCTGGAAGAACAAGAGCGTCACGCTGCTTGGCATGTCGGGCGTGGGCAAGACGCGGCTGGCCTGCCTGCTGCGCTACAAACAGTGGTTCCACTACTCCGGCGACTACCGCATCGGCACGCGCTACCTCGATGAACCGATGCTCGACAACCTCAAGCAGCAGGCCATGCAGGTTCCGTTCCTGCGCGATCTGTTGCGCACCGATTCGATTTACATCCGCAACAACATCACGGTGGATCACCTCAAGCCGGTCTCGAGCTTCCTCGGCAAGCTCGGTAATCCGGAACTCGGCGGCCTGTCGCTCAAGGAGTTCAAGCGCCGCCAGGCCCTGCACCGCGAGGCGGAGATCGCGGCGATGAAGGACGTGCCGGAGTTCATCCGCAAGGCGCACGAGATCTACGGCTACGACCATTTCCTCAATGACGCGGGCGGCAGCCTGTGCGAACTGGATGACCCGACGGTGCTCGAGGTGCTGGAGCGTCACACGCTGATTCTCTACATCCAGGCCACCAAGCACGACGAGGAGATGCTGGTCGAGCGTGCCATCAGCGACCCGAAGCCGTTGTACTACCGCGAGGCGTTTCTCGACGAGCAGCTTGCCGCCTACATGGACGAACGCGGGTTCGAGTACGTGGCCATGATCGACCCTGACGACTTCGTGCGCTGGGTGTTTCCGAAGCTGTTCCATTCGCGGCTGCCGCGCTATCGGGCGATTGCTGAGCGTTACGGCTACACCGTGAGCACGGAGGAGGTCGCCGAGGTGAGGGACGAGCAGGATTTTCTGGACTTGCTGGAGCGCGCCGTGGCGCGGCAGCTTTGACAGGGTAGGGGGAACCGAGCATGCCACTCGTTGCCAATTCCGCACTGCCGACCTTTGAGCGCCTGCGCGCGGAGGGGCAGACCATTCTTTCGCCAGAGAAGGCGTTGCACCAGGACATCCGCGAGCTGCACATCGGGCTGCTCAACATGATGCCCGACGCCGCACTCGCTGCCACCGAACGGCAGTTCTACCGCATGGTGGGGGACTCCAACCCCATCGCGCAGTTCTACATGCACCCCTTCACGCTGCCGGAGCTCAAGCGGGGGGCGCAGGCGCGCGAACATATCGAGCGTTACTACGACCGCTTTGAGGACCTCCAGCGTGACGGCCTGGATGCGCTGATCATCACGGGCGCCAATGTGTCGGGGCCGGATCTGTCCCGGGAGCCGTTCTGGGAGCCGTTGACCCACGTGATCGACTGGGCGGTGGAGAATGTGACCTCGACGCTCTGTTCGTGCCTCGCCACCCACGCGGTCATGCAGTTCCGCTACGGGCAGACGCGCCGGCCGCTTGGCTTCAAACGCTGGGGCGTGTACAGCCACCATGTCGTGGACCGGCATCACCCGCTCGTCAACGACGTGAATACGAAGTTCGACGTGCCGCACTCCCGCTTCAACGATATCAGCCGGGAGCAGTTCGCTGCCGCGGGTCTGCACGTGCTGGTGGAAAGTGACGTGGCCGGGGTGCATCTCGCGGTCAGCGCCGACCTGTTCCGGCTCGTGTTCTTCCAGGGTCACCCGGAGTACGACACCATCAGCCTGCTCAAGGAGTACAAGCGCGAAGTCGGCCTGTTCGCCGCGGGCAAGCGGCCGGTCTATCCGCCTTTCATCGAAAACCATTTCGACCTGCAAACCCAGGCGATCCTGCACGAGTACCGGGAGGACTTGCTCGAGGCGCTGGACCGTGGCGATGAACTGCCTGAATTCCCTGAGGCGCTGGTCGCACGCCGCATCCACAACACGTGGCACGACACGGGCACGGCCGTGGTAGGTAACTGGATCGGAAAGGTTTACCAGATCACCAACACGGATCGGCGTCTGCCGTTTCTGGACGGAATCGACCCGGACGACCCACTGGGGCTGATGCGTTAGTGAGACACTGGTTTATTCATGCCCTATCCCCCACTCGCTGGGGAGGGATTCAATCGGTGTTTCCTTAGCGAATCTGGGCACGTCGAGTCGCCGCCAAGCTGCCGCAGGACACACCGTCCCGCTTGAACGGAAAAAGGCCCGGTGTCGGCCAAACCGGCACCGGGCCTTGCGTTGCTTGCGATCAGGCGAGCTCGAAGCGATCCAGATTCATCACCTTGTGCCACGCAGCGACGAAGTCCTTGACCAGCTTCGCCTGCCCGTCGTGCTGACCGTAGACCTCCGCAATCGCGCGCAACTGCGAGTTGGAGCCAAACACCAGATCGGCGCGGGTGGCCGTCCACTTGACCTTGCCGGTCTTGCGGTCACGCACCTCGAACACGTTCTTGCCCGCATCGACGGCTTTCCACTCATTGGCCATGTCGAGCAGGTTGACGAAGAAGTCATTGCTCAGCACACCTGGGCGATCGGTGAACACGCCGTGCTTCGTGCCGCCGAAATTCGCACCCAGCGCCCTCAGCCCGCCGACCAGCACGGTCATTTCGGGCGCCGTCAGGGTCAGCAACTGCGCCTTGTCCACCAGCAGGGCCTCGGCGGAGACCTCCGGGAAGCGGCTGCTGCGGTAGTTGCGGAAACCGTCGGCAATCGGCTCCAGTGGTGCAAAGGAATGCACGTCGGTCTGCTCGGCGCTGGCGTCCATGCGGCCCGGGGTGAAGGGCACGGTGATGTCGTGACCCGCCTTCCTCGCGGCGTCTTCCACGGCAGCACACCCGGCCAGCACGATCATGTCCGCCAGCGAAATCTTCTTGCCGCCCGTGGCCTGTGCGTTGAACTCGGCCTGGATGGCTTCGAGCCTGGCGAGCACCTTGCTGAGCTGCGCGGGCTCGTTGACTTCCCAGTCCTTCATCGGCGCAAGCCGGATGCGCGCGCCATTGGCGCCGCCGCGCTTGTCAGACCCGCGGAAACTCGCGGCTGACGACCACGCGGTGTAGACCAGTTCCGACGTGGACAGCCCCGAAGCCAGCACCTTGGCCTTGAGCGCGGCCACGTCCTTGTCGTCGACCAGCGGATGATTCACCGCCGGGATCGGGTCTTGCCAGATCAGGTCTTCGGCCGGCACTTCTGGCCCGACATAGCGGGCCTTAGGCCCCATGTCACGGTGGGTGAGCTTGAACCAGGCGCGCGCGAAGGCGTCGGCGAACTCTTCCGGATGCTTCCAGAAATGACGCGCGATCTTTTCGTATTCCGGATCCATGCGCATCGCCATGTCCGCGTCGGTCATCATGATCGGCACTTTCTTCGACGCATCGTGCGCGGCCGGGGCCATGTTGGCGTCGGTGTTCTCCTTGGGCACCCACTGATGCGCGCCGGCCGGGCTCTTGACGTTGACCCACTCATTGCCGAACAGCACCTCGAAATAGGACATGTCCCACTGCGTCGGCGTTGGCGTCCACGAGCCCTCCAGACCGCTGCCGATCTGGTCGCCGCCCTTGCCGGAACCAAAGCTGCTGATCCAGCCGAAGCCCTGGTTTTCGATGTCCACGGCCTCGGGCGCGGGGCCGACATGACGCGCGTCACCGGCACCATGCGCCTTGCCAAAGGTGTGGCCGCCGCAGGTGAGCGCCACCGTCTCGTAGTCGTTCATCGCCATGCGCGCGAAGGTCTCGCGCACCATTTTCGCAGACGCCAGCGGGTCGGGCTTGCCGCCGGGGCCTTCGGGGTTGACGTAGATCAGCCCCATCTGCACAGCGGCTAGCGGGTTCTCGAACTTGTCGGGCTGGGTGCCGTTGCGCGAATCGGCCAGCCAGTCCTTTTCCGACCCCCAGTACACCGACTCGTCGGATTCGTACACATCGGCGCGGCCGCCGCCAAAGCCAAAGGTCTTGAAGCCCATGGACTCCAGCGCGCAGTTACCCGCCAGCACGATGAGATCGGCCCAGGAAATCTGGTTGCCGTATTTTTGCTTGATGGGCCACAACAGCCGTCGCGCCTTGTCGAGGTTGACGTTGTCCGGCCAGGAGTTGGTGGGTGCAAAGCGCTGCTGGCCCAGCCCCGCGCCGCCGCGGCCGTCGCCGATGCGGTAGGTGCCTGCCGCGTGCCAGGCCATGCGGATGAACAGCGGGCCATAGTGGCCATAGTCGGCAGGCCACCAGTCCTGTGACTGGGTCATCAGGGCATACAGGTCTTTCTTGACCGCGGCGAGATCGAGCTTCTTGAAGGCTTCTGCATAGTTGAATGAAGGCTCCATCGGGCTCGTCTGCGGCGCAAACTGGGACAGGATTTTCAGATTGAGCTGGTTGGGCCACCAGTCGTGGTTGGTTGGGACACCGCCGCCGGCTGCAGTGGCATGGAAGGGGCACTTGGACTCGCTTGACATACAGACTCTCCGCACTTTGGGGTACTGATTGACCAACCGGCGCCGCACGTAATCCCTGCAGCGCCGGAGTGGATCCGGTTCGAGCGCGCGATGCGATGGCGGTTTCGGTTTGCAGCCCTCGATCACCGCTCGTGAGCTGCGGTAGGTTGCGTAACCGAACAGCTCGAAGAGACTGTAGACCTGATCGTTAATTAGTAACAATGGAATGTTTGCATGGCTACGATCTAATAAATAGATCTATTAGCATCGGCATTAACCCAAGAGCAAGTGGCCTTGCAGCCCGCCGTCCGTCCGCTCCAGTACCGATGTCCGTCGGATTTGCCCAAATGCGCAAGCGCTGGTGTGATTACGTTACTCGCCCCCCGCGGAGGCAAAACCGAGAATCCACGCCGAAGCTCGGTGGCCACCTGAGGCCTGACGTCACGCGGGCTAACGACAACAAATACAACGAACAATCCGAGCCATGACCCCAGCGGTAATCGACGTCGAGGCATCCGGCCGCGGGCCGGGCAGCTACCCGATCGAGGTCGGCGTCGTGCTGCCAAACGGCACGGCGCACTGCTTTCTTATACGCCCGGTACCCGAGTGGACCCTCTGGGATCCCCAGGCCGAAGCGGTGCACGGCATCAGCCGCAAGAGCCTGATGAAGTACGGCAAGACGCTGCGCGAAGCGGCGCACGAACTCAACGGGCTCCTCGATGGCCGCACCGCCTACAGCGACCGGGGCGAGGCGGACGCGGCCTGGATCGAGATGGTCTTTGCCCGGGCTGGCATCGCCCAGCGTTTCAGCGTGGCGGGGATAGAGACACTGCTGAACGGCGTATCGCCACAGCAATGGGTGTCGGCCAAGCTGCGCGTCATCGAATCCACGCCGCCCGTGCGCCATCGCGCCAGCACGGATGCAAGGATGATTCGGGAAGCGTATTTAAACCTGGCTCGCCCGCAGACCCCGGCGGTCACCGCAATGCCGACGCCGCCCGTGGGGTATCGGCGCTTCCAGGCCTGATCCGGCTCGTGCCAGTCATCGTCAGGGCGCATGCGGCGAGCGCCCGAACCGTGTCCCGCAATCAGCCGCGACGCAGCACCGCCTCGGCGTGTTCGAGCCCCTCGGTGCTGCCCTCCAGGACGACGGCATCACCGGACTGCAGGCGCATGTCGGCGTCGGGCTGCTCGCCACGCACGCCACCACGACACACGGCCGTGATCCGGGCGTCGGACACCGCCCGACCGATCTGGCCGACCGTGCGGCCTGTCGCGTGGTCCGAGTCCGTCAGCGTCACCGTGTGCAGGCGGGGGCGCACGGCCTCGGCCAGCGACTCGGCACGCTCTCCGTGGAAAAAGCCGCGCAGCGCGTGGTAATGGTCCTTGCGGGCGGCCTCGATGAGCCGATTGATCTCAGCTTCGTCCACGCCAAGACCGTCGAGCATGTGCCGCGCGAGCATCATGCTCGCCTCGAGCGTCTCGGGGATGACACGCGTTGCGCCCGCATCCTCGAAGCGTTCCAGGTAGGCGTCGTCGCGTGTGCGCACGAAAACTGGCAATTCGGGCCGGATCTGGTGCACGTCGCGGATGATCTTCTCGCACGCGTTGGGGTCGTCGAGCGTGATGACCACCATCCGCGCGTGGTCGAGTCCGGCGGCCCGCAGCATGTCCGGATTGGCACTGTTGCCGTAGAACACGCGCTCACCAGCCTCCCAGGCTTCCTTCACCAGTTTCGGATCAAGATCGAGCGCTAGGTAGTCGATACCCTCCGGACGCAGGAAGGCGGCCAGATTCTGGCTCATGCGCCCGAAGCCGCAAAACAGCACGTGGTCATGCACTTCGCGCGCAGCGTTTTGCACCTGCCTTGCCTGGGAACGCAGACCCGCCAGGTAGGAGCGTGCGAACAGGCGCTTCGCCACGGGACCGTTGTACTTCACCAGGATCGGCGCTAGCACCATGCTCAGCACCGTGGCGACCAGCACCGGTTGCGTCTCCTCAGCCGACAAGAGCCTGTGCGCGATCCCCAGGGCGAGCAGGGCAAAACCGAATTCCCCACCGTTGGCGAGCACCATGCCCGTGCGCAGAGCCACGCCGGCCTCATAGCCGAGCAACCGCGTGATGACCGCCACGATCAACCCTTTGACCAGGATCAGCACCGCGGTGAGGACCAGCACCCAGTGCCAGATCGCGGGCAGTGCGGTCACGTCGAGGTGCGTTCCCACGCTGATGAAGAACAGCCCCATCAGGATGTCGCGAAACGGCCGGATGTCGATCTCGATCTGGTGCTTGAACTCCGTTTCGCTGAGCAGCATGCCGGCGAGAAACGCCCCCAGCGCGAGCGATAACCCAAGTTCGAAAGTCAGCCACGCCGCCGTCAGCGAGACCAGTAGCGCGCTCAGCATGAACAATTCCTCTGACCGAGCCGCCGCGATCTGGTGAAACAGCGGGCGCACCACCCAGTGCCCGACCGCGAGGATCACGGTCACCGCCACAACGCCCTTGCCTAGCGCCAGCAACAGCGGCCCGGCGAGAGCCCCATCCCCGCCGGCGCCCAGGATCGGTATTGCAACCAGAAACGGCACCACCGCCAGGTCCTGGAACAGCAGCACCGCTAGCGCAAGCCGCCCGTGCCGCGTGTGCATTTCGAGCTGCTCGGTGAGCTGCTTGACCACGATAGCCGTGGAGGACAACGCTGCCGCACCGCCAATCACCAGCGCACCCTGCCACCCCAGGCCGCCACCCCAGGCAAACAGCCCACCCGCCGCCAGCGTCGTTAACACCACCTGTGCGCCGCCCAGGCCCAGCACCGCCACCCGCAGGCTCCAGAACTGCGCCAGCGAGAACTCCAAGCCGATCGTGAAAAGCAGGAACACCACCCCGATTTCCGCAAACAACCCAAGCAACTCACTGTCCGGCACCCAACCCAGCGCATGCGGCCCAACCACCATCCCGACACACAGATACCCAAGCACCGGCGGCAGGTGCAGCCGACGCAACACCACTACAGCCAACACCGAAAGGCCGAGCAGGATCAGGACTTGCGAAAGTGCGGTGTGCTCCATCGGAACGATGTGGGTCGAATGCGCGAGGGAAGTCCGCCACTATACCGAATCGGCGACGACAGGGGCGTGACGGCCTGCGCGATGGCGATATCGGCAGGCAAGGCTGGTGCGAGCCGGGTTGGGCGGGCGCTCGAGCCGACGTGAAAGGCCAGCGGTGCAACATTCAGGAGCGCCGTCATGTGGCTTCGCAGGTATCTGGCGAATTGACGTTGTTTCATACCCCTCTGGTTTCTCACTCATGCACAGAAGTGGCTGGGTCACATCGAATAGATTTCCTTGGGTGATGGATTGTGAAGGCGTTTGGCACGTTCTTGAGATCGAATTGGCCGAAGAGGGGGCACTCCGCGGGATAACCTGCCTGCGCTGGTCGAGTCGCCCAACGCCCCGCGTCTAGCGCGGGCGCGTAGTGGGCCACATGCGGCAGCCGTTTGTTACCGCGCGCCCTGGTACGGCGGCGACTCTTCCCGCGCCACCACGGTGTCGTAAAGCCCGTAGTGGCTCAGCCCCTCGTGGCTTTCGATGCCGGTATAGCGTAGCGATGCGTCCTCATACCGGCGGAAGGCGAAAACGGCCTGGTTCATCTGCTCGGTGTTGAACACCTTGAGACGCACCAGCAGGTGGAAGTCCTCCACCGTGAGACCCGTGACGGACAGAAACAAATCCGGCTCCAGCTTGGTGATCACATCCTGCAAGGTGTTCTCGCGGAAATCGGTCAGGTACATGAAGGCCGGAATACGGGCGGCAAACTTGATCAGCTTCTCCTGCACCAGCTTGCGCTTGGACTTGTATTCCTTTTCCTCCTCGGTGAGTTGCTTCTTCTGCTTGTCCGTCAATTCCTTGTCCTTGGCCTTGTTCTTGAGTTCCTTGACCTTCTCGCTCTTGTTGATGATGGTCTCGATGATGTTGTCGCCCAAGCTCCGCCAGCCTTCGATGCGCTCCACCGCGGCCATCGCTTCGGGGTTGTTCAGGATGCGGCGAAGGGTGGCGTTGTCCACGTTCACCAGCAGCGCCGATTCCCACTTGCGCGCCAAGAGCGTGGCCGAGGTTCCCGCCAACGCGATGTCGAGGATGCCGCCGGCGTCGATCTGCGTCATGTTGGCACCATCGAACGCCAACACCGGCAGGAAGGACACCAGGTCTTTCACCGCGGTTTCCGGGTTCGATTCGCTGGGCGAGAGTCCGATGGCGTACTCTGAGAACTGCCTGAGCGCCCGCGTAGGCGCGAAGTCGAACACGAAACAGACCGGCTTGAGGATCTCCTCCTCGTTCGGCTTGTCGCCGTTGGGGTTCTTGATCGACCACGGCGACTGTACGCGGAAGGCAGCCTGAAAGTAGGTCTCCGGCGACTTGAGATTGCGCAGCATCAGAATGGACGACCACTGCGGCACGGTCACGCCGGTGGTGAGCTTCCCGCATGACAGCGTGATCGTCTTCGTGTCAAAACCGCTTCCGATCGCCCTGCGCACCGGCGTCAGCGCATCCAGCCCAATGCCCGCTTGCGCACCGGCCGCGACGACCACCGTGTAGTCATGCCAGAAGGTGTTGTGACGCTCGGCGAGCAGGTTGGCCATCGCATGGCAGGCCGCCACGTTGGGCAGAAACCAGAACGAATGTTGCAGGTAAGGCAAGAGGCGCACGTCCGAGTACGGAAACGGCGGCCGCGTGCCCGTCTTCAGATGCTCGTGCGACCAGGGCGCATACCGGCCGCGGAGGATGTCCAGCCACTTCTGCACTTCATCCTTGTGCTCGAACTGCGCCGCCTTGCCCCTGCCGGTCGCAGCGAAAAACTCGTTGAGGTCGAATTCGTCGAACTCGCCGCCGCTGGCGATGGCCAGTAATTCATCCGGCATCTGGTAAGTCAATAGGCGCATCTGCGGCAGCGCCGCGTAGGGGTTCGGCTTGCCCGGGTACATCCGCGCAAATTCCTCCTTGGCGCGCTGCTCATCGGTGTAGGTCCAGTTGAAAATCTGCTCCTCGATGAACTCGCCCGTAGACAGCGCCCGAAACGGTGTCCCGGAAAGGTAGAGATAGGCGCGGGTAGTGATGGGCAGAAACTCGGTCTCTTTCTCCGAAAGGATAGTGAGGTCTTCGTTCACATCCTCCAGTCCGACGGCGTATTCGAGTTTGGCCTCCTTCTTCGCGATAGCCTCCTCCTCGCCGTCGAACAGTTCCTTGGCTGTATCGCGCCACGCGCCGAAGTGGTATTCATCGAACACCACGAGGTCCCACTTCACCTTGTGAATCCATTCGTTTTTCGGCTTGATGTTGCCTGCGGCGTCGCGCCCCAGCAGGTCCTGAAAGGAGCCGAAATACACCACCGGCTTGCGCGGGCTGATCTTTCGCGGATCGCCATCGGTGTTGCGCGACAGGTACTGCCAGCCGTCGAAATCCACGTGCGATTCCAGATCGCTCTGCCAGGCATCCTCGACCGCGGGCTTGAAGGTGACGACCAGCACGCGCTTGGCGCCCAGTTTCTTCGCCAACTGGTAGGTGGCGAAGGTCTTGCCAAAGCGCATCTTCGCGTTCCAGAGGAAGCGCGGCACGGCGTGCATGTCCTCCTGCCAGATGGAATGAAAATAGGCGTGGGTCTTCTCCACCGCCGCCGCCTGCTCGGCGCGCATCGGAAAGGTTTCGTGATGCGTTCCTGTGAAACGCTGTCCGGTGCGCAGCTCAGCCAGCACGGTCTTCACATCGGCCACGGTGCAGCGCACCCA
>CAYSFW010000061.1:0-55434 GCA_964430355.1 uncultured Thiotrichales bacterium
GGTGGTGCGTCGGCGACGTCGAATGTGTATAAGGGCCAGGGGCCGCTCGGGCAGGGTAGCCTGAGGGGTGGGGTGGCGGTTCGCCAGGTCGTAGCGGCACAGCTGGCCGGCCCGCTCCGGGCGGTGCGCATCCCCGCGCACGGGCTGGCGGATCGCCTCACGGCCCAGCCGGCTCTGCAGCCGTTCGAGAAACTGCGTGAAGCTCTGGGCCTCGCCCTGTCGGGTTGCCAGCAGGTCGAGCTCGATCGCCGCCAGCGGCGCGAGTGTCGGGACGCATAGCTCGATGCCCTCGACCGGGTGGGTGAGCCGATGACGTTCCAGCTTTTCCTGCCAGAGCTTGAGTAGATGCACCGGATCGTTGCTCGGTGCGAGCAGGTCCAGTTGCAGGTGCTCCGCCGACCGGCGCGGCGCGAGCAGGCCGAGACGCATGCGCTGGGCGCCGGCACTGCGTGCACGCAGGAAGCCGGCGAGTTCGTGCAGCAGACGCTGCACGGCGAACAGCAGTGGCGCGGTTTCGTGCACGGTGTCGGGCAGCATGATGCGACTTCTGAACTGAGCCGGGGGCGAGTAGAACGCGCGCGGATCAGGGGCATCGCCGAGCAGGCGGTCGAGGTGCAGCACGAAGTCGGGCCCGAGCCGCTGGCTCAGGCCACTGCGCGGCAGTTGCAGGCACTGGCCCAGGGTCTTGATGCCGATGGCGCGCAGGGCCTCCGCCGCCCCGGGCGGGAGCGCCAGCCACTGTACCGGCAGGCCGGCCAGGGCCTCGCGCAGTGCCGCCCCATCGGTCACGATCCGCTCGATGCCGGCCAGCGCCAGCAGCCAGGCGCCGCCCGGTGTCGGCGCGATGCCTAGGCGCAGGCTGTAGCCAAGCGGCCGGATCGCCGCGCGCACCGCCTCGCGCAGGGCTGGCGCGCCGCCGAACAGCCGCAGGCTGGCCGCGACTTCGAGCAGCAGCCCGTCGGGGGGGTGCAGGCTGACCGCAGGTGTGAACTGCTGTGCCCAGCGGGCAAGCCGCTCGAGCGCTGCGGCCTCGTGGTCGAGGCGCCGCTCAATGGCACGCAGCGCGCCCGCCAGCGACTGCGCCGAGGCCAGCGTTAGGCCGGGCTCGATGCCGGCCTGCCGGGCCGCTGCGTTCACCGCGTGGATCACGGCCCGTCCGCCACGGACTTCGTACAGCGCCACGGGCGCAGCCAGGTCGTCGGGGAGAGTGGATTGCAGCGCGAATTCGGGCAGGTGCAGTGCTAGCCAGAGCATGAGCGGACCTCAGCGCTCGTGAACATGTCTGCGGTGCGGCCCGCTCGCTGTGCTGCGCGGTGTTCGCTCCATCGCTTGACTCCATGTGATGGCCCGGTCTCTGCGCTCCGTGCGCCCTGCCATGGGCCCGCTCGCGACGAGGTCTTTCACAAGCGCTCAGGCGGCCAGGCAGCGGTCGGCGTCCAGCCGCAGCGGGCGTGTGAACTGCCGCCCCCGGCACTTGAGGATGTCGAGCCGGTGGGTGCCCGGCGGTGAGGGCAGCAGCTGGATGCGCAGCGCCGCGGGTGAGTGTTGCTCGCGCACCTCGCTGCCGCGTAGCAGGAAGCCGCCGATCTGTCCGGTCTCCGCCGCGAGCTGCAGGCGCCGCAGCGCCTGGGTCGGCAGGGCCGGCTCCGGCCAGGCGAGCACCGCGCGGCAATGCCCGGCGCGCAGCGTCTGTTCGAGTGCCCAGAGCCGGTCGGCCGGGTCGAGCGGGCCGATGCAGATGACCTGTGCCAGATCGACCCCCGCCGCCGCGAGCGCCGGCGCATAGGGGATCCACGGCGGATCGAGCAGGGCGACCCGCTGCTGCGCCTGTGTGAGCCTGCGCAGCGACGGCATGAGCAGCCGCAGTTCGCCCGTGCCGGGGTGGTCGAACAGGATTTCCGTCAGCGCGCCGACGGGCCAGCCGCCCATGGGCAGTTGTGCATCCAGTTCGGGATGGCCGGTGGGCAAGCCTTCCGCCGCCTGCGCCTGCGCGTGGTGGAAGCCGTGATCGCGGCCGCGCCAGACCCACGTCCGTTCGAACGCCTGCTGCAGGTTCATAGGGGATGACCGTTGCGGATGCTGCCGACGGCGACGCCCTCGATGCAGAAGTCGCCGCTGTCGGCGGCCACGACGAGGGGCGCGAAGTCGGGGTTCGCCGGCAGCAGCTCGATCTGCTGGCCACGCCGCCGGAAACGCTTGACGGTGACCTCGCCCTCCAGCCGCGCCACGACGATCTGACCGTTTTCCGCGGTCGGCGTCCTGTGCACGGCCAGCAGGTCGCCATCGAGAATACCCGCATCGCGCATGCTCATGCCATGCACGCGCAGCAGGTAGTCGGCGCGCGGCCGGAACAGGCGCGCATCGATGAGGAAGTGGTCCTCGATGTAATGCTCGGCGAGGATCGGCCGGCCTGCCGCCACACGGCCGACCACCGGCAAGCCGGTCAGCTCCGCAGCCTCCGCCGGCCCCTCGGCCGTGCCCCTGAGGCGAATGCCCCGCGATGCCCCAGGCAGCAGCTCGATCACCCCTTTCCTCGCCAGCGCCTGCAGGTGCTTTTCCGCCGCGTGGGTCGAGTGGAAGCCGAAGTGCGCAGCGATCTCCGCGCGGGTCGGCGGCATGCCGGTCTGCTTCAGCGTCTTTTCGATCAGCGCGAGAATCTCGCTCTGGCGTGGGGTCAACGGCTTCATGCTCGTCCTTAATATGGTGATAATATATTCACCTGACGATAAGCATAGGCAAGCCGCGACCGCTTGGCAACGATGGCATCGGTGCGTTGGGGATGGGCGTGCTGATCGCGCCGGTGTGGGTACCCGGGTTTTCGTGCTCGGTGTATCGTTGCGGGATGCGACTGGTCGTCAATCAACTGGAGGCCCATCTCAAGCGTGAGCTGGCGCCGATCTATGTGCTCTCGGGCGAGGAGCCGCTACAGCTGATGGAGTGTGCCGATGCCATCCGCAAGGCGGCAGCGGCGCGGGGTTTCAGTGAGCGGCGGGTGTTCGAGCGCGAGCAGTCCCACGTGTGGGAGCAGCTGGCGGAGGAGTCCGCGGCACTGTCGCTGTTCGCCGAGCGCAAGGTGCTGGATCTGCGTCTCGGCAACGGCAAGCCGGGCACCGAGGGGGCCGAGGTGCTCGCCCGCTACGCCGCAGCGCCGCCAGCGGACACTCTGCTGATGGTCACGACCGGCAAGCTCGACAAGGCCACGCAGAACGCGCAGTGGTTCAAGGCGCTGGAGCGGGCGGGGGTGTGGGTCCAGGTGTGGGAGCTCGATCCGGCGCAGACGCTGGAATTCGTCACGGAGCGGCTGCGCCGCGCAGGGTTTCAGGTCGAGCACGCGGCGGCACGGCTGCTGGCCGAGCGCGTGGAGGGCAACCTGCTGGCCGCCGTGCAGGAGGTGGAAAAGCTCGCCCTGCTGCATCCGCCCGGGCCGCTCTCGGCGGAGGCGATCCAGGCCGCGGTCGCGGACAGCGCACGCTATGACCCCTTCGAGTGGGTGGAAGCGGTGCTCGCGGGGGATGCGCATCGCGTCCTGCGCATCCTGCAGGGGCTGCGTGGCGAAGGGGTGGCCGAGACGCTGATCCTCTGGGCGCTGAGCCGTGAGCTGCGCATCCTCGCGGACTATCTCTCGCTGAAGGAGAGCGGGGCGAATCCCGAGCCCGCGCTGGCCGGGCTGTGGGGCAAGCGCAAGGACATCATGCTGCGCGCCGCGCGGCGGCAGCCGGCTGCGTACTGGCTCGCGCTGCTTGCGCAGGCATCCTCCATTGATCTGCTCAACAAAGGGCTGCGCAAGGGCAATATCTGGGACGAGTTGTTACAATTGGGGCTCGCCGCAGCTGGCCAACCCCTGCTGCGGCCCGTTTGATCAACCCGTCAGGACTCGATGAGCGCAATACCCGATACCAACGCAAGTGTGCATGCCTACATGCTGGAGGTGGGACAGCGCGCCCGCGCCGCCTCGCGTGAGGTGGCCCGTTCCACGACCGCTGAACGCAACGCCGCGCTGCTGGCGATGGCCGAGGCCCTGCTCGCCGCCCGCGACACGCTGAAGGCGGAGAACGCCCGCGATCTCGCAGCAGGCAAGGCGAACGGCCTGAGCAGCGCCTCGCTCGATCGTCTCGCGCTCAGCGACAAGGTCATCGACGGCATGGCCGAGGGGCTGCGCCAGATCGCGGCGCTGCCCGATCCAGTCGGCGAGGTGACGGGCCTGCACTTCCGCCCGACCGGCATCCAGGTGGGGCGCATGCGCGTGCCGCTCGGCGTGATCGGCATCATCTACGAGTCGCGCCCCAATGTGACGGCCGATGCCGCCAGCCTGTGCGTGAAGTCCGGCAACGCCTGCGTATTGCGGGGCGGCTCGGAGGCGATCCAGTCCAACCGCGCAATCGCCGCTTGCATCCAGTCCGGGTTGCGCGCGGCCGGCTTGCCGGAGGCGACGGTGCAGGTCGTGGAAACCACAGACCGCGCCGCCGTCGGCGCCATGCTCACGCTGGAGAAGCACATCGATGTGATCGTGCCGCGCGGCGGCAAGAGCCTTATCGAGCGCGTGAGCCGCGAATCGCGCATCCCGGTGATCAAACACTTGGACGGGATCTGTCACGTGTATGTCGACGACGAGGCCGATCTCGACAAGGCGATCCGCGTCTGCGACAACGCCAAGACGCACCGCTACGGGGTGTGCAACGCGATGGAAACGCTGCTGGTTGCGCAGGCCATCGCGCCGCGCGTGCTGCCCCCGCTGTGCGCGATCTACCGCGACAAGGGGGTGGAGCTGCGCTGCTGCGCCGAGACGCGGGCGATCCTCGAAGCGGCAGGCTTCACCGGGCTGAAGGACGCAACGGAGGAGGACTACCGCACCGAGCACCTCGCGCCGATCCTCTCGATCCGCACCGTGCCGGGGCTCGATGAGGCGGTCGAGCACATCAACACCTTCGGCTCGCAGCACACCGATTCGATCATCACCGAAAACTTCACCAAGGCGCGCCGATTCCTGCGCGAGGTCGATTCCAGCTCGGTCATGGTCAACGCCTCGACGCGCTTCGCCGATGGCTTCGAGTATGGTCTCGGCGCCGAGATCGGCATCAGCACCGACAAGCTGCACGCGCGCGGTCCGGTCGGCCTGGAAGGTCTCACCACCCTGAAGTTCATCGTGCTCGGCGACGGTCACGTCCGCTCCTGACGCGCCGGGGATGATCGGGCTTTTCGGCGGTACCTTCGATCCCATCCATCTGGGACACCTGCGCCCGGCGCTCGAAGTGGCCGAGGCGCTCGGACTCGAGCAGGTGCGTTTCTCCCCCGCGCGCCGGCCGCCACACCGGGGGCTGCCCAGCGTGTCCGCGGCGCACCGCGCGGAGATGGTGCGCCTGGCCGTGGAAAACGAGCCGCGCTTCGCGCTGGAAACCTGCGAGCTGGAGCGCGAAGGGCCTTCCTACACCTTCGAGACGCTGGTCGCGCTGCGCGCCCGGTATGGCGCCAAGACCCCGCTGGTGCTCATCATCGGTACGGATGCCTTTGCCGCGCTGACGACCTGGCGCCACTGGGAACGCCTGATCGACCTGGCCCATATCGCGGTCATGCTCCGTCCAGGCAGTGTCGTGGACGCTTCGCGCTATCCCGCCGGCTGGCTGGATGCGGTGCTGCGTGAGGATTACGGGGCGGTGCGCGAACGGGCCGCCGGTTTCGTCGTGCGCGTGCCCGTCACGCAGCTCGCCATCTCGGCGACGGACATCCGGCAGCGCATCGCGGCGGGCCTGTCCGCGAAATATCTGGTTTCCGAGCCGGTGCTCCAGTACATCGCACACCATCAACTCTTCCAGCAACCCACGAGGTAATGCGCTCTCGCATGGAATTACAGAAATTGCTCGATCTGATCGTGAATGCCGTCGAGGACATGAAGGCGCTCGACGTCAAGGTCATCAACGTGCAGGGCAAGACCAGCATCACCGATGTGATGGTCATCGTGACCGGGACGTCATCGCGGCACGTCAAATCGATCGCCGACAACGTGGTGGAGAAGGCGAAGGCCGCCGGCGTCCAGCCGCTGGGCACCGAGGGCGAGCAGTCGCTGGAGTGGGTGCTCGTGGACCTGGGGGACGTGGTCGTGCACGTCATGCTCCAGCAAACGCGGGATTTCTACAATCTCGAGAAGCTCTGGGAAACGTCGCCTGCCGGTGAGCGGTCGACATCGGTATCGGCTGCGACGCTCTGAGTCCGCGTCCCCCTCGCATTCGTCCTTCCCAACGTCGCTGCTCATGCGTATCCACCTGATCGCCGTGGGGCATCGCATGCCCGCCTGGGTCAAGGCGGGTTATGACGAGTTTGCGCAGCGCCTGCCCGCCGAATGCCGTTTGCAGCTGTCGGAGATTCCGCTGCAGGCGCGCACCGCCACGACGGACCTGGCACGGCTGCAGCGACAGGAAGGCGCGCGCATGCTGGCGGCGATCCCGACCGGCGCCCATGTGGTGGCGCTCGACGTGGCCGGGCGGCCGTGGAGCACCGAAGACCTGGCCGGGCGCCTTGTCCGTTGGCTGCGCGACGGTCGCGATGTGGCCCTGTTGGTCGGCGGGCCGGAGGGCTTGCACCGGGATTGCCTGGACGGTGCGCACGAACGCTGGTCACTCTCGGCGCTGACCTTCCCGCACCCCTTGGTGCGGGTCATCGTGGCCGAGCAGCTCTATCGCGCCTGGTCGATCCTGAACCATCACCCCTATCACCGGGCGTGAGCCCGGCGTTTACCCAAAGAGCTGCAGTGGAATGATCTCCACCTGAGTACCCGCCGCCACGTCACCCCAATCCCGCGGCAGGACGATCAGGCAGTTCGCCTGCGACATCGACGAGAGCACATGGGAGCCCTGGATCCCAGTGGCGCGCACTTCGAGTTCGCCCTGCTCGTTGGTGGAGAAAATACCGCGCTGGTAGTCCTGCCTGCCGGGCTGTTTGGACAGATCGTCCAGCGTTCGCGCCCGCAGTCGGGGAATTTGCGGCGGCTCGGCGCCGCTCATCCAGTAGAGCGCAGGGTGGACGCAGAGCAGATAGGTGACCATCGCCGAAACGGGATTGCCGGGAAGTCCGAAGAACACGGCGTCGCCGAGTTTCCCAAACGCGAGCGGCTTGCCGGGCTTGATGGCGAGCTTCCAGAAGCCGATCTGGCCCATGGCCTGCAGGGCGGGCTTCACGAAGTCGGCTGCGCCGACCGACACGCCGCCGCTGGTGACCACGAGATCGCCCAGTCGGGCTGCTTGCGCAAACGCATTTTCGATGGCCGGTTTCTCGTCGGGGATGATGCCGAGGTCGAAGGCCTCGATGTCCGGGCGCTGGAGCAGGGCGCGCAGGGTGTAACGATTGCTGTCGTAGATCCTGCCGGGCGTGAGGGGGCTCATCGGCCCCGCGAGCTCATCGCCGGTGGAGAGGTAGACCACGCGCAGCTTGCGCACGACTTCGACCGTCAGCACGCCAATGGAAGCGAGCAGGCCCAGGTCCGCGGCGCCGAGCCGGCGTCCCGCCGCGAGCACGATCTCGCCCTGCCGGATGTCCTCGCCCGGCAGGCGGACGTTCTCCCCGGCGCTCGGGGCCCGCGCAACCTCAATGTGTCCGTCCGTGGACGAGACGTCCTCCTGCATCACAACGGTATCGCAGCCGTCCGGCACGCCGGCGCCGGTCATGATCCGCACGCAGCTCCCGGGTGGGGTCTCACCGAGATACGGACGTCCGGCGAAGGACTCGCCCACCACGCGCAAGGGCTGGCCCGCCCGCAGGTCGTCGTGACGAAACGCGTAACCGTCGACCGCGGAGTTGCGGAAGGCCGGCACGTTCATTGGGGCGCGCACGTCCGCTGCCAGGGTCCGGCTGAACGCGTCCTGGAGCAGGAGGGTTTCCCGCCCCGAGATAGGCACGATCTGTTCACGAATCCGGGCGAGCGCGGCGTCGATGTCCATCAGGCGCCCGGCGGGCGGGGCGCTGGCTTGGGTGTCGGGCGTAGCAGGAATGGGGTTCATGGTTGGGCGTGTTGCACGAGTTGATGGTTTGGGTTTTGGCCTTTCATCCAGTCCAGGATGAACCCGGCTATCGCGTCGATGTCGTTGAGGTCGAGCACGGGCAGGGCGCGCGCTGGGGTCACCGGGTGGTCACTCGCGAGCGCGATGATGTGCGGGTCGTCGGGATGGAGCAGCGGCTTGCCGAGGCTGGGCCGATGCAGCTCGATACGCGGAAACGGCCAGCGCCGGAAGCCTTCCACTAGTACCAGGTCGATGGCGTCACGGTCCAGCTTGCCGGCCAGCTCGAAGAGGTCCGGTTCGCGGGGCTGGGCGTGCTCGTGTATCAGTGCCCAGCGCGTGGGCGAAGCGAGCAGCGTCTCGACCGCACCCGCGGCGCGCAGGGCGTGGCTGTCTTTGCCCGGGTGGTCCACCTCGAAGTCGTGATGAGTGACTTTGATCGCCGCGATGCACAGACCGTGTTCGCGAAGCCGTGGGATGAGCTGCCTGAGCAGGGTGGTCTTCCCGGTGCCGCTCCAGGCAGAGAGACCGAGCATGGCGGGGCGCCGAGGTTCGAAGTCACTTGTATCGTCAGCTTTCACAGGCGTGTCGGTTGGTCGGTGCTATGCTCCATTGTACCGGCTAATCGAGGGCGTTGGGTTTGATCGGGTCTACGCGGCTTTTCATCAGGGCGCTCGGGCTGCTGTTGGCGTTCACCGTAGCAGTCGGCTGGAGTGTGGCGCGCTCGGGTGCTGGCAAGGTGCTGGTGGTGCCGGTCACGGGCGCCATCGGGCCAGCCACGCAGGACATGGTCGTGCGGGCGCTTGCGCGGGCGCATCAGGAGGATGCCTGGCTGGTGATCCTCGAAATGGATACGCCGGGCGGACTCGATCACTCGATGCGCGAGATCGTGCGCGAGATCCTCGCCTCGCGCATTCCCGTGGTGACCTACGTTGCGCCATCCGGTTCGCGGGCGGCGAGCGCGGGTACCTATATCCTCTACGCGAGCCATGTCGCGGCGATGGCGCCGGCAACCAACCTCGGTGCGGCCACGCCCGTGAAAATCGGCGGTTTGCCGGAGCTGCCCACGCAACCCGGCGCGCCGGAGGGTGCGAAGAAGCCGGGTGAGGCCGAGGGCGATGCGATGCAGTCCAAGATCGTCAATGACGCCGCCGCGTACATCAAGGGGCTGGCGCGTCTGCACGGGCGCAACGAGTCCTGGGCCGAGCGCGCCGTGCGCGAGGCGGTGAGTCTCACGGCTGCCGAGGCGCTGGAGCAGCGCGTGATCGACCTGATAGCGACGGATACGGCCGAGCTGCTGCGCAAGCTCAACGGGCGTCAGATCAAGCTGCGCTACGGTGAGGTGACCCTCGCCACGGGGGATGTCGTGGTGGAGACGGTGGTGCCGGACTGGCGCACACAGCTCTTGTCGATCATCACCGACCCGAACGTGGCCTACGTGCTGATGCTGCTTGGTATCTATGGGCTAATCTTCGAGTTTTCCAACCCGGGCCTCGTGTTGCCCGGTGTCGCGGGGGCGATCTCGCTGCTGCTCGCGCTGTATGCCTTCCAGGTGTTGCCGATCAGCTACGCGGGGATGGCGCTGCTGCTCGTGGGGCTGGCGTTCATAGTCGGCGAGGCCTTCGTGCCGAGCGGTGGGGTGCTGGGCATGGGCGGGCTGGCCGCATTCGTGATCGGCTCGGTGATCCTGTTCGACGATCATCATCTGCGGATCTCGCTGCCGACCATCGGCGGCACGGCGCTAGTCTTTGCGGGTTTTCTGCTGTGGGTGCTCAAGCGCTTCGTCGGCTTACGTCGGCGCCCACCGGTGTCTGGCCTGGAGCGGCTGATCGGTGCGGAGGCGGAGGTGCTGGAGGGTTTCGATGCGCGCGGTCGGGTGCGCGTGGCGGGCGAGATCTGGTCCGCGCACACCCGCAAGCCGCTGTTCAAAGGACAGCGCGTGCGGGTGACCGGCGTGCGCGACCTGGTTCTGGAAGTGGAGGGCAGGGAGCGATCATCAAGTGAAAAGTCGGTAAGCGAAAATGTCTGAGGAGTCGTTGACCATGATGCCGTTCATCGTTCCCATCGTTCTCATCGGTGCGCTGCTGCTCATGTCGGTGCGCATCCTGCCCGAGTATGAGCGCGGCGTGGTGTTTTTCCTGGGTCGTTTCCAGCGCGTCAAGGGGCCTGGCCTGGTGATCGTCATTCCCGGCCTGCAGCAGATGGTGCGGGTCGACCTGCGAGTGATCACGATGGATGTCCCGACGCAGGACGTCATCTCGCGCGATAACGTCACCGTGCGCGTCAATGCCGTGCTGTACTTTAAGGTCGTCGAGCCGGAGAAGGCGATCATCCAGGTGGAGAACTACTACGCGGCTACTTCGCAGCTTGCGCAGACGACCCTGCGTTCGGTGCTGGGGCAGCATGAACTCGATGAGATGCTGGCTGAGCGTGACAAGCTCAATTCCGACATCCAGACCATCCTCGATGCGCAGACCTCCGCCTGGGGGGTCAAGGTCACCAACGTCGAGATCAAACACATCGACCTCAACGAGAACATGATCCGCGCGATCGCCCGGCAGGCGGAGGCCGAGCGCGAACGGCGTGCAAAGATCATCCACGCGGAAGGCGAGCTGCAGGCGTCGCAAAAACTGCTCGCGGCGGCAGCGGTGATCTCCCGGAATCCGCAGGCCCTGCAGTTGCGCTACCTGCAAACGCTCAACGAGATCTCGACGGAGCGTTCCACGACCATCGTCTTTCCGTTGCCGATCGACCTGATGGGCGCGTTCCAGAAATTCCTGACCAAGGGCACCGAGCCCACGTCTCGCAATCCGAATGACACTCAGGCCGGATGATGCCCTGATCGGGCGGTTTCTCGACGCACTGTGGTTGGAACGCGGGCTGAGTAAGAACACGCAGCTCGCTTATCGCAGCGACCTGCAAAACCTCTCGGTCTGGCTAAGCGCGCATGCGGTGTCCTCGTTGCGCGACGCGGGCGCCGAGGATTTACGCGCCTGTCTGTTGGATCTGACGGTTCAGGGTTACAACCGCCGTTCGGTGGCGCGCGCGATGTCCGCGTGGCGGCGCTTCTATCGCTTCTGCCTGCGCGAAGGCCTGATCGGCGCCGATCCGACGGCGCTGCTGGAGTCGCCCAAGCCGTCGCGGCCGCTGCCCAAGAGTTTGAGCGAGCAGGGCGTCGAGCGTTTGCTGGCAGCGCCGGATATCGCGACTGCGCTGGGGCTGCGCGACCGGGCTATGCTCGAAACCCTTTACGCCTGTGGGCTGCGAGTCAGTGAGCTCGTCGCACTGCGCCTCGAGCAGCTCAACCTGCAAGTGGGTGTTGTGCGCATCGTGGGCAAGGGAGACAAGGAACGCCTGGTCCCACTGGGCGACGAGGCGAGCTACTGGATCGGCCGGTACTGGCGCGAGGCGCGCCCGGAGCTCCTGGGGCGCCGCCCACCCGTGGATACGCTGTTCGTCAGCCGCCGCGGCGAGCCTATGACGCGTCAGAACTTCTGGCACACCATCAAGGGCCACGCGCGTCGGGTCGGCATTGACAAACCGCTGTCCCCGCACACGCTGCGCCATGCCTTCGCCACGCATCTGCTCAACCATGGCGCCGATCTGCGGGTCGTTCAGATGCTGCTCGGACATCGTGACATCTCCACCACACAGATCTACACCCACATCGCGCGCGAGCGCTTGCGCGCGCTGCACGCCGCACATCACCCGCGCGGCTGAGGGCGGACGGCTGGCCGCGCCATCACCCGGGTCTCCGATTGCCGGTGTCTTGCCGCGATCCGAGTGCTGGCCGCGTGGCGGCAGCATTCGCTCTTGCGGCGCTGTTGGTCGCGGACACGCGGACCCTACGTGGCGAACCGGTTAAAGCCAAATCGGCTCGTTCCGTGTATGCTGCGCGGCAAATGCAACGGGCAGAGCTCGCAATGTCGGCTGACCGCTCGTTTGCGAGACCGCTCCATCGATTTCAACCGGAAGGACAACCATGGCGAAGATTCATCTTGCGGCGCTGGCTGCCGCGCTGTTTGCGGCAACTGCGGTGCATGCCGACGACGTGACCAAGAACCTGGAACAGCGGCTGAAGTTGATCGTCCCCAATCACCAGCCCGACAGCATCTCGGCAACACCCGTCAAGGGGCTTTACCAGGCCCTGTACGGTGGGCAGGTGCTCTACATCACGGAGGACGGAAAGTACCTCATCGACGGCAACGTGCTCGATATCGACGCGAAAAAGAACCTGACCGAGGCGACGCAGACCGAGTTCCGCAAAAAGGTGATGGCCCAGGTCAAGGACGAGAACACCATTGTCTTCGCGCCAAAAGAAAAGCCTAAGCACACAGTAACCGTGTTCACCGACATTGATTGCGGCTACTGCCAGAAGCTGCACCGCGAGATCAAAGCCTACAACGAGGCGGGTATCGCGGTTCGCTACATGATGTTCCCGCGCGCGGGGGCTGGTTCTGATTCCTACAAAAAGGCCGTCTCCGTCTGGTGCGCCTCCAACCGTCAGGAGGCACTGACCAAGGCGAAGAACCGGGAAGAGATCAAATCGGCGACCTGCGACAATCCGGTGGAAACGCATTATCAGATCGGGCAGGAAGTGGGCGTGACCGGCACGCCGGCCATCGTGCTGGAGAACGGCAGGCTCATTCCCGGCTACCGTCCGGCCAAGGAACTCGCCATGGCGCTGGACCAGCTCGCCGGGCAGAAGTAGGACAATCCGTTTTCGAAGCGACTCGCAGCCTTCCCTCGGGGTGGCTGCGGGCCACGCCCCCTTGCCGAGGGTGGCGCTCGGTCAGCCGGCCCGCGCGCTGGGGTGTCGGGCAACCCGCGGGATCTGTCTGATGGCAGTGATGGCCAGCCAGCCGAGGCCGATGTAGGCCAGTGTCCAACCGACATACGAGGGCAGGTATTGGATCACCGAGCCGGCGAAGTCGGCCATCGACTTGTCCGCAAAGTAACCGGACAGCGCGTAGAAACTCGCGTTGGAAATCACGAAGGCCAGCGTGACCGCCATGAGCGACGCGACGAGCGTAGGCACGACGCGTGGCAGCGCGTCCGCCTCGCGCCCCAGGTTCCAGCGGCCACCCGCCCACATCACCGCATAGCCGAGCAGCAGGAACGGGTAGGCTGGGGTGACGCACCAGCCGCTCACGCCGTACACCTGGATGGCCAGGAAATCGATCAGCACCGCCTCAGCCACCAGCAGCACGAATCCCCAAGCCGGCAAGGACAATAACCCGCCGAGAAAGAAAACAGCGAGCGACGCGTCCGGCAACGTCACCGCCGAGCCGAAATGCTGCATGCGTGTCGCGGCCATGAGCAATGCCAGCGCGGCAATCGCCCAATACATTGATCGAGTTCTCGGTTGCGTCATGTCGTCGTCCTCGAAAGCTTGCAGCGAAGATTATCATAGACGCGAAGGGAGAAAGGGAAATCCGCAGGGGGCGATGCGCGCTGACGTGAGCCGCCCGGCAGGCTATCACCCACCAACGTAAACACTGTCGAGAATCAGGAGACCTCTTGAATACGGGGCGGTCGCTGGAAGGGCTATTGATCGATACCTGGTGGTTCGGCATGACCCACCGGTTGAGCGGTGATGACTTCATCCACCTTGCCGAACTGCGGGCGCGGCAGGGGTTCAATGCGGTACAACTGGTCGTGGGCATTCCGCCTGAGGTGGCGCCGTCGCACCCGCACGCCGCGAGTGAGGCCGGTGCGGCCTGGGACCTCGGCGGGCACATCAACAACGCCTACCTTAGGCTGGCCCGCGAGCGCATCCAGGCGCTCAATCACCGGGGGCTCCGCGTCATCGTCTACGGTGCCTGGGGCATGCAGATCGACTGGACGAACGCGGATTTCATGAAACGCTGGTGGGCGAGGGTCGTCGAGACGCTCGACGATTTGAACGTCGTTTACTGCCTGACCGGCGAGAGTGATCTGTGGGCGGATACGCCCGGCTTGCTGCTGCCGAACCGGAGTACCGACGACCTCGTGCGGCGTACTGGATATCACTGGTTCCCCGAGGCGGTGCGTAGCTTCGGCCGGCGTGTCTGGCGCAGGGCGCGCCGCTCGCGCAGTCACGCCGAGGACCCGCTGGCAAGGCGGCGCCGCGGCTGGGGTGAAGTGCTGAAGACGCTCGCGGGGCAGACGAGACACCCCATCATCGTGCATACCAGTGGCCAGACCTACAGCCACGCCGCGGTCGAGCATCAGGAACTGCTCGCCGCCACCACCGCCCAGACGGGACACGACTACGCCGCCCGCCCGCGCCTCTGGCGCTACCCCATGGAGTTCCGCAACAAGCCAACCGACCGCTACATCAATCTCGAACCGTGGTACGAGGGCATTCGAGACCAGTTCTGGGCGGAAGACCAGCTTTACGCCTACTGGGTGTCCGTGCTATCGGGCGCGTGCAGCCACGCCTACGGCGCACAAGGCATCTGGAACGTGGGCGACGGGCAGTTCCTTGCACACTGGGGTCGCCAGACTTTCGATCAGGCGTGCTGGCTGGAGACCCCTGCGCTGCTCGGCGCATCACACCACTACTGGAAGGAAACCCTGGGATACGACCCAACGGGTCGCACGGTCGTCGAGACCACCGATGGAAAACTGCAGCGTATCAGCCGCCACGGCGCAAACGGCACGCTGAGCTACTACCCGGACGTTACGCATACCCGGAACATACCCGACGGGGAGTACTGGTTGCCGCTCGAGCAGGCGCGGGCCTTCATCCCGCCGTCGCAGGGTCCGCTGGTTGTTTGGCGCCCCAGCGCGGGCTGAACGACCGTCGTGCGCGGAGATATCCCTCGCCTCGCGGCTGATTGTTGGTGGTCTGCGGCCGAAGCCGCACAATGACGACTTCCTCGAAAACGGACGCACCGCCCATGGCAAACCTCGCAGTCGTCATCAATGGTCAAAAGATTCTCGACTACGACCGGAACAAGCGTCTGCCCGGCATCCAGCGGCGCTTCCTGGATGAAATGGACGTGCGCATGCGCACGGAGGGCATCCAGCTTGGCAGTGAGTGGGTTCCCAATCCGGGGATCGATGCGTGTGCGCAGTATGTGGCCAATCTCCTCATCAACGCGCTGTTGGCCGAGCAGGACGCCCGCGCGGCAGCCACCTGCGCCTGGCTCGCCACGCGGCTGCCCGATCTGCAGCAGGTCCGCGCGCTTAGCGACGCCGAGGGCATGCGCATCGAACTCACCTTCGACCGTTCCTTCGAGCAAACCCAGCAGGAACAGAAGCTGAATTTCGTTCGGCTGAAGTCCTGAAACACCGCGGTCCACCCTCCCGTCCGTCCCGTCATCCACCGCGTCACCGCGGCGGCCGTGAGGCCTCGTGCAGGGCTGACGGCTATGCGAACACGACTGTCCGGTTTTCGTACACCAGCACGTTGCGATTGATGTGGTGCCAGATCGCCCGCGCGAGGACGATCTTTTCGAGATCACGGCCTTTGCGGACCATGTCTTCGACGGAGTCCTCGTGGCTGACGCGGGTGACGTCCTGCTCGATGATCGGGCCGGCATCGAGGTCGGCGGTCACGTAGTGGCTGGTTGCGCCGATGATCTTCACACCCCGCGCGTAGGCAGAGTGATACGGCTTCGCGCCCGGAAACGCCGGCAGAAACGAGTGGTGGATGTTGATGATGCGCTGGGGGTAGCGTTCGATGAACGCCGGGCTGAGGATCTGCATGTAACGGGCCAGTACCACGAAGTCGATGTCGTGCTCGGCGAGGAGTTCGAGCTGTCTTTGCTCCTGCTCGTGCTTGTTGGCGGCGGTGATCGGGATCACGTGATAGGGGATGCCGTGGCGCTCGGCGACCGTAGCCATGTCGGGGTGATTGGAGATGATCAGCGGGATGTCCACCTGCCACTCGCCGGACTCCTGGCGCGCGAGGATGTCGTAGAAGCAGTGCGGTTGCCGTGAGACGAACAGCGCCATGCGCGGCGTCTGATCCGAAAAGAACAGCTGCCACTGCATCGAGAAGCGTGCGCCGATCAGCGTTTGAAAGTATTCGCCGATCTTCTCGGCCGGAATCACGAAATCGGCCAGACTCCACTCGATGCGCATGAAGAACACCCCGCGCTCGGCGTCCACGTGCTGCGCGAGCTGGATGATGTTGCCGCCGTTTTTGAAGATGAATTCGGTTACCGAGACGACAATGCCCTTCTGGTCAGGGCAGTGGATGAGCAAAGTAGCGCTGCGGGACATGGTCGAGATCCTGGCAATTTGAACGTTGGAAAGGCGAGCGACTTGCAAGCATTTGGAAAACGGGGCCAGCCGGACGTTGTGAAACGACTGCGGGGTGCTGCTGATACTGCGTTGCCAATCGCCTCAAAACACTCATCTACTCCGCATAAACGGCACTGTTTACTCGGGGCTCCAGCCCCGACCTCTTCCGGCCAGCCCTTTGGCTGTTCCCGTTTCCTCCCGGCAAACGGGCCAGCGATTCACGCCTTGCCCGAGCGGCCATCGCTACGTTTTTCGATGCCCTGCAGAGCCGTTCAGGCGCGGCGCAGGTCGCAAAGCCCGTGCAGTTTACACACTTTACGCCTGCATTTTGAGGTGATCCGCCTGGCTGTTCGAGCGGCTCGCAATTGACTTGTGGGTCGCCCTGTATGGACCGTGCAGCGCCGCGCGGGTTTCCTCTGCCGGCACCGATGCATATCGCGCCGGAAAGGCCCGTGGCGTTGGATGTGGGCTGCGGTATCTGTGTTGGAACGAATGCACGTAAAACGCCGTTGTTACCACCGTGTCAAGCGGCACGTGCCACTTCGGGGTGCGTGGTGGCGTTGCGCTCGGGCGATGGGGCATTTGTGTCGGGCGCAAAAACCGTGACTCGGTTTCTTCCACCCTTCTTCGATCGGTACAGGGCTTCGTCGGCCTGTTCGATCAACGCTGGCAGTGACTCCGCGCCCAGCTTGAGGCTGGTCAGTCCGAAGCTCGAAGTGATCCGCAACCCTTCCACGCTACGGACGCCGCGGTCGGCCTGCGCCTCGATCTTGGCGCGGATGCGCTCGGCAACTTTGGGTGCGAGGTCCTCTGGCAGGCCCGGCAGCAGGACGCAGAATTCCTCGCCACCATACCGGTCGACGAGGTCCGTGGGGCGCACGGCGCTGCGCAGCAGACTCGAAACGACCTTGATGGCCTCATCACCGACGGGATGCCCGTGCGTGTCGTTGATCGACTTGAAATGGTCGATGTCGCACATGATGCACACCAGCGTCGCGCCTTGGCTGCGACAAGCGGCGACGAGCTTCTCGCCCTGCTCGAAGAACGCACGCCGGTTGAGCAGACTGGTCAACTGATCGTGATTGGCGAGCCGCTGCAGTTCGAGGTTCTGGGCCTCGATCTGACTTTTCGACGCCTGCAATGCCTGCATTGCGTCGCGCAGATGGGCTGTGGCGCGCTCAAGTTCGGTCACATCGCGCAAAATGATGAGGCAACCGCGCACCTTGTCCTGACCGTCGCGCACGGCCGCTGCGTTGACCATCACCCGGCGGGTGTCTCCGCCTTCGGCGGTGAGATCGATCGCAACAGGGTTCGGGGGCAGTTCACCCCGCAGCACGGGCACCCAGGGGGGCGTGCCGCCGAGCGGGGCGAAGCTTGAGTTCAACCACTCGAGCGATGTCAGTTTCACGCCGATCGACACGCGCGCAGCCGCTGGGTGAAGGCGGCGGAAGGCATCGTTGACCAACAGCACGCGCTGGGAGGGGTCGATGATCATCACGCCGTCCGTCAGCGTGTCGAGCGCGGCACTCACCCGCGCCGGGATCACCTGGGTTGGGTCGAGATGTTGCAGTACGCGCCTGAGATACAGATAGAAAAGCAAAAATCCACCGGTGACGACGGACAGTGGCATGGTCAAGGCGGGTCCCACGAGGGCGCTGAGCGAGGTGCCGTCCTCCGGCGGTCGAAAGCTGATCTCGATGTACGCCCAGGGTTCGTTGTTGGCCAGGATCGGCACCTGAACGTGGTTCAGTGTCGACCGGCCGGGCGGCGGCGGGCTCCAGAACCGCCAGTGCATCGCGCTTTGGGCGATGATCTCGCCGGAGGTGCGTCGAACGCCGATCGACTGGATGTCGTCATTGCGTTCCTGGACGCTGGCAAGGGTCTTCATCAGCGCGGCGTTGTCGCCATGCTCCAGCAGCACGCCGATCTGCAGGGCGAGCTGGGTACTCGCCTGCTCACGCAACAGACGCGTGGTGCGCTGGTGGTCCGGTACCAGGTCCATCGTGACGTCGAGGATCCAGAAAAGCAGAACGGTGAGCGAGACCAGCCCAAGGGTCACACTGATACTGGGACTCAGCCGCAAAGCCGTCATGACGTGATTCGATCCAGCGATTCCTGCTCCGGGTTATCGGCATGTGCCCGGCCTTCTTTACGCGCCGTGCCCGAATTCACCATGCGGACACGTTCCCGGGCGCGGTCGCGAACGGCGTCCTCAGCGCCTGTACCCGAAGCGCCGAGGATGGGTAGCGGGTCGAGGTTCCGCCATGCGGGATAGGAAAGGAGCAGGCTGGAGAGCAGGCTGCCGGAGCGCAGCAGCCAGAGCACTGTGCCGATTGTCACCCCCGTGGCGCCGTACTCGACGGATTGCACGAGGATTTGCCTTCGAGCATCCGACTGGGTGATGGCGCCGGTGTCCTGGGCGACTGGCAGGATGAGGGTCCCGGCACGCAGCGGTACTTCGACCGGATGGACCTCGAACGGCGTATTTAGTAGCTCCATGTTGAGCTTGAGCACGTCGGCATGGAACAGTAGTTTGCCGTGCGCGCTGAGCAGCGGGGCGACAAGCTGGCGCTCGGTCGGGGTGGCCGCCCCGGGTTTTTCTGCTGTACGTGTGACCTCCAGCCACAGGCCGGGGTCGGTGGGGCCGCCGTAGCCGTCGTCGCTCGATGGCTCTTTGTCTAGTTGGAATGCAATTGGATGCAGGCCGGCACGATCATGGCGCTGTGCGTTGTCGGTAGCCGTGCTGGTTTCGACGATTGTGATGCTGTCGGTGGTGGAGTTAGGTTGCTGACTCCGGTCGGTTGTCGCGTCGCCGGGTGTGGGTACGCTTGGCCATTCGAGGTCGATGGCGAGTTCGGCGACGGCCGCCGGCCCGGCTTCCGGTTGCAACAGGCTACGGGCCTCAATGCGTAAGCTCAACGGGCCCACATGGTTCGCCGGTGGCGTGAGCTTGAGCCCCTCCAAAGCGGCGTTCAGGGCTGCGGCCGAGCCGCTCATCACGAGCCGGGTACCGTCGCTGCCTAGTTCCCACGTCACCCCCTCGACGGTAGGGACCCACAGACGGCCCTTATCTACGGTCAGTATGAGCTGCTGCTGGTCCTGTTCGCCGTCAACGTCGCCGACGCCGATGAGCCCGCGGAACGTTTCGGCAAATTGGACCTCTTGGCCCGGTAAGCCTTTCGGCCTGAATTCCGGCACGCTGAGCGTTGGAAGGTCGTCGACGGGACGGACGTTGAGCGTCAGCGTGGCCGTCGCTGAACTGAATACGCTGCCGTCAAAGACCGTGAAAGCGAACCCAGCGTAGCCGTCGCCGTAGGCATCTCTGGTCCCTCGGAACGTGAGCGCTCCGGCGTCGATGTCTGCAACAGAAACGACCGTACCGGCGGAGACGAGGGCGCCATGCAGACGCAATTCTCCGGCTGTGGGCAAGCTTTCGATGCGTACCGCAGCCAAGGCGTCGCCGTCGCTGTCGTGGTAGCCGAAGTCGCTGGTGCGGAAGGCGTAGACAGAATCCTCGTCGAGACTCACGGTGCCGTCGCTGGCGGTGGGCGCGTCGTTGACGGGCGTGACGGTGATTTCGAACCTGCCTTCGGACAAGTGGATGGAACCGTCGGATACCGTGAAACGGAATGAATCCGCGCGGGGTTCCGCTCCGTAGTGCACGTAGCGGAGGCGTCCGGCGTCGATGTCCGCCTGCGTGAAGGTGCCGCCGACATCGAGCGGATCGCTGCCGCGCCACAACAGCCCCTCTGTGGGGGCCGCCGTCAGGACGTAGACGAGCTGGGTGGCGTCCGTGTCCACATCGCTGACTCGCAAGTGAGTGGCGTCGATAATCCGTACGCCGCCTTCTTCCACCTGTGCGCCGGTGTTGTTGACCAGGACCGGTGCCTCGTTGACAGGCGTGACATCGATGGTGACCGAGACGACCGCCGATGTGTTGACGCCATCGGAGACGATCAGGTCGAGCGTAAAGGCAGAGGTGCTTTCGTAATCGAGCGCCGCCGGATTGGCCACGCGAAGTTCGCCTGTTGAAGCGTCTATGGTGAATACACCGAGGCCGGTCCCGCCGACGATTTGCCATTGCTGCAACGCCCCGACCAGGTCCACGTCGAGCGTCGAGACCGTGCCGAGGCTGGAACCCAACGGGCTGTGCTCAAGGATGGTGAAGCGTTGTCCTCCAATGATGAGCGGCGGGTTATCGTTCTCGTCGCCGAGGGCGAGGGTGAAGATGCGGGTGGCAAACGACCCGTCGGTCGAGGTCGCGCGCACGGTCACGGCGTAGGTGCCGGCGGCCTCGCGGTCGATGGCACCGGCCACCGTCACCACCCCGGTGGTTGCATCGATGGTAAACAACCCGCCGGCGTCGTCGTCCAGCGAGTACGCCACTGAGTCAGTGCCATCGGGGTCAGAGGCGAAGGCCGTGACCCCAACCACGGTGCCGACGCTAGTGTTCTCCAGCACGAAGTCGGCTGCCCCATCGGTATCGGCGATTGCCCCGACGCCCGCCTCGTTCACATCGGTCACGTGGATCGTGAAGCTCTGGGTGGAGAACGACCCATCGGCGGAGGTGGCGCGCACGGTGATAGCGTGCGAGGTGGCCGACTCGTAGTCGAGGGCGCTGGCGACGGTGACGACCCCGGTGGTTGCATCGATGGCAAAGCGCCCACCGGCATCATCATCGAGGCTGTAGGTGATCGCGTTGTTGGTGGCATCGGCATCGGAGGCCGACGCGGTGATCCCAACCGCCGTCCCAATCGCCGCATCCTCTGCGACCGTGTTGGCCGCGCCGTTCGCGTCCGTCACCGCGCCGACGTCGAACTCATCGACGTCGGTGATCGTCACACTGATCGCCTGGGTGTCGGTGAGTGTGCCGTCGCTGACTTGAACGACGACCTCATAGACGTGATCGCCGTTCGCGTCGGTTGCGGTCTCTCGGTCCCGTGCGACGGCGAAGCTCAGCGCACCCGTGCTCGGGTCGATCGAGAACAGCGCGCTGTCGGTGCCGCCGACGATCGAATAGGTCAGCGTTTGCGGGGGTAGGTCGGCGTCCGAGGCCGTTACGGTGGTCACCGCGGCGGTGTTTTCCGTGATGCTGAGGGTAGCCGTCGCACCGCCGCCGTTTGAGGTGATGACGGGCGCGTTGTCGTTGACTGGTGTGACGGTGATGTTGAAGGTTCCCGTGGAGGGCGCACCGGCCCCATCGTCCACACTGAAGTCGACGCTATCGGCGCTGGTCTCACTCCCGTCGTGGTCGTAGGTGAGGAGCCCGGCGTCGATGTCCGCCTGGGTGAAGGTGTCGGTTGCTGTCAGCGCGACGCCGCCAAGCCTCAGTGTCCCGTGAATCGGTGCACTGGTGAGGGTGTAGACGAGTTGCGCGGGGCTGTTGTCAACGTCGGTTGTCAGAAGCACGGCGGCGCTGAGCGCGTGCCCCGTCGAGTTTTCGGCAACGCTCATGCCGCCGTTAACGGCGAGACTCTGTTCGTCGTTGACCGCCGTGATCTGGATGTTACGGGTCACCGTGTTGGAGTCCGCCTCACCGTCGTTTACCGTGAAGCTGAGCGTGCGGGTTAACGTCGAGGGGTTGTCGGAACTGTTGGCGTAGGCGACCGAACGGAGCGCAGCCTGGTAATTCGCGACCGTGGCCGAGCCGCTCAAGGTCAGAGTGCCTGTTGTGGCGTTCCAGGTTCCCGTGATGCCGTTCTGGTCCGTGAACGTGAGTACATCCTCGCCGTTAACATAGTTGCCGGTGATCCGGACCGTCGCCGATTCGAGCTGTGCGTCGTCGATGTCGGTGAGCGTGAGCGTGGCGGTGATCGCGACCGGCCCGTCGTTTTCCGTATAAGCGAGCGCGCTGCCCTCGATCGCTGTCGCCACCGGCGCATCGTTCACTGGCGTGACGTTGATGGTAAGGGTGTTCGGCGTCGTATCGAGGTCGACCCCGCCGTTGGCCGTGCCGCCGTCGTCCTGGACCTGGAAGGTGAAGCTCGCGTAAGCCACGCCGTTGGCGTTGGCAGCGGGGGAGAACTTGAGGTTGCCCGCGCTGATGTCAGCCACCGAGATGCTCTGCCCGGCGGTCACCGCGACTCCGGAGAGCTTCAGCGCGCCAGCGCCGGGCTGGGTGGCGATCCTCACCGCCAGCAGCGCGTTGGCCGGTGCGTCGTTCGGGTCGGTGAAGCCGAAGTCTGCCGTCGAGAGGGTGTGGTCGGTGTCCTCGTTGGTGGTCACCGTGCGGTCTGTTCCGGCAGGTGCGTCGTTGATGGTGGTCACCGTGACGTCGATGACGTCGGTAGCGCTGGAGAACGCGGTCGTGCCGCCGGTGCTCGCGGTGCTGACCTTGGTGCCTGCCGTGCCGGAGGTCTGGTCCCAGGCACGCAGGGTCAGCGCCGAGGTGGCTGAGCCGGTGTAGTGGGCGGCGGGTGCGAAGTACAGGCGGGTGCTCGCGTTGTCGGCAAGTAGCAGCGATGCCGTCGCGCTCACGCTGCCGACCGGATTCCAGTTCGTGCCTCCGTCCGTCGTGTAGTACCAGGTGCCGTAGGTCTCATCGGTGGCGACGATGGCGATGCCGGAGGCGGCGCCCGAATCCGCGTCGGTGATGCCGCCGGTGAAGGCGCTGACCGGCAAGCCGACCGACCCGGCGGGTGCGCCGGCATCCTCGGCCACGGTCGGGGTCAGTGCGGTGTTTGAAAGCACCGGCGCGTCGTTGACCGCGGTGATGTTGACGGTGACGCTGCCTGTGGCTGTGAGCAGGCCGCCGCTGCCCTGAGCGCCCGTGTTGCCGTCGCTGAAGGTCCAGTTGATCTGCACCGAAGTTGGTGGCGCATCGCTCGCGTTGGTATATACGATGTTGCGCATCAGGGTGTTGACGCGCGTCTGGGTGGCACCCGTGCCGAAGGTGACCGTTAGCTGCCCGCCGGTGAGGGTGTAAGTGCCGACCTGCGTGCCGGAGACATAGACGTTGGCGCCGCTGGTGGTCACCGTCACGCCGTCGAACATCAACAGGTCTTCGGCGTTGGCGCCGCCGTTGCGCATCAGGGTCAGCGTGGCGCCGTCGTAACTGCCGGCGGCAGCAAGATCGGCGTCGAAGATCCGCACATCGCTGTCCAGCACGACGGCCGCGCCGTTTTCGGTGTAGCTGCGCGTTCCACCCAAGGTGTTGGTCGCGTTGAACGTGACATCGGGGGATCCGTCGCTGTTATAGCGGGCGATCGCGAGGTCGTAGATTCCCCCCTGCGTTGTGCCGCCGGCCAGCACGATCTTGCCGTCGCCTTGCAGAAACATGCGCGTACTGCGGTCGTCGCTCGACCCGCTGAAGTTGGTCACGACTTTGCCACTGGTGCCGAAGCCGGTGTCGAGCGTGCCGTCGGTGTTGTAGCGCACGATGATGAAATCGTTGCCCGAGGCGTAGGCGTAACCACTGACCAGCACCTTGCCGTCTGCTTGCACCTTGACGTCCAGGCCGAAGTCGGAGCCCGAACCCACGGGGGTAATGACCTTTCCCGCAGTTCCGAAGGAACTGTCGAGGGTGCCCGCGGCCGTCAGGCGAATCAGAGCCAAATCGGCTGTGCCCCCCGCCTGGCTCCAGCCGGTGATCAGCAGTTGCCCGTCGTTTTGCAAGGCCACTGCGTAGCCATCGTCTTGAACGTTGGCACCCAGGTCGATCATGACCTTGCCGGTACCGTTGAACGACGTATCGAGTGTTCCGTTGCTGTGATAGCGAGCGACGGCGAAGTCGGTCCAGGTCGAGGCGCTGTATGCCCGCCCGGCCAGTATGATCTTGCCATCCGGTTGGACGATCAGGCTTCTCGCAAAATCGGCGTTGATCGCGAAGTCGGTGGTCACGCGTCCCCCCGTGCCGAAGGACGTATCGAGCGTGCCGTTCGCATTGAATCGGGCGAGCAGGAAATCCAAACTGGTGCCGCCGCCAACGAGGATCTTGCCGTCGCTTTGAATGGCCAGCGCGTAGCCCGTGTCGTCGTCGGCGATGCCGCTCAGGGCCTTGCCGGTGCCGCCCCCAAAGCTCACATCGGGCGACCCATCGGCGTTGTACTGCGCCAGGGCAAGGTCGAAGTTGCCGCCGACGTAAGAGTGCCCGACGACGAGAATCTTACCGTTGCTCAGCACCAGAACATCACGTGCCTCGTCGGAACCGCTGAGGAAGTCAGTCACGACGTAGCCAGTGGATGCCCCGAATGTGGTGTCTAGTGACCCGTCGGCGTTGAAGCGGGCAAGGATGAAGTCCCGTGTGCCGTTGACGTCACTCCAGCCGGTGACGAGATACTTGCCGTCGGCTTGTCGCGCGACCGCATTGCCGAACTCGATGTCGGCGACTGGCAGGTAGTTGCGACCGTCGCCGACAGAGAACGTCGGCGCGTCGTTGATGGCCGTGACGTTGATCGTGACACTCGCTGCCTGCATGGCGGTGTCCGAGGCGAGCGTTGCGATTTCCGCGGCGGATAGGGCGCGGGTGTAGATCCTGACGTCGTCGATCAACCCGTTGAAACTGAAGTCGTGCTCGGCGTCGCTCACGTGATCGCCGATGCGTGTGTAGGTAAACCAGCCGGGATGGGCGATCGAGGCGGTGAATGCAGCGGAGGCCACCGCCACACCATCGATGTAGAGCGTTTGCGTGTTGGCCGTGTCGTCGAAGCTGAAGGCGAGATGGTGCCACTGGCCATCTGCCAGACTGATGCCAGTATTGATCTGCTGCCAGCTCGCGCCGTCCCAGAAAAATGCCGTGACGCCGAATGATGGGCTATCGACACGCAGCCCGAGGTGATCGCCGAGCGAGATGACCTCGCCGCCGCCGGTATCCGCACTGTCGAAGCGCACCCAGGCGGCCAACGTGACGTTGGTCGGGTCGCCGAAAGTCCCGTCGATCTGCACACAGTCGTGATCGCCGTCGAGACGGAGAACCTCGCCCCTTTGCGCGTCAATGACCGTGGTTGCGCTGCCGGCGAAAGTGCCGTCGTAGGCGGTGCCGGCGCTCTGGTCATTGGCGCTCCTGCCCGCGAAGGTGTACCACCCGGCCATGTCTGCGTGCAGCGTGACGTTGATCTGCAGAGTGTCCGATCCGCTGAAGTTGCCGTTCGGTGTGAAGATCAGACCATCCAGAGCGCTGTTGATGTCTGACTCGGTTCCGTTGATAACCATGGCCGACGAGCCGTTCGCGCCGCTGATGAACGTCAGCCCTGTGGTCTGCGCGAGCGTCAGGTTGCCGTTGGCGACTGACATCGACACCTGCAGCGGCGAGTTGGTACTCGCATCGTGGTCCGAGACCGTGATGGGGTTGCCGTTGGAGGTCGAAAAGACCAGCGCAGTGTCTTCGCTGGTGGTCGCGTTGCTAGGGGCGCTGAGGGTAGGCTCGACCGTAACGTTCGATACCGTTACGTTAAAGGTCTTGTCGTAGCTCAGCCCGCCGCTGTCGGTGACGCGCACGGTGAGCGCATGGCTCGGGTTGATCTCGTAGTCGAGCAGCGAACTGTCTGCCACGGTTATCACACCCGTGCTGCCGTCGATGGTGAACGCCCCGGCCAGGGTCTGCGAGGTGATCGTGTAGCTCAACGCGTGGGTGGCATCGAGTACGGCATCTGCGTTCCACTCGATGATCAGCTTGGCGAACGAAGCCGTGGCAGAGACATCATTCCACGTGCCGTCGGTCTCGAGGTAGGCGAAGTGCTCGGTACCGCCCCCGTTGCTGGGCTCGCCGCTCTGCCACAGGGTGTACGCATCACCGACGTTGTACCCAGTACCGCCGCCCTGCCAGAACTGCGCGCTGGGTGTCGTGCCCGCATACCACCGCCAAACTCCCTCGGCTGCCTGGTCGCTTGCGCCTATCCACACCGAGTTGCTCATCGATTGCGCGAACGACGCGATCAGCGCGTTTTCGGATGCTGAACCGATGGTGACCAGTTGCCCGGCAACGCCACCCAATGTCGTTGCCGTGGCCGTGGACTGCGCGGCGGACCAGGTGCTTGTGCTGTTGACGAGCTTGTAGAACTTGCCGGTTTCGGCGCTGTAGCGCAGGTTGGCATCGGCGGCGAGCAGTTGCGTGATCTTCGCCTCGCGGTCGATGTCGAGCCCGGCGAGCGTGCCGATCACCGTGCCGGTGGCCGCGTTCTCGCGGACTGTCAGGGTGAGCGCGGGCGTGCTGGCGGAAAACCCGGTGCCGACCGCGTGCCCGAGGGTCAGGTCATTGCCTCGAACGCGCTCCGTGACGACGCCCGCGGTGGAGAGTTCGTCGAAGCGCCAGTTCAGGATCAGGCCGCTCGTGTCGTACGGAAGCGTCAGGCGCTCGGCGGCGGCGATCTGTGTCGCCGTGCGCACGGTGTTGAAAATCCGTGCCTCATACAGCGTTCCGCTGAAGTACTGGTTCGCGTCGAAGCCGCCGCCGAGTGCATCCTGCTCCTGGCCGAACACGAACCGCCCGCCGGTGGACAGCGTCCCGCCGGTGAACAGGCCGCTGCCGCTGTCCGTAAGCACGCCGTCGATGTAGACAGCCCAGGCGCCGGCTGTGTTGCTCCACGTCACCGAGAGGGTGTGTTCGGCGCCGTCGAGGAGCGCCGTTCTGTAGTTGATGGCGTTGGAAACGATGACCGATCCCGTGCCGAAGTCCAGCTCCAGGCCGTTGGTCGGGCCACTGATGTTCAACGACATCTCGTCGCCGCCGGCCGTGTTGTACGAAATGAACACGGTCTCGGTCGGCGTGTCGTTGGCGGCGAAACGGACCTCGACGGTCATTGCGGAGAGCGCGGAAGGCAGTCCCGTGTTCGAGATCAGGTAAGCGTCATTGCCGCCGTCGGCGTTGAGCCTTAAGCCGCCGCCCTGTGTTTCGGTTGCTTGCAGGGCGCTGGGCGCGCTATTGCCTGCGCTCGCGGTGGCCACGATGCCCTGGGAGAACTCCGAGGTGCTGTTTGCGTACGTCGCGGTCGCCGTGATCAGGTCGCCGGCGGCCACGCTGCCGCTGTAGCCGGTGAGGGCGACGTTGGTGAAGGTCGCGTTGCCGCTGGCATCGGTGTTGACCGTCGTGCTGCCGAGGTAGCGTTGACCCTGGCGGCTGTTGTAGTTGCCGGTCGAGGGGGTTGCGTAGAAGTGCAACACAACGCCGGTGACACTGGCCAGTGTGTTGATCGAGCCGCTCACGGTTACCGTGGTGCCGGGCGCGTTGACCGTCGCGGTGCTCAGGACGGGGAAGTTCTGACCGTCGTTTGCTCCGGTATCGGCATCGAGCGTGTCGTTGGGCGTGACGGCGTTGCTTGCGATGTCAATCCCCAGTCCACTCCCCGAGTACGCGATAGCCTGATAGATCGAATTGCCCATCACGGTATTGCCCGCACCACCATCCGGGTAGATGCGCACACCGTCGTAACCCTGGTTTGCCAGGTCGTAGTTGGCGACAACGTTACCTTGCCAGGCCGAGGTGCCTCCGATGGTGTTGTTGTTGGCTCCGGACCGTATGAGGATGCCGTGGTACCGAATGCCGGCATGCACCGTCTGGGATTCATCGGTACCGATGTAGTTGCCCTCGATCACCGTGCCGGAACTACTCCCTTCGACGATGATGCCGTAGAGCGTCGGTCCGACGATGACGTTGCCGAGGAGCGCGCCTCCGACGATCGTGTTGTCGGCACCGCCGTTGATGAAGATCCCGATGCCACCATTGCCGAGTGCGGTGACGCCGTCAGCCGCGAGCCCGATCCAGTTTTTCTGGATGCTGTTGCCGTCGGAATCCTCGCCATCGATCTGGATGCCGTCGCCGCCGTTGCCGGCGATGATGTTGCGGTGCGCGGCCGCCGCGCCCCCCAAGTAGTTGTTGGCGGCACCGCTCTCGACGCGCTCACCGTCGTTGGTGTTGCCGCGAGTCAGCAGCCCGGTGGCGTCTGTTCCGACGTAGTTGCCGTAGACTTCGTTGCCGTAGGTCCCCGTGCCGGAAATTACGATGCCGTTGGCGTTGCCAGAGATGACGTTGCGCTCGGCCGGATCATTCGTGCCGTCGGCATTGGAGCCTATGAGGGTGTACTTCGCGCCGCTATCCAGATAGATGCCGGCGTTGGTGTTACCCACCGTCGTCGAGCCGTCCGCGCCCAGGCCGATGATGTTGCCTTGGATCGTCGCGGTGTTGGCGTTATTGCCGGCATACACACCGTGGCCCGCATTGCCGGAGATCACGTTCCCCGCGCCGGCCGCACCACCCCCAAGGACGTTACCCGTCCCCGCGCCCCAGAAGGAGGCCCCGCCACCACTGTTGCCCAAGGCGATCAGGCCCGTGACGTCCGTGCCGATGTAGTTGCCAGAGACCGTGTTGTTGCGGGTGGTGGCGGTGAGTATCTCCACGCCATACCAGTTGTTGCCGGAGATAATGTTGCGCTCGGCATCCGTCGTGCCGCCGATCAGGTTTCCCGTCGAGCCGTTCTGCATCACGATGCCGGACTGGGCCGTGTTCACGCCGGTGCCGTTGACGTCACCGGTGCCCGCGGCGTTGGTGCCGATGTAATTGGCCTGGATGGTGTTGTCGTCGCCGTCGTCGAGAAAGACGTTGGTTTGGGCGTTGCCCGAGATCACGTTGCCGAATCCCGGTGTACCGATTGCGTTGTGGTGGGCGCCGCTGGCGAGCCGGACGCCGCTGATCGAATTGGCAACTGCCGTGGTGCCCGTCGCGTCGAGCCCGATGTAGTTGTTCTGGATCGTGTTGTAGCTGGCGTTGGTCCCCGAGATCAGGATGCCACTCGATTGGTTGCCGCTGATGACGTTGCGGCTTGCGGAGCTGGTGCCGCCGATGGTGTTGTGGTCGCCCTGAATGTAGATGCCGTTGCCGACGTTCTGCTCGCCCACGCCCTGGTCGGTGCCGGCCACGTCGAAGCTGCCGATGTAGTTGCCTTCGACGGTGTTGTTGCTGGAGCCTGCGTCGATCTGGATGGCATGGCTGCTGAAGTCGCGCAGCACGAGGCCACGGATCGTGCTGCTATCGGCGGTCGAGGTCAGTTGCAGACCAACGGCAGCGGTCTGCTCGCCGTCCACGATGACGAGTGGCGTTCCCGCGTAGCCGGGCTGCGTCCAGCCATCGATGGTTAGCGTCTCCGTGATGGTGGGCAGGGCTGAGGACAGCGAGATGGCCTGGGCGCCGCTGCTGATGGCAAACGCGATCCGGTCCGCGCCGACGGTGGCGTTGGTTGCTTGGATGGCTTCGCGCAATGAGATGCCGTCGCCGCCGTCGCTGGCGATCAGGTTGGTGATTGAGGTGACTGTGCCATTGCTGACATCGGTGGCGTTGGTGACGACGATCGCGCCGACGTGGATGTTGAGCGTATCCGTGTCGCTGAGCGGGCCGCCGGTGCCGGTGTTGCCCTGGTCGTTGGTGACGAGGGTCAATTGGGCCAGGCCGATGAAGCCGGTGGTCGGTGTGAAGGTCAACCCGGCGTTGAAGGCCGTGTTGAACGCGCTGACCGTGCCCGTGTAGGTCATGGTAGCGCTGCCGTTCGCGCCGCTCGAGAGCGTCAGCCCCGTCGTGCTGCCCAGCGTGAGCGTGCCGTTGGTGACACTCAGCGTGACCTGCACGGCGCTGCTGGCTGCATCGACGTCTGAGATCTGAATGGCGTTGCCGCCTGCGCTGGAGAACACCTTGCTGGTGTTGAGCGCGGTGTAGGTATTCGCGGGCAGGGTGTTGACAGGCGCGTCATTGACCGCGGTGACAGTGATGTTCGCGCTCGCCGTGGCGGAACTGAAGGCCGTCGTGCCGCCGTTGACGGTGGTGTCCGCCGTGCTGCCCGCGGTGCCGGTGGTCCGGTCCCAGGCGCGGAAAGTCAACCCGCTCGCGGTCGTGCCATTCCAGTTGGCGTTGGGCACGAAGCGCACATAGGTCGATGCATCCGCCGCGAGCAGGCGGGCGCTGGCGTTGGAAGGGCTGCCGAAGTTGGACCAGGTGCTGCCGCCATTGGTCGAGTACTGCCAGGAGCCGTTGCTGTTGTCGACGGCGGTGACGGCGATGCCGGATTGCGCGCCGGTATCGGGGTCGGTGACCTGCCCGGCGATGAGGGCCGAGACCAGCGTGCCGCTGTTGCTGGTCGGGTCCTCGGTAATGGAGGTGAGCGCGTTTGCGCCGGTGAGCACGGGCGCGCGGTTGTAGCCCACCAGCGCGAGGGCGTCGCTTTCCTCGCCCCCCGGCGGTCAGGCCGACGTCCGCGCCACGCATGACCATGGCCGCCGAGGCCGAGGAGGTGGTGTTGCCGGTGGCGGTCACCGTGAGTTTGAACACGTCGAACGCGGTGACGGAGAGGCTGTTGGTGCCTACCGTGCCACTCCCGTTGAGCGAGACCAGCAGCTCTCCTGCCTGCAGGGATTGGCCGCCGATGACCGTGTTCTGCTGGACCAGCTCCAGGCCGTAGATCTGCTGGCTGATGCCTATGCCCGAACTGCCGTTGCCGTCGATGAAGATCGACAGCGTCCCGCCCGTCGGGCTCGTCGCCATCGTCGTCGGGCGGAACAGGTTGATGTCGCTATGATAGGACGGTGATGACAGTACCAGCAGGAAATCCCCCGCCTGCAGGGCTGTGCCGCCGACCGTCATGGCCTGCTCGACCAGCGCGAAGTCGCGCACCGTGTTGCCCGTGTTGCCGGGGTTGCGCAGCAGCAGCGAGAAGGTTCCGCTCGTGTAATTGCCCGGCGTGTTGGGGCGGAAGAGCACAACGTCGCTTTTGGTGACGGCCACGCCGGAGAAGGTCTCGTTGGCCTTCACGGAAAACAGGATGTCGCCCGACTGCAACGTCACGGGGTTGATGGTGCCCACGGTGACCGTACGACTGACGACGTGCAGGCCGCCGAGGTCTGCATTGCCGTCGGCGGCCCAGCTGTCGAGGTTGAGTACCGCGGAGAACGTACCGGCGGTGGTGCCTGAACCCAGGGCCAGGTTGGGGTTGGCGAACCGAACGACCTGCCCGTCGTCGTAAGTGATGCCCCCGGAGCCGGCCGAAGTCGTAGCGGTGTTGTTTGCGGACAGCCATAGTCCGGTAGCACTGGATTCGATGACCGCCACGCTGAGGGCCTGGGTATCGGTGCCGCCGTTGCCGTCGGAGACGCGCACGGTGACTTCGTAGATGTTGTCGCCGTTGGCGTCGGTTGGCGTGGCGTAGCTCGGGGCGGTCACAAAGCTCAGCGCGCCGCTGGTGCTGTTGATCGTGAACTTGGCCGCATCCGCCCCGCCTATGATTGCGTAGGACAGGGTGTCGCTCTCTGCATCCGTGGCGGTGATGGTCGTGACGGCCGTGGTGTTTTCCACGACTGTTACCGTGGCCGTTGTACCACCGCCGTTGCTGGTGATGTCTGGCGCGTCGTTGACCGCGGTGACGTTGAACGTGATGGTGTTCGGTGTGGGGTCCTTGTCCACGCCGCCGCCGGCGGTGCCGCCGTCGTCCTGGACCTGGAAGGTGAAGCTCGTGTACGGCGTGCCGTTGCCGTTGCTTGCTGGGGTGTAGGTCAACAGCCCCGCGGCGATATCCGAAGCGGAGACGAAGTTCCCCGCCGCAAATGTGTAGCCGTTCCAGCGCAGCGACCCCGCGGCTGGCAGGGTGGGGAACCAGACATTCAAGATGTTGTTGCCGTCCGAGTCGGTAAAGCCGAAGTCGGCAACGGTGAAGGTGTAGACGCTGTCCTCGTTGATTGTGATGGTCTTGTCCGTGCCGACGGGCGCGCTGTTCGGCGCGGCCTTGATGGATACCGCGCCGATTTCCCACTGCTGCGATGTGGAGACCGTGCTGCTCATGGTGACGGTCGCCGCGCCGGCCTCGGTTGTGCTCACACCGCGGTGGGTTGAGTTGGTCAGGTTCCAGACGGCTGTTTGCCCCGCGCCGATGGTGTATCCGCCGGGGTTGTTGTCCCAGTTGGTGATGTCGATAACGACCTCACCCGTACCGCTCTGAACCACCACGCTGGCGGTCGTTCCGGTACTGGTGGCCGATTCATAGTTGCCGGTCGGGTCCGTCTGGTGTACCCCGTTGTAGGTGACGGCGCCGCCCTTGATATCGGTCGTTGCGCCAAGGCTGACCACGACGTTTGCTGTGCCCACAGTCGGGTTGATCAGGCGCCAGATCTCGACGGCGTGGTTACCACCGGTTCGGCCAACCTGGGTGAGCGCGACGCCGCCATAGGTCACACTGCTGACGGTCGCGCCGAGGCCATCGATGGCCAGGGTTACAAACAAGGCTCGGTTTGACCCGCTGTTGACCGTGTGCGACCAGGTCAAGCTGGTGACACTGGTCGCCTGGGTCGATGTGGCGGTACCGTTGGCAGTCACCGCGAGCAAGTTGACCCAGTCTGCGAAGTCGGCAGTTCGGAACGCTTGGGCTTCGATCGCACCGGTGGCTTTCTCCAACCGCCAGTCGCCGCCGAGCGATGCGTGGCCGGAGTCGTTCGCACTGGCGGCCACGTCCGCCTGGGTTAGCACAGCGAGCCGCTCGACGAACGCCTGACCGTCGTTGGTGGCGGCGATGTTGCAGCCGTACAGCAAGAGGTCGGCGTCTTCCGTGAGCGCTGTTCGCCACCCGGCGATCACGTCGGCTTGCCAGTCGAGGGTGAATTGGTTGACCCAGGTCGAGCCGACCTGGAAGCCGCCATCCACGCCGTGCGAGAAGATGTGGATCGCACTGATGCCGTTGCGGCTGGCCAGGGCCTCGGTGATCTGCTCAAGTCCGTCGCGACCGGCGTCGAGCACGATGACCTCGGCGCTTGCCGGCATCTGCCTGGCGAGCAGCTCGAAGTTGGCCACACCCGCATCGACAAAGACGATCTCCCGCGGGGTTGCGGTTGAGGCCTCAGCAACTGCCTTGAAGGCAGCGGGTGCCGTCGCGGTGTGGCCATGGGGGAGGGGAACACCGTCACCGTCGAGGTAAAGGATGTCGTCGGCGCATAAATCCTCTGGCGGAGCGAATCGGTCGTTGGCCGTTTCGGTGGGGATGATAAAGTCGGCGTCCAGCCCGACGTCCACCGGCGGCGGTGGCGGCTCCTCAATGACGCGGTGTTCGGCGGCGACAACCTGCTCGGCGCCCGGTGCGAGATCCGCGGAAAACAGAATTCGTGGCTCGAGTTCCTCCAGTCCCAAGCGGCGAGGGAGGGCGTTTTTCTTCTTTTTGATCCTGCCAATAGCCATTCCGTGGTACCGGAGTTGTTGATTTCACGGTGCCGCACCCGGGAAGCGTTCGCATACGGCGTGTCCGGCGATCGACCGCTTTAGCGGGGTTGCTCCGCTATTGGAACAATCCCACTTGGGGCCAGCAATCGCGCGACAGTCAAGGTGAGAGTCACATACACCGATTCCGCCCCCGAGATGATGAACGGTAAGGGAAATCCCATGACTGGCAGAGATTAGCTGCGCGGGCGGATTGCTGCGTTGCGCTGCCCTCCGTGCGCCTTGCGCTCCATCCCGCTCGCTCACTTAATCAGTGTTTCCTTATCGCGCCCCGTGGGTCCGTGTTCAGGTCTGGTCGCAACCTGCGTAAGCCACGCACGGCCTCCGCAGGTCATGTTGCGCTTCGGTGATCGGTAGTGCTTTCTATCAACGAATCAAATCAATCCAGGATCGGCGGCCTGGGATGAAATTCGGCCCATGTACCGGGGCGACGACGGTGGATACGTCCACCGTCGCAGAGACCGTTGGCGCAGTCCCGCCGCTACCGGAATTCATGCCCAGTTTCAGCTTGATCTGGTCGATTTCCGCGGTCAGCTTGTCGATCAGCGCCTGTTTGTCTTTGATCTTTTTGGTATCAGAACTGGTTGCGAGGAGGTGGTTCAGTTCCCAGATGGCTTGTTTACGGCTGTTCTCCAGCTTGATCAACTGGGCCTGGAGCTTCGAAGCGGCCGTAGTCCCTGCTTTCTCATCACCCGTCCCGGCTGCGATGGCATTTTTTGAATCCTCTGCCCACTTGGCGTTGCCATAGCACGCGCCGCTGTAGTGCCAGAAGAGGGTGGATTCGTAGACAAAGCCACTTGTGTCGAGGATGCCGGGTCAGCCAGCACGCCGCCGTAGCGCACGTCTGGGGTGCCATCCTTGTTCGTGTCTTCGACGAGTGCAATGTCCTTTCCGTCCACGTTGACGACGGATTTGAGGTCGGATGGTTCCTGGAGTTTGAACGCAAACGCGCTCGGCTGTGTGACATCGATGACGTGCAGGGTCAAGGCGCCGTTGCGCCAGCGGCCGTTGGTGATGCTCGGGGCACGAATGACGCAACCGGTTTGCGTCGGAATCACGCCGCCGCGTAGGATCGCGTCGCTTTTGAATCCGATCCGCAGCGCGGTCGCCGGGGCCGATTTCAAGTCCGACAGGGTGAAACTCAGTTCTTTTCCGTCATCGTCCAGAAGGGCTGAAGACCGGTTCCAAGCTTTCAGCTTTTGCTGAATGAGTTTTTGGTACTCGACGACATTCCACTGTTTGCCCTTGATGGTGAGGACCGCCGCGGGCGATAGGTCTGCGTTGGCAATCAGCGCGACCAGGCGTTTTTCCGGGGCGATGCCCACCGCATCGATGGAGCGCAAACCGCTGCCCTTGATGGGATTGATGTTCAGGTAATCGACATAGGTCACGTTGAACTTGTCATCGTACTCATGAACGTGCGAGTCCGTCGCGCCACCCAGGCTCGTGTCCATGTCCACGTCGATATGCCCACCGGCGATGCCGCCGTTGCACGCGCCAGTGCAGGGTTCTTCTTTGAGGAGTTCGCCGAGTCGCAGGCCGTTGATGAACAGCGCGTCGGTGCTTTGCGCGATGCGGGCAAATGCGGGCTGTGAAAAGGCGCCTTCGCCGAGGTGAACGCCGGCGGGCGGTGTTGCAGGCGAGCCGATCGTGTCACTGCCATCCAGTTTTCCATCTTTAATCAGATCAAAGGCGGGTTTGCTGGGTGCACCGCCCGAGAGCCAGTCGAGCTGCATCAGCCACGCGCTGCCGTTATGCACAGGATTGGTCGTCACGAATTGCAGCCGCCCCGCACGCACTTGCGGGGTGCCGATGAGCCTATCGCCCGTCTCGGGGAGGTCGATCTGCCAACCCTTGAGTTTCGACCAGTCGGGCTGTTGCCGGGAGGCGATGCGCAGCTTGCGACCATCGGCGGAATCCAGCATCTCGAACGTTGGTTTCAGGAGTTCTCGCGAGGCATCTTGCAGCGCCTTGGTATGGTCCCAGATCGCGAATATGGATTGCGTTTTGAGATCATCGATGTCGTTCGATTCGAGCAGGGCCCCCGTGCCGAAATAGACGAGATGCCCGCCCGCGGGGTGGGCTGCCAGTTCAGGCGCCGAGGTGATGGGATGATCCGCGCCCGCGGCATGGAGTTTGACGGGGGATGACTGCGGATCGCTGAGATCGAACTTCCACAGGTTACCGAGCAGATCACCGGCATAGGCGAAATCCGCGACGTGGTCGAAGTTGCTGTCGACCAGTGACACGGCGGCCAGCCCGTTGCCTGGCCCGGAGTGCGCCTGGCGCTTGGTGACTTGTCCGGAGTCGAGCGCCACGAGCAAGAGGCTTGCTGTGCCGTTGGTGCTGCCGAAGCCGTTTCCCGTCACGATGTACCACTTGCCATCCGGCAATTTCGCAATGGCGGGCTTTCCGTAGATGTGGCCTATGTCCTTGTCGCTCCCGGCGTCGATCTCGAACAGCAGCTTGCGGTCCTCGCTCGCGCTGGAGGTCTCGCTGGACAGGTTGGGGTGGGTGATATCCAGCGCATACAGTCCCTTGCCACCAGCGCCGAGTCCGGCGGTGACGAGGGTGCGCCACTGCGAGTTGATTTCGGCATCGCCCGCGGTGATGAGACCGTCCACAAAATAGGTGTGCTGGTACGGCTTGGCCGCGAGCGCGCGTAGCTTGTCATGCACGAGCGAGGGAACGTAGGCGAACACCTCCTTGCCCGTGTCGGCCGCGAACGCATGGAGCATGCCGTCGTTGGCGCCGACGTAAACCCGCCCTGCGCGCAGGCGCTGAGCGTTCCTGAAGTCGGCGTACCCCGGGAAGGTGTAGCCTGCTGTGGGCGCACCCACGTACACGGGCTGGGAGCCGATGATGTCGCCCAGGATGCTGCGACGTTAGCGAAGACCGCCGGTGCTGCCTTCCTGTGAACGATCCCCGCGGACGTAGTTGAGTAGCTTGCTTGCATAACTCCCTGTGGCGTCGGCGATGCTCGCGGTCGCGGGGTCGAGCCGTTCGCGCTGGGCTTTGTCGAGGTGGTCCCAGTGGAAGGCGATCTGCTTGCCCGTGCTCGATGCTGTGATGATCTTCCGGCCTGTTTTCCAGTAGTCGGCCTTGGTTTCGGCTTCCATGAATCGGCCCCGCGCGCTCCAGAGTGCGCCATCGGCCTTGACAGGCTCGCTGGCCATAGTGACGTCCGTCGTCATCTTCCCTGTTTCGTCGATGACATACTGGACGACGTCGCCCTGCCAGTGTGCGTTCTCGAACCAGGGACGGAAGGCGGTGACTGGACCTCTGCCAAGGTCGTGCACCTCCAGCGTGTAGCTGGCGATGGGCATCGGGGGGCGTGAGTCGGGGTCGAACGCCACCTCCGCAGCCACACCAGCGGAGGCGCTTATCGTGGTCGCGATCAGCAGGAGCTGACAACGCTGTTTCAAGGTTTGCACGATACGCTCAAGGGATTGGTGTCTCATGGTCCGTCCTCGGTGACGAACACCGTTTGCAGCACGCGCCGGGCGCCGCGGGCCGATGTGCTTTCCGCGCTGATGACAAAGCTATGGATTGCCGAGCCCGGTAACGGGTCCTCCATGCGCGCGGATTCACCCGCGATGGGGCGCATGCCGCCGTAACCGATCACGTAGCGGCCCGTGTCGGTCTGCGCGGAGGTGAAACCTGCCTCTTGCCAGTCGGGCAGGCTGACGTCGATGGTACCAGGCAGGTAGAGGCGGTCGCCCTTTTGGTTGAAGTCGTGCGCGACACCGTCACTGACCAGGGTCAGTACGTCGCGCTCATCCGCGGTGATCGCGGCCTCGGCTCGGCTTGCGGCGAGTGTCTGCAGCTGCAGGTTCGAGGCCATGATGGTTTGGAACGTCGCAAGCCGGGTCGAACTCACGGCGACCAGTGTCATCACCACGAGCAGCACCAGGCCGATCAACAGCGTGGCGCCACGCTGGCTGCTGCGCTGCTTGAATGTGGAAAGGTGCCTTTGCCGCATCGGTTGGACCCTTTAGGAGCGGTTTCTGAGCGAGATCGTCGAGACGAAGAACTGGCGTCGGTAATGGTCCTGCGGCTGGAAGGTCTCGCTACCGAGTACGTAGGTGCGGTCATCGGTGTGCAGCGGGTCGGGGCACTGGGAGCGCACCAGAAGCCAGAGTTCCACCGATACGACGCGGGCCCAGTCCGCCACATCTGCGGCGCGGGTGTAGCGATCTACGTTGCCATCTCCGTCGAGATCCAGGCCGTACTGAAACCGCAGCCGTTCGACGCCGGGCGCGAACAGACGGGCCTGCGGCTGGCCGTTTTCATCGAGCGCGATCTGGAACAGGCCGGGAACGTCGTTTCCCTCGCACTCCTCGGGGGTCTCGCCTATGAAGTAGGCGTGGGCGACAAGTTCACGTGTGCTCTGCACCGGATCGGCTAGGCGGTTGGCTGCGTCGGCCTCATCACTTCCCAGGAACATCCGGCCCTCGAACAGCGCGGTGCGCAGGTAGGGGCGTGAGCGTTCGTAGCGCGTGACCTGCCAGGGCGAGGCGTAGCGCGTCACGATCACGTCGGAGTCTGTGTTGATAAAATCGGGCAGGCAGGCGTAGGCCGCGAGCCGCGCCGAGCCGGCGCTGCCATCGATGCCGTAGAGCGCCTGCCGCAGCATGCGCCCCCAGCGGTTGCTGTTGGCCTCACAGGTTTCTTCGACCTCGATCTGCGGGAGGCTGCCGGAGATCATCGAGACCTCCGCGTTACCCCCATAGTAGCCAGCGCGCTTGAGATCCTGAGTCAGTTGGTCGATGACGAAGCGGCCACGCTCGTGCAGCTGGGACTGGTCGATCTGCAACCGGAAGCTGGCCTTGTTGGTGACGAACAGCTGAAACATCCCGGTGAGCACGAACAGCCCCAGGGCCATCGCGATCATGATGCCGACCAGGCTATAGCCGCGCTGCCGTGGCCCAGACCGCGCTGCGAGTGAGTGGTTCCTGCCCATCAGTGATCCACCTGGAGACGGAAGCAGTACAGGTCGGTGGCATCGACGGGTGGGCAGCGCACACCGGTCGCTCCGGTGCGTTCCTGATCCCAGCGCACGGTGATCTCGACCTGCGTTGGGCCGACGGTGATTTCGCCGTCCCCGGATACCAGCACCCGCGCGAGTTCCTGTTTCCATTGGCGCACGTCGTAGCGGGCCAGTTCTTCCCGGGTACAGGTCTGTTGTGAGCAGTCGGCACCCGCCGCCGCGGGCACGCCGTGCTCCGCAGCAAAGGCACCCTCGCTCTCGAGGGCGGCGGGATTCGCCCGAATACGCTCGACCATGGTGTTCGCTAAAATTGCAGCCTGACCCAGCATCGAGCCGCCCTGGTTGGCCCGCAGCGCGTAGATCTGCAGCGTGGCCGCACCGAGTAGGCCAGTCGCGAGTATCACCAGGGTGATTAGGACCTCGACCAGTTAAAAGCCGCGCTGGGCCCAACGGATGCGGCCATGTGTCATCCGGCATGTGCGCCGCATTGGTTGACTCCATTGCGCTGGGCGTAGTCGGTGAGTGCCATCCCCATGCCGTCGAGGCGGATCAGGGGCGTTTTCGGGGAGATCCCTCGCTGATCGCACACAACCCAGTCTAGGGAAATGGGTATTCGATTCGCGTCGCGAACGTCGCCCAGCGGTCCAAAGGTGACCCGGCTGATGTCGTTGGGGTGGCCTTGAATCATCAGGGCGTGCCGTGCGTTTGTTTCGAAGACCTTGAGAACCTCCTCGTCGGCTCCATCGCGTGCACCGTTACCGTTGCGATCGACGAACACGATGCCGCCAGTCGACCAACCGGTCGAGTCGTTGCACCGACTGCCGTCGCTCGACGGGCACGCAACGACGGACACACTCCGCTTGACGGCTTCGCTGCGTGCCAGTGTGAGGAGTGCCTGGAAGTCAGTCGCTGTTGCTGCGAGCCGGTGGTCGTAGGTGCAGGTCACGCAGGGTGGGCACCGCCCACGTCGTGAGTAGAGCAAAAACGGTCAGGGAGACCAGCAGCTCGATCACGGTGAAGCCTTCGTCCATGCGGGAAGCGGTCATTGTTGTTATTGAATTTCGTTTGAGAGTCGGCCCAAGCCCCCGGGGCCTGCCCCAGCCAACGGCTTTCTCGGGTCTACCTGATTACACGCACACGCCGCGTACGCTTCAACGCCGCAACGGAATAACCGCGACGCTGTCCGGTATCTGCGAGACGAGCGCGCCCGCCTGGGCGACAGGGTGTAATTCGCTATAGTTCAATTTTTTGCTTGGGCGTTGACAGCTCAATGGGAACGACAAGTCCTCCGCGTGCGGCACTTTTGAGCGCAGCGTGGTGAGTGTTTTCACAAGGATATATGCCATCGGTGGTATGACGACGGGCAGATGGAAATCAACGGTTCAAACCCTACACTTCCGTTACGGTCCTGATCCGAAAAATCGGCCTGGCGAGGGCAGGTATAACTAGAGGGGGTTTCTCGCGGCGTGCTTGCGGGGCCGGGTTCGATACTGAATGAATTCAATTAGGAGGAGATCCAGTGACATACGGCATTAATTCTCTCGGCTCTAACAATTTGCCCTGTGTAACCCCGCCGGGTGGCAGCGGCTCATCGGGGTCGACGAGTGGTACAGGTCCAACCCCCAACATGCCAAGTTCGCCGAATTTCGGGCGGGCACCTTGGGCAGGTTTGATCGGCGCCCTGCTCGGTGCGATCCACGGTGGCTATGGTCCTGGCGGTGGCTATGGTCCTGGCGGTGGGTTCGGTCCTGGCGGTTGGTTAGGTCCTGGCGGTTGGTTCGGTCCTGGCGGTTGGTTCGGTCCTGGCGGTTGGTTCGGTCCTGGCGGTCCGCAGGGTCCCGCTGGTCCGCAAGGTCCTGCCGGTCCGCAAGGTCCTGCTGGTCCACAGGGCCCGGCTGGCCCTCAGGGCCCGGCTGGCCCTCAGGGTCCTGCAGGTCCTGCTGGTCCCGGCTACCCCTATCCCCCAGCGCCCGGCGGTGGTCTGATCGTCGTCGGTGGCGGCGGCAAGAAGGGGAACGTCGGAACGATTATCGCTGGTGGTCCCGGTGGTTACGGGTCGACGATCATCACGGGCGGTGGTGGCAAGAAGGGTAACGTAGGCACCATTATCGCGGGCGGCGGCTTCGGTCCGGGCACAGGCTCGACGATCATCGCCGGTGGTGGTGGCAAGAAAGGCAACGTGGGCCGCGTGATCGTGAGCGGCGGCTTCGGTTATCCGTCCCTGCCGATGCCACAACCACAGCAGCCTGCGCAGATGAGCAGCATGAGCGCGTTCAACCCTTACACCGTTTCCGGGTATGGCTCGCTTCCGTCCGCTGCCCAGAGCGCTGCACTGCCTTGGTACAATGGTAGCGGAGATTCGTACGGCTACTGATATGGCGGATCGGGGCGTCCTGTCTGGTTAGGCGGGTAAAACCCCGGTCACGATTCGAGGCAACTCATACGCCCGACCTCCGCAAGGTGGCCGGGCTTTTCTCTTTGCGGATAAAACCCATCCACCGGAGTAACGCGCGCGGTTACAAGCAGGCGCATGAAAACATGGGGGCCGTCGCGAATTTCGAGTGCTCGCAATCCGTATTGCGAAGCCCGTTTGAACCTTGCCTCGATTCAATGGTCCTTCATTTGCAATGGGAGAATGGGTGTGTGGGGTCCCACCGACAGTGCCCTGACTCGATGGATTCAGGGGAGGTCGAGACAGACGTGAGTGGCGAATTATCGAACCGCACGGAGAGTGCGCCCGTGGCTGAAGCGCACCCTTGCAACCTGGCGGCACTGGCGCGTCTGCACGGTGTTGCTGCGGTCGACCCGGCGCAGGCCCGGGTCCTCGAGATTTCCTGCGGTGAGGGTGGACATCTGTTGCCCATCGCCTGGCAATTGCCTGGCGCGCATTGCGTGGGTGTGGAGTCCGACGCCGCAAGATCCACCCGCTCGAGGAACTTGCAAGCCGCCGCTGGGATCAGGAACGCGCGAATCTTGGACCGGCTTGATGATCTGCTGTCATCTGATGCCGGTCGGTTTGACTACATTATTGTCCGCGAGGAGCTGAGTTTCCTCACACCCAACCAGCGTGACCAGGTGTTTGCACTGTGCCGCCAACGCCTGGCTCCTGCTGGCGTTGCTTATTTTGGTTACAACACGCACCCTGGCTGGAAGCTACGGGGCATACTGCGCGACCTGTTGCAGCGCCAGACCGCTGCGTTTGCGCAGCGGAAAGACAAATACGATACGGCGCTGCACACGCTCCGTTTTTTGCAGGATGCACTGGGGGCGGTATCGACGCCGCAGGCGCAATGGCTACAGAGTGAGGCTGAGGCGCTGCTGGATGCCGATCCTCGCTTCGTCTTTCAGGAGTATCTCGATAAGACCCATGAGCCTTTGTGGTTCGATGAGTTTGTCGGGCATCTGGAAAGAAATGGCTTGGCTTACCTTTGCGATGTTGAGCTCATGGCGAGCGATCCGTCGGCGCTTGGTCCGGAATTGGCGAGTACGGTGCTCGCGCTGGGTGATCGCAAGCAGCGCGAGCAGGTGATGGATTTCGTGGGCCTGAGGAGTTTTCGGCAGAGCGTGGTCGTGGGCAGCGATGTTGCGAGACGCCAGAGCCCTGATGTCTCCGCCGTGCGGCACTTGGCGTTTGCGGCCGATCTGACTCCCCCTGATGCCTTGCACCTCGAGGATGAGGTGCAGGTTCGCTTCGTAGGGCAGGGGGGCGGAGATGTGTTTGTCAAACATCCCCTCGTGAAGGCCGCGCTGGTTTTTCTGACCCGGGAGTTTCCAAGTTCACTTTCATTCCCCGTGCTCCTCTCGACCGCTCAAGGTGTTTTGCAGCGACGGGGTGCCGAGCGAGTTGCGAACGACGCGTCTGCGCTCGAGTACGAGCTGTTCGCGCTGTTTGCGGCGAAGTTGATTGCCGCCGAGCCCGCGCCGCGCAGGAAGCCCAGCCCCGAGACCAGCTCGCCGGGGGTCTCGCCGCTGGCGCGGGCCCAAGCCGCGACGAGAAAAATCGCGACGTTTCGTCACGCTTTACTGATGCTCGATGATCTGGGCGCCAGCATCATTGGCCTGTTGGCCGAACAGCACTCGCGCGACGCCGTCGTTGCGCAGGTAGCAACTGGGCTCAAGTCGGGTGAAATCCCTAGCCCGGCCGCCCTCGAAGAAGATCCTGCGAGATTCCAAGCCCAGGTTGGGTTGTACGTCGATCACTGGATCAAACTGTTCAAAAGGCACGGCGTGCTTCTGTGAGAGGCCGCGGGGTGCGCATCAGGAAGCAACCCAGCTTGAACCTGAAAACGCGCGAATTACCGCAACAAGGCTTGTAAAAGCAGACCAGGGCAAGGGGGCAAGTGCCCGCAGCGCGCGGCGCTTCACCCACTCTGCGATTCGTTGAAAGGCTCTACCCGTTGGGTGCGGTTTTGATTATTCGCTGCAGCGCACCCGGTAGCTGCGGCTGGCTGCAAGATCCGGCGAGGTTGCAGTGTGGCATCTGAGCGTTTCCTCGAGGCACGTGTACCTCGAGGAAACGGCGGCATTGACTCGCTTTGGAGACTACCGGTCAGCGTATCGGGTCCACTTGAAGCGGCGCTGAATGTCGGGCGGCATGGCGTCGTATTCCTGTTGGCTGAGGGAAATAGACGGCTGCAGGTCGAAATTCACGATGTCCCGGAACCAGGGGCGATAGTACGTGATGAAAAACAGCGGCCGGATCTGGTTCGAGCGGTTCGCCAGGCCCTGATGCGTGAGCCGGAAGTCAAACAGCAAACAGGACCCGGCCTGCAGATAGTGATCCTGGACTGGGAGATGTGCGGGTGCTTCGTCCGGGTAGAGATGGCTGCCCTTCATCAGCCGGGTCGTGCCGAGTTCGGGAGTCATGTCCATCAACGGGACCATCATCGAGACGGCGAAGGGCAGGGTGACCATCGGGCTGCCCGGATCCCGGAACAAGGCGGGATGGTCCTTGTGGACCCGCATGTCGCGCGCCCCCGGCAGCGACAGCACTACGTGCAGCGCACCGATGATGTAGTCCTCACCCAGCACTCGGCGCATCAGCGTGTCGAGAAAACGGTTGCGGTACAGCACGGGCGAGCTCAACGGACCCTCGATGTCGAGCGTTACCATGTAGCGCTTGTCCCCGGTTTGCATGGCGTCCGGGTGGTCCTTTTCGACGAAATAGCGGTCGTATTTGCCGCTGAAGACGAGTTCGCGCATTTCCTCGATGTGCTCGCGCGGAAACGCGTTCTCGATCAGCAGCGTGCCGTGCTCGCGCATCATTTGCGTCGAAAAGGCGATTTTGGCCGGTTCGGCATAGTGATAGTCCGACCAGTCGGGCCTGAGCGTGATCGTGGGTGCAACGTGGGGAAGCCGTGCCCGCTCCGCGGCGACCATCAACTCCGCGGCGGTTTCTCGGTTGACGACGGCCTTTTCAAAGGTTGGGTCCAGTGTGAGCGCGGCGTCGAACTCGCTGAGGGCCTCCAGGTAGCGACCGCCCATCATCAGGGTGTACCCAAGGTTGTTGCGTGTGACGGGGTCGCTCGGGTACAGGCTGGCGACTCGTGGGAGGATCCCGGCGGCTTTGTCCCACTGCTGGGTCGCGAGATAGAGGTTGCCTAGCCGGTAATGCGTTTCGCTGTCGTTGGGGTGATCCTGCAGATACCGCATCAGCACCTGTTCGGAGCGCAGCGGCTCGCCTTGGGCGTAGTAGGCTTCGGCAAGCAGGAAGGTGAGGCTTCTGGACCCGGCGGCGAGGAGGTCCGTGAGGTCCAGCAGTTCGGTCACCCGGGCACGGATGAGCTCACCGACCGATTTCCTGTAAACGAGGTCATTCAGAGGCTGCGCGCCGAACTTGATGATGCCGTGCAGCGTTCCGCACGCGGCGGCCGCTGGCAGGGACGTGCGAAGGGTCGCTTCGTCGGCGTAGCCGCGGGTCGCGAGCGCATGGATATAGTGGCTCAGTAGAGCCCTGTGGAGCCTGGCCGACGCATCGTCTTCGTCCAGCTCAGCCGCCCCCAGCGCGCGATTAACCGTGCCGCAGCCGTTGAACAGCTGGGGCAACGAGGCGCCCGCCGGACCTGTCATGGCGTTTTCCCAATTGTGGATGACGATTTCACCGCTGTCCGTCTCCGTGGCATTTTGCGGCGAGAGATTGCAGTGACACAGGGTTGGCGGTAGTTGCGAGGCGGGCGAGATGAACCGTCTCAGGAGGTCCTCTCGCGCACGCATCGCCTCGTGGAATTTGCGGGCATCGTCTTCGCCGACAAAAAAGGCTGCGCCGACTTGATTGGGGCCTTCACCGATGACGGCAGGATCGAGAAATCGGAGGAGATCATCGACCAAGGTCGCGACGTCCATGGCCGGCACGCTCTCGAGGAGTTCTGGGGTCGCCAAGGCCTTGGCCTGAATGTCGGCGTAGGCAGTGAGCAACGCGCGGAACTGCGCTGGACTGAGCGAGTCACCGAGGGGAAGGGTCTCCACGTCGCGAACCAGGATGGCGCCGTGCTTCCGATTGACCGCCATCACGCTGGGTACCGCGCCTTCGAGGTGGCGGCTGATGATTTCCACGGCGCTCACGGCGTTCTCGGGCGCAACCGGCAGCACCCTGAGCCAGGCCACCTCGGTCGGGCCGTCGAGGCGGTAGAGTTTGTTCGATGGGAAGTCCTCCAGTAGCTCCGCAAGCTCCGTTGCGAAGTGGCTCTTGGCCCAGCTCAGGGGATCGGCGGCGAGAGGCTCGGAAGACGTTGTGTCAGTCATGGTCATGTCTCGATGTCAGATTAGTTCAAATTTATTGCCACCCGCCGGGCCACGAGTGAATGCTCGCGGTCTGTATGGGTGCGATCCAGTTGCTGCTTTTTTAACTTTCCCGGTCGCATGCGGGAGCGGGGCGGGCGTCACCGGGCACCATTTCAGCGTTCCGAAGCGATTAGCGAATAGGGGGCCGACGCGGTGGGTCGCCGACACAACGCCGGGGAACCCGGAGCAAGCCGCCATTGCTACACGTGAAGAGCCTGCCATTGCTGTTTGATTTCAGATTCGAGTCGGTTGTCTCACATTGTGTTGACGACCGACCGCAACGGGTGGCACGTCGCGTCGTGATGTCAGTGGTCACACGTACTTATGATTTCGTCGCACAACCCGCGTGAGTACGTCGCGCTTTACCCTTCAGTAGCTGGCTATAGGCAACTGAAGCGACCTCGTTGCGCCGTTGGTCACTGCATAGATGTGAGTTCGTTTTCGAAGAAAAGTTCCTGAAAAGGAAGCCGTATGTGCGTTGCGGGGTGAACTGCCATCGACTATATCGAAAGGCATAGGCCAAACGGATTGGATAGCACAGGTTTAAAAAGGGCGTATTGATACGCCATCTTCAAATGCGCGCGACACGTCGAATTACGTATTGATAAGGTGCTAAAAACAACCTCACGGGGCTTGCACGATTGCAGCGCACCGAGCGGCATCTCCTCTGGATTGCTGAGGGATCGCAGTCACCGACAATCGGTACGACTGTAACGTCTCAAGGTGCATCCGGGGTGGGAAGCTTGTGACGACGTTGCGTCACCAAAGTTGAACTCGCGCGAGCAGGCTCGTGCTACGTGCGGTTTCGTACGACCGGCGCATAAGCACCAAGTCAGCGCAGTCAGCGCGACGGATACAGGCCGTGGGCCGGTTCGCCGAAAAGTGCGTGCAGAGCGGCTGTGCGGCAGACTGCTCTTTGACAGGTTTTTTCCGATCAAAGTACAATCCCGCGCTTATGTCCCGACGTGCTTTTGAGATTCTGGCGCCTTTCACTGAGGCGGAGCGCGGAGCGCGGAGCGCCGGTGAGATTCCGCTGGAGGCGCTCGGTCGGCTGGAGGGGGTCGTGCAATCGGTGTCGGGTGCGGTGCGCTACAGTTTGCGGCTGACCCATACGGGTGCACATCGGTATCGGGTGTCGGGCACGGTGGAGGCGGCTCTCGTGCTGGTCTGCCAGCGTTGCCTCAAGCCCTACACTCACGCGGTGGTGAGCGAGTTCGATCTGGCGATGGTGCGCAGCGATGCCGAGGCGCAGCGGGCGGTTGAGGTGGATGACCTGGAGCCGGTGCTGATAACAGACGATGTGCTGCATGTCGCGGACCTCGTCGAGGACGAATTGTTGCTCGCGGTGCCTGTGGTGCCAAGGCATCCGGCGGGCGAGCCCTGTGAGTTGGGCATGGCAAGCGAGCCCGTGCCGGATGACCTCGGGGCGAAGCCGAACCCCTTTGCAGTGCTCGCCGAGCTCAAGCGGAAGCATTGAAGGTCCATGCGCCCCCCCCGGGTGCGTATTCAAGACATTTACGATCACGACAGAGTGCAAGTGGAGATTTAGATCATGGCAGTTCAGCAGAACCGGAAGACTCGCGCCAAACGCGGCATGCGGCGCTCGCATGATGCGTTGACCGCAGCGACCTTGTCCGTCGACGCAACGACGGGCGAGACGCATCGCCGCCATCACGTGACGCCGGACGGCTTTTACCGCGGCCGTCAGGCCATCCAGAAGAGTGGCGTCGCCGACGACGCGGATTGATTGCTTCAGTACCGAGCAGACGACAGGCGCCTTGGGCGCCTTTCGTCATTTTGTCGTCTCGGTAGTGGCAGGTTGGCATCGTGCTGCGGCACCGGGTGTGGGCGTGTACCTGCGCCGTTGGATCGCACGGGAACGGGGAAATGAGGAGCGCTGGTCGATATGCAGTCGAGTAGGGTGATCCGCGTAGCGCTGGATGCGATGGGGGGTGATTTTGGGCCCTCGGTTGTCGTGCCAGCCGCGCTGCACGCCTTGCGCGATCACGATGACATCGAGCTCACGCTGGTTGGCGACGAACAGACGCTGCGCGCGGCACTGGCCAAGGCGGGCCAGATCGATGAATCGCGCTTGCGCGTGCGTCATGCAAGCCAGGTGGTGGGCATGGATGAGCCGCCGTCGCAGGCGCTGCGCAACAAGAAGGATTCGTCGATGCGCGTGAGCATCGACCTGGTCAAGAGCGGTGAGGTGGATGCCTGCGTCAGCGCCGGTAACACCGGTGCGCTGATGGCCACTGCCAAATTCGTCCTCAAGACCTTGGCGGGCATCGACAGGCCGGCGATCATCACGGCGATTCCCTCGGTGCACGGACACACGCACATCCTGGATCTGGGCGCAAACGTCGACTGCTCGGCAGAGCAGCTCTACCAGTTCGGCGTGATGGGTTCAGCGCTGGCGGCCGCGGTGGACGGCAATCCACATCCCAAAGTCGGCCTGCTCAACGTGGGGCAGGAGGCGATCAAGGGCAACGTGCAGGTCAAACGGGCCGACCAGTTGCTCGGCGCGAGCCAGCTCAACTACGTGGGCTTCGTCGAGGGCGACAGCATTTATCTTTCGGATGTTGATGTCGTCGTGTGCGACGGCTTCGTCGGCAACGTCGCGCTCAAGACCAGCGAGGGACTCGCGAAGATGATCTCGGCCAACATCAAGGGCGAATTCATGCGTAACCCCCTCACCCAGCTTGCCGGACTCATTGCGAAGCCCGTGCTGCAACGCTTTCGCCGCGCGATCGATCCGAGGCGATACAATGGCGCGAGCTTGCTCGGCCTGCAGGGGATCGTCATCAAGAGTCACGGCGGCGCCGACGAGCTGGCGTTCACCAACGCCATCAAGATCGCGCGGCTCGAAGTGCAGCAAGGCATCCCGCAACGCATCGATGCGATGGTCGAGCAGATCCTGGTCCAATAACGGGGCATAACGGAATGTATTCGCGTATTACCGGCACGGGCGGTTACCTCCCCGAGCGGATCCTGACCAACCAGGAACTGGAAAAGCTGGTAGACACCAGCGACGAGTGGATACGCGAGCGTACTGGCATCCGCCAGCGACACATCGCAGCCGACGGGCAGACCACCACCGACCTTGCCGAAATCGCGGCGCGCCGGGCGCTCGAAATGGCCGGGCGGTCGCCGGAGGACATTGACCTCATCGTGCTGGCTACCACCACGCCCGACCGGATCTTCCCGAGCACCGCCTGCCTGTTGCAGCAGCGGCTCGACATCCACGGCTGCACCGCGTTCGACATCCAGGCTGTGTGCACGGGGTTCGTGTACGCGCTTGGGGTGGCTGACAAATTCATCCGCTCCGGTACGCACCGTTGCGCGCTGGTCGTGGGTGCCGAGACGCTGTCGCGGATCGTAGACTGGACCGATCGCACCACCTGCGTACTGTTTGGCGACGGCGCGGGCGCCGTGATCCTCGAGGCGTCGGAGCAACCTGGCATCCTCTCGACGCACCTGCACGCCGATGGCAAGTACGAGAGCCTGCTCAACGTGCCCTTTGGCGTGTCCCAAGGCTACGATGAGGTCTTGCGCGGCGAGGCTTACGTCCAGATGAAGGGCAACGAGGTCTTCCGCATGGCGGTCAACACCTTGGGCCGGATCGTCGATGAAACGCTCGAGGCGAACGGGCTGGCCAAGTCGGACGTCGACTGGCTCGTGCCGCATCAGGCCAACAACCGCATCATCGCCGCGACTGCAAAAAAGCTCGACATGGACATGGACCGGGTGATTGTCACCGTGGGCGACCATGGCAACACCTCGGCGGCATCCGTCCCTCTCGCCCTCGACGTGGCGGTGCGCGACCAGCGCATTCAGCGTGGGGAGACCGTACTCATGGAGGCCTTCGGCGGCGGGTTCACTTGGGGATCGGTGCTGCTTAAGTTCTGAGTATTCCTAGCCCGAACTCGTCGCGCGTAAGGCCTGTGTGGCCGCTCGGTGCTGTCTCGGTGCCGCTCACCACGATTTCCCGCGCGAAACCCTGATCCAGGTGGATGTAGGGGTCCGGCCCGCGAGGTATTGCCACTCAGCCGCCCGCTCCATGCTTCCGCGACACCGCAAGCTTGTCACGACCGCGGGCAGCATGGCGTTTGCTACAATCAGCGGACGGTAACGCAAGGCCGTGTGCGGCGTGAAACTTTTCTCCCATGGCTCTCGAAATCGAACGCAAATTTCTGGTAACCAGTGACGCGTGGCGGAGCCTCGTCACGGCGAGCGAGCATTACCGTCAGGGCTATCTGCTCGCGGCCGAGGATTCACCGTCCTCAATCCGCGTGCGCACCTCGGGGCACCGGGCGTGGCTCAACATCAAGGGGCGTACGGTGGGCGTGATGCGCACCGAGTATGAATATGAGATCCCTGTCACGGACGCCGATGAGATTCTCAGGCATCTGTGCGTTGGGCCGATCGTTGAAAAAACCCGCTATTTCGTCGATTGCCTGGGCAGGCATTGGGAAGTCGACGTCTTCGAGGGTGATAACGCTGGGCTGGTGGTGGCTGAAATCGAGCTGGCGTCTGCCGACGAGGCGTTGGATCTCCCGGCATGGATTGGGAAAGAGGTCACAAACGACCCGAGGTACTACAACGCTTGTCTCGTAAAAAAACCGTTCAGGTCGTGGTGAGAAGCGCGTCTCTTGTTGCTTTGGGCGTTTGAACCTAGCCTACACCGCGACAGGACATCTTTGACCAGGGAGACATTTGTAATGATCAACGTCATGTTGGCTGACATCAAGCCGCTGACCAGCAAGGCCGTACTCGATGAGTTCGCCGAGCACGACATTCGCATCACGCGCCACTGCAAGACCAGTGAGGAGGTCATCACTGCTCTGAAGGATGCGCGTCCGGACGTGGTGCTGATGTCGCTCAATCTGGGCGGACTCGGTGCGTTCGAGGCGATGGATTTCCTCAGGATGAACCGCCCGCGGGTCGGGATCATCATCCACCTCGTGCATTCGAACGGTCCGTTCCCCAAGCGCCTGCTGCAGACGGGGGCGAGTGGCTTCGTGTCGCGCAACACGACACCTCATGATATGGCGGATGCGATCCTGACCGTGTTCCGTGGCGAAAAATACATCAGCCCAGAGATCGCGCAGAAGATCGCCATTTCGCTGCTGCCAGGCGGCGAGATTTCTCCGCTCGACCGCCTCTCGGAGCGTGAGATGCAGGTGATGATCCAGTTGAGCCAAGGCGAGTCGGCGCTGCAGATTTCGAGCCGCCTCGCGCTAAGCCCAAAGACGGTGAGCACCTACAAGCATCGCGTGCGCGACAAGTTGCGCGTCGACGACACCCAAGAAATCTACGCCCTGGCCGACCAGCACGGTTTAGTGGACAACTAGAGTTTCTTATGGCTCTGGCCGCGTGGCGGACTCTCGCCACGCGGCGCGGCGTTCCCCTACCATCGGAGGAATGCCGAATCCTGCCGACTGCCAGCTCTGCCCGAGGCTCGCCGCACATCTCGAGTCCGTGCGACGCGAGCACCCCGCCTATTTCAACGCCCCGGTGCCCGCCTTCGGCGACCTGAACGCCCGCCTGCTGATCGTTGGCCTCGCACCGGGAAAGCACGGTGCCAATGCGACCGGCCTCCCGTTCATGGGTGACGCCGCGGGTAGCTGGTTGTTCCACACGCTGCACGCCCGCGGTTACTCGCGCGTCGATCGAAGTGCCGGTGACGAGGCCAGGACCGCGCTGCAGGATTGCCGCATCACGAACGCGGTACGCTGCTTGCCGCCCGGCAACTCGCCGAAGCCGGATGAAGTGCGAAATTGCAACACGCAGCTGCGGGAGGAGATCGACCGGATGCGCGACCTCCGCGTGATCCTCGCGCTGGGGCGGGTGGCGCATGAGGCCGTCCTGATGGCCTTGGGGGAGCGCCCAGTGCCGCGCTTCGCGCATGGCGCTGACGCGGTGCTCACCAGCGGGATGCGGCTCGTCAGTTCCTACCACTGCAGCCGCCTCAACGTCCGCACGGGGCGCCTGACCCGCCCGATGTTCGATGCCGTGTTCGACCAGATCGACCAGTGGCTCGAGCGCTCACCGTCGCACCATGCCGGATAACGCGCCAACCTTCGACGACAAGGCATTCCTCGCGCGGGCACCCGAGAGCCCCGGCGTCTACAGGATGTACGACGCGGCGGGCGAGATCTTGTACGTTGGCAAGGCTAAGAACCTGCGCAAGCGGCTTGCGTCGTATTTCACCAAGCAGCACGACAGCATCCGCATCCACACGCTGGTCAGCCGCATCGCGGACATCCAGGTCACGCTCACGCACACTGAGGCGGAGGCGCTGCTGCTGGAAAGCAACCTGATCAAACAGCACCGCCCGCGGTACAACATCGTCCTGCGTGACGACAAGAGCTACCCGTACATCCTGGTGACGACCGAGGACCGTTACCCGCGCCTGGCCTTTTACCGAGGGTCACGCAGTCGGCCGGGGCGCTTTTTTGGGCCTTATCCGAGCGCCAGCGCGGTTCGTTTCACGCTCAACCAGTTGCAGAAGGTGTTCAAGGTGCGGCTGTGCGAGGATAGCTACTTCAGCAACCGCTCGCGTCCTTGCCTGCAGTTTCAGATCCAGCGGTGCAGCGCGCCGTGCGTCGGTGCGGTGTCCCCGGAGGAGTACCGGCAGGACGTGCTCGACGCGATGGCGTTTCTCGAGGGCAAGAGCGAGGAGATCATCCGCGCCCGCGTGGTGCGCATGGAGGAGGCCGCGGCGGCGCTGGAGTTCGAGCGCGCTGCGCAGTATCGCGACCAGATCGAACAGCTGCGCCGCATCAGTCAGCAACAGTACGTCAGTGCCGCTAAAGGGGATGTGGACATCATAGCCTGCGCCGTCGAGGGCGGTGTGGCCTGTGTGCAGGTGTTTTTCATCCGTGGCGGCAACAACCTCGGCAATCGCAGCTATTTTCCGCGTCTGCCGGAAGGCGCGGTGACAGCCGCGGAAGTTCTGGATGCGTTCATCGGTCAGTACTACAGCGTGCGTGAGGTGCCCGGCGAGGTCGTGCTGAGCGTGGAGCTCGAGGACATGAAGGTCGTGCGCGCGATGCTCGAACAGCGCCGGGGCGGGCGGGTCCAGCTCAAGGCCAGTGTGCGCGGCGAGCGCGCGCGCTGGCTGGACATGGCGGTGCACAACGCGGCGACCGCGCTGAAGGCGCACCTGTCCACCCGGGCCAACCTGTTGGAGCGTTTCGAGGCCCTGCAGGAGGCCCTGCAGCTCGACGCGATTCCGTCACGGCTCGAATGTTTCGACATCGCGCACACGCAGGGTGAGGCAACCGTTGCCTCCTGTGTGGTGTTCAATCAGGAAGGTCCGCTGACCTCGGATTACCGTCGCTTCAACATCACCGGTATCACGCCGGGCGATGACTACGCGGCGATGCACCAGGCGTTGACCCGCCGCTACAAGCGTCTGCAACAAGGGGAGGCGCCCCTGCCGGACGTGCTGTTCATCGACGGCGGCAAGGGACAGTTGCAGCAGGCCGCCGATGTGCTCGACGAACTTGGCGTGTCGGGCGTGACGTTGGTGGGCGTGGCGAAGGGCGAGGAACGCAAGCCCGGGCTCGAAACGCTGTTTATAGCTGGCGAGGACGCACCTGTCATCCTGCCGCCGTACTCGGCCGCGCTACATCTCATCCAGCACATCCGCGATGAGGCCCACCGGTTTGCCATTACGGGGCATCGGCAGCGGCGGGACAAGCGCCGGACGACTTCCACGCTGGAGGACATCCCGGGTCTCGGCCCCAAGCGGCGCCAGCAGTTGCTCAAGCATTTCGGAGGGTTGCGCGGGATTGCCCGTGCCAGTGTCGAAGAGCTGGCCAAGGTGCCGGGGATCAGTCAGCAATTGGCCGAGCAGATCTACGGCGCGCACCATCCGGATGGCTGAGCGGCATGGCAGGTGGCGCAGGTGGCTTGTGCGCCGCGCGGAATCTGGCTAGTCGAGGTCCATGCGGCGTTTTGGGCGAGTCCGTCGTCAGGGGCCGCGCATTTCGGGTTAGAATGCCCGCGCATGCAGAACAACATTCCCAACCTGCTCACGCTGCTGCGGATTGTGCTCATTCCGCTGATCGTACTGGTGTACTACCTACCTTGGGAGTACGCGGGCAGGACTGCGGCCGTGATGTTCGCGTTCGCCGGCGTCACCGATCTGTTCGACGGTTATCTCGCGCGCAGGCTTAACCAGACCTCGCGCTTTGGCGCATTCCTTGATCCGGTAGCCGACAAGCTCATGGTTGCTGCCGTGCTGGTCATGATCGTCGAACGGCACGATGGGCTGTGGCTCACGCTCGCTGCGATCGTCATCATCGGCCGCGAAATCACCATCTCTGCGCTGCGAGAGTGGATGTCGGAAATCGGACTGCGCCACAAGGTGGCCGTGTCCGTCCTCGGCAAGGTCAAGACCACGGCGCAAATGGTGGCATTGTTCTTTCTGCTGTATCACGAGCCGGTCCTCGGCCTGCCCAGTCATGAGATGGGGCTGGTCCTGCTGTTGATCGCGGCCATCCTGACACTGTGGTCGATGGTGGAGTACCTCCGCGCGGCGTGGGACGAGATGTGAAGGATCGATGAAATGCGTCTTGACTAATCAGCCGCGATGCCGATAATAGCGCTCCTCACGCGGGAATAGCTCAGTTGGTAGAGCACAACCTTGCCAAGGTTGGGGTCGCGAGTTCGAGTCTCGTTTCCCGCTCCAGATTTCCGAAAGCCTCGGACCCGCCGAGGCTTTTTTTTGGCGGCAACGCCAAATGCACCACGGAACGGTGGTAACATACAAGCGCCTCGGCTGAGTGGCAGAGTGGTTATGCAGCGGCCTGCAAAGCCGTGTACCTCGGTTCGATTCCGGGCTCAGCCTCCACTTCCTTTCTCCTGTGTTTGTTCGGCCTCACGTTTGCGGTCCGGCCCGAGTGCGTAAGGAGATCGGAAGACTCTGCGCCCGAGTGGTGAAATCGGTAGACACAAGGGACTTGATCCAGTTGAGCCGTCCGGGGGAAACCCCGGGCGTGCAGCCCGTCAAAGTCGGTGAACGCCCTGGACGCCTCAGGCGTCCGAGCCAACGCCGAGCCAAGCCCGTCGCATTGACGTGGAAGGTGTAGAGAGCAGACGGCGGGCACCTAAGGCCATGCGGCTAGGGTGAAGGCGTGCTCCAGACCACGAACGGCGCTCCGCCGGCGGCGAAAGCCGAAGTGGTACGAAAATCCCTCGACCTCGCGGTCGTGCCGGTTCGACTCCGGCCTCGGGCACCAATCACACGCCACTCGTCCTGATACTCAGGGGCGCTAGGCTGTCAGACCGAACCCGGCCCGCTATGGCCAGACAAGGTAAACGGCCGACGGGAGCGTCAAACGCACTGAACTCGCCCACTTCGCGTGAGTAACCCTCATGGCGCCGACCGGCGGCTTGCGGTTCTTGCCGGTCATTTCCGGGCCATTTCCCTAACCCCGGGCTGTCGGTTATAAGAGAACCGTTTTCAACATGGAATAGTCTGGTATGACCGTAAGGGTTCTGTTTGTCTGTATGGGTAACATTTGCCGTTCACCAACGGCGGAGGCGGTATTCGCGCGCCGCGTCAAGCAAAGTGGTCTCGCGCACGCCATCGAGATCGACTCTGCGGGGACACATGCCTATCACGTCAACGAACTCCCTGACCCTCGCGCGCGGGAGGCAGCTGCACGGCGCGGTTACGACCTCAGTGGTTTGCGAGCCCGGCGCATCATCGCGGAAGACTGTCAGCGCTTCGATTACGTGGTTGTGATGGATGAGATGAACCTGCTCGATGTGCGGGGCAAGTGCCCGCGAAGCTTATGGCCGCGCGTGCACCTGTTTCTCGACTTCGTTCCGGGCGGGGCCAAGGGGTTGGAGGTGCCAGACCCCTATAGTGGAGGCCGGTCAGACTTCGAGCGCGTGCTGGATCTGGTGGAGCCCGCTGCCGACGGGTTGTTGGCACACATTCGGGCGAACCACGGGCTCTGATGGGCGCACCCTGAAGCCGCCGAGGCGGGTTTGATCCGCTGCGTCCATGTCGCCTCAGCGGGCGGTTCCTTCGTATCCGGAGACATGGTATGGACGCCTCCCCCCGTGAGGGAAGTTGAGCGGAAGCGAGGAGGCGGACCCTCCCGGGCCGACGGCATGACCAGTGCCCAAGGTGGAAGATTGGATGATCTTCACAGGCAAAACGGGGGGTCCGAAATGAATGGGACAAAAACAGTCCTCGGCATCGATACCGCCAAGCGGGTGTTTCAGTTGCACTGGCACGACAGGGGGAA
>CAYSFW010000062.1:0-131996 GCA_964430355.1 uncultured Thiotrichales bacterium
TCTGAATCAGACCGCGATACAAAGCGTTACAGGCGCGCGCCATGGTATGCCCTTGCCCGGTGCGTGCTCTGGGTTAATCTTTACTGCGCCGTGCCAGGTGGGGCATCGCCGCCCGTTGGTGGGGATTTGACGGAAGGTTAAGCGACGCCAGGACACCACAGACAGGTTTCTAGATTTCCCATCGTCCTGCCGTAACCACTGCACGCTGCGCGACCCGCCTTCGCGGGTGCTAGCGCCACCTGGTCGACTCACTTCAGCAGCTGCAAGCAGGAGAAGCCCATGTCCAAATTGCTTCCGACGGACTTTCTGCACCTCGCCGATTACACCCGGTATTCCAATCTCGCCGTGCGCAAGAAATTCGCCGACACGCTGGTGAGCCTCAGCGACAAGGCCTTCCTTGCGATCCTTGCCCCGGCGCTGGGGCTCGCCCTGCACCAGAGCCTCGGCTCGTATCTTGCCTTCATTCTGCTCGGTGCGTTGTTTTTCGTAGCGGGCCTGTATTTCCGGCATCAGGCGCTGAAGGTCTACGACGAGCTTCTGCGTTCGGCGGAGCGTATCGGGAGCGAGGCAAGCAAGCAGCTCTGACGCCGCTGTCACGTCTGGTGGTTTTGCTGACACTACAGCTTGTAGGAACAGAGCGTATGCACCACAATATCTAAAGAATTTTGATTGTTGTGGGGATTTCGCATGGCATCTGTGATCGAGACGAAGGGGCAAACCGTAGCACCGGCCCGGGCAAACCAGGCGCACACGGGAATCTTGCTTGGGGTGATGTGCATCGGTGCTGCCTGCGGCGGCCTGCGTGATGCCTCGGCGGCGAGCCTCGGGGTGCTCGTGGGGGAGGACGCCTTCAGCGGTGAGCTCGCCTTCGACTCTGTGGCCATCGGTATCGGTGGGGCCGAGATCTCGCTCGGTGCGACCTTCTCGAGCGAGGACGACAAGCTGTTCTCCGTCGGGCTACTGCGCCGGGCTGCTCCCAGCAAGAACAATCCCTTCAGTGCCGCGGTCGGCGTGAAATACGCCCTCGGCAACCTCGACGCGCCGGATGCGGACTTTCAGGCGCTCGCGATCGGGTTGGAGCTGATGCACCACATTCCGGCACGCTACCCGGTGGCGTTGGGTGGTTCGGTGTTCTATGCGCCGGACATCACGACATGGGGCGATGGTAACGGCTTTCTGGACGCCAGCGCGCGCATCGAGGTCAGCATTCTGCCCAACACCGCCGCCTACGTGGGCTATCGCAAGCTGCGTGTGGACCTGGAGCGCGGCAGCGATTACGAGGTCGACAACGCGGCGCACTTTGGTGTGCGGATTCAGTTCTGAGGTCGCGGCGGCGTACGACGGCGCCCGGTTGGCCGCACTTTGTGGGCTCTGCGGATGGGGTCCACAAAGCGCAGGAAGCACCGTGACAAAACCGATCATGCACCAAGTCGCGAGGTGTGACCGCGGTGCGGCCAATCATTCAATGGGTTCTCAACCGGCCTCTCTCCGCGGAATCGCGTCGGTCCGACAAGGCCAGCCAGGGCTCCCACGAGAACCATGACCCGCCCTCGCGGGGTTGAATCTGGGGCGCGACCGCCAGGCAAGTTCCCTGATGCGTCGCCACCGGCGGGAGCCCTGATTTAATCCCCCTTGCCTCTGGGCGATGTGCAGGAGTGAGAGCGGTGGGGTGGATTCCGCAAGTCAACCCACTCACCCCAGCCCTTCCCGCGCGCGAGGGGGAGTGAATGAACTTGTCAGCGCTTCCCAAGCGCATTTCTCTAGATCACATCAACCCACCGCGTGCGAGGTTCGCGACCGCCCCGCCGCCTTTGGTCGTGGCGGGCGCCGGCAGGTTTTGTGTGCCTACGAGCCGTCGGCCCGGTTAGGCTTTGCATCGCCTTGAAAGTAGCGGTCGGTGATGGCGTTGTGCACCTCCGCGATGCGGATCTGGAGGGCGTCGAGCAGGTCATGCAGGGTCTCGGGGTGGGCCGTATCGGCTTGCCGCTTGAGCAGCCGCTCGGCCCGCCGGAGTGCGCGCAGTGGGCGAGAGGGGTCGGGCAGCGTCGACAACCGCGCCTCCATGGAGGTGAGCACGTGGCGCAGGGCGCGCGGAAAGCGGCCGTCGTCAAACAGAAAGGTCAGTACCCGCTGCGGCTCGACGCGCGCGCCGACCTGCCGCCGGTAGGCTTGCTCCGCGCTCAGTGCTTTGAGTACGTACTGCCAAAGGGACTCGTGGCCAAGTGGCGTGCTGTCTGATCCAACGGGGTCGGCAGCAGTGACCAGATCCAGAATGCGCGAGGTCATGTCCGCGCGTTCGAGCAACTCGCCGATGCGCACGAACTGGTAAGCGGCGTTGCGAAGCATCGTCTCGCGCAACAGGCCGCTCAAGTAGTGTCGCTGCCGGATCACGGTGGTCAAAAACTCGTCGCGGGCGCCTTCCTGCGATCCATCCGTGCCGCGCCGTGTGATGTCTAAGCTGAAGGACTCGGTCGCCTCCCAAACCTCAGGCGGCAAATCATCGCGGCATCTGAAGGCGTTTTCCCGCCCGCGACGGAGGCTTGGGATGATGGCGCCCGGATTGCCGTCATCCTCGATGAGCAGGCGCGTCACTTCCGCCTCGCCGGCGTGCCGATGCAGGTGGTGGTCCAGGCCCATGACGATGGGTAGCGCCTCCCAGCCGACACAGCGCTCGCTCGACGCATCCAGACACGACTGCGCCGTTGCGCGCAGCAGTCGCGCCGTGTCCTCCGCGCGTTGCAGATGGCGCCCCATCCAGTAGAGATTCTCCGCAGCAATCGGGCGGATTTCTGTCAGCCCTTGGGCCGCGGGTACGCGGTTCGCCTTGTTCCCGTCCGTGGCGGGGACCTGCGGACCCGCAGGCCCCAGCGTTCGTATGCTCGCCCGGAGACCATTGGGATCGGGGACGCTCTGCTCGGAAACGGGTGTGTCTTGGATCATGGCCGCTCAGTCGATTGTTGGATTTTTCCGGGGGCTTGAGCCTTTGCGAGCTGTGCGCTTCGTGGGGTAACCGTCACCCTTACCGTTCCGGCCCCATCGTCTGCTTAGACAACTCGCGGCGCCTGGGGATCCGTTGGCGCGTCGGGCTTGAGGTCCCTTCGTTGCATGCCGTGCCCGAACCACCCCCGTTTATAGAACCCTCTCATCGGCGGTGCAATGTCATGTCTCGAGCCATCTGCCGGCGTCGGTGCCATGCAGCCCCGTGCGGTACGCGGCTAGCCCAATGGAGTATGGCCGGCGGCAGTCCGTATCGCTCGTAAACGTTCATCGATTGTTCAACAAACTGCAACCAGCCGTTCACGGGGTATCACTAGATTTCCGCCGACGCGATGACCGCGCCGGCCCGAGCCGGTCGGTCGCGCCGTTCCTACACCCCTGACCGAGAGGAGCGTGCCCGTATGGCCGAGATCGACAACACCCGCCGACACTTCTTGCAAGCGCTGGTTGCCTCCGCCGCGGTCACTGGCTTGGGGCTGAGTTCGTGCAACAGTGGTGGCGCCGCGGGCGAAGGGGCAGCCGCGCGCTCGCACGGGCCACGCCGGCACGTAGCAGCGGCGTTTCGGCACGGAGTTGCGAGTGGCGACCCGCTCGCCGACCGCGTCATCCTGTGGACGCGCCTGACGCCCGAGCGGCCTGGCGCGCTGGACGGCACTTGGGAGATCGCCGAGGATCGGGACTTCTCCGCGGTCGCTGCTGCTGGCGCTTTCCGCACCGACGCAAGCCGCGACTACACCATCAAGGTCGATGCCGAGGGCCTGCGGCCCGGCACGACCTATTTCTATCGATTCCGGTATGGCGACCTTTACTCGCCGGCGGGCACGACACGGACGCTGCCGAGCGGCGAGGTGGAGTCCGCGCGGCTTGCCGTGGTCTCCTGCTCGAACTATCAGGCAGGCTACTTCCACGTCTACCGCGAGATCGCTAGCCGAACCGACGTGGATGTGCTCGTGCACCTCGGCGACTACATCTACGAGTACGGTGTCGGCGGCTACGCCTCCGAGGACGCCGAGCGTCTGGGGCGGCTCTCGCAGCCCGAATGGGAACTGCTGAGCCTTGACGACTACCGACGCCGCTACGCCCAGTACCGCAGCGACGCGGACCTGCAGGCGGTCCATGCCGCGCTGCCGATGATTGCGGTTTGGGATGACCACGAGATCGCCAACGATGCCTACCTGTCGGGCGCGAGCAACCACGATCTCCCCGAGGAAGGGAGCTGGGATGCGCGCCGCAGTGCAGCCATCCAGGCCTGGCATGAGTGGCTGCCCGTGCGGGAAACGGCTGGCGAGGCGCGGGATCGCATCTTCCGATCGTTCGACTTCGGAAACCTGCTCAGCCTGCACATGCTCGACACACGGCACGCCGGGCGCGACAAGCCGCTGGACTATGGGGATTACCTCGATCCGGCGACTGGGGCCTTCAACGCTGCCCAGTTCCAGGCCGAGCTCACCGACCCGAACCGGCAGCTCCTGGGTGCCGAGCAGACCGCATGGCTCGCCACGCAGCTCGCGAACTCCCGGGCCACCTGGCAGGTGCTCGGGCAGCAGGTGTTGATGGGCCGCATGAATCTGCCGACCCCGATTGTGGCCCAGCAGATCAGCCTCGCCGACTACGCCGCGCTGGCCGCCCAAGCCCGCACCGCCCCGCACACCCTTACCCCTGCGCAGGCCGCGCTGCTCGCCCAACCGTCGATTCCCTACAACCTCGATGCCTGGGACGGCTACTTCGCCGCGCGCGAGACCGTGCTCAGCATGGCACGTCGACTGGACAAAAACCTCGTCGTGCTGGCCGGAGACACCCACAACGCCTGGGCGAACGACCTGGCCGACCTGGAGGGCAACACGGTCGGCGTCGAGTTCGCGACCACCTCGGTGTCCTCCCCGGGCCTTGAGGAATACCTGGGCGATCAGGACACCGAGCAGCTCGCCGCTGGCTTGGTCCAGTTCATCGAGCCGCTGCGCTATGCGGAGGTCAAGCGCCGGGGCTATCTGGTGGTGAGCTTCACGGCGGCCGAGGCGCGGGCAACCTGGCATTTCGTGGATACCGTCAAGGCACTCCAGTACCGGGTACTCGCCGAGCACGAGCACTCTCTGATCGTCTGGCCGGGTGCCGACAACCGCAGGCTGGTCCAACCAGGCTGAGAGACGCCCCCCAGCGGCGGTGACGCGCCGCGCGGAGCGCTGGTCACCGCCTCGACAACCCGTGGGAACGCGCTGCGAAAAACCAGTTGACGAACGGTCGGTAGCGACGCACTGTTGACGGTTCGCTTGCCGTCTTACGGTCCATTGGGGCCGGCGCGGTGGGCCTTCGCGCCGTCAAACCCGTTATCGCTCATGCAGGCAGAAGTCGCAGCCGTCGCCGAAGAGTCATTGCTGGATCGCGTACTGGGCCTGTTGGCCAGTAACGACGAGGATGGCCTCGAGCAGCTGCTCGCACGTCAGCACCCGGCCGACATCGCCAACGTCCTGGAGGCCCTGCCACGCGGCACCCGCAGCCGCGTGTGGCACCTTGTGCCGGCGGGCAAGGATGGCGACGTGCTCGCCTCGGTCAACCTCGAGGTGCGCCACACGCTCATTCGCGACATGGAGGCCGGGGAGCTGATCGCGGCGGCCGAGGTCATGGACTCCGACGACCTGACGGAGGTCATCGGCGAGCTGCCACCGGAGGTGGGGGATGCGCTCAAGAGTGCCCTCAGTCACGAGATCCGGCACCGCCTCGAAACCTCGCTGACCTTCGAGGAAGGCACCGCGGGCCGGTTGATGAGCCTCGACGTGGTGACCGTGCGCGCGGATGTCACCGTCGAGGTCGTACATCGCTACCTGCGCTGGCGCAAGTCGCTGCCGCCCAACACCGACGGGCTCATGGTGGTCAATCGCGAAGGTCGCTATCTAGGCAAGGTCGCGGTGGCGGATCTGTTGACCAGTGACCTTGACGACATCGTCGGCGAGCTCATGACCGTGCAGGAGGACAGCGTGCTCGCCACGGCATCGCAGGACGAGGTGGCCGATCTGTTTGAGCGCCACGATCTCGTCTCGGCGGCGGTCGTCGCCGAGGACGGGCGCCTGCTTGGGCGCATCACCATCGACGACGTCGTGGACCTCATCCGCGACCGCGCCGATCAGGCGCTGCTGAACATGGCCGGCTTGACCGAGGACGAGGATCTGTTCGCCCCCGCCATTGCCAGCGCGGGCCGGCGAGCCGTGTGGCTCGGCATCAACCTCCTCACCGCGTTCCTTGCGTCCTGGGTCATCGGCCTGTTCGAGCACACGCTTTCGCAAATCGTCGCGCTCGCGATCCTGATGCCGATCGTCGCCAGCATGGGCGGCATCGCCGGGAGCCAAACGCTCACGCTCACCATCCGAGGGCTCGCCCTGCGCCAGATCGTGGATGCCAACGTGTTCTGGCTGATGCGCAAGGAAATCCTCATCGGGCTGGCCAACGGTGTGCTGTGGGCGCTGGTGGTGGCCGCTGTGGCCCTGTTTTGGTTCAAGGACTGGGGTATTGGTGCAACGATCGCTGCGGCCATCGTCATCAACCTGATCGCCGCGGCGCTGGCCGGGATCACCATCCCCCTGCTGCTCGTGCGCGCGGGCATCGATCCAGCGATTTCCGCTGCGGTGATTCTCACCACCGTGACGGATGTCGTTGGATTCATGAGCTTTTTGGGGCTGGCAACGCTGTTTTTGATTTAACTGGGCGGGAGCGGTTCTCAGGGGCTGGAGTGCTTCGGGCAAGACACAATTGTTGTAACTCGGTCGAAAAATCGGCCCGGAACTATTCCCTTCAACGGCATTCTTGGTTAGAAATTACGCCCAGAAACGACAATACTTCGCACCCTGAAACGGACAGACTGTGGACCCATGAGCGAAGATCATCTCTGGTTTGGATTCCTCGACGCAGGTGCCAAGAGTTCCCCCGTCGTGCTGGATCGCAACCTCGATACCGGCAATCCCAAGACGGTTTACCTGTTCAACCTCGCGCGCAACGAGTTCGTCGAGTACCAACGTGCCATCGTTGAGGCCAAGCTGCGCGACCTCAAGCCCGGCGAGGCGTCGATCGACACGCTCAAGTCCGCGTTCGGGCAGGCCCGCTCGGGCTTCATGCCGCGTGGTCACAAGCCGCTCGAGATCCCGGACTCCGGGCCTTCGTCGGTGCCGGATGACGACTCCAGCTTCGAGGCCGACCTTGAGGCCATGATCGATGGCAGGGAGGCGGTGGACGACGATGAGCCGGACGACTGGGGTGATGAGGAGGATACGGAGAGCGAGGAGGAAAACGAGAGCAGCTACGAGTGAACCTCGCCCGTAAGAAGCTCAAGTCTCAGGCTGACGGCTAGGCCGTCTCGCAGCAGAATTCCCCGCAAACCTCTGGCCCGCTACCGCAGGCTGGTGTCAATACACGGTTTGCGGGGGTGAAGCCATCGGGCGACGCCAGTAACTGGGTTCGCTCGATCCGGCCCCAAGCGAAGTGCTCCGCCCGCCGAGCCGCGCAACCCAGGTATGGGTCCCCTCCGATCCGCCTACGGCCCTTTCTCCCAGCACAACGTGCGGTTGTTGGCCGGCATGGCGAAATCTTCCCTAAGCCGCAGGCCAGCCTCAGTTGCCAGCCGGTCGAGGTCTTCGAAATTGCGCACGCCGCTCAGCGGGTCGCGGGCCCGCAGCCAGTTGTCGAAGCGGGCATTGCTCGCGCTGGTGTAACGCCCCTGGTAGTTGAACGGGCCATACAACGCGAATAATCCCCTTGGGGGCAGCGCGCGGCCAACGCCGGCAAACAGGGCCTCGACTTCCGGCCAGTGCATGATGTGGGTGGTGTTGGCGGAAAACACCGCGTCGATGTCGAGCGCGGGCCACTCGGTTTGCGCGACGTCGAGCAGGAGCGGGCCGCGCACGTTGGATAGGCGCGCCTCGTCCAGCCAGAGCCGGATGCCTTCGAGATTCTCCGCGCGGTCGCTTGCGTACCACACGAGGTGGGGTAGTTCCGGCGCGAAGTACACGGCGTGTTGGCCGGTGCCACTGCCAATCTCCAGCACCGCGCGGCGGTCGGCGAACAACGTTCGCAACACGTTGATGATCGGTTCCCGATTCTGGTCGCAGGACTCGGCGTAGGGTTTGTGAGGCGTCATGTCGGAGGTGTCGGGTGTCAATGAAGCTTCGGCCGACATGCTTACGCCCAACGCCCGGCAGTGGTCATCATCCCACGCGGGCGCTATGGGATTGGCGGGGTTATCGATGTGGTGCGGCCGCGTCAAGCCTCGGTGCAGCGGGTGCACAGACCATGCACTTCTATGAGGGTCTCGTCCGGTCGGAAACCGGTGTCTATGGCTGCGCGGCGAACGTGTTCCGCGATCGACTCGTCGAGCAGTTCGGTGACGCCGCCGCAGCGGGAGCAGATCAAAAACTGGCTCGCGTGGGCATGATCCGGATGCAGGCAGCTCACGTAGGCGTGCAAGCTCGCGAGCTTGTGGATGAAGCCCTGTCTGAGCAGGAAGTCGAGTGCGCGATAGACGGTGATCGGCGCGGTGCGCGGCGCGCGGGCGCGTAGCCGTGCCAGCACCTCGTAGGCGCCGAGTGGCTGGCCTTCGCGGCAGACCAGTTCAAGGACCTCGCGGCGCTGCGCGGTGAGCCGTACCCCGCGCGCGCGGCAGAGCGTCTCGGCGTGCGCCAGTGCGGCGGCAAGCTCGGCGTCCTTGCTCATCGTGTCACCGCCAGGCTGCGCCGTTGCAGTGCACGCCAGCCGTGCAGGCCGAGCGCGGCCACGACGTAGCTCACGCCCGCGACCAGCACGATCGTCGGGCCGACGGGCAGATCCGGCGTGTAGGCGAGCGCCAGGCCGCTTGTGGTGAAGGCGATGCCGAGGAGTGCGGCCGCCGCCATCATCCGTCCGAGCGTCTTGAAGAACTGGCCGGCAATCGCCGCCGGCAGCGACAGCAACGCGATGACGAGGATCAACCCGACCACCTGGATCAGCATCACCACGGTGACGGCCACCATGACCAAGAGCAGCAGATAGAGGAAAGTCACCGGCACGCCGCGCAGCCGCGCGAACTCCTCGTCGAACACCACCGCCAGCAGTTGCCGGTAGAGCAGCGCCACGGTGCCGAGCAGCAGTGTGTCGAGCACTGCCATGAAGACGAGTTCTCGACCCGACACCATCAGGATGTTGCCGAACAGGTAGCTCATCAGGTCCACGCTGTAGCCCGGCACCTGCGCCATGAACAGCACGCCGAGCGCCATGCCGATGGCCCAGACCGCGCCGATCAGCGTGTCCTCCTGCGCCCGCCAGTACTGCGTGATGACGCCGATGAGTAGCGCTGCCACCACCGCCGAGGCCAGCGCTCCACCCAGTGGGTCGAAGCCCCACAGCAGCGCCGCACCCATGCCGCCCAGCACGGCGTGCGCGATACCGCCGGCGAGATAGCCGATACGCTTCACGACGACGTAACTGCCGATGACGCCGCAGGCAAGGCTCGCGAGCACGCCGGCCAGCAGGGCATGGCGCAGGAAGGCGTGTTCGCCGAGCGCGGCGAGAAAGTCAGTGGGCATGGGCGGTGTGCAGGTGGTCGATGTGATGGACGTGGCGGCCGTAGAGCTGGTCGATCGCCGCGGCGTCCACGCGCCCCGTCGGGTGGCAGACCAGCGTGCGGTTCAAGCACGCGACGTGGTTGACGTAGCTGGAGATGAACGCCACGTCGTGCGACACGACCACGATCGTCATGTGGGCGTTGAGCACCTTCAGGCGCTCGAAGATGTCCGATTCGACGCGCTGGTCGAGGTTGGCCGTCGGCTCGTCGAGGATCAGGATGCGTGGCTCGCAGGCCAACGCGCGCGCGAGCAACACCCGCTGCAACTGCCCGCCGGAGAGCGAGCCGAGCTGCCGCCGCGCGAGGTCATCGACCTCCGCGTGGCGCATCGCCTGGGCCGCGGCGAGCCGGTCGGCACGGCTGTACCCGCGCCACCACGAGCCGATGCCGAGCCGGCCGAGCAACACCGCCTGCTCGACGGTGATCGGAAAGCCGCGCTCGAAGGCCGGGTACTGGGGAACGTAGCCAATCACCCCGCGTGCCGCGCGCGGTGTCTGTCCGGCGATGCGGATCGCGCCCTTGGCGGGCTCGAGCAGCCCGAGCATCAGCTTGAGGAGCGTACTCTTGCCGCCTGCATTCGGACCGACGATGCCGAGGAATTCCCCCTCGGCGACATCCAGGCTCACCCCCTGCAGCACGGGCGGGCCGTCCGGATAGGCGAACGTGACGTCGCGGATGGTGATGATCGCGTCGGTCATTGCAGCGATTTGGCAATGGCCCGCGCAACCCGGCGCAGGTTGTCGATGTAGTCCGGCGCTTGCGGGTCGATGCTGACCAGTGTAGCGCCGAGGGCCTCGGCGACGGCTTGTGCAGGCTTGGGCCCCATCTGCGGCTGGATGAACACCGTGCGTAGACCCTCGGCGTGCGCCTGCTCGATGAGTGCGGCGAGGTGCTGGGCGCCCGGCGACTTGCCCTCGTGCTCGATGGCCAGCTGAGTCAGCCCGTAGCGCGCGGCGAAATGGCCCCACGCCGGGTGATAGACGAGAAAGGTGCGCCGGCGCGCCGGCTCGATCAAGCCGCGGATCTCGCGATCCAGTGCCTCCAGCTCCGCGATGAGCCGCGCGGCGTTGGCTGCGTAGGCCTCTCGGTGTGCGGGGTCGCGCGCACTGAAGGCATCGCGCAGCCGCTCGGCCCAGTCCCGAACCTGAAGGGGATCGGTCCATTGGTGTGGATCGAGGTGCGCGTGATCGTCCGCGTGGCCTGGCGCCTCGCTCCGCCCTGCGGACTCGATGACGTCGAGGTGCGGATTGGCGGCGCGCAGGCGCTTGAGCCAAGCGTCCTCTTGGGGCATGCCGATGCGGAAGTAGAAATCGGCACCCGCGAGCTCCGCCATCTGCCGCGGCGTGGGCTCGAAGGTGTGCGGATTCTGACCGGGGCCGACCAGCACCGTGGTCTTGACGTGTTCGCCCCCCACGCGGGTGACCACGAAACCCTGCGGCGGCAGTGTCGTGGCGACGTGGAGTGCCGGCGCCGCGACGACCGAGGCGCTCGCCAGCATCAGCGCAAGCAGCAAGATGGGTCGAAAAAACTGACGTCGAAGCATGTCGTGGCCTGTAAGTGAAAGATGTAATGTTGTAACACAAAGCAGGCGTCAGGGTGATCTCGCGCACTGGGTTAGCCGAGGGGATCATGTGGTTCCACAAGTGGCCTGAGCCTGCGCGACACGCCTCGTTATCAGCTTGATTTATCAAGTCAGTAATCCCGACAATACCCGGAAAAAGTGCTCCGTGCTGCAGCGCTCGGGGCGATGACCAACGCTCAATCAGGAGTCCAGTGACATGCGCCTTGGCAATTCGCGGCAGAGTGAGAACGTCGAGGACCGACGCCGAGGTGGCTCGCGGATCGCGCGCGGCGGTGGCATCGGGCTCGGCACCGTGGCGATTGCGCTGGTGGCGAGCTACCTGCTCGGTATCGACCCGGCACAGGTGCTCGGCGTGCTGACCAGTGGCGTCGGCACCGTGCAGGAGGAGGTAGTGGGTGGTCGCTCACCGGAGGAGGATGCCAAGGCCGTCTTCGTCTCCAAGATCCTCGCCGAGACGGAGGACACCTGGAACGGCGTATTCCGCGCCGCCGGCCAGCGCTACCGCGAGCCGCGCCTGGTGCTCTACACCGGCGCCACCGAGACCGCTTGTGGCATGGGCCAACGGGCCATGGGACCGTTCTACTGTCCCGCCGACCAGACGGTCTATCTCGACCTCGCCTTCTTCGACGAACTCTCGCAACGCTTCCGCGCGCCCGGGGAATTCGCCCAAGCCTACGTGATCGCTCACGAAATCGGTCACCACGTGCAAAACTTGCTCGGCATCTCGGATCAGGTTCAGGAACTGCAGGCGCGTAGCAGCGAGGTCGAGGGCAATCAGCTCTCCGTGCGTCTCGAGCTTCAGGCCGACTGCCTCGCCGGCATGTGGGCCAAGCGCACCGATACGGCCAAAGGGATCCTGGAGCCGGGCGAGATCGAGCAGGCCCTCGCCGCTGCCTCGGCCATCGGTGATGATCGTCTGCAGAAGCGTTCCCAGGGGTATGCCATTCCTGAGTCCTGCACGCACGGCTCATCCGAGCAACGGATGCGGTGGTTCAAGCGCGGGATCGAAACCGGCGATTTCAAGCAGTGCGACACGTTTGCCGTGACGCGGCTGTGAGTGGATTGTCAGCGCCGCCGTGTGACGGGCAGCCCGCAGTGGCTTGGGTGTTGACATCGTCGGGCAGAATCAAGATCATTCTCGCCCCTGCCTTTGCGGCTATGTAGCTCAGCTGGTTAGAGCACGGCACTCATAATGCCGGGGTCGGTGGTTCAAGTCCACCCATAGCCACCAACCTTTTCAATCAGTTGAATCCTTCGTTACTGCCAGACGCTTTGCGCCAGGCGCGCGTCGCCGCGAGCGTGCCGCAAGGCTAGAAACCAAGCGCCCGTGCGCCCTGGTAAAAGACAAAGCTGACCACCCAGGCAACCCCCAGTGGCCAGGCGACGGCCGCGGCGGTGAAGCCCCAGTGGCGCGACTCGCGCCGCAGCACGGCCACGGTGGACAGGCAAGGCGTGTAGATGGCGGTGAACAGCATGAAGCTGTAAGCCTGCACCCAATCGAGGCGGCTCTGGATGATCCCGGTCAGCGCGTCGGTGCCGGCGCCGTAGATGACGGCGAGTGAGCCGATGACGACCTCCTTGGCGACGAAGCCGAACAGCAGCGCGATCGAGAGCAGTGCGTCGATGCCGAGCGGGCTGAACACCGGTTGCATCCACACGGCCAAGCGCCCGGCGAGGGTGTCGGGGCCGGCGACCGGCGCGTCGAAAGGGATGTGGGTCAGCAGCCAGGTCAGGATGACGCCGAGCAGGATGAACAGGCCCGCTTCGCGCACGAAGCGCAGGGCCTCGCCCAGGCTTTGGCGGCTCAGGTAGCCCAGCAAGGGCAGCCGGTAGGGCGGCAGTTCCAGGATCAGGGGTTCGAACTGGCCCCTGACGCGGGCGCTGAACAGCAGCGCCGTCAGAAAGCCGAGCGCCATGCTCAGCACGTAGAACGTCAGCAGCACGAAGGGCGCGGCGCGCGGCGAGAACACGGCCGTGGTGAAGAAGATGAACACCTGGAGCCGCGCCGAACACATCGAGAACGGAATGATGAACATGGTCAGCAGGCGCACCGCGCGGTTGCGGATGACGCGCGTGCCCATGATCGCTGGTACGTTACAGCCAAAGCCCATGAGCTGCATGACAAAGCCGCGGCCATCGAGCCCGAGACGCGCCATGAAGCCGTCCATGAGGAAGGCCGCGCGCGCGAGCAAACCAGAGTCTTCCACGGCGGCCATCGCCATGAAAAACAGCGCGATGATCGGCACGAAGGTGAGCACGGTGCCCACACCATCGTAAACCCCGTCGAGCAGAAAACTCCCGAGCCACGCCGGAAGGCCTTCGGCGAGCGGCGTAAGCCAAGCCGCCTTTGCGTACTCCAACCCCTCGGAGAACCAGTCCTGCAGTGGTCCGCCGATCCCGTAGACGATCTGGAAAAGGATCAGCAGGATCACGAGCAGCAGCGGGATGCCGAGCCAGCGGTGCAGCAGGTAGTTGTCGAGCCGGTCGGTGAGCGTTGGCGAAAGGGTCTGTGGGATGACCACGCTGTCGCGCAGGATGCGCTCCATGCGCGCCTCGATGGCTGCATCGCGGGACAGCGTCTCCGTGGCTGCCTTGCGCGGTTGCGGGTGGTCGCGCAGCAAGCGCGCGAGGGCGCGTTGCACGCCGTCGATGCCCTGGCCGAGCTTGGCGGAGACCAACAACACGGGTGCCTGGACCGCTGCGGAGAGTGCCTCGTCGTCGATGCGGATGCCGCGCGCTCGCGCCTCGTCGGCCATGTTCAGCAGCACCAGCATCGGCAGATCGAGCTCCTTCAACTCCAGCACCAGCGCAAGCTGGCGCTCGATCTGCACGGCGTTCAGTACGATGACGATCAGGTTGACTGCCTGATGCTCCAGAAAGTCGCGAACCACGCGCTCGTCCTCGCTGAAGCCGTGCAGGTCATTGACCCCCGGCAGATCCACGATCTCCACCAGGCTGTCGCCGATGAGCGTCTTGGCCGCGAGCAGGTCGACCGTCATCCCAGGCCAGTTGGCGACCTTGGCCGTGGCGCCCGTCAAGCGATTGAACAGCGTGGATTTGCCGGTGTTGGGCATGCCCAGCAGGGCAACGCGCTTCACGACTCGCGCCCCGGACCTAGGTGACTACGACTGCGCGCGCTTCACTGGCGCGCAGCATCACGTCTGTCTGGCCGACCCGCACCTGTAACGGCCCATGCAGCGGCGCGCGGCGCATGACGAGAACCCTGTGCCCGGGGCGAAATCCAAAGGCCGCAAGCCTGAGTTGCAGGTCGGTATCGGCCTCCACGGCGACCACATCGGCGGCATTCCCCGGGGAAAGTTCGGACAGGCGTGGCATGGAACAGAGTTGATAGTAATCAATAATGATTCTCAAAAATACCATGATTGTGGGGAATTGAAATACCTATCCGATGGGGAGAGGCCAGCGCGGAGGACCTCACCCGCCCCCGCCTACCATCCGATCACGCCGGGCAGCATGGAGCACCAGGTAAGGCGTTGCACAGGTGACGGTTCACGTGCGTTGGATCGACGCTATGCTATGGGCTTGCGCAGGCCACCAGCTTGCTCAACGACCCCGCGCCGGATCGATCGAGGCCGTTGGCGTTGATCGCCCGCGGGGGGGGTGGGTGCCCTCAAATCACCTGCGGAGGAGACGCTGAGGAGGTGGCCGTGCTGTGCTCAACCCACTGACCATCAAGGGCGCGTCACATGCCGTCACCTGAATTGTTTTCCCTCGTCGATTCGCCGACGCATCCCAACTTCAGTGCCCTTTACAGGCGGCTTGGCTATGTCGAAACGCGCTTCGATTCGGCGCGCAAGCTTCACCAGGCGCTCAAGTCCACACAACCGGCGGTGCTCGTCGGCGAGTTCATCTACGGCTACGGGAACAATTACGCCGGCGTGAATGTGTGCAACCTGGACGTGACGCTGCACACGCTGCAACGTTTTTCGCCGCATACCCGGGTCGTTGTCTTCGTCGGCAAGGAGGAGGCACCTTATGTCGAGCGGCTCGCCGAGCGATTCCCGTTGCACGCGGTGCTCGTGCAGCCCGTGTCCGAGGCGGCGCTCGAAGACGTGCTGCGGCGCAATCCGGCGTGAGTCGTGCGCCGGCCCGGGACGACCGTGGCCATCCGCTACTGCTGTCGCTCACGCCGCTCGCGTTCGTCGTGTTGTGGAGCACGGGGTTCATCGGGGCGAAACTCGGCCTGCCGCACGCGCCACCGCTCGCGTTTCTGTCGATCCGCTTTGCACTCGTGCTCGTCATCCTGCTTCCGCTGGCGCTCATGCTCGGTCGTCCGTGGCCGCGCGATGCGTCAACGGCGGCCCACCTGGCGGTGGGTGGCGTCCTGCTGCACGGCGGATACCTCAGCGGGGTTTTCGGCGCGATTCACGCGGGCATGTCCGCCGGCGTGATTGCGTTGATCGTTGGCCTGCAACCCCTGCTGACTGCGCTGCTGAGTGGTCTGTTGGTGGGGGAGCGCGTCAGTGCGCGACGTTGGTTGGGCCTCGCCGCGGGCTTCGTCGGCGTTGCGCTGGTCGTTTCGGACAAGATGACGGCAGGCGGCATCACCACGACTTCTACTGCGCTTGCGGTGCTCGCGCTGCTCGGCATCACGCTCGGGACGCTCTACCAGAAGCGCTACTGCCCGAGTTTCGACCTGTGGACAGGCTCCGCGCTCCAGTTCGCCGCCGCGGGCGCCGTCCTGTTGCCGCTGTCGCTCTGGCTCGAGGACTGGTGCATCGACTGGACCGGCGAGTTCCTGTTTGCCCTCGGCTGGCTTGTGCTCGTGCTCTCGCTCGGCGCCATCACCCTATTGCACATCCTGATTCGGCACGGCGAGGCCACCCGGGTGTCCGCGCTGTTTTATCTCACCCCGCCGACCACGGCGCTGATGGCCTACGTGATGTTTGGCGAACGGCTGGGGGTGATGGCGATGGCAGGGGTGGTGCTGGTCGCTGTCGGGGTATGGATTGCGATCAGGCGGGCCTGAGACTCAGCCTGTCGCCATCGGCCTCACCCATCGTCGCCGCGCGACGGCGAGCCGGTCTCGGTCCGGAGGTCCCTTGAGCAGGTGGTTCACGCGAATCGACGCGCCGGCCGATACGTTACCCCGAACGTTCGTTCAACCGGCGGATTGCCGCGACCGCAGCCGCGCCGGCTGACTCGATATCGGCTTCACGCCCGGCGAGTGTCAGCCGACCGAAAGCACCGACTGCGTGCGCCTCCACCAAGGTGATCTTGGCGGCCTTTTCGGCCTCGTTGGCAGCATAGATGATGTTGCCGGCGGGTTCGGCCTCCAGGATGAAGATGCTCTGGTTGGGGAGCACCATCGACCCCTTGCGATTCTGCCGGTTGATCAACACGGCGTGGTCAGGGTTGATGCCGCGAATGATCTCTTGCCATGGCACGCGCACCGTTTGGCGGGCCGATTCGCTGGTGTTCAGCCAGCGCAGGATGACGCGGGCGGATTCGAGCACGCTCGCCTGATCGCGGCTGTGAATCTCCATGGACCCGAAAGCGCGCTCCACGACCAGGCCGCCGAGATGCACGGCTGCGGCCTTGAGCGCAATGTCGGTCAGGCGGTGGACGGCCGTCCCCGGCGAGACCTCCAGCCACAGGCAGGAGTCTCCGGGTTTGGGCAGAAATCCCTGCGAGGCCGTGGCCATGTACGACGCGAGCTGCGGTTGCAGCGAATCGATGAAAACGTAGGTACGCAGCTCGATTTCAGGTGCGTCAGGGGTAATGGGCAGAGCCATGGAAGTGACTCGTGTGGTGCGAGGGTGGCCGAAAACAGCCTGGCGAGCTTAGCACAGCACGATTGGCCGCATCACGTTGGGGCGTGTACGCCGCCGCACGGATACAAGCGGATGTTGCCGCGAAGTGGCATCCCCGTGCGCAGCGGGGAAGCCCGACGGAACCGTCCCGTCAGCCCCCGCCGCGATGCATGGCACTGTCGAGCCTGGCGAGCAGGCGGGCGTGATCTCGCTGGTCGCCGCCTGCGAAGTCGTAGACGACGCGCAGCATCGGCAGTGATAGCGCGCCGCACCGCCGGTCTGGTTGGGGGCAAGCGGTGATCTCGAGCAACACGCACCCAGAGCGGATGCGGTAGCGCCCAGGCTCGGAGCGTTCCAGCGCATCCCCGGCGCCGAGTCGCACGCCGTGCTCGAACTCCGTCAGCGAAGCGGTGACCTCCCGTTCGAGCCGGGTCTGTGCCCGCGCGTCGGTCCGTCGCATCAGCCCCCGGCAATCGGTGGCCAGATCGCGAGTTCGTCTCCGGGTGCGAGGGTGCGCGTTGTGCGCGCCTCTGGCGGGATGAACTGGCCATTGACCAGCACGAGGTGGGCACTCTTCTCCGGAATGCGCTGGCGGGCGATGAGCTCGGCGACTGTCGTCGTCGGTTCGATCTCCAGTTCCATCGCGTTGGTTGCGCGCGCCGCAGGGGGCAGCAGGTCCGAGAGGTTCGCAAACAGTTTGAAGATGACTCTCATGCGGCTGCCTGCGCTGCGCCGAGATAGGCGCGCATGAACCCCGTGGGGTCTCGCAGCAGTTCCTCGTGCCGGTGCCCAAGGCGCACGCGGCCCTGGATCAGCCCGCGCAGGACGCCGACGTGCTCGGTCCAGCCAATGGCCGTTGCCCCGACCAGCACATCGTGTTTGAACTGCAGGCTCAGGTATTGGTAGTTCGTCTCGTCCATGAGTTCGACGCCACTGCCACCCTCGGACGAGTCGACACCCCACCACTGGCCGAACGAGGTGGAAACGAGCCCCAGCGTGTCGAGCACGTTGATGGCGAGCGCACCCGGCAGCCGCGCGAGGCCGCCGGTCATGTTGATGGCCGCGACGCGGCCCTGGTCGGCCGCGTTGGGCTGGATGGCTGAAATGAAGTGCTGGCCGGTGAACAGGTCTGGCGCCTCGGCCACATCGCCCGCGGCGTAGATCCCGGGGACCGAGGTCTGCATGCGGTCATCGACCACGATGCCCTTGCCGATGCGCACCGGCGAGCCGTCCAGAAAGCCCACGTTGGGTGCCACGCCAGCGGCGACGATGACCACGTCGCAGTCGAGTGCTTCGCCCGTAGAGATGCGCACGCGCAACGGAGCTGCGCAGTGGCTCGCGGGCTCGATGCGCTCCACGCCGGCGGAGGTGATCACCGTGACGCCTTGTGCTTCGACCCAGCGCTTGATCATGGCACCGGCCTTGGGCGTCATCATCCGCGGCACCATGCGGTCGCCCATTTCCACGACCGTCAGATGCGCTCCGCGCTTGGCAAGCGACTCCATGATGATGCAGCCGATGAAGCCTGCACCCAGCTGCAGCACGCGCGAGCCGGGCCGAACCAGTGCTGCGATGGAACGGGCGTCCTCCAGGGTCCAGCAGGTCAGCACCTGCGGTAGATCCGCGCCGGGAATCGGCGGCCGCACGGGGTGCGAGCCCGTGGCGATCAGCAGGCGGTCGTAGGATTCGTGGCGGCCGTCGTGGAACAGCACGCGCCGCGCATCGGCATCGAGTGCCACGGCGCGGGCACGCTTTTCGGTGATACGCAGGGCGCCGTAGTGGTCGGCCCCCTTGCGCAGATAGGTGCCGGACTCGCCGATGTTGCCTTCCAGCAGGTAGGGAATGGCCATGCGTGAATAGGGCGGGCTGTCCTCCGCGCCGACCAGGAGGATCTCGTCGGCAGGCGCGATGCGGCGAATTGTCTCTGCAGCGATCACGCCGGCGGGGCCGTTTCCGATGATGAGGTGCTTCATGGCGGTAGGCTGATCTGGTGATGGATTGTTGCGGCGCGCGGCTCAACCCGTCGGTTTGGCGTAGGGTCAGGCGCCGCGTGTCTGAGTTCGGGGGCGTGCGGCCCGCCCCCAACCGGGGGAGGGAGGGGGCCGCTCGCGATGCACGCGGGGTGTTTATAGCCCCAGCCGCGACAGCGTCTCTGCCGTCGGCACGCCGTTGGCGTCCCATCCGCGCACCTGGTAGTACTCCGGCCGCATCTTGTCGATGCCGTTGACCAGACCCTTGGCAGGCCCGGTTTTCGCCGGCTCGGTCTTGAGCCGCGTCGGCAGGTCGTCGTCCTTCGCCGTGAACCCGGCGGCAAGGTTGAACTGCCGTTCCATGTTCCAGATGCGTTCACCGGCGGTCATCAGCTTGTCCATCGTCCAGTCGCCCTCGCAGGCTGCGTCGATCTGCGGCTGGATGTCGGCCACCGACCACGCAAACGAGGTAAACAGGCACAGCCCGGAGGAATCGAACACGGCTGTCGCGTCCTGGAAGGCCTTGACCAGATCGGCCTTGCCGTCGGTGGTGAGCGGGTCGGTCTTGACGGGGATGCCGAGCACCTCGGAGGCCACGGTGTATGACCGCAGATGGCAGGCGCCGCGGTTGGAGGTGGCATAGGTCAGGCCCATGCCCTGAATGCCGCGCGGGTCGTAGGCCGGAAATTCCTGCTTTTTGACCGTCATCGACAGTTCCGGGTGACCGTACTTCTCGCACAGACGCGCCGACCCCAGGCCGATCTCCTTGCCAAAGCCACGCCCCTCGGCGGTCATGTGGGCAAACTCGATCAGGGCTCGCGCGGAGCCGAACGGGGCCTCCACGCCGAGCTGTTCCTTGGTGAGCACGCCCAGGGTGTAGAGCTCCATCACCGCGCCGATGGTCGCGCCGAAGGAGATCGGGTCCATGCCGTCCTCGTTGCAGATCATGTTGGCCACGGTCAGCGCCTCGAGGTCGTCCACGCCGTTGGCAGCACCGAGCGACCAGGCGTTTTCGTATTCGAGGCCGCCCGTCGCGCCCCAATACTTCGGGCTGTTCTCCACGCTCCAGTGGGTCTTGTCGACCTGCGAGATGCGCCCGCAGGCGATGGTGCAGCCGAAGCAGGCGGAGTTGGTGACGAGGTTCGACTTGCCGTCGCTTGCGCGCTTCTCGTGCATGGCCTCGCCGGAGATCTTGCGCGCGCCTTCGAACTGCACGTCGCGGGAGTTGCGGGTGGGCAGGGCGCCGATCTCGTTGATGACGTTCATCAGCACCTGCGTGCCGTACTTGGGCAGGCCCTGGCCGGTGACCGCGTTGTCGGCAAGGATTTGCTTCTTCTCCTTGGTCACGCGCAGGAAGGTCTTGAAGTCCTTGATGCCGCCGACGCCCCGTGTGCCGCGTACCGCCAGCGCCTTGAGGTTCTTCGAGCCCATCACGGCACCCACGCCTGAGCGCCCCGCGGCGCGATGGAGGTCGTTGACGATACAGGCGTAGAGCACGCCGTTCTCGCCGGCGCGACCGATCGAGCACACACGGATCTGCGGGTCCTGGTGGGTTTTCTTGAGGGTCTCCTCGGTGTGCCAGGTCGTCGTGCCCCAGAGATGGGCCGCGTCGCGCAGCTCTGCCTTATCGTCCTGGATCCACAGGTAGACCGGCTTGGGCGAGCGCCCTTCGCAGATGATCATGTCCCAGCCGGCCATCTTGATCTCCGCACCGATGTAGCCGCCGGAGTTCGAGCAGGCGATGGCGCCGGTGAGCGGGCCCTTGGTGACCACAGAGTAGCGCCCGCCGGTCGAGGCCATGGTGCCGGTGAGCGGACCGGTTGCAAAAATCAGTTTGTTTTCCGGGGAGAGCGGATCAACCCGCGGGTCCACCTCTTCGACGAGGTACTTGGAGGCGAGGCCGCGCTGGCCGAGGTAGAGCTGCGCCCACTCCATGTTCAGCGGCTCGCTCTTGCAGGTGCCGTTGGTGAGATCGACACGCAGGATCTTTCTTGCCCATGCCATGGTGCTGCTCCTCCTTCAGGCGTTCACGCGCGGTTGGGTGTCGGTGCGGCCGGCCCACAGGCGCATCTTCTCGAGGCCGGTCCAGTCTGCGTCCACGTAAGTGATGGCGCCGGTCGGGCAGGCCTCGGCGCAGGTCGGCTGTCCGCCGCAGAGGTCGCACTTCTGGACTTTGCCGGTGTCGTGTACGTAGTTGATGGTGCCGAACGGGCAGGCGATGGTGCATACCTTGCAGCCGACACACACGTCAGTCAGCACGATCTTGGCGCCCGTTGCGGCGTCCTGCACGATGGCCTCGACCGGACAGGCGTGCATGCACCAGGCCTCCGCGCACTGCGTGCAGGTGTAGGGCACCTTGCGTCCGGCGGACTCGAAATTGAATACCTTGATGCGCGACTTGGATGGGTTGAATACGCCGTAGTTCTCGTAAGAACACGCCATTTCGCATTGCAGGCATCCGGTGCATTTGCCGGGGTCGATGTGCAGGGACTGTTGCATGGGTGGCTCCGAACGTGGGGGCTGGTGCTGTGGGTATGCATTTGCGTGACTAATATATAGCTACCGAATCCCCGGTTTGCCATGAACACTGAGGAGTGCTCGCGGTTGACGAAGATGCATGAGGGTTGCGGCGGAAGCAGCGCCGCTTTGCGCGTCGCGGAGGCGCGGCGATACATCCTCGACCACATCGAGCCGGTGCGAGGGTGGGAGTGTGTCGCCGTGCGCCAGGCGCTCGATCGCGTGCTGGCGCGGGATCTGATCGCCCCGTGCGACGTGCCGGCGTACGACAATTCGGCCATGGACGGCTACGCGGTGCGCGGCGCGGACCTCCGCGCCGAGGGTGACACCCCTCTGCGCGTCGTCGGTACCGCGCTGGCGGGTGCGGCATTCGATGGCCGGGTCGAGCCCGGGCAGGCCGTGCGCATCATGACCGGTGCCGTGCTGCCGGCCGGGGCGGATACGGTCGTCGTGCAGGAGGTGGTGCGCGTCGCCGGCGATGAGGTCATCGTCCCAGCAGGAGAGCGCACCGGCCAGAACGTGCGCCGCGCCGGCGAGGACCTCGCCGCGGGCAGGCCGGCGCTGGCCGCAGGCAAACGCATCGGCCCGGCCGAACTCGGGTTGATCGCTTCGCTCGGCGTGGCCGAGGTGGACGTCTACCGTCGTCCGCGGGTCGCGTTCTTTTCCACCGGCGATGAACTCGCTTCACTTGGTCGGCCGCTCGCGGCGGGCGAGGTGTACGACAGCAACCGCTACACGCTGTTTGGCGCGCTCACGCGGCTCGGCGTGGATGTCGTCGACCTCGGCGTGGTGCGCGACGATCCGGCGAGTCTCGAAGCGGCGCTGACCGAGGCCGCGGCGACTGCCGATGCCGTGTTTACCACGGGCGGGGTTTCCGTGGGCGAGGCCGATTACGTCAAGGCGCTCGTCGGCAAGCTTGGCGAGGTCCGTTTCTGGAAGATCGACATCAAGCCGGGCCGGCCGATGGCGTTTGGTCGCCTCGGCAACGCGTGGTTTTTCGGGCTGCCCGGCAATCCCGTGGCGGTGGTGGTCAGCTTCTACCAGATCGCGCTCGACCCCCTGCTCAGGCTGATGGGTGTCGATCCGTTGCCCGAGCGACCGACCGTGCGTGCGCGGGCCGCCGTACCGCTTAAAAAATCCCGTGGCCGGCGCGAGTTTCCGCGCGGGGTGGTTTACCGTGAGGGCGAGGACTGGTACGTCCGGCCATCGGGCCGGCAAGGCTCTGGCATCCTGCGCTCGGTCGTGGACGCCAACGCCTTCATTGTGCTGCCGGAGGATGGTGGGGAAGTGGCCGCCGGTGATTGGGTCGAGGTGCAGATGTTCGACGGCTTGATGGGCTAGCCATGGGCCGCTGGCGCAGGGACTCGCACTCTACCCGGCGGCGAACGGGCGGTGCGCGCACGGTCACGATAGGGGCTGTGCTCCTGTTCGGCGGGTTGCTCGCGAGCGCGACGCTCCTGCGCGCGGAGGGGGCCGCTGAGCCCCACATCGAGGTTACGGCGGAGGAGAACCGCTACACCATTCACTTCGAGCTGACCTCACCGCTGCCCTACGCCACCGTCTACGCGCTCATCACCGACTACAACCGCCTCGGCCGCCTCAATCCCAGCATCACCGAGAGCCGGCTCGTCGCCCTGCCCGCCCCGGGCGAGAAGCACGTGTTCACCAAGCTGCACGGCTGCGTGCTGCTGTTCTGCGAGACGCTCAAGCGCGTCGAGCGCGTGACCGAACCCGAGCGGGGCGTGATCGCAACGGAGATCATCCCGGAGCAGAGCGACTTTCGCACGGGCGTGGCCACTTGGCGTCTCTCCCCCGACGGTGAGGGGACATGGATCCGCTACGATGCGGTCATCGAGCCCAAGCGTAAGCTGCTGCCCGTGGTCGGGCCGTGGCTGGTGCGCAAGCACATCAAGGACGAACTCGCGCTCAGCGCCGAACGCCTGCGCGGCGGGGGCGGACTGCATGAATGAAGGCGGCGGCGTGCCGCAGGCGGATGACGTGGCGCGGTTCCGGGCCGCGCTGCTTGCGTGGTTCGACGTCCACGGTCGCAAGGACCTGCCGTGGCAGGTTGAGCGCGCGCCCTACGCCGTCTGGGTGTCGGAAGTGATGTTGCAGCAGACCCAGGTCGCGACGGTGATTCCATACTTCGAACGCTTCCTGCGGGCGTTTCCGACGTTGCGTGATCTGGCCAGCGCGCCGCTCGATGCGGTGCTCGCCCACTGGTCCGGTCTGGGTTACTACGCCCGGGCCCGCAACCTGCATCAAGCCGCGCAGGTGGTGGAGCGGGAACACCAGGGCGCATTGCCGGCTGCGCTGGATGCGCTCAGCGCACTCCCCGGCATCGGGCGCTCCACGGCGGGCGCGATCCTCGCCATGGGCTTTGGCATCCGCGCACCGATCCTCGATGGCAACGTCAAGCGCGTGCTCGCCCGCTACCACGCCGTGCCCGGTTGGCCGGGTGAGGCGCGTGTGCTCCGGCTGCTCTGGGACATCGCCGATCGCTACACGCCCAGTGAGCGCGTCGGCGATTACACCCAAGCCATGATGGACCTGGGGGCTACGCTCTGCACACGCAGCCGGCCAAGGTGTCCCGAATGCCCAGTTGCTGACGGATGCGCAGCACGGCGCGAGGGCGATGCAGTTGCGTATCCGGCGGCAAAGCCAGCGCGCCAGCGGCCGCTGAAAACCCTCCGGTTCCTGCTGCTGGCGGACGACCAAGGCGACCTGCTCCTCGAACGCCAACCCTCACCGGGGATCTGGGGCGGGTTGTGGAGCCTGCCGAGCCTTGCGCCGGAGGTGGACTGGGTCCGGTACGTCGACCAGCATTACGCCCTTGAGGCCAGCGCAGCCAGTGACTGGCTGCCGCACCGGCACGCCTTCACGCACTTTGAGCTCGAGCTGCGCCCGACGCTTGCCCGAGTGAGCCCCAGAGTCGGTGCCGTGCGAGAAATGGCAGGCGCCGAGGTACTTTGGTATAACACGCGCCACGCGCTGCCGGGTGGTTGTCCGGCGCCCATCAGGCGCCTGCTCGAGGTGTATGCAGGCGGCCACGTCTCACCGGAACCAACGACGAGGACCCACGATGACCCGCATGGTGAATTGCGTACTGCTCCACAAAGAAGCTGAAGGCCTCGACCGCCCCACCTATCCCGGCGAGCTGGGGAAGCGCATCTTCGAGAACGTCTCCAAGGAAGCCTGGCAAAAGTGGGTGCGTCACCAGACCATGCTCATCAACGAGTATCGCCTGACCCCGGTTGACCCAAAGGCGCGCAAGTTCCTCGAAGAGGAGATGGAGAAGTTCTTTTTCGGTGCGGGCGCCTCGGCCATCGACAACTGGACCGCGCCCAAGTCCTGATTCCGTTGAGGCTTGACGTGCCCGCGCGCGACGGTTACATTCCCGCCTTCCCGCGACACGCGGGCGTCTCGCCAAGCAAGTCCAGAAAGCCCAGGTAGCTCAGTCGGTAGAGCAGGGGACTGAAAATCCCCGTGTCGGTGGTTCGATTCCGCCCCTGGGCACCACTCTCTCCACCCACCCAAATCCCGCGTAACTCGCCCGGCTCACTCATTCGTTGCACGCTGGCGCGTCGTTGCGTCCGCCAACAAACACCCCGGCTGCTCGCGCACGGTGGCGTTCGCGAGGTGTTGCGGCGCCCTGCTAAACTCTGTCTTCGCCAAGCAGGGCGTTGAAAACGAAGGCAGGCTGCCCGAGCGGGCTGGACGTTACCGAGCCACGTGGGGCCGGCCCCGTCGCGATGGCGGTCTGCCGTCGTTTACCCAGACCTTGTAAGACTCACACCAAAGTAAGGAGAAGTTGAATGACTCATCGACACCTGAAGACGATCGTTCTGGCGATGGCCGGGCTAGCGGTGGCCGGTTTCGGCACGGGTTGCCAAACCGCCGGCGTCGCGCAACCGGAAGCCAAAGCCCAAGCGCCGGCACCCGCGGCAGAGCAGGCGCAGGGTGCGCCGGTCGATCCCCTGGTCGCAAAGAGCCGCGATGCCGTCAAGTCGCTGGGCGGCGCCCTGAAAGGCAGGCTCGAGGAGGCGATGCAGCAGGGTGGCCCGGTGAACGCGCTGGGGGTTTGCAACATCGAGGCCTCAGGCATCGCCGATAAGGTGTCGAAGGAGAAGGGCGTCAAGGTCAGCCGCGTGAGCGAGAAGAACCGCAACCCGAACAACGCCGCGGACGGCTGGAAGAAGGCCGTGCTGGAGAACTTCGCCGCGCGTTACGACAAGGGTGAGGCACTCGACAAGATGGAATTCAGCGAGACCGTCACGGTCAACGGCAAGAAGGAGTTCCGCTACATGAAGCCGATCGGGGTGCAGTCCGCCTGTCTCGATTGTCATGGCAAGGAGATCAAGCCAGACGTGCAGGCCAAGCTCAAGACGCTGTACCCGAACGACAAGGCGACGGGGTACAAGACCGGCGACCTGCGCGGCGCATTTGTCGTAGTCATCCCTCAGTAATCCGCTGCAGGGAGCGCCCCGGGGCGGTCCGCGCCGGGGCGTAATCCTCTTCAGAATGCTCCTGGGGTGCGGACCATATAACGCGACCGTATCTGGCGCGGGACTCCAAAGGGTTGATTCACCAGCCAGCGAACTACTTGACCAGGGTCACCGGTATCTCGACCAAGTGCAGCACCTGGGTGGAGACCGAGCCCAACAGCAATCCTCCCAATGAGCCCATGCCTCGGCAGCCCATGATGATCTGGTGGCAACCGAGGTTCTTTGCGTGCTCGGCAATGGCCTCGGCAACGTTCCCGATGGCGACGTGTGATACCGTGTCGATGCCGGCCGCTTCGAGCAGTTGTCGCACGGGCCCCAGCGCGTCCTCGGCGCGTTCGCGCTGCATGGTCTCGATCTCCGCGTCGCTGAGAAAACGGCGCACCTCCCAAGCATCCGTCGGCGCTTGCACGTTTAGCAGGTGGACTTCCATCTCACAAACGTGTGGCCGCATGACGATGGCGTGACGGGCCGCGTGTTTCGCGGCCTCAGAGCCATCGGTGGGGATGAGCAGTTTGAGCATCGCGAGGACCTCGATGATGGTTGCGTGATCTCGGGCTCGATTGCCCCTCCCCGGTAAGTGTAAGCTCGCCGGACTGTGAACGCGAAACGTGACGATGCATGCTGTGAAACGTGACTGGCCGCTCGTTGGTGCCTTGCTGTCCTGCTCGCCGGCGTATGCGGGGAGTCAGCCGATGATGGCCGGCATACCCGTCGATTTTGTCCTGTTTGCTGCGACGCTGCTCGGCGTTGCGCTGCTGCACCGCCACACCTTGCAAGTCGCGTTGATCGGTCTTGCGCTGATCGTGCTTTACAAGCTCGTGTTCACCGGCTTCAGCGAGGGGCCGGGCTTTCCCGGTCTGCTGGGTCATCTGGGGCACGAGTGGGTGATGCTCACCAACCTGCTCGGGCTGTTGCTCGGTTTCGCCCTGCTGGCCCGGCATTTCGAGGAGAGTGGCGTGCCGGATGCGCTGCCACGCATCCTGCCGGCCGGCTGGCTGGGTGGGTTCGTGTTACTCGCACTGTCTTCGTGTTGTCGTCGTTTCTCGACAACATCGCCGCGGCGCTGATCGGCGGAACGGTGGCGGCCCGCGTGTTTCGCCGCAAGGTGCACGTCGGCTACCTAGCCGCGATCGTGGCGGCCTCCAACGCAGGCGGCTCTGGGTCGGTGGTGGGTGACACCACCACGACGATGATGTGGATCGACGGCGTCAGCCCGTCAAACGTCGTCTACGCCTACGTTGCTGCGTTCACGGCCTTGCTGGTGTTTGGCGTGATCGCCTCGCGCCAGCAGCAGGCCTACAGGCCGATTCAATCCATGCCACGCGAAGGTGGGGTTGCCGCCCGGGTGGATTGGGGGCGGGTGGGTGTGGTGGCCTTTATGCTGGTGACGGCCATTGCGGTCAATGTCACCGTCAACAATGCCTTTAGTGCTTACTCCGATGCCTTCCCCTTTCTGGGTGCGGCGGTGTGGGTCGCGCTGCTGCTCGCGGTGCCGTTTCGAAGACCTGAGTGGTCGCTGTTGCCGGAGGCCTTCAAGGGCAGCCTGTTCCTGCTCTCGCTGGTGCTCTGTGCGTCGATGATGCCGGTGGACAGCTTGCCGGCGGCGTCCTGGGAGACGGCGCTGGGCCTGGGATTCGTTTCTGCCGTGTTCGACAACATCCCGCTCACGGCACTCGCGCTCGAACAGGGGGGCTACGACTGGGGCATGCTGGCCTACGCAGTCGGCTTCGGCGGTTCGATGCTGTGGTTCGGGTCATCGGCGGGGGTTGCCCTGTCGAACCTGTTTCCGGAAGCGAAATCGGCGCTGACCTGGGTTCGCCATGGCTGGCATGTGGCGCTTGCCTATGTCGCCGGGTTCGGGGTGATGTTGATGTTCCTCGGCTGGCAGCCGCATGCACCCTACAAAGAGGCGCCTGCCGAAGTCCGCAGCGGTGACTCGGTAGTTCCTCTCAAGACACGCGCATAGTCGTTTGATGGGTGGAGCGTATCGGTTGCGTCAGACGACCGGTCACCGAACCTTGCTGGTGCATCAGCCCTCCCGCCAGTCGCCGGAATCCCAAGCCTCGTCATTCGCCCGGTGTTTGATAAAAGTTAAGTCGCTAGACTGTCCCCGCGATACGCAACTCCGTTGCGGGATCGCTCGAAGGCACACAACGCTCGGCAGGAACGAGGACTGGCCATGGACCGCAACTTCCCGCGATGGAACGGAAAACTCATCGACGACCTCCCGCCACCGAAAAGCCCCACCTACCTCCTGTGGTGGGGCGCCTCCCTCGCGTTGTGGTGTGTCGGCCTGATATTGGCACTGCTCAAAGTTTGACCAGCATCCGGCCGTGGATGCGGCCTGCCATCATTTCTTCGCAGTAGGCCGGAATGTCGGTGAGGGCCAGCTGTCCGGCCACGATGCGATGGAGATGAGGAGGGCGCCAATCGCCCGCAAGGCGCGACCACAGGGTGTGGCGCAGTGAGCGTGCGCAGTCCACGGAGTTGATGCCGAGCAGGTTGATGCCGCGCAGGATGAAGGGCAGGACCGTGGTGTGCAGCTCCACACCGCCGGCCAGTCCGATCGCTGCGATGTTGCCGCGGGGCTTGAGGGTGCGGGTGAGCCATGCGAGGAGGTCATCCCCGACGTTGTCGATGGCGCCACCCCAGCGTGCGCTCTCCAGCGGGCGTTCGCCGGGGTCGATGTCCTGCCGGAGCAGGATCTCGCTTGCGCCCAGTTCGCGCAGCCAGTCGCTGCGGTCCGCCTTGCCCGTCACCGCGACGACCTCGAATCCCTGACTGCTGAGCAGGTCGACGGCGATCGCGCCGACGCCGCCTGTTGCGCCGGTGACGACGATTGGGCCCATGGCCGGTGTCTGATGGTTTTCGAGCATGCGGTGCAGGGCGTAGGCCGCGGTGAAGCCTGCGGTGCCAAGGGCCATCGCGTCGTGCAGGCTGAGCCCGGCGGGCAGGGGCACGACCAGTTCGCCATCGATCTTGACCAGCTCGGCGTAGGCGCCGTCGATGCGCTCACCCAGCCCGCTGCCGGTGACGATCACCGCGTCGCCCGGCTGAAAGCGCGGGTCAGCTGAGAGCTCGATTTCACCTGCCGCGTCGATGCCCGGGATCATCGGCAGTCGCCGCAGGATCTTGCCTTTGCCGGTGACCGCAAGTGCATCCTTGTAGTTGATGGCCGAGTAGCGCACGCGGATCACGACCTCGCCATCGGCTGGCTCGGGGGCTGCAACATGCTCGACGTGGGCGGTCTGGTCTTCGTGGACGCGCAAGGCCAGCGTGTTGTGGGTCATGCCGCGATCTCCCGATAGACGATGTTCATGAAATCACCCGTCGACGCGCCTTGGCTGGCCGTGCTCGTCGACCGCGACGTAAACCAGTTGCGCCGTTGCGACCTTTACGGTGGTGGGCGCCACGGGGTTGCGCTCGACGAAGACCTCGGCCTCGACGGTCATCGACGTGGTGCCGATGGCGCTCACCCGCGCATAGATGCTGACCAGATCGCCGACGAGCACCGGCTTTAGGAACAGGAATTCCTTGACCGCGACGGTGACGACGCGCCCCCGGCTGTGGCGCACGGCGGGCACGCTGCCGGCGATGTCGACCTGCGCCATGATCCAGCCGCCGAAGATGTCGCCCCCCGTGCTCGTGTGCTCCGGGGTGGCGGGCACCCGAAGCTGCAGGTCGGCCGGGTCGGGCAGCTGATCGCTCATGCGTTCTCCCGGTAGAGCCGCTCGATGTCGTCGGCGAACCGTTTGATGATCTGCCCGCGCTTCATCTTCATCGTTGGCGTGATCAAGCCGGCGTCGATCGTCCACGGGTCGAGCGTGAGCGCCGCGCGGCGAATCTGGGCGTAACCGGGAAAGGCGCGAATTGCCTCGTTGACCCGCGCCAGCACGGCCTTTTCCACGAACTTCTGCCGCAGGCTTTCCGGATCGTCCGGGCGGACGCTCAGCATCTCCGCGAGCTGGCGCCATTCGTCGGGGTTGAGCACGATGAGCGCACTCAGGAACGGCCGGCCCTCGCCGATGATCATCACCTGCTCGATCAGCGGGTCCATGGCGATGGCCATCTCCATGTCCGCAGGTGGCACCTTCTCGCCGTTGCCGAGCACGATGATGTCCTTGATGCGGCCGGTGATGTAGAGATGACCGCCCGCGTCGATGCGGGCCTGATCTCCCGTGTGCAGCCAGCCATCGCGGTCGATGGTGGCCTGCGTCGCCTCCGGGTTGTTCCAGTAACCGAGCATGACCGAGCGACTGCGGGTCAGCAGTTCGTCCTGGGCGCCGATCATCACCTCGATGCCGGGCAGCACAGTGCCGATGCTCTCCGGGATGTTGTCCTCGGGGCGGTTGACGCTGATCACGGGGCTTGTCTCCGTGAGCCCATAACCTTGCAGCAGGGTGAGCCCCAGACCGATGAATTCGCGGCCGACCTCGGGCGGCATTGCCGCGCCCCCACAGATGGCAAAACGCATGCGGCCGCCGAGCAGGCCGAGGATACGGTCGGCGACCTTTCTTTTGAGTATCGGCCACAGCAGCAGGCCGGGACGCCACCCTGCGCGGCCCTGTTCATAGAGAAAGCGCTGCCAGCCAACCTCCACCGCCTTGCGGAACAGCCGTTGTTTGAGCGGTGACTGCTTGCGCAGGTTTTGCTGCACCTTGGCGTGAAAGCGCTCGTAAATGCGTGGCACGGAAATCAGCACGGTCGGACGCTGCGTCTGCAAGTCCTCGGCCAGTTGGTTCACCGAGCGGGCAAACGACACCTCAGCACCGACCAGCATCGGCAGGTAGTAGCCGCCGGTGCGCTCGAGCATGTGCGACAGCGGGAGGAAGGACAGGAAGCGGTCCTCGCCGCCCAGCACCGCACAGGTGGAGGCCCCGTGCACGTTGAACAGGATGTTGTCGTGGGAGAGCATGACGCCCTTCGGCCGACCCGTGGTGCCGGAGGTGTAGACGATCGAGGCGAGGTCGGTCGGCGCACCGGCGTGGGTGGCAAGCGCGCCGTGCAGACCGAAGATCCAGTCACTGAGTGATTCCAGCCGCGGATCGCGGGGCTCATCCTCCTCGCTGATGCTGCGCACGCTGACGATGCGGCGGACCTCGCTGAGCTCCCCGCCCACCTGTTGCAGGCGCTGCCACTGACGCTTGCCCTCCACCAGCAGGAGCCGGATGCCCGCATCCTGCACGATGTAGGCGACATTGTCCGCCCGGTCATCGACGTACAGCGGCACGGTGACCAGCCCGAGCCCCAGTGCCGCCTGGTCAAAGACGACCCATTCGCGTCCATTGCGCAGCATGATGCCGACGCGATCGCCGGGCTGCAGGCCCTCACGCCGCAAGGCGGCCTGCCAGCGCCCGACCTCGCTCGCCACGCTTTCCCAGGTCGTCGACTGCCACGTGTTACTGCCGACATCGAAATGCCAGTACGCAATCTTCTCCGGGGTTGCCCGCACGCGTGCCCGGAACAGCTCAGGCAGCGTCTTGATGGTGGTGATGTCGAGTGCTTCGTCCGTCATGTTGTGGCGTCGGCCTTGGAGGTTATGAGTCCGTCCCGTGGGGTTTACGACAAAGAACGCCGACCACGCGAAGCGCTGCAACTGAAGATCAAGCTACGCACTGCATGGTTGCTCACGCGTTTGGCTCGGGCGCAGCCTGCCTACGTCGATCCGGGGGCGTCCTCGCTGGTGCATTCAAATGCTTGCCGACTTTCTAGCTTAGCAGCTGCGCGAGCCACAGGCGCAGGCGCAGGCCCCAGCTCGTGGTGAACCCCGACTCGCGAAAGCGAATGATGCCCTGCTCATCGAGGATGAAGAACGTAGGCACGGCCAGCACCCCGTATTGCTTGGATATGGCCGCATCGTCGTCGGCCACCGTGCGCCAGTCCATCCTGTGATGGGCTTGGAACTCGCGCAGCCGCTCCGCATCGCCCGACTGCATCGCCACCGTGAGCACCGGCCAGTCCGCCGCCACGCTGGAGATCGCGCCGCGATCGAGCTCGCAGATCTTGTACCAGCTTGCCCAGAAGTGGATGAGCAGCGGCCTGCCGCGGTAGCTTTCCAAATCCACCGGCTTGCCGGTGATGTCTGCCGCGCTGATCGGGGGTGGGGTGCCGTGGACCATTTCCCGTTGCATCCAGGCGCGCAGCCCAAAGTACAGCGCGAGGAAGATCAGCACCTCGACGCTAAGGACGATGGCGCGACGACGTAGGTTTTGAGGGCGTTTGAGAAACACGCGAGGGCCTCGTGATGAAATCGATGACGCAGGCAGGAAATTCCCGGCTGCGCGGGCTCTGGAATTGAATTGAGCGACGCCCGGCAGCATATTTGAATCGTCAACCTCAGCCTAGAGTCCCCGATGACTTCGCAAGCCAAGCTTTCCCCGCTGGAGTTTCCAGTTCGCTTCGTGCCGCGCACCGATGCGATCGAGTCTGCGCTGCCGAAACATGACCCCGCGGAGAAGCGCGCGATCATCGCGGAGATCAAGGCCGAGCTCGTGCGCCAGGATGCGGTGCTCGTTGCCCACTACTACACGGACGCCGACCTGCAGAAGCTGGCGGAGGAGACTGGGGGTTACGTCTCCGACTCGCTCGACATGGCGCGCTTTGGCAACGAGCACCCGGCGACCACGTTGATCGTGGCCGGTGTGCGCTTCATGGGCGAGACGGCGAAGATCCTCAACCCTGAAAAGCGCGTCCTGATGCCGCGGCTGGACGCTGAGTGCTCGCTCGATCTGGGTTGCCCCGCGGATGCGTTCAGCGAGTTCTGCGACCGTCACCCCGACCGCACGGTGGTCGTGTACGCCAACACCAGCGCCGAGGTCAAGGCGCGCGCCGACTACGTGGTCACCTCGAGCATCGCGGTGAAGCTCATTGCCCACCTCGACGATCAGGGCAAAAAGATCCTGTGGGCGCCCGACAAGCACCTCGGCCGTTACGTGCAGGAAGTCACCGGCGCGGACATGCTGCTGTGGAACGGTTCCTGCGTGGTCCATGACGAGTTCAAGTCGCGCGCGCTCGGCCATCTGCTCGAGCAATACCCGGATGCGGCCGTGCTGGTACACCCCGAGTCGCCCGAGGCGGTGCTTGCCGTCGCGACGGTGATCGGTTCCACGACGCAGCTCATTCAGGCAGCGAAGACCCTGCCCAATTCCCACCTGATCGTGGCCACCGACAAGGGCATTTTCTACAAAATGCAACAGGCCGCGCCCGATAAGGTGCTGATCGAGGCGCCCACCGGCGGCGTGGGTGCGACCTGCCGAAGCTGCGCGCATTGCCCGTGGATGGCGATGAACAGCTTGGATTCGCTGCTCGATGTCCTCAAGACGGGCCGTAATGAGATCCATGTCGCTGAGGAAGTCCGCGTAAAGGCGTATCGTTCGACCATGCGGATGATCGAATTTGCTCGCACAATGAAGAGCGCCTGAGCGCTCGCAGCGTGAGCCCCGAGCCGGGATGGCTGAAGTGGATGGTCGAGTTCGCAGCCGCAGCCGCTTTTTGAACTACGGATAAGGTCTTTACCAGGGAGTGGAACCATGCCCGCGAATTCACCTGAAATCCCGCTGCCCGTGTTGCGCAAGATGATTGCGGAACTGCCAGCGGCCGAAGTTGCCAAACTGCCCGCCGATAAGCTGCCGCGCCGCATTCCTCCCGAGTTGCTGGAGCAGGCGCCGGCGGATACGGCGCTGACGCTCGAGACCTTGCTCCTGCAACAGCAGGCCAGCGAGCTCGCCGAGCGCCGCAGTCTGCGCGACGTCCTGGGTGACGAGGGGCTCGCAGCGTTCGATCTCGCCATGCACTGTGCGCTGACCGGGCCGGTGCGCGAGCTCAATGAAAAAATCCACAACCATCGCAAGTTCAAGCGCACGCAGCTGACTCACAACAGTCACCGCGGATCGATCATCCTGCTGGAATCGCTCAGTAGCCACCTGCGCCTGGTGCAAGATGTGCGTGGCCACGTCAGCCGCTTGTTGAAGGCGCGCCAGATACTCACGCGCGCGAACATCCCCGACGCGCCGGTACGCGAGATGACCAGTCGCGCGGCGGAGAAGCTGCTCAACCACGCGCGGGTGCATTGCGAGGTGCTCAGCCAGTATCAGGTCGAACGCATGGATGCCTGCGCCCAGGTGATGAATGGCCACGTGCAAAACCTGCAACAACACGCGAGCCGCCAGCAGCTGCTCCACACCCGCATCGAGGCGCTGGAGCTGCGCGCCGAAAGCCTGCAATCGCTGGCGGCCACTGCCACAGACCGCGGCCCGCTGCTCAAGCAACTGGAGCTGGTCCGCACGGAGATCGCCAAGACCTCCACCGCGCTGCACAGCCTGTCTGCGCCACTCGATGAGATCGACCTCACCGAGTGGCTCGACATCATCGTTGATTACGCGCTCTCGCAGCGTGGCAGGGCGCATGGCCAGCCCACCTACCGCGAGGCGCTCGCCAACTTCGTCGTGCTGATCCAGTACTACTACACCACGCAGCAGGACGTGCTGTTTGCGCCCAACCGCAATCCCTTGTTGCCGGTCAGCCCAGAGCGTATGGCCTCCTACGCGCTGCGTTCCGAGGCGTTCCTCGTGGGTTATTTCCGCAACCGGCTCAACGAGAAGCAGTGGCATGCCTGCATGCCAGGCGGCAACGGGCAGGCCGAGCTCGAACGCATCCAGAACGAAGTGTTGTCGCGCCTGCGGGTGGTTCCGGAGCTGCCAAAGCTCAATTGAGGGTGGGTGGTGTTGCCGAGATGGGCGGCGCGCCACACCTTCGAGCCGGTCGCCGAGCGGGCACTGCAACTGCAAGTTCCCGCTCAGGCCCAACGTGCGTTGACCTATGCCGGCGCCGGCGCGCGCCTTATGATCGCGGCCAAGCTTCTTGAGACTTGCCGTCGATGTCCGCCGCCGAGAACCTGATCCATTTCGCGGTCACCCTGTTCATCGTCGTTGACCCCGTGGGCATCGCTGTGGTCTTCGCGGCGATGACGCGCGATTGCGTGGCCGCGACGCGCCGGCGCATGGCGGTTAAGGCCGTGGTGCTGGCGGCTTTCATCCTGCTCGCGTTTTACCTGAGTGGCGAGGGTTTGCTCAGGCTGCTCGGCATCTCCGAGGCGGCGTTCCGCATCGCGGGTGGTGTGCTGTTGTTCCTGTTGTCGCTGGAGATGATCTTCGTCCGCCAGTCGGGCCTGCGCACGACCACCGAGCGGGAGACCCACGAGGCGCAGACGCGCGATGACCTATCGGTGTTTCCCTTGGCCTTCCCGCTGATCGCCGGGCCCGGTGCGATCACCACCATCCTGCTCGCGACCCCACTGGAGACCCTGTCGATCCACGCGATGGGTGTGCTCGTCACGCTGCTGCTGGTGCTCGCGAGCACGCTCGCGGCGTTGCTTGCTGCTCCCACGATTCTGAGGATGCTGGGTGAGACGGGTGCAAATGTCATCAGCCGCGTACTCGGCCTGATTCTGACTGGCATGGCCGTCCAGTTCGTCCTGGATGGTGTGGCCGGCTGGTGGAAGGCTCTCGTCTGATCCTTTGACCTAGGTGGCCACCGGCTGGTCAGTGGGCCGTAGGCTCAGCCGTCCACGTGGAACTTCTGGTGGATTTTCTTGACGGCCTCGTCGATGTCGAGCTTGAGCGTGGTGTTGGCGTAGACGAGCAGGGGAAATGCCTTTTTCATCAGCCGGTCGAGCTGCGTGTGGACGAGGGAAGTGTGCCCCGTGCTCAGATTGCTGGCGGCCTCGTCCAGGCTGATGGGTTTGAGCTCGGGCGTGACGGGCGCGCCCAGATCCTCGAGGATCAATTGGTCGCCACCCGCCTGAGTCGCCTGGTCGCGCCGCTGCTCGGCGAGTTTGAGCAGCGTCTGGAAGCTCGTCGTGTCAGATAGTTTTGGTGCTGCCAGCCCGCCGCTCAGGGTGAGACGGAACTTCAGGTCGCCATAAGTGAACACGGTGTGCCGCATGGCGCGGAAGATCATCTTGGCAATTTCCCTGGCCTCGGTGCCATCCGTGCCGGGCATGACGATCACGAAATCCGCCGGGCCGGAGCGCACAACGAAGTCCTTGCGGCGCGTCTCGGCCTCGATCAGCTTGTGGATGCGGTACAGCGTGCGCTTGGTGAAATCGGTGTCGGTGCGGTGCAGCAGGCCCTTCACGCGGTCAACCTGGAGCGCCAAAACTGAGAGTGCGCGGCGCTGGTGCAAGGACTCCTCGGCCAGGCGCGCGCCCTCGCGATGCAGGGTTTCGCGGCGTTGACGACGCAGCTCGTCTGCGGTGCGGGCTTGCGTCGGCGGGTTAGAAGCAGCGTGCGCCGTGGGCTCGGAGGCCGTTGTGGCAAGGGGCTCGGGTTTTGCCTCCGCAGGCTTGAACGGCACGACGTTGACGGCGGGCGTTGGCCGGATGTGGCGTTGCACGCTGCTGCGCAGCTCCGCCGCGCCGAAGGGCTTGCCGATCAGGTCCGACGCGCCGAGGTGCTTGGCGCGGACGCGAATCTCGGCGTCGTCGTCGTGCCCGGTGACGATGATGACCGGGAGGCTCTTGAGATGATCCTGCTCTGACCCGCGCATGGCTTCGAGCACTTCGAAGCCGTCCATGTCGGGCATCCACAGATCGAGCAGGACGGCGCCGATGTCGGGGTTGCCGTGCAGCATGGCCAGTGCCTGCTCGCCGTTCTCAGCCTCGATGATCTGGAAATCTTCGGACAGGATGTTGTTGACCGCCTTACGGACAACGCGGGAATCATCGGCGACGAGGACGGTGCGCTTCGGGCTGCTCATGACGACGAGGCGAGGAAAACGGTGAGTTCCATGAAAATTAGCACGCACGCGCGCGCGTGCGCCGTGATTGACTCAACGTTTCGACGCGGAACTCTGGGGTGCGGGGCGGGAATGTTTCACGATCCCGACACATTTGCCGGGCGCGAACGCAGGCGGCCGGGGCCAAGGGCACCCGGCCGGGGCACGTCAGCCCGCGGCGCGCTCGGCGCGCCGGCGCTCGTGCTCCTGCAGGAAGCGCTTGCGAATGCGGATGTGGTTCGGCGTCACCTCGACGAGTTCATCATCGTCGATGAATTCGAGCGCCTGCTCGAGTGTCATGCGGATGGGGGGCGTGAGGATGATGTTCTCGTCGGAGCCGACGGCGCGGATGTTCGTGAGCTGCTTCGCCTTGAGCGGATTGACGACGAGGTCGTTGTCTCGGGAATGGATGCCGATGACCATGCCTTCGTAGACCTCTTCGCCGTGTCCGATGAACAGCCGTCCGCGCTCCTGGAGGTTGAACAGCGCATAGGCCAGCGCCTTGCCGGCCCCATTGGCGATCAGCACGCCGTTGATGCGTTGTCCAAAGCTGCCCTTTTTCATGGGCCCGTAGTGATCGAAGACGCTGTAGAGCAGCCCGGTGCCCTGGGTCGCGGTGAGGAACTCGGTGCGGAATCCGATCAACCCGCGCGAGGGCATGATGTAGTCGAGGCGGACGCGTCCGCGGCCGTCCGGCTCCATGTTGGTGAGATCGCCGCCGCGCTGGCCGAGCTTTTCCATGACCGCGCCCTGGTGCACCTCCTCAACGTCCACGGTGAGGTGCTCGAAGGGTTCGTGCTTCTCGCCATCGACTTCGCGAATGATGACTTCCGGTCGCGATACGCCCAGCTCGTAGCCTTCCCGCCGCATGTTCTCGATGAGGATGGCGAGGTGCAGCTCGCCGCGTCCGCTGACCTTGAATTTATCCGGGTCGGCGGTGTCCTCCACGCGCAGGGCGACGTTGTGCAGCAACTCGCGCGACAGGCGCTCGCGGATCTGGCGGCTGGTGACGAATTTGCCATCCCGTCCTGCGAACGGCGAGTTGTTGACCTGGAAGGTCATGCTGACGGTCGGTTCGTCCACTTTCAGCGGGGCCAGCGCCTCGACGGCGTTCGGTTCGCAGAGGGTGTCGGAGATGTAGAGCTCGTTGATGCCAGTGAAGGCGATGATGTCGCCCGCAGTGGCCTCGGGGACTTCCACCCGCTCGAGCCCGAGGAAGCCGAAGATCTGCAGTATGCGGCCGCTGCGGCGCGCACCGTCCTGACCGACGATGGCAACCGGCGAATTGGTCTTGACACGCCCGCGCACGATGCGCCCGATGCCGATCACGCCGACGTAGCTGTTGTAGTCGAGCTGGCTGACCTGCATCTGGAACGGGCCTTCCAGGTCGACTTGCGGCGGGTGCACGTGGTCGATGATGGCCTGAAACAGGGGGGTCATGTCGCCTGAGCGCACCTCTTCCGAGAGGCTCGCGTAACCGTTGAGCCCGGAGGCGTAAATGACCGGGAAATCGAGCTGTTCTTCGGTTGCGCCGAGGCGGTCGAATAGATCGAAGGTCTGATCCAGCACCCAGCCGGCGCGCGCGCCCGGCCGGTCGATCTTGTTGATGACCACGATGGGCTTGAGTCCGCGCGACAGGGCTTTCTGCGTCACGAAGCGGGTCTGGGGCATGGGCCCCTCGACCGCATCGACCAGGAGCAGCACCGAGTCCACCATCGACAGCACGCGCTCGACCTCGCCACCGAAGTCGGCGTGGCCAGGGGTGTCAACAATGTTGATGCGGTAGTCGCCCCACTTGATGGCGGTGTTCTTGGCGAGAATGGTAATACCGCGCTCGCGTTCGAGATCGTTCGAATCCATCGCCCGCTCCTCGAGTTGGGTGCGGGCGTCGAGGGTCTGTGACTGCTTCAGGAGCTGGTCGACGAGCGTCGTTTTGCCATGGTCGACGTGGGCAATAATCGCGATATTGCGGAGGTTCTCGATCACGAGGGGTACCGGACGATTGAAGTGGCTGGATTATAACGACAGCTCGCTCGAAAGCGAGTAAAACGAAACCTCCCCTTGCGGGAGGCCTTGCACACAGAACAGCCGGTGGGACCCGGCTAAGGTTCGCCGACCTGCCGGAAAACCGGCAGGTCACGAAACCTTAGTTTGTTATCCGCGGGAGAAGCGACGAGCACCGCCGCCGTCGGAGCGCGGGGGGCGCCCGCCGCCACCACCGAATCCGCGGTTGTCCTCGCGCGGACGCGCCTCGTTCACACGCAGACTGCGACCCTTGAGGTCCGACCCGTTGAGCTGCTTGATGGCCTCTTCAGCGTCAGCCTGAACGGGCATTTCCACGAACCCGAAGCCTTTCGACTTGCCCGTCTCGCGATCCATTACGATCTTGACGAGGGAAACCTCGCCAAAGGCGGCAAACGCACTGCGCAACTCGTCTTCGTCAAGACGGTATGGCAGATTCCCGACATAGATATTCACCACGACTTACCTTCACCACTTCATGCATGCGTACCGTTGCAAAAAACTCACATCAGACCTCAACCAACGGCACGAGAATCGAGAACTGAAGCCTGCATCAACTGCACAGTGCGGCAATGATGCCTAAGCGGAAATCCATTTGCAAAAGATTTCTCCCGCCCCGCGACACGATGTTTTCAAATTCCGGGACGCCTCACAGAAGTGTTAAAAAATATTCATCGAACGGTAAAAATTGAGCGACCAGCGTGTTCGTGGTGTGGCCTGGTGACGGGCCGGGTTGGGCATCAAGAGCCACTTTCAGGATGCGACTCGGGTGGAAGCTCCGGTTGCTCGAGCGACTTCGATATTTCAAACAGATAACGGAATGTGCAGGACGTTTCGGGTTCACGCAGCGGGTTGTCCGGTGGTCGATCGCATACATTGATGTGCCGGTTGAAGGGCGTGCTCTGTGGTCCGACGGCATCCGGGGTGGTGCGAGCGTGACGCCGACAGTCCGGGCGCCTGGTGCAGCGCCCTGAGCGGTGGTCATCATCCGTAGCCCGGCGGTTTGGGTATGCGCATCTCGGGCCTGACATTCTCGCGCGCGGGCCCTTAGCATGTCGCTTTCTGGGTTAGCGGGGCATCGCGTATCATCCTGAAAGCCCGCACAGAAAACGGGGTTGTCGTGAGCCTACTCAAGCGCTTGTTTGGTCCGAAGCCGCGGCTGTTGGCCGCCGAGGCCGAGCGTCTGCGGTCGTGGCGGGCGCGGCCCTGGCCCAATCTGCTGCAACCTTTCGCCGAGGCACGCTACGTCGTGGTCGATGTCGAATCCAGCGGCCTGAATCTCGCCAAGGATCGGCTCATCGCCATCGGCGCCGTGGCAGTGGAAGGGGGACGCATCGTGGTAGGCGACAGCTTCGAGGTCATCCTCAAGCAGGATGTCGCGAGCGATGACTCGAACATTCTGATACACGGGATCGGCGGCACGGCGCAGCGCGAAGGGGTGGAGCCAGCCCGGGCGTTGCTCGACTTTCTGGACTACCTGGATGGCGCACCGCTGGTAGCCTTCCATGTGGCCTTTGATGAAGCCATGATCAAGCGGGCCGTGAGGGAGTATCTGGGTTTCGCGTTCAGCTACCCGTGGCTTGATCTCGCCTACGTCTCTCCCGCGCTCTACCCATCGCTCGCGAGTCGTCTGCATGCCCTCGACGACTGGACTCGCCAGTTTGGTATCGGCAACTTCGCGCGGCATTCGGCGTTGGCCGATGCGTTGGCGACGGCACAACTGCTTCAGGTCATGCTCGATAAAGCTGAGAGGTCCAAGTTTATGCACTACGGTCATCTGTTGGATCGCGAGCATGCGCAACGCCTGACCCGCTGGTCTTAAGTCCGGCCCGGATCCGGCAACTTCCTCAATCCCGATTGCGAGAGCCCCATGCCTGCCACCACTTCGATCGCCGCAACCCTCGTGAAGGCAACCGTCGACGAGTTGCGCCGCTATTCGCCGTTTGACCACATGGACGAGGTACATCTGACCTATCTGGTGGAGCGGCTGCGGATCGCGTACTTCCCGGCCGGGGAGGTCGTCCTCTCGCCGAATGACGGCACGATTGCGACGTTCAACATCATCAAGCAGGGGCATATCGTCGGCGAGCCTGCCGATGGCGCGATGAATGTTGGATGGGATCTCTCCGAAGGAGAGTGTTTCCCTTTGGCTGCGCTACTGGCCCGGCGCGCGGTGACTTCGACCTACCGCGCGAGCACGGACACGTTCTGTTACCAGCTGCCGATCGCCGATTTCGAGCATCTCCTGAAGGTCTCGCCGCCGTTCCACGAATTCTGCACGCGCCGTATCGCCAGCCTGCTCGCGCATTCGCACCGTTCTACGCAGGCGCAGTATGCGCAGTCGCATGCGGCCGAGCAGCTGTTTATGACTCCGCTTGGCAAGCTGTTGCGGCGCGAGCCGGTCACTTGCCGATCGCAGGATTCGATTCGCGAGGCGCTGACGATCATGCGCACTGCGCGCGTGGGTTCGATCGTTATCCTCGATGACGGGTGCAAGCCTCGCGGTATTTTCACCCTGCCGGATCTGCGCGACCGCGTGGCGCTCGCCGGTGTCGATCTCACCGCACCGATCGGCGAGGTCATGACACCCGATCCGGTCACGCTACCTGCGGAGGCGCTCGCACATCAGGCCGTGTTGCTCATGGCGCGGCACTCGTTTCGCCATGTCGTGGTGACGCAGGACGGATGCTGCAGAGGGGTCGTCTCCGAGCGGGATCTCTTCTCGATGCAGCGGGTCGGCCTGTCGCGTCTGTCCGCGGACCTGCGCAACGCCGCAGATCTGGATGCGCTCGTGCAGCTGAGCGCCGACATTCGCAGCCTTTCGCGCAGCATGATTGCGCAGGGGGTTGCGCCCGAGCAGCTCACGCTGCTGATCTCGGAGTTGAACGACACCCTGACGCGGCGCGTCATCGAGCTGGAGCTTGCCACGCAGCTGCCGCCGTCGCGCTTCTGCTGGCTTGCGTTGGGTTCCGAGGGGCGCACCGAACAAACCTTGACCACCGATCAGGACAACGGGTTGATTTTTGTTTGCGCGCCCGGCGAGGAATCTGCGATCCGCGTTGCCTGGCTCCCGATCGCCCGCCGGATCAACGAGGCCCTCGATGCCTGCGGATTCCCGCTGTGCAAGGGTGGCATCATGGCCTCGAACCCCCTGTGGTGTCTGAGTCTTGAGGAATGGAAGCAGCGTTTTCGGGCCTGGATCGATCAGGGTGATCCCACGGCCCTGCTCAATGCCTCGATTTTTTTCGACTTTCGAGCGCTCTGCGGGGAGCGGGAGCTTGCAGAGGCACTTCGCGAATGGCTCACGGAACAGGCAAGCGCCAATCCCCGGTTTCTGCGCCAGATGGCCGAGAACGCGCTGCGCAACCGCCCGCCTCTCGGACTGCTGCGCGACTTCGTCACTTCGGGCGAGGGTGAGGACGCCGACACGCTCGATCTCAAGCTCAACGGCACCACGCCCTTCGTGGACGCGGCGCGCATTTTCGCGCTGGCGCAAGGTGTCCGGGCGACGAACACCGCGGAGCGGCTGCGTGAGCTGGCGCGCACGGGAAAGCTCGCCGAGGACGATGTCGATGCATGGCTCGAGGCGTTCTTCTTTCTGCAGCAGCTGCGCTTGCGCAACCAGGATAATCCAGGATCCCACAGTCCCAATCGGATCGACCCGGACAAGCTGGAAGCGCTCGATAGGCGGTTGCTGAAGGAGTCATTCCGGCAGGCGCGTGTCGTGCAGTCACACCTGGCGCTCGATTACCATCTGTAGCGCTGTCTCGTTGGGGTGTTCGCGCCCTGGTCGATGGGCTCGAAGTATTAAGAAAAATCGGTTACAGCATTCTGATTTCAATACAAAACGCCGTTCAAACTTTTTGTGGCAAAACCGTCACAGTTCTGTTGTAACGCGCTCGGGCGAAGACTAGACTTGCGAGGTGCGTCGTATAAGCGTGCGACTTCGCAGATAAAACGCGACCGACGAATGCCCCTCACCACCCAGAGCCTTGGAGGTCCTATGCAGCTCACCCAGCGCCAGGAGCAGTACTGGCGAAAAAACCTCGTAATCACGGGGATACTGCTTCTTATCTGGTTTCTCGTCACGTTCGTAGTGAGCTATTTCGCCCGCGAACTCAACGAGATCGTCGTCTTGGGGTTTCCGCTTGGGTTTTACATGGGTGCACAGGGCTCTCTGATCGTCTACGTGCTGATCATCGCCTTCTACGCATGGCGCATGAACAAGCTCGATCGGCAGTTTGGCGTAGCGGAGGATGAATAACATGGCAGCCTCAGCCTCTCAGAAAGAATTTGCCGCCCAGCTCAGGAAGTACTATGCGTTCTACACGGGTGGGTTCGTCACGTTCGTCGTCATTCTGGCCATCCTCGAGCAGATGGGTGTGCCAGCGAAGGTGCTGGGATATGTGTTCCTGGCGGCGACGATTCTGCTCTACGCCGGTATCGGCATCATGTCCAAGACGGCGGACGTTTCGGAGTACTACGTCGCCGGGCGGCGCGTGCCCGCGCTGTTCAACGGCATGGCCACCGGTGCGGACTGGATGTCGGCCGCGTCGTTCATCGGCATGGCCGGCACGCTGTACCTGACCGGCTACGACGGCCTCGCGTTCGTCATGGGTTGGACCGGGGGCTACGTACTCGTGGCCCTGTTCCTCGCGCCGTACCTGCGCAAGTTCGGGCAGTTCACCATCCCTGACTTCCTCGGCGCCCGCTACGGCGGCAACATTGCCCGGTCGATCGGCGTGTTTGCGGCCATCATCTGCTCATTTACTTACGTCATCGCGCAGATCTATGGCGTAGGTCTGATCACGTCGCGTTTCACCGGGCTGGAGTTCGGCATCGGGGTTTACGTTGGTCTGGCTGGGATCCTGGTTTGCTCCTTCCTCGGCGGGATGCGTGCGGTCACGTGGACCCAGGTCGCCCAGTACATCATCCTGATCATTGCGTACATGATTCCGGTCGTCTGGCTGTCGGTTAAGCACACGGGCGTGCCAGTGCCGCAGGTCGCCTACGGTTACGCGCTGCAGGGCGTGACCGCCAAGGAGAAGGAACTCAACGATCCGTCCACGAAGCTCGGCGCCGCCGAGGCCAGTGTGCGGGACATCTTCAAGAAACGCGCTGCGGACAACGAGGCTAACATTAAGGCCCTCGAAGATGCCGTGAAGGCGGGGACTGGCGATGCATTCCTGGCGGCCGAGAAGGGCAAGGTCGAAAAAGAGCTTGCTGACCTCAAGGCGGCCACATCCCCTGACGAGAAAAAGATCGCGGCGAAGGAAAAGGAGCTGAAGGAGTTTCCGGCGACCACGGGCGCGCTCAAGGACAAATGGAAAAAGGCGGTCGCGTCAGCGAAGGCTGGTGCGGCACCCGTGAAGGCCCATGCCACGCCGTTTGCCGGCAAGGACGAGGCCGAGGTCAACAAGAAGCGCAAGAACTTCCTTGCGCTGATCTTGTGCCTCATGGTTGGCACGGCGGCGCTGCCGCACATCCTGATGCGCTATTACACGACCCCGTCGGTCCGCGAGGCCCGCATCTCGGTGTTCTGGTCGCTGTTTTTCATCTTCCTGCTGTACTTTACGGCGCCAGCGCTCGCTGTGCTGGCGAAATACGAGGTCTACCATAACCTGGTCGGTCTGGCGTTCACGGACCTGCCCGCTTGGGTATCTAACTGGGCCAAGGTAGATCCCACACTCATGAAGATCGCCGACATCAACAAGGACGGATTCGTGCAGCTGGCGGAAATCACCATCGGTGGTGACCTCATTGTGTTAGCGACGCCGGAAATCGCGGGTCTGCCGTACGTCATCTCCGGTCTGGTCGCCGCGGGTGGTCTCGCCGCCGCGCTTTCTACCGCGGACGGGCTGCTGCTGACTATCGCCAACGCGCTCTCCCACGACGTGTACTACAAGATGGTCGACCCGCACGCACCGACCACCCGTCGGCTTGCTGTATCGAAGGGCTTGCTGCTTGTCGTGGCGGTGACGGCGGCTTACGTCACGTCGCTGAAGCCCGGGGACATTTTGTTCCTCGTGGGTGCTGCGTTCTCGCTGGCCGCATCCGCCTTCTTCCCGGCGCTGGTGCTTGGCGTGTTCTGGAAGCGCGCGAACAAATGGGGTGCCATCCTCGGGATGCTGTCGGGTCTCGGCATCTGCATGTACTACATGTATACGACCTATCCGTTCTTCGGCGTGAACGGCCCGAAGTGGTGGGACATCGAACCAATCGCGGCCGGTATTTTCGGCATCCCGCTCGGTATTCTCGTCATCGTTGTGGTGAGCCTCCTGACGCCAGCACCCGATCGTGCGACGCAGGAATTGGTGGAGCACGTGCGCTACCCCAGCCTGAAGGGCGACATCTCGACCGAGGCGAGCTGATCGCCGGACTCGCACCTAAGTGGCAAACCCGTAACTGCCCGGCTCGTCCGGGCAGTGTTCTGTGTGGAGACCGTGCATGCTTACTTTGATCGTCATCGCCAAGGCGCTCCTCGAAGTCGCAGGTTTTGCGATGCTCGGCCAGGCCGCCTTGTTCATTCTCGCGGGTCGGCGCCGCGATCAGAACGTGTTCTATCAGATCCTGAGGGCCGTCACCGCGCCGATCCACCGCTTCACCCGATGGCTTATGCCGCGCTTCATTGGTGATGCCCACATCCCTTACATCGCGTTCCTGTTCGTCGTGGTCGCCTGGTTCGTGGTGACTTACCTGAAGGTGCGCCTGTTACTGCTGACGCCCCCCTTGGTGCCTTGATCCGGCTTTCCGCAGGATCGCCGGGACGGTGGGTCGTGGGCTGCCGTTGAGTCCAAGGCGCGCGTGAGTTCCATGACTGTCCGGGCGAACGATCGGTCGCTCTCTTAATCCACTTACACAACCCGGCTGCCGATCGTGGAACGTTGCGGTTGCGGGCCTCTTGATGCGAGCTTCGCGTTTGTTCAGGTTTATTTGATCTAGATTAGGATTGTCTGCTTCCCGAAACGGTATACAGCCTGAATTGGGCTACCGATCGTTTGGAGAATGAGGTGACTGAAGCCGCGCAAACGCCATACCAGGCGCTGGGAGGGGATGCGGGCGTCCGCGCGTTGGCAGACCGTTTCTACGACATGATGGAGACGCTGCCTGAACTCGAAGCGTTACGCCGATTGCACCCGCCGGATCTCACCGCGTCTCGCGAGAAATTTTACTATTTCCTGTCTGGCTGGCTCGGCGGGCCTGCCTTGTATCTCGAACGCATTGGCAACCCCATGCTGCGCCGCCGTCATCTGCCTTTTCCGATCGATGCTTCGATGCGCGACCAGTGGTTGTTGTGCATGGCGCGCGCCCTCAATGCGCTGGGCGTTGATGCAACACTCCGCGCTCAATTGGATCGCGGGTTCCGCCAAGTGGCGGAGCACATGCAAAACACGCCCGACGCCGCCAGGTGATCCGGCGGCTATTGGTGCACACGATGAGATCGGGCGGTCAGCCGCCCTTCGACTTCGACATGAAGAGAACCGTGAAATAGATTGCCATACCGACCATGAACAGGATCGTGAACATGGACAGCAGGCCAATCCAGTTCCCGAACAGCAGATCCATCCAAAGTTCCATAGCAGTGCCCCCGTGCGGTTGAGGTGAATACGTTCTGACCGACTTTGCACCAAGCCGGGGCGTCACCCAATGATTTAAGTCAAGTCACCCTTTGATTATCTGGCAATATCAAAGGCTCAAAACGGCCAGACGACGCGGTTATGCGCAACCGCCAGCATGTAGGCGAACACAGCCAGCGCAAGCAGCCAGGCAACGATTCGGACGGCCTTCGTTTTGCCGCGCTTGAGTGCAACGGTGCCCAGTGCGATGTAGACGAGCAGTGCAATGATCTTGGCGCCGAGCCAGTGCTGCTCCAGCGGGTTGATGGCCGCCGAGTAGGCGAGATAGACCCCGGCGGTGAGCAGGGCCGTGTCGACAATGTGCGGGAGGATGCGCGTGAGCCGGGCCTGTAACAGGCGCGAGTCGATCATCATCCACACGCCGCGCAACAAGAAGCCCACCAACGACAACACCACCGTGATCAGGTGGATTTTGAGAACGGCGGAGTACATGGGGCATTACCTCAAGTGCAGTTGGAATTTTCAACCCGCCGCGCCAGCTCGGCGACCAACGTCGGATGCAGGCCAACACCGCGCTGCGCGCGCCTCGGGTGTTATCATCGCGCTGTATTCGCAGTAACTTAGCGCATCCCCACGATGAACTACGACGCTTGGCGGTCCTACGTCCGCGGCTGGATTCTCGAGTTTCTCAAACTCGAAGACGGCGCCATCGCAGCGTATCAGGACACGCTCCGCTACGACCCCGACAAGGTCGAGGCGGCCCTGAGCCTCGGCAGCCTGCTCGCCCGGCGCGGCCGCTGGCCCGCGGCCGCGGAATACCTGCGCACGGCAACCCGCCTCCAGCCGGAAAACGCCAACGCCTGGTACAACCTCGGCTACGTACTCGACCAGGCGCGGCAGCGGGAGGCAGCCATCGAGGCGTTCCAGCAGGTCGTCCGGCTCGAGCCGGCGTTTGACCGCGCGTGGTACGGCATGGGCCTCGCGCACGCCGCGCTGGGCGACCATGCCGAGGCGGCAGCGGCGCTCAAGCGTGCGACCGAGCTACAGCCGATGAATGGCGAGGTCTGGTATGCCTACGGCATGGCGCTCCACCACCTGCATCAGCCGGACGAAGTCAAATCAGCGGTCGAGCAGTTGGTCGGTTTCGACGCGCCCGCCGCAAAACGCCTCATCCACGACAGCGGTCGCGCGGACCTCGAGCACCTGGTGGAGCACCTCAAGCTGTTGCAAGGCCGATAGCCGAGGACACCTCAAGCCGCTGCGGCCGCGCGGTTCAGGTCAGCAGTCTGCTTTTTCATCAGGTCGACGATGGCGTACACCCCGACGTGGCGATTCGGGCTCAGGTGCTCGGCGAGCTCGATGCGCTCAAATAGCTCATCGACGTTGACTGCTGCGATTTCCTCGGCGGTTCGGCCAGAAAACAGGTCCACGAGCAAGGCAACCACCCCCTTGATGATCGCCGTGTCGCAGTCGCCGTGGAAGTTGATGAGCGTTGGATTGCGTGCATCGCGCATGGCGCGCACCCACACACGGCTCATGCACGCCTTGACGCGGTTGTCCTCGGTCTTTTCCGACTCAGGCATCGGCGCCAGGTTTTGACCCAGTTCCACGAGGTACTGGTAGCGCTCATCCCAGTCGGAAAAGAGCTCGAAGTCGCTCGCGATGTCGTCGACGTCCCTCATACGCTGAATGACTCGCCGCAACCGCAGGTGTCCTTCACGTTCGGATTGTTGAATTCGAATCCGGAATTCAGCGCGTTGGTCTTGACGTAGTCGATCTGCATACCGTCGATGTGGGGCAGGCTCGCGCTGTCCACGACGAGTTTGACACCGTGAGCTTCGAAGAGATGATCGCCGGGCTCGACCGCGTCGGCATAGTCGACGACGTAGGCAAAACCAGAGCAACCGCTTTTCTTTGTGCCGACCCGCAGGCCGATACCGTGTCCGCGCTTTTCGAGCATTTTCCGCACGTGATCGGCTGCGGCGGGGGTTAGACTGACTGACATGTGGATCCTCTCCCTAACTCATCAGTGGTGATGTCATAGCGAACCTCGGAATGCGACCGGGGCGGGCCTCGCACAACCCCCACGGGTCAGAGCAGGCCAACCTCGAGCTTTGCCTCGTCGGTCATGCGGTCCATCGTCCAGGGCGGGTCCCAGACGAGCTGGACGTTTACCGAGGTCACGCCCTCGACCTGCTTGACCGCCTTTTCGACCATCACCGGCATCATCTCCGCGACCGGGCAGGCGGGGGCCGTGAGCGTCACGTCGATCTCCACGGCACCGCTGTCGGATACCTCCAGCCGGTAAATCAGCCCAAGGTCAAAGATGTTGACTGGTATCTCCGGGTCGTAGACCGAACGCAGCGCCGCCACCACGCGCTCTGGCAGGCTGCCTTCCTCCGGTTTGGGTTCCGACTGGGCCTGGGGTTGGGCGTTGGCCTCGTCGTTGTGGTGTGAAAACCGAGCCAAACGAAACAGCATAACTGAACCTCTGTGAGTGGTCTCCGGTCAGGACTCGGCCGCGGCCGCACCCTGACCCAGCCCGGTCCTTACCAGCCCTTCGGCATGTTCGCGCACGGCCGGATGCGCTATCGCATCGAGCACTTCGCCGACGAACCCAAGGCAAAGTAGCTGCCTCGCCTCAGCCTCGGCGATGCCGCGCGAGCGCAGGTAGAAAATCATTTGCTCATCAAGTTGGCCCACGGTCGTCCCGTGGCTGCACTTCACGTCATCGGCGAGGATCTCCAGGGTCGGCTTGGTGTCGATCTCGCCGTGACGCGACAGGAGCAGGTTGTTGTTCGAGAGCTGTGCGTCGGTCTTTTGGGCATCCTTACGCACCAGCACGCGCCCGTCGAACACTGCGCGCCCGCGCCCGTGGACGATGCCGCGGAAACGCTCCTGGCTCGCGCAACGCGGTAGTGCGTGATCGACACTGACGTGGTAATCCGTGAGCTGCTTCTCGCCAGCAAGGAAGATGCCGCCGAGCTCGCAGGTTGCCCCCTCACCAGTGAAGGTGACGTCGATGTCCGTGCGTGACCACTGCGCGCCGAGACCGCAATGCACCCCGGCGAACTGGCTCTCGGCGAGCTGACGCAAGTACACGCCGGCGATGTGAAATGCCTGGGGTCCATCCTCCTGCAGGCGCACATGCGACAGATTCGCGCCGTCCTCGACCACGATTTCCAGCACGCCGTTGTTGCAGTAACTGGCGGGCGCGTTGCCCGTGTACCGCTCGACGAGCTGCGCGCGGGCGCCCGCCTCGAGCACCACCAGATGCCGCGACTGAGCGAGCACGGTATCCGTCGTGAAGTGGACGATCTCCACCGGCCTCGTGAGTATGACGCCGGCAGGGACGTGGAGCACAAAGCCATCTTCCCAGCCGGCCTCGTTGAGGGTGACGAACAGACGGCTGCCCTCGGCCGCCGCGGCGGCCATGTAGCGCCGTGCCAGTTCCGGGTTTTTACGGCTGAACACCTTGAGGCTGCCGACGGTGACGCCCTGCGGCAGACCATCGAGCGCGGATACGGCCGAGATGAACTTGCCGTTGACCAGCACCGCGCGCCACGCATCCGGCAGCAGTCCGAGCCGGGCCAACGCAGCGGGGTCGACCTGCGCGTCGACGGACCCGGCGGGCGTGAACTGCTGCTGAAGCAGGGGCTCGATGTTGGTGTAGCGCCACGCCTCGGACTTCTGTGTGGGCAGGGCAGCGATGCGTGCATCCGAGCGGGCCCGCTCGCGCCGCACGGCGAGCCAGTCGGGCTCGTCACCCGTGGCGAGTGTGGCCCCCGCCCAGGATGCCAGCCGTTCGATACCGGGCTTTGCGGTGCTCATGCCGCGGCCTCTTGGAGAATCCACGCGTACCCTTTTTCCTCCAGTTCGAGCGCGAGTTGCTTGTCGCCGGAGCGGATGATGCGCCCCTTGGCCAGAACATGGACGAAATCGGGCTTGATGTAGTTCAGCAGCCGCTGGTAGTGCGTGACGAGGATCACGGAGCGATCCGGGCTGCGCAGGGCATTCACCCCGTCGGAGACGACCTTCAGCGCATCGATGTCGAGCCCGGAGTCCGTCTCGTCGAGGATTGCGAGGCGCGGCTCGAGCAGCGCCATCTGGAAGATTTCGTTGCGCTTTTTCTCGCCGCCGGAAAATCCGACGTTGACCGGGCGCTTCAGCAGGTCCTGATTGAGGTGTAGGAGCTTGAGCTTCTCCTTGATCAGGCGCATGAACGCCACCGAGTCGAGTTCCTCCTCGCCACGCGCCTTGCGGATCGCGTTGAGCGAGGCCTTGAGGAAGTACGAGTTGTTGACGCCCGGCAGCTCCACCGGGTACTGAAAGCCCAGGAACACGCCCTTGTGCGCCCGTTCCTCCGGCTCCATCGCGAGCAGGTCCTCGCCGTCCAGCCGCACTTCGCCCGCCGTGACGGTGTAGCCCGATCGGCCGGACAGCACGTGTGCGAGCGTGCTCTTGCCGGAGCCGTTCGGCCCCATGATCGCGTGCACTTCGCCGGGGCGCACCGTGAGGTCGATCCCGTGAAGGATTTCCTTGCCGTCGACTTCGGCCTTGAGACCCCTGATTTCAAGCATTCAACCTTTCCTCCGTCTGTCCGCGCCGCGATGTGGCGAGCGGGTGATGGTAAAACTGGACCGTCTCAGCCGACCGCGCCTTCGAGACTGATGCTTAGCAGCTTTTGCGCCTCCACGGCGAACTCCATGGGCAGCTCCTTGAACACCTCCTTGCAGAAGCCGTTGACGATCATGCCAACGGCATCCTCCTCGGAGAGCCCGCGCGAGCGACAGTAATAGAGCTGATCCTCGCTGATCTTGGAGGTCGTCGCCTCGTGCTCGACCTGTGCCGTGGGGTTCTTGACCTCGATGTAGGGGTAGGTGTGCGCCCCGCACTGGTCGCCGATCAACAGCGAGTCGCATTGCGTGTGATTGCGTGCGCCCTCGGCACGCTGCGCTATGCGCACAAGGCCCCGATAGGCCTGTTGGCCGTGTTGCGCCGAAATGCCCTTGGAGACAATCGTGGAGCTCGTGTTGCGCCCCAGGTGGATCATCTTCGTGCCGGTGTCGGCCTGCTGCCGCCCCTTGGTCACGGCCACCGAGTAGAACTCGCCCACGGAGTCGTCGCCGCGCAGGATGCAGCTCGGATACTTCCAGGTGATGGCCGACCCGGTCTCGACCTGCGTCCATGAGATCTTGGAACGCGCCCCGCGGCACTCACCGCGCTTGGTGACGAAGTTGTAAATGCCGCCGCGACCCTCGGCATCGCCCGGATACCAGTTCTGCACGGTGGAATACTTGATGCTGGCGTCTTCCATCGCGACCAGCTCGACCACGGCGGCATGCAGCTGGTTTTCATCGCGCATCGGCGCGGTGCAGCCCTCGAGGTAGCTCACGTAGCTGCCGGCGTCGGCCACGATCAGCGTGCGCTCGAACTGCCCGGTCTTGGCCTGGTTGATGCGGAAGTAGGTGGACAGCTCCATCGGGCAGCGCGTGTTCTTCGGGATGTATACGAACGTGCCGTCCGAGAACACCGCCGAGTTGAGTGCTGCGAAGAAGTTGTCGGTGTGGGGCACGACCGACCCGAGGTACTGCCGGACGAGGTCTGGGTATTCCCGCACGGCTTCCGACATCGAGCAGAAGATCACACCCGCCTCGTGCAGCTTTTCACGGAAGGTGGTGGCCACCGATACGCTGTCGAACACCGCATCGACCGCCACGCCGGCCAGCGCCTTTTGTTCCTCGAGCGGAATGCCGAGTTTTTCGTAGGTGCGCAGCAGCTCGGGATCGACCTCGTCCAGGCTCTTCGGCCCGTCTGCCCTCGACTTGGGCGCCGAGAAGTACGAAATAGCCTGATAGTCGATCGGCGGGTGATGCACCGTGGCCCAGTCCGGCTCGCGCAGCGTGAGCCAGTGGCGGAACGCTTTAAGCCTCAGCTCCAGCATCCACTCCGGTTCGCCCTTCTTCGCCGAGATGGCCCGCACGACTTCCTCGTCGAGCCCTGGCGGGAAGGTGTCCGACTCGATCGACGTTACCCAGCCGTGCTTGTAATCACCGCTGACGACGTCGTCTACAGCCTGTTGGGTTGCAGTCATTGGGCTTACCTGAGACTAATTCCGAGCAAATTACTTGGGTATGTATACCGAACGCCTCACCCGATATCAATGCCGGGCAGGGCAGGGTTTATGGTGCGCCCTGCGATAACGGTGCGCACACCTTTGAAAACAGTCTGTTAGGGCGCATCCGCGCACCCGGCAGGCGCGCCGGGGCGCAGGCCATTACCTTGTAATCCTTGGGTTTTTCAAGGATACATGGCTTGTCATCGTTCCGAAACAATTGCCGCGCCTGGCCGTGCGCGAGGAATGCCGAACGCTAGGCGCGGTCGACGTCCTGTGGCGGGAGTTGCAGATGAAACCCCTGTTCGAGGAGGTTGCGGCGCACGGTGGCGGGGTCCTCCCGCGCTAGGGTGCGGTTTTCCGTGAACTCGAACGCGAGCGCGAACCGTGGGGGACCGAAGACCTTGAGCAGCGCCTCGGGCACCCGACTGAAGTCGTCGCGCTCGGTCAGGTACAGGTAGGTCCCGGGCCGTTTCCGGCTCTCGTAGACGTAGCAGTTCATGGCGATCTCATGGGCGCGGCAACCAAGGAGAGGTGACCATTGTACCGGAGTCATGCGGGGTTCGGCGCCGGGCGACTGCCGCTAGCCGCGCCGCAGGGTTCACTCCTCCCGCAGCGCCTGCGCCGACGGGATGCGCGTCATGCGCCACGCCGGGTAGAGGCCCGCAATCAGCGCCGAGCCGACCGCGAGCAGCACGGCCTCACTCAACACGTCGAGCGGAACCAGCGCCTGCATGCTCCAGCCGAAGGCGCGCAGGTTGATCACGTCGATCAGCACCCGCGCCATTACGAGCCCGAGCGGCAGGGCAATCAGCCCTGCGCTCAGCCCAAGCAGCGCAGTTTGCAGGCTCACGAGCCCCACCAGTTGCCTGGGCGTCACGCCGGTGGCGCGCAGGATCGCGTGCTCCCGGGCCTTTTCGAGTTGCAGGGCGAGCAGGGCGCTCAGCACGCCCACGAAGGCCACGCCGATGACCAGCAGGCGTAGCACGTGGGTGATGGCGAACGTGCGGTCGAAGATCTCGAGCGACACGGCGCGGATCTCGGCATTGGAGCGTACGAGGATGGCCTGGTCGATGTCGCGCAGGGCTTGCACGATGCCTTCGCGCACCGCTTCGGCGGAACTGCTACCGTCGACGAACACCCCCATAGCGGAGACGCGCCGGTCGTCCCAGAGCCTTTCGTAGAGCGAGCGGCGCATCACGACGTAGCCCTCCGTCGCCGCGTAATCCTGAAACACCCCGGCGATGCGCAGGCGCCGCCAGCCCCGGTCGGTCAGCAGCTCCAGCTCATCGCCCGCGCGCAGGCCCCGATGCTTTGCGAGTGGCTCCGAGATAATCACCGCATCTTCCGTGTCGTAGGCCCGCCAGATCTGCGCCGGATCGCCAGCGAAGAAGCGAAAGCCCGCGTAGCTGCCGCTCGCCATGTGGATCGTGAGGATCTCGACCGGCGTCTGGCGCGACTCCACCACCACGCGCCGTCCCAGGCTGACCTCGGCCACGCCGGGGACCGCGGCGATGCGTTCCGGCACCCGCGCATCGAGCGTGCCCGCCACGCGGCTCGATACCTCGGAAGGCGCGGAGACGTAAAGATCCGTCGGCAGCGTCATGCGCAGCCAGTCGCTGACACTCGCGCGGAAGCTCTCGATCATCACACCCACTCCCACCGTTGCGGATACGGCCACCGCGAGCGCGGCCACGGCGAGCCCGGTCCGGCTCAGGCCGGCTGCGACGCCGCGCGCGGCGAGCCGCCCGATGCCGCCAAACAGCGCCCCAAGCATCGGCGTGAGCCACCGGGCGAAGACCACGAGCCCAAGCGGGGCGAGCAGGCTGAACCCCACGATGAGCAGGAACAGCGCGACGAATCCGAGCACCAGGCTCGAGCTCGGCACCCGCGCGAGCAGAAGGCCGGCGAGCGCGAGGAGCACGCCTCCAGCCGTGAGCCACGGCAGCGCGCGCAGGCTCGCGTGTTCGAGCCGTGAGCGCCGCTGCACGAGCAGTGGCGAAGTGCGCGCAGCCTCGAGCGCCGGACCGAGCGCGGCAAGCAGTGTCACACCCAGCCCGAGCACGAGGCCGGTGAGCCACTCGGCGGGCGTGGGGTGCAGGCCGGTGACCGAGAGCACGAAGTACAGATCGTTGATGGTGCGTGTGACTAGCCGCAGCAGGCCGTGGGCGATGGCGTAGCCAGCCAGCAGGCCGAGCAGCGTGCCGGCAAGCCCGAGCACGAGCGCCTCAGCGAGCACGAGCTTCAACACCTCGCCACGCGTCACGCCGAGCAGGCGCAGGTTGGCCAGCGTGGGGCGCCGCTGCAGCACGGAAAAGGTCATCGCGTTGTAGATGAGGAACCCGCCAACGACGAGGGCGAGCAGGCTCATAGCCGTGAGGTTGGTGTGAAATGCCCGGGTCAGCTCAAAGAGCGTGTGCGTCCGGGCCTCGGCCTGCAGCAGGGTGACGCCCGCGGGGAGCCGGTCGCGCAACGCCGCTTCCTCTGCCGCATCGAGCACGAGATCGATCCGGTCAAGCCGGCCCACGCGGCCGAGAAGTTCCTGCGCGGTGGCAATGTCGGCCACGGCGATGCCGGTCGGTGCGGTGCCGCTCTGGCCCGGGCCCGCCGCGAGCGTCCCGGCGACGCGCAGCTCGCGCGTTGCGCCACCCACCGTCGCCTCGATGCGGCTGCCGGCTGCGATCCCGTGCTGCCGCGCGAAGCCCTCCGGCAGCGCGAGGGTGTCAGGCTCGGTGAGCAGTTCAGCCAGGGCCGGCCCTTCGAGGCGCGTGGCGGCGGCGCGGAACGGCGCCTCGGCGAAGGTATCGAGCCCCAGCAGGTGTAGCGTCTCGCCGCGCACGCGCACGTACCCCTCGACGACGGGGGCCGCGTTGCGCACCCCCCACGCGGTGCGCAGCCGCGTGTAGAGCACCTCGTCGATGCCGCTCGGGCCACCGACGATCTGGTGCGTGGCGCGCCCGGCGATATGCTCGATGGACAGCGCGAAGGCCCGCCGCGCGCTTGCGTTTGCCATGTCCACGGCCACCACGATCGCCACGCCGATCGCAATGCCGAGGATCGCCAGCACGGTCTGCCACGGGTGACCGAGCAGATGTCGCCAGCTCAAGCGGTGCAGCAGCGGGCTCACCAGGCCACGTCTCCGCCGCGTGCCTCGAGCCGCCCGGCCTGCAAGGTCAGCACCCGGTCGGCGTGTTCTGCCACGCCGCGGCTGTGCGTCACGAGGATCAGCGTCGCACCGTCGCGCTCTACGAGCGCATCCAGCAGCGCCAGCGCCTGCCGCCCGCTGGCGGCGTCCAGATTGCCGGTCGGCTCATCGGCCAGCACCAGCGCCGGGCGGTGGACTAACGCGCGGGCAATCGCCACCCGCTGTTGCTCACCGCCGGAGAGGCGATCCGGAAAGCTCCCTGCGCGATCCGCGAGCCCAACGGTCTCGAGCACTGCGAGTGCCCGTTCGTTGGCCGCGCCCACAGGGACGCCGCTCAACTCCAGCGGCAAGCGCACGTTCTCGCCGACCGTCAGCGTCGGGATCAGGTTGAAAAACTGGTAGACAAAGCCCACATGCGTCCGTCGGAACAAGGAACGGGCCGGCTCTTCGAGTCGATGCAACGCTCGCCCGAGTACCTCGATTTCGCCCGCATCGGGCGGTTCGAGCCCGCCGATCAGATTCAACAGGGTCGACTTGCCCGAGCCGCTCTGGCCGAGCAATGCCAGCCGCTCGCCGCGCGCGATGTCGAGATCCACGCCAGCGAGCACCTCACGGCGCGCATCGCCCTCGCGGTAGGCCTTGCGCACGGCGCGCAGGCGGATGATGGGTTCGGTGGGCATGGGGATCCTGACCTTGTTCTGATCGTGTGGCGCGGCGCAATCGGCTGTTGGCGGCGTCTGCCGTGGTGGCCACGTTTCGAAGCGGCGCCCGATTCGGTAGTGTAGCCGGGTTGTTCCCCAAGCCCGCAATCCACTTACTTCAATGGCGCGTCATCCCCTCGCCGACTGGGGCCTGCTGCTGGCGCTCACCGCCATGTGGGGCACGGCGTTCATGCTCACCAAGATCGCCGTGTCGGTGGTGCCTTCGGAGTGGGTCGTGCTGGGGCGGCTGGCGATCGCCTCGCTGCTGCTCCTGCCGCTTGCCCTGGGACGTTTCCGCAACGGCCCGAACGGCTGGCGGCTGTGGATATTTTTTGGCCTCATTGCGCTGCTCGGCAACGCGCTGCCCTACACCATCATCGCCTGGGGCCAGCAGTACATCGACAGCGCGCTCGCCGGCATCCTCATGGCGGTCATGCCGCTGTTCACCCTCGGGTTCGCTCACTTCTTCGTGCCGGGCGAGCGGCTCAACCGGTTCCGCATCGGCGGGTTTACGCTCGGCTTTGCCGGCATCGTCGTGCTCACCGGGCCCGAGGCCAGCCAGGCGCTGCAAGGCGTAGAAGGGCAGTTTCTACCCATGCTCGCCGTGCTTGGCGGCGCGGTGTGCTACGCCGTCTCCGCGATCCTCTCGCGCCTGCGCCCCAGCAGCGACGCACTCCACGCCGCGGCCGCCACCACGGTGCTCGCCGCCCTGATGATGCTGCCTGTCACGCCGCTGCCGGACGCCGGCTTCGACCCTCGCGCGATCCCGTCCAGCGCATGGCTCGCCGTCGGCGCGCTCGGCGCGTTCTCCACCGCGCTCGCCGCTGTGGTCTACTTCCGCCTCATCGAATCCGCAGGACCCGCCTTCGTCTCCCTGCTCAATTACCTGATCCCCCTCTGGGCGCTCGGCCTCGGCGTCCTGTTCCTCGGCGAACAGCCCCAGACCCACCACCTCTACGCGCTCGTGCTCATCCTCGGCGGCATCGTGATCTCGCGGCTCGAGCGCGGGCGCGCGCAAGGCTAGACGCAGCAGCGCAGCACCCCGACACCGCTGTGCTCCGTTCCGCTCCGCTATGATTGAAGCGATGGACGCCACATTTCCGCCACCTCATGCCGACCCTTTGCGCCTGCGATTGGCGGCGCTCGTGGATGCGCTGGAGTGCGGGTTGGTCGAGCGCGGGCGGGAGGTGCGTCTGGCGCTGCTGGCGGCACTCGCGGGTGAGCACACGCTTTTGATCGGTCCGCCGGGCACGGCGAAGAGCGAGCTTGCGCGGCGGATTCACCGGGCGTTTCGCGGGGGGCGCTACTTCGAGCGGCTGCTCACGCGCTTCTCGGTGCCGGAGGAGTTGTTCGGGCCGCTGTCGATCGCTGCGCTCGAGCAGGATCGTTACGAGCGGCAGACCGCAGGGTTTCTGCCGGAGGCCTCGATTGCGTTCATCGACGAGGTGTTCAAGGCCAACAGCGCGATCCTGAACGCGCTGCTCACGTTGCTCAACGAGCGTGAGTTCGACAACGGCGCGGTGCGCCAGCGTTGCCCCCTGATCAGCGTAATCGGCGCGACGAACGAGGTGCCGGAGGACGAGGTCGCCGAGGCGTTCTTCGACCGCTTTCTGGTCCGGTTGCCGGTCGTGCCGGTGAGCGTCGAGGGATTCCGGCGGTTACTCGGCGGCGCTGGCGCCGCGCCACGGGGCGAAGTCCACGGACTGGATGCCGGGGAGCTGCACGACATCACGGAGGCGGCGCGGTGCGTGACGTTGAGTGAGCCGTTCGCCGAGCTGCTCGTCGACCTGCGCGCCTGGTCGGCGGCGGAAGGGGTGTATGTGTCAGACCGGTGCTGGGTCAAGGTGGCGAACCTGCTCAAGGTCGCGGCGGCGACGGAGGGCCGGCAGGAGGTGGTCGTGTGGGATGCGTGGCTGCTGCCGTGGTGTGTGGCCCCGGATGCGGCGCGGGCCGCGGCGGTGGACGGGTGGCTGTGTGCGCGGCTTGGTGTGGCGCCGCCGCTCGAGCCGGAGCGGCTCAAGCGCGCCGTCGAAGCCTTCGAGGCGCTGCTCGAGGCCGAGCAGAATGCCAACGAGCTCGACTACGACGAGAACGGCCGGCTCAAATTCCGCGACGACCTGGCGGCCGAGGTCGGCGACCCCAAGGGGGCGTCAAAGGCCGCGCGCTTGACCTACTCGCGGCAGCGTCGCTATGGCGCTTGCCACATCGGCGCGCGCCTCGCGCAGCTCGACGAGCTGCTGGGGCGACTCGCGCTGTGCGCGGCCGAGGTCGATGCGCGGCGCGCCGATCTGGCGGCTTACGCCGGGGGCAGCTTGTGGCTGGATCACGCCTTCGCTGAGCGCGCGCTGGCGCATCTCGCCGGCACGGCGGCCCATCTCGCTGCGCTGCGCGAGCGGGCGTTGCGGGCGCGAGCCGGCTTCGAGGGCCTACCGCGCTTGGCGGTGGACTCCGGCGCCGTGCCGGAACCGCTCACGCTGGAGTTGGAGGATGTCCCGTCGTGACGGCAACCCCCTTCTTTGCCCAGGCCGAGGCGGCGTACGCGCTGCTCGATGATCTGCCGCGGGGTTTGTGGCTCGGCGCGCTCACGCATGCGCTGGGGCACGTCAAGCCCCGCCTCGAGGCGCTGCGTGACCTCCGCGCCGCGCTCATCGCCGGGGAGCCCGTGTCTTCGGCCGATCTGCCCTGGCCCGCAGCGACGCTCGCTGCCGCGCTGGTGTCCACGCTCGATGCGCTCGAACTCCCGCGCTTCTGTTGCGGCCAACCCGATCTCGCCGAGCAGGTGCTGCGCAGCCTGAGCTTCCACCTCGACCGGATCGTCGACTATCGCGATCGGGGCGCCTCCGCGGAGCGGGCAGAGGGCATGGCCGTGGAGGCCTTCGCCGATGAGTGGCGGGACCGCTGCGGGGCGATGGATGAGTTGATCGAAGTGTTCGGGGAGCTCGGTGAGACGGCGGGCAGCGCACGCTGGGACTTGCTCAGGGGGGTGTTGCAGAGCGGCGGCTGGCGCGAGGTGGTGCGCATCCGCCGGTTGCTCGAGCGGCTCCCTGAAGTCTCGGCGCTGATCCGCAGTCTCGGGCGCGCAGTTCCAGCGGACGAGGTCGATGCGGGGTGCAGGCTGGTCGCGGAGATCCGTGAGACCGGCCCCGCGCCGCGCGCGCGGCATGACCCCATCCGGGTGCCCGACCTGCCCGGGGAGACACGCGGCGTCCAGCGCTCCGGCCGGGTTGCCCGCATGCTGGCGGGCGAGGCGGTGCTGCTCAATCACCCGAAGCTGCGCCGCGTCTGGCATGCGCGGCACGCCGAGCGCGCCTTGCTCACCTATGAGGACGACGACCGCATGGACGAGCTACGCCGCGCCATGGCGGTTGCCCCGAAGCCGCGGCCGCAGCCCGTGCCCGAGCGCCGCCTGGAGTGCGGGCCACTGCTGCTCTGCGTCGACACCTCCGGCTCCATGCAGGGCGGGGCGGAGGCGGTGGCCAAGGCCGTGGTGCTCGAGGCCATGCGCACCGCCCGCGCGCAGCGCCGCGCCTGTCACGTCTTTGCCTTCGGCGGGCCGGATGAGATCGTTGAGCTCGAGTTGGAGCTGAACCTGCCGGGCGTCACGCGGCTGGCGGACTTCCTGGGCCAGGCCTTCCGGGGCGGCACCGATATCTGCGGGCCGATCGAGCGCGCGCTCGACAAACTCGCCGAGGCGCGTTGGGCACAGGCCGACCTGGTCATCGCCTCGGATGGCGAATTCGGTGCGACACCGGCCATCGCCCGGCGTTTGCAGGATGCCAAACGCACCCTAGGGCTGCGTGTGCAGGGCGTACTGATCGGGGACCGGGAGACGATTGGCCTGCTCGAGCTCGCCGATGAGGTGTTCTGGGTGCGGGACTGGCGGCGCTTCGGCACATCGCATGCCGATTCGCCCGTGCACGCATCCAACCTCACGGCGATGTATTTCCCGGGCGCGATCCGCTCGGAGGCGAACCGGCAGGCCACGGTGAGCGGCCCGAGCGCGGCCGAGGCGGTGCGGCGCGGCCTGCGCCGTGAGCCGCGCTGAGCACGGTGCCGTGGCGCGCTGTCCGGACGCATCACGGCCAACCGGCGGTGGCCGGCACCCGCCGGAACCGAGATGCAAGCACGGAGACCCCGCCGCATGACCTTTGCCACTGCGCTGCTCGCCTACCTCGAGCGCTACGCCGCGAGGGCTGCGCTGCCGCGCGTGCACCGCCTGCTGCTGCCGCCGCCGCGCGACGACAGTCGCGGCAAGGCGGCCGAGTTCTGCGCGCTGGAGCTCGACGACGGGTCGATCGGTATGAGCTATGTGCTGTTGGACGGGGCGCTCGAGCGCTTGGCGAGCGAGGCGGATCACCAGGGCCTCGTCGGCGCGGAGGCGCTGTCGGTCGCGCGCGGTTACGCCGATCCCACCAGCCCCGTGCGTGCCCTGGGCTTCGCCGCGATCAACGCCATCACCCAGTGCCTGTTTCAGCGCGCGGGTTACGCGCCCCTGGCGACCAGCGACTCGCTCGGCCTGCTCGACCCGCAACCCGGCGACCACATCGGCATGATCGGCCTGTTTCCGGGGCTCACCGGTCCCATCGTCGCGACGGGCGCGCGGCTCACGGTCATCGAACTGAAGCCAGAACTCGCCGGCGAGCGTGAGAGCTACCGCGTCACCCTGGACACCGAGGCGCTTCGCGAGTGCAACAAGATCCTCTCGACCAGCACCGTGCTGCTCAATGACACCCTCGACACCGTGCTCGCCCACTGCGCGAGTGCGACCCGGTTTGCCATGGTAGGCCCGGGCGCAGGGTGCCTACCCGATCCCCTGTTCGCACGCGGCGTGACCCTGCTGGGCGGCACCCGTGTGAGCGACCCCGAAGGGTTTCGTTGGGCGCTGCAGGCTGGTGAGTCCTGGGGGCGCTACACCTGCAAGTACGCCATCCGGCGCGAGGAGTACCCCGGCTTCGAGGCACTGCTGCGCTACTGCGCGGCCTGACCGCGCCTCAGCGCGCCGGGCGCTGGGCGGACTTCGGGCGGAACGCCTTGACGACCTCCTCGCAGGTTTCGAGATATGGGCCGCCGATCAGGTCCACCCCGTAGGGCACTGCGGCAAACACGCCATCCAGCGTCTCCTTGATCGCCTTGGGTTGCCCCGGCAGGTTCAGGATCAGGCAGGCGCCGCGGGTCACGCCCACCTGGCGCGAGAGGATCGCCGTCGGCACGTACTTCAGACTCACCGCGCGCATCGCCTCCCCAAACCCCGGCAGCACCTTGTGCGCCACGGCGAGCGTGGCTTCCGGCGTCACGTCGCGCGGCGCGGGGCCGGTGCCCCCCGTCGTAAGGACCAGACAGCAGCCCTCCACATCCGCCAGCTCGATCAGCGTGGCCTCGATCTGCGCCTGCTCATCCGGAATCAGCCGCTCGACGAAGGTGAGCGGGTTGTGCAATGCGGCCTCGAGCCACCCACGCAACGCCGGTATACCCTCATCGACATACACGCCGCGGCTTGCGCGGTCGCTGATGGACACGATGCCGATCTTCGCGGACTCGTACATGAAGAACCCCGTTAGATTTGAATGCCGGTGTAGGCGTTATCGCCCACAAACGCAGGGCACTGCAAGCGCCGCGTGTACTCAGGCAAACAGCAGAAAAGCATTGAAAATCAATCCCCCGCCAATGGCGCTGTAAAAATAGAACCGCCCCAGCGGAAACAGTGCGATGGGCATGGCGAGAAACACCCCGATCGCCAGCGCGGGCCAGGCCAGCATCGACGTGGCGATGGCATCGAGCGTCCAGTCCTTGAACAGCATCAACACCGTCGCACCGCCCAGCGTGACGAACCCCGTCAGCAACAGCCAGCCGACATAGCGGCCTACATAACCCAATAGGCCGCTGAAGACGCGAGTCAGGAATTGGCTCGTGCGGGCCACCACATCACCCCGTTGCGTTGCAAGAGATCCCGCGATTGTGCCATGACGCGGCGACGTCCGCGTGAAACGACAAGTGGCCGCGCCGCCCACCTTTCAGGCTGGTCGGCCCGCAGGGTTTGGGCCGTGGTCAATGCGCGGCGGGGCTTGCCTCGGAACCGCGGCTTGGCCCGCCAGACATCGATCCGCCGAGGCGGGGGTCCCGAGGGTGAGCTTGATCCTTGGGCGGGAGCCGGTGTGCAGGGGCCTCCGGCAGCGGCCGTGGTGGCACGGTCTGCTTGAGCCAGAAAAACGTCAGCACCAGCGCCAGGGCGAGCAGTATGACGATCAGCGGACCTCGTGGCAGCCCGCCGCGTTGCGGTGGTTGTCCGGGTGGTGATGGATTGGTACTCATGGCAGCGAAGCCCATGAACGGGAGACCGCGATACGGTAGCAAGTCCGCCTCGCACACGGCTTGATCTCGCGCAAGACTCGGCTGACGTTGCACCAAACGAGATGCGGGGGCCGCGGGTCCGGCCCCCGGAGGTCGGGTTACTTCATGAAGTCGCGCACGGCGGCGATGATGCCGCGTTCGATGAGTGCCTGCCGGGTGCCGGCGGGTTTCCAGCCGAGGACCTGTTTGGTCTTGGAGCTGTCGTAGCGGGCGCGGTGGCTGCGCGAGTCCCAGTCGCGGTAGCTGGGGACCTTGCGGTTGGGGTGCTTGATGGCGTTCTTGGCCGCCTCCTTGATTGCGTCACCGAGGAAGAACTTCCAGATGGGGGTGGGTTCGGCGCGGATGGCGGTGCCGCTTTCGCGGGAGACGATGTCGACGTATTCCTTGCCGGAGAGCAGCGGTTCGTCGGTGAGCAGGAAGACCTGTCCTTCGATGCCGGGTTTGCCCAGGCCGAGCACGAGCGCATCGGCCACGTCCTCGACGAGCACGAGTGGCAGTTTGTTCTCGCCGTCGCCCCAGAACTGCATGCGCGACTCGGACTGGAACATGCCCACACCCCAGTGCGCCGGCGGGCAGCCTTTGCCGATGACCACGCCGGGACGGAAGATCACCACGGGGAAGCCCTTGCTGCGGTGGAGGTCCATCAGCAGGTTTTCGCACATGGCCTTCGAGCGGGCGTAGTGGTTGCGGTGGGGGTGCGTGTCGAGTGGCGTGTCGGAGGTGATCACGTCGTTCGGGTTGGCGGAGTAGTACGAGTCGATGGTGCCGGTGTAGATGAAGCGCTTCACGCCCGCGGCGAGTGCGCGCTCGGCGATGTTTTTGGTCACCAGCACGTCATTTTTGTAGTAATCCTCCCACTTGTCGCCGAGTGCCTTGGCGAGGTCATAGACGATCTCGATGCCCTCGAGCGCCTTGTCCATGAAGATGGGGTCACCGAGGTCGCCCTGTACCAGTTCGACGGGCAGGCCGGCCAGCGCGATGTTGCCGGAGCTCATGCCGCGGGTGACGACGCGCACGCCGAGGCCCTTCTCGCAGAGCTTCTGCACGAGGTACTTGCCGATGAAGCCGGTGCCGCCGAGCACGAGGACGGTTGGCTTCTGGGTCGGCGGCAGCACGGTCCAGGGTTGGTCTCGGTTCTCGGCCGGTTCGAAGGCGGCCTGCTGGGTGATCTGTTCGCAGGCGGCGATGACGTTGACGCCGAACTGACCGTCGAGGCGGGGGTCGAGCTGGCTGCCGATGGTTTCATAGAACGCCTGGACGCTGCGCTGGATGCTCTCGCCGAACGGGTTGGCCGCCGGTGCCTTCTGCAGCGTGTTGCTGAGGGCCTTGAACAGGTTGCCGAAGGCGTTGCGGGTCAACTGGCGGGCGACGCCGAGCGGGGTGAAGAAGTTGTCGAACAGGATGCCGTTGCCGCTCGGCTCGTCGCGGTAGTAAAGGTCGCGGTCGAAATCGCACTTGGCGGTCGCGGCGTGGCCGCGCACGGTGATGCTGCGGTCGGTGAAGCCCGGGGTGACGGAGAGGTTGAGATCGACACCGGTGTTGCCCTTCACCCCGTGCACGTGCCAGCGGCGGTAGACGCGGTTGCCGCCCGGAAGGTCGATGGGGCGGAACACGTCGGTCTGCAAGCGGTCGAGCGGCCCGACCAGGTCCATCATGAAGGCCACGATGTGCGGGCCGAGCTCGAAGAACAGGTTTTGCGGCTCGCGCAGCATCCAGTTGTTGAACGGCCCGAACTGGATGAGCCCGAGCATGTAGAGCCAGTTGATGGTGATCTGGTCGAGGTTGCCGAGCGTGCCGTCACGAGCCTCTTTGCGCAGCTTTTCATAGGACGGCAGGAACAGGAAGTTGTGGTTGACGCCGAGTTTTAGACCTTTCTCCTTGGCCAGATCGACCAGCGACTGGCAGCCCGCAGCGCTCAGGCCCATCGGCTTTTCGAGGAAGGCATGCTTGCCGGCCTCGAGGATCTGTCGCGTCAGGTCGATGTGCAGGTCGGGTGGGACGAGCACGTGCACCACGTCGATGTCGGCCTTGAGCATCTCGTCGAGGGCGGTGAACACCTGGGGGATGCCGAAGGCGTGCGCGGCCTCCTCGGCGCGGTCACGCGAGCGGTCGCAAACTGCAACGATCTCGACGTTCGGGACTGTCTTGAGCGCCTTGGCGTGGGATTCGACGATGAAGCCGGCGCCGAGCAGGCCGACCTTCCAGCGGGTTTGAGTCATTGAGGGAGTCCTTGAGAACGTTGTGAATTCGGGTCCAACTTCCTGACGATCGGACGAGGCCCGGAACGCGCCGAGCTGAGGTTTGGCGCGCATTCTACCGAGGGTCCGAGGCCACGAAAGGGGTGGGGTTCACAAATCAGGGGGAGTCCCGACGCTGGGCGCTGCAGGTCACGCCTGCCCGCTCGCGGTCTGGCGTCTGCTTATCTCGCCATCGTCACCACGACCCGCGCCCCGCCAAGCGGGCCACGTCGCAGGGAGAGCGTGGCGCCGTAGGCCCGAACGATGTCCTGGGTGACTGCGAGTCCGATGCCCTGGCCGGCCTCGCGGGTGTCGGCGCGGGCGCCGCGGGTAAGGAGCTGCTCGGCGTGCTCCGGAAAGCCTGGACCGTCGTCGTCGATGAGCAGCTGCGCAGTGGGCCTTGACTCGGCGCGGACCAAGACCTGTCGCGTGCAGTACTTGGCAGCGTTGTCGAGCAGGTTGCCAAGCAGCTCCATGAGGTCGCCGGGGTCCATCGCGAGCCTGAAGCCGGGGGGGATATCGAGGCGGAATGCAACGCCTTTGTCGGCGTAGACCTTGCGCAATGCATTGATCAGCCGCTCGGCGACGGGGCGCACCGCTTGCGGCGGATGCAGGGCCTTCGCGCCCACGGTCGCGGCGCGTTGCAGCTGATAGCCGATGATCTGCTCCATGCGCTCGATCTGTTCGGCGGCTACGGCGTCCGGGTGGTCGCGCAGCTGCCCGCGCAGCACGGTGAGCGGCGTTTTCAGGCTGTGCGCGAGGTCGGCGAGCGCGTCGCGAAACCGCGCCTGTTGTTGGTGCTGGTGTTGCAGCAGCGTGTTGAGTCCCTGCGCGAGGGGCTGGATCTCCTCGGGAACGGCTGTGGTGAGCTGGTCCTTGCGGCCGTCGCGAATGTCGTCCAGTTCCCAGGTGAGCAGGCGCAGCGGCCGGATGACCCAGCGCATCAAGGCAAGCAGGGTGAGCAGCAGCAGCAGGGTGCTGAAGCCGAGCCACCCCCAGAGCTGGCGCGTAAACTGCTCGCGCTGGGTCTGCAAGGGGCTTGCGCCCTCGTCGACCGTCACGGTGTAGCGCAGGTGCCGGTTGCGGTTGAGTTCCCACTCGATGCCGTAGCTCAGTCGGTAGCGGGTGCCCGCGCTGAAGCGCCATTCGTTGACCTGCGGCGGATCATCGAGGCTGGTTGGGGCGTCGATGCCCGCCGAGCGCCACAGGGGGGTGCCGCTGGCGTCGAAGACGATCACGCCAAGCCCAGAGTCGAGCTGCGTAAGGCGGGGTTCGGGGATGGCGCCTTCGCTGATCTCGACGCGGCCGTCGGGCTTGACGTCCATTGCCCCGAGGATGGCAAACACGAGCCCCTGCAGGCGCTCGTACTCGGCCCGCTCGGTGTAGCGCGTCAATGCCACTTCGAGGGCGAAGCCCGTCAGCAGGGTGAACAGCAGCAGCAGCGCGCCGCCAAGCGTGACGAGACGGCCGCGCAGCGAGTTCCGGGGGTCGAGCTTCACGCCGCCGTGTGGCGCGGCAGCCGCCAGCGGTAGCCGCGTCCGCGCAGGGTCTCGATGGGCTGGAGTTGCTCGTCGGGGTCGAGCTTCTGGCGCAGCCGGCGCATGAACACTTCGATCACGTTGCTGTCGCGCTCGTCGGACTCGGCGTACAGGTGTTCGACGAGGCGCGTCTTCGACAGCACCTCGCCCGCGTGCAGGATCAGGTATTCCAGTAGCCGGTACTCATAGGCGGTGAGGTCGACGGGCTGACCACCGCAGGTCACGGCCTGCGTCTGCGGATCGAGCGAGACGGGTCCGCTCTGCAGCACGGGCTGGCTCCATCGGCCGCTGCGGCGGATCAGGGCGCGCAGGCGCGCGAGCAGCTCTTCCATCTGGAACGGTTTGGTCAGGTAGTCGTCGGCGCCGGTTTCCAGGCCCTCGACCTTGTCCTGCCAGCGTTCGCGCGCGGTGAGGATCAGCACGGGGTAGTCGCGGCCCTGGGCGCGCAGGTGCCGGATGATCTGTAGCCCGTCCTTGCCAGGCAGGCCGAGATCGATGATCGCGGCATCGACCGGGAACTCGACCGCTGCCCACTCGCCCTCGCGCCCGTCGGCGACCGCATCGACCACGAAACCCTGCTCGCGCAGCACTGCGGTGAGTTGCGCGAGCAGCGTGGGCTCGTCCTCGATCACCAGTACACGCATCAAGACACCTTAGGGAGCCCCGTCGAGACGCCTGGGCAATGCGTCCATCAGTCGCGCACCCTGCCGGCTTCGTTGTCGATATCGAGCACCTGCACCCGGCCTTTATCCAGGATTTTCACCCGGTAGTTGGAACGCCCGTCATCCCTGGGCTCGGGGCGCACATTGAGGATGCGGCCGTTGTTGCCCATGCGTTCCCGGGCGATGTCTGCGGCGCGGTCGCGCTCATCGCGCGCGGGCGGCGCAAAACCATGGCCGCCGCCGAAGCCGCGATCGGCCCACGCGCTAGCCGTCGCCGCACACAGCGCGAGCATCAGCAGGGTGAGCGGGACGAGCGGTTTCATGAGCGTAGTTTAGTCGCAGCGGCGGCAGTCCCGCAGGGGCTTCACGTCAACCCGCACGCGAATGAACTCGCCAGGGTCGTAGGGCAGGCGTGTGGTGTAGTCGCGGCCGTGCAGGCGGTAGGTCACGCGATAGTGGTCGATACGCTTGTCGGAGTAAGTCTCGCGCACCGTCTCGCAGTGGCGCTCGACCACCGTCCGGTAACCGCCGTCGCGCTGCCGGGTGGCGGCGATGTCGTGGCCGATGGCCGAGCCAATGATCGCCCCGGCGAGCTTGCCGCTGTCGCCGGGATAGACGTTGTGCCCGATCGCCCCGCCGATTACCGCGCCCGTGATCATGCTGGCGGCGCTGCCGCCGTGCCCGCGGCTCGGACGTGTCACTTCCTCGTCCCAGCATTCCCGCGCCGGGCGCGAGACCTGGACATGGCGATAGATCGGCTCGACATCCACCACGCGGGCGGCGACGGTGTCCCCGTCGTCGTCGCGCGTCGCGTGGTGGCGCCCGCCGGCCTCGGCGAGCGGCGCGGCGAGCAGGCCGGGGATCAGGGCGAGGAGCATCTTGCGGGCAATCATTCTGGCAGTGCCTCTGTTTTATTCTCGACGGTCGCAGAATAAGCACGAAGCGCTGAATAGCCGCTGAATGCTGTCACGTCTGCACTGTCGGGGCGCTCGACGGTCTCGGCGTGCGCCACGGCTTCCACAGGCCGTGGGTGGAAAAGCTCGCCCAACCCCAGCGCAGCCAGTCGAGCAGCGCGAACGCAAGCCACAGCGCCCAGGCAAGCATCAGCGCGCGATACCACCACACCGAGACGCTCAACACCCAGGGCGTGACGGTCTGCCCAGCGATACGATCCTCGAACCAGCGCAGCTGTCCGGCGTGCGAGAAGTTGCCGGTGACCTGCATCTCGGGCGCGCCAAGCAGGCCCTGATGCACCGCCTCGAAGAGCAGCGTGAGCGCAGCGCCCGTGAGCAGCACGAGGCCGATCTGCGCCAGGTTGAAGGTCCAGCCGGCGCGGTCAGCCGCCATGCGTGCCCGGCCGCCCAGGGCCAGCAGCCAGCCGACGACGATGAGCCCGGCGTGGATGGGGACCTGACTCAGGCCGACGAGGAGCAGGAACCACTGCCAACCCTTGAGCGGTGTGATCGGCAGGCGCGCGAGGACGAAGGCAAGCAGCGCCAGCACGAGCAGCAGGCCCCAGAACAGCACGGCCGGGCCAAGCCGGGGCCCCCAGGCCCACAGCACCCAGCGGTCCGCCGGCAGCTCGATGGCGACCTCGCTGTTGACCGCAGGCGCCCCCAGCTCGACCGACTGTGCGGCAAAGCGCGGGGTGAGTCCGCGCGGCTCGCTCCAGCGCAGCAGCGCACGGTGCTCGCCAGGTTGGAGTGGGAGGCTGACCGCAGTCGAGTCGCCTTCGAGCGGGCGTTGCTGGCCGTCGATCGTGAGCGACTCGATGCGTGCGCCCGGGGGTAGCCCGAGGTCGTGCCGGCCGCCCGCGGCGCTGCGCAGACGCAGCTCCAGCGAGGCGGCAGTGTGCAACTTGCCGGGTTTGACCCTGAGGTGGCTGGCCTCGATGGTGAGCGCAGGGCCGTCGATGGCCTCCGGCCGCTCGATCTCAAGCACGACGCGCTCGCCGGGCCAGGGCCGCCATTCCAGTGTCGGTGCCGCACCGCCGACCGGCGCGATGCCCGCGTAACCGACATGCCACCAGGCCGCGGGCGTCACCCGCCAGGTCTCGACGAGATTGGGCTCGTCCCCGGCCTGTAACGTGAGCTCGCCGGCCACGGCCAGGCTGGAGCGCCATGTGGCGCTGTCAGTGACGGTCACGGCGAGCCGACCCTCCGCGACTTCTGGGCCGTCGGTGAGCACCGCCTCGCCCGGCAGCAGCGCGACGCCGATCCGCACCGGCGGACCGGGTGGTGAGAGGCGCCGCACGGTGGTGGTCACGGTCCATTCGCGGTCGAGGCTGACTTCGCGCAGCACCTCGAAGAGGGGTGGCAGCGCGGAGGGCTCGACTTCGCTCGTCGCCGCGCCGCCGAGGCGCACGAGATGCAGCGCCGCCTCGGTAGCGCGCTCGTCCTTCACGCCCTGGAGCTGCCAGCCGTTGAGCGCGGCGCTCACACGCTGCGGCCGCAGCACGAGCGGAAGTTCGAGTCGGGTCTGATTTTGTGCGCCGGCCTGCACGACGACGTTGTGCCGGCCACCGGGTAACGCGAGCCAGAGCTGTCCGTCGCTGGTGGTGACGAGGCCGGTCGCGGGTTTGGCGTTGACCGTCACATTGAGGCGCGGCCAGTCGCGCGGGCGCAGCGGCAGTGGCACCGCGACCGGCGTTGCAGCGTGCAAGTCGAGACGCAGCAGGATTTGCGCGGGGTTTGCCTCGATGGCCAGTTGCGCGAGTGTTGCGCATTCCGGCGCGCAGTCGGGCGGGGCGAGCAGGCGTTGCTTGAGCTCCTGCAGGAGCTCAGGTGTGGGGATTTCCGCGTGGGCCGGTCGAGGTGCGACGGGCAGCGCGAGGACGCAAGCCAGCGCGGCACCCAGGGAGGCTGGCAACTGATTGCCGCCGTGTGGGCGGGGCAGGCGCACCCGCAACAGGCGCAGCGCGAGCCAGCCGAGCAACGCGATCTGCGCGAGCCGCAGGGTGCTGCCGAGCCAGGGCGGGATCAGGATCAGCGTGAAGGTCTGTTCCGGCGTGACCGGCCCCTGCCAGCTCAGCTCAATCGGCTGCGAACGCCAGGCCGGCATGCCGGGCCCGGTCGGGATGCGCGCGCCCGGGTCGAAGCTGAGCGGCGGCGTGGGCGCTGCGCTGTCGGCATAAATCGCATCGGGCGCAGACGACTTCGCCACCAACGACGGAGCGGGCAGCACCTGCCGGCGGGCGCTGTCCGAGTCGCTGTCGGCGTGCTCGAAAGGTTCATCCCGGGTGGTAGCCGGCGACTGGAACGGCGCGACGGGCGCGTCCAGTTGTGGGTGCAGCGCGAGGCGCGCCTGTTGGACGAAAAACGGCACGGCGATCGCCAGCAGCAATGCCCAGCTCAGCGTGCGATACCAGCCCATCCAGCGGCGCGGGCGGCCGGCAGGCAGCAGGTTCATCAGGGCGGTAGCGGCGATCAGGTTCAGCCAGCTCCAGCGCGGTGCCCCGGGCTCATGCCAGGCGAGCGTGAGGCCGAGGAGCGCGAGCAGTGCCCAGGGCCAGCCCCACAGCCGGGCGACTGCCATCGTCGTGACCAGGACGAGGAACACGTCGAGCAGGGTCCAGCGCGCGAGCCAACTCTCGGCGATATTGTCCGCGCCGATGACGTGCAGCAGCGACCAGCCGGGCGGCAGGTGGAGGCGGGTCTCCACACCCTTGAACTGCGCGTCCCATCCCGAGACGGGCAGGGGTTGGGTGGCGGACGTCTCCAGCCGGCTTTCGACCGTCAGGTCGAGCGGATCGCCGCGGATCTCTAGCCCGTCGCCAGACTCGCCCCGGATGCGGGTGGGCAGCAGCGGCTGGCCGGCGAGCAGGGCGCGACCGATCCTGAGCTCCGGCAGCGCGGACAGGCGCCACTCGGCGGGCGGGAGTTGACCTTCCAGCACATCGCGCACGCTGAAGGCGCGGCTGTCGAAGTCCAGCCAGAGTTCCCGCTGGAGACGCAGGTCGGGCTGGGTACGGGTGCCGATCCCGCGCTGCAGGGTGCGGATGGTGAACGTCTCGCCCGCTTGCAGGCGGTAGGCAGGCAGGTTGCGCCAGTCCGCCGGCACGCCAGCGACTTCGGCACTGACGGGCGTTGCGCCTGCGATCTCGGCGGAGCGTAGTTCCGGACGGGCCGCGAAGGACCACACCTCGGCTTCCGGCCAGGGGGCCTCGCGGGCGGGCAGCGCAAGGCCTTCGCTGGCGTTTGGCGCGTGGGCCTCCAGCGTGATCTGCCATTCGCCCGGGCGCAGTTGCAGACGCAGGTCGCCGTTACGCTCGATGCGGGCGGGCAGGGGGCTGTCGAGGCGCATCGCGGTGGCGGCGGCGGGCAGCGGGTTGGGCAGCGTGAGTTCTCGCGCCTGCCCCGAGACGCGGGCGACGAGCCGGGTCTCGATGCGCAGCGGCACGTCATCGGTGATGCGCCTGAAGACCTGCAGCTCGAGGGGACGGCCCGTCGGTGAGTCACCGGCTGCGCGTCCGCCCAGCCACAGGCGGCCTTCGGGATCGACGTACGGTTGCGCGACGGCGACGCCGTTGAGTTCGACGGCGATCAGGCCCGTGTCAGCGGGAATCGCCAATGCCTCCGGGGTCTTGCTCCAGCTCCATTCGCCGCTGATCGTGAACGGTCCGGCCGCAAGCCTGACCATTGGGCGCCCACCGCGCGCGATGACCGTGGCAGGCTGTTTGTCGATCAACACGTTCTGCGGCCAGTACTCGCTGTTGCCCGGCAGTGCAACCCAGCTTTCTGCCTCCACTTGCCAGGTTTGCGTGAAGCGGCCCCCGGCGGGTCCGAGGTTGAGTTGCAATTGCCCCGGCCACGCGCAGCGCCGCGCGTCGACATGGCCGAGCAGCGCCGTGCAGCGGGCGTGGGACTCGCCCTGCAGGACCCATTCGACCCACGGCTTGAGGGGGGCTGGCACGGCCTCCGGCGCGATCGCCGCCAACACGGGTGAGCAAGCGACGGTGATCAGCCAGAGCGCGAGAAACCGGATTGCGGGCATGAAACTTCCTGGAATTCGAGAAAGCGGGTCAGCGGAGCTCGGCCAAGAGCTGTTGCGCCATCCGCTCGGCCTGGGCGCCGTAGCCCCCGCCAAACAGGTTGTAGTGGTTGAGGACGTGGTAGAGATTATAGAAACCGCGTCGCACGGGATAGCCGGCGTCGATCGGCAGCACCTCGCGATAGGCCGCCAGGAAGGTCGCGCCAGGGCTGCCAAACAGCTCCATCATGGCGAGGTCGGCCTCGTGGTCGCCGAAGTACACCGCGGGGTCGAAGATCACCGGTGAGCCGTCGGCGAGAAAACCCCAGTTGCCCGACCACAGGTCGCCGTGAAGCACGGATGGCTGCACCACCCGGCCGGCGAACAGGGGCGCGAAGTCGGACTGCAGGCGGCGTCCTAGGTCTATCAAGCGTTTCGGCGCGCCCCGTCGTGCGGCAAGGTCGAGCTGAAAGCCCAAGCGCCGCTCCCGCCAGAACTTGAGCCAATCGTCGTCCCAGGCGTTCGGCTGCGGTGTTGCGCCGATGGTGTTGTCGCGATGCCAGCCAAAGCGCCGCTGAGGTACGGCGTGCAGGTGGGCAAGTGCCCGGCCGAAGCACTCGGGTGCAGCACGGCCGTGCATCGGCAGATACGTCAGGACGAGGAAGCTACGGCCTTCCGCGCGGCCGTGGCAGATGGGCCGAGGAACCAGGATCGCGCCGGGCCGCGCGAGTTCGGCGAGCCCCTCGGCCTCCGCTGCGAACATGTCGAGGGTTGCTGCGTGGTTGAGCTTGACGAAGTAGTCTGTCCGGCCATCCGACAGGCGCCATGCCTCGTTGATGCAGCCGCCGCTGAGCGGGGTGCGTTGCTTGGCGTCGAACGGTGCCGCCGTCGCAGCGGCGATCGCGTGGGATATCGCTGTCCAGAGCGCCATGGTAGGGGCTTGGAGAATTACAATCCCTCAATCCTAACACTGTTGATTCACCATGCCTCGAACGCTCGAAACACCCCTCTGCGAACGCATCGGCCGCGAGGCCATCGAACGCCAGGTCGCGCGCTTTTATGCCAAGCTGCGGGTGCATCCCGAACTCGGCCCCCGCTTTGCGCACATGGATGACTTCGCGCGGCACGAGCGGCGTTTGGCGGACTTCTGGTGGCAGGCGCTCGGCGGACGCTTGCCGAGTGAAGCCCGCGGGTTCGACATGGCCCTGCGCCACGAGCCGCTCGCGCTCGACGCAACAGCCTTCGCCACCTGGCAAGCTATTTTCCGCGAGACGCTCCACGAACACCTCCCCGCCGACTTGGCCGAGGCCTGGATGCGGCGCGTCACCGGCATCGCCGCCGGGCTGGAGCGCATGATGCTGCGCGGCGAGACCGGCATACAGATCCGGCGCGAGCAGCATCGGGCGGAGCACGAGTTGGCCCTAGGCAGTGGCGGTTTGGAGAGCGAAGGATGACGGCAGAGGCGTGCGCAACGCTTGCCGGCGGTCCGGCGTGTGTGCTGTTTTGCCGGCGATACAAACCCACGCGCTCTTTCGAGGTCGCGCCACCCTGGGGAGAGTCCCTACCGCCAACCCAACCCGCCGAGAATCCGTAGGCTTTGGCCTGCGTTGTCCAAGAGCGCTTTTAATTTTTCAGTTCCGCAAAAAATAATCCGCCTGTGCGGCGGATCAATGTAGCCCAGAGATGTTCTGATTTTTATCGGCCGACCTCCGTGTCGTGCCCCTCCCTGCGTAGAAAGCGATCTGGATTGGGTCCATCGTACGCATGAGGCCGATCGCGGCCGAGGGTAGCGATCACGTTTTCTCGGTGGCTGGAATAAAAGGCTGCCCGACCCGGACGACCGGTCGGGCAGAAGTGCTACGCCAGGTTAGTCAGGCGTGTCGGAGGTGAAAATCGGCTCAGTTTTGGGTCGTACCGGGGTGTGTCGGGGCGGCCTCGGAGATGACGATGAAGTCGCTTTTGGTGGGGTCGATCAGGTGATCGAAGTCCTTGGCGAAGAAGATCGAACCCTCATCGCCAATGGCCTCGAGTTCGAAGGTGTCCGAGGGGGTGGCGATGGTTCCAAAGGTGTGCTGTTCGCCCTGCGTGAGGGTGAGCGAGCCCTCGCCGCCGTGCGCCTCGATGCTGGCGGTGACCTGGGTGAGGCCTGGCGCGGGCTTGGAGACGGACTGCACCCGGGCGCTGTAGCCCATGCCGTTGATCGGCGGGAGCTGGAGACTGTCGCCCGCCTGCATGGTCGATAGCCGCAGGCCGTTCAGCGACACGCGCTGAATGGGGCGTGGCTTCAGGCTGTCGGCCGCCTCGGTCACAGGCGTCGTCGCTTTCGCGGGCGTCCACAGTGGCCGGGCTTCCATCGCCTGCCCGCGATCCTGCCGGGCAGTGTCTCGGGGCTTGGTGCCTTGATCTGTCAGCGCCGCTTCGATTTCGGGCTGGCGCTGGGCCTCGCGGGTGAAGACCTGCTGCATGCTGCGATCGATGCGTGCAAAGCTGCGTTCGATCTCGGCAACGGAGGTCGGGGCCGGCGTGGGGCGAGCGCTAGGGTTGCCTGCCGGCGCCGTGCCGACGGCTGAGTCCTCGGGTTCGGAGTGTGGCCGGTCGGCGCCGAGCAGCACGGCGCCAGTCACCCAGGGAGCGACGAGCAAACCCATCAGTACTTTTTTATTCATGACGATACCCCTCGCGCCGCAGCGCGTTTTGTTGTTGTTATCGAGGGTTTAGGGCAGGGCGCATGCCGATCGGTGATCGGCGCGCCCCGCGGGGTCAGGCGGCCTGACTCAAATTGACGAAGGTCTTGTAGCGTCGCTCGAGTTCGGCGAGCGCGGGCTTGTACTCGTTTCTGATGAAGTTCTGCAGGTCGCCGAGCACGCTGTCGCGCGAGCTGAGCAAGTCCTGGTAAGTCCGGCTCTCGGCGTCGACCGCCTGGTAGGCCGCGCTGAGTGTGGTGGCCGTGGCACTGCTCCGTTCCTGGCGCGTGGCCTCGAGCGCCTTGTCGTAGGCGGCCTTGGCCCGGTTGTAGGCCTTGACCTGTGCAGTGAGTGCGCGCTGCTGCTGCCGCAAGGCGTTGAGCTTTTTCAGGTAGTTGGCCCTGACCTGCTCGAACTGCGCCTTGTACTCGTCATAGGCCTTCTTTGCGGCCTGGTATTCCGGGGTGTTATTCACGTTGCTCTCAGGAACCACGGTATCCCGGTAGGCCGCGACGTTGGGCACCGTCTGCGACAGGGCGTGTACTGCGTCGGCCTCGTACGGCTGACCGATCGGCACGCCGCAGGGCTGGCCGTTGCAGTCGAGGCGCGGCGAGGAGAACTTGTAGATCTTGGCTGCCTGGCCGTAGGAGGATTGGTAGGCCATCACGGTGGCGAAGCTGTTCTGCACGCCGTGGCCGATGGCGTAGTTGAAAATCCCGGGCTGGTTCTGCGCCCAGGAGTGCCCGAGGCCCATGATGTGGCCAACCTCGTGCGCCGTGACGTAGGTGCCGCAGTCAGCACTGACGTGGGCGTAGGCGCCGGTACCCGCGTACCCCGATACGTAGGCCAGACCGCACATGCCATCGTTGGCGTAGGGGCGATAGACGATGACGACGTCGGCGCCGTAGGTATCGCGCAGGGCCTCGAGCGTCTTGTCGGCGAACATCGCCTTGAGCGTGGTCGTGGTGTCGCGGGTGTCGTCGATGGGATATTCGCGGGCGTGCACGATGCGCAAACGCGCGTCGACGCCGCTGTCCTTGTAGATGCTGTTGGTGGTGAGGGCGAGGTGATTGATCCGTGACATCGGATCGCCCGAGTACTTCTGAGTGACGCCCGGGCTGTAAACGACCAGTGCGTCGATGACGTGCTCGGCTTGGACGGGCGCGGCCAGGCCTAGGAGGCCTAGACTGGCGGTGGCAAGTGCAGCGCGGGAACGCGGGCTTGGCTTGTTATTATTCATGGTGCCGCCTCCGGAACTTCTTATTTTTATTGTTTCTTCGCTTTTTTCTGCCCCTTCCGTGGTGCGGTGAGTATGTTATAGCGCGGCCCTTTGCCGCTTTCCCACCACGTTTGGCGTGAACGGTGCGCTGCGCGCGACGAGTACCCCTAAAGTCGGGAGATTTCGGGATGAGTGGTCATGCCGGGCGGCAAACGCTTGCCGCCGGCAGCGGCAAGGACTTGCAGGCAGGGGGCGCGAGCCGGAGAGGGCGCTCTCCGGCGGGGGTTACCAGCGCGGGCCGCCCGTGCCAGGGCCTGGGCCCATGCCGGGGCCGGGACCCATCCCTCGACCCATGCCGCGTGGCATGGGCTGCTCTGGCAGTTGCAGGCCGCGCTCTTTGGCGCGCTGTTGCATGCGGGCATGGTTTTCGGCGCGGATCTGTTCGCGTTCCTCCAGCGTTCTCGCATTGCGCATGCGCTGGCGGAAATCGTTGCGTTCCTGCTGCGTCATGAGGTCGCGGCCGTAGGCGTATTCGGGTGTGGTCGCGTCGGCGGCGTTGGTCAACGGGATGGTGCCCAGCGTGAGGGCGAGTGCGGTCAGTGCAGTGATCGTGGTGCGTTTCATGGTCGGCTCCTGGGTGAATGGATGGAGCATCCTGCCGCGAGTGGGTGTCTCTAACCCTATGAGCATTGAATCACCGTCACCTTAAACGTAGTTGAAAAGGGGCGGCCCAGCGGTTCGACGGCACCGGCGCGCGGGTCGTCACTGCGCGAGCCAGCGTAGCGTCCATGTGGCGCTTGCGTCCTCGGCGAGGCGGTCTTTCAGCCAGGGCAGCGCTTCCCGGCAGTGGTCCTCGAGCGGCCAGGGCGGGTTGTGGATGATGAGGCCGCTGCCGTACATGCCGTGGGTTCCGGCGGCTGCGCGCGTGCGCAGCTCGATCTGCAACAGTTTCGGCAGGCCGGCCTCGGTGAGTCGGTCGATGACGTGGGCGGCGGGATTTCCGGGCAGCAGTGGGTACCAGAGCAGGTAGCAGCCGGTGTTCCACTTGCGGCGCGCCCGCAGCAAGAGGTCGGGGGCCTGGCGGTATTCGTCCTTGCGTTCGTAGGGCGGATCGATGAGGACCAAGCCGCGGCGCTGGCGTGGCGGAACCAGGGCGGGGAGCCCCTCGTAGGCGTCGCGCAGGTGGATGTGGACCTGTTTGTCGCCACCCCATCGCCTGAGGAGTTGTTCGTGGTCGCTTGCGTGCAGTTCGAGCAGGGTGAGGTCATCTTGCGGACGCAGCAGTGCGCGGGCGAGACCCGGCGAGCCGGGGTACCGGGCGAGCGTGCCGTTGGGGTTGTAGCTCGCAACGGCGCGTTGGTAGGGCGCCAGCGGGGGTGGGGCGGCCTCCTTCCACACCCGGTGGATCCCGGTGCGGAACTCGGCGTTCTTCTGGGCCATCGCCTCGCGTAGCGCGTACACACCTGCGCCAGCGTGCGTGTCGAGGATGCCGAGCGGTGTCTCCTTGCGTTGCTGGAGTGAGAGGGCCATGCACAGCACGGCGTGCTTAAGCACGTCGGCGGCGTTGCCCGCGTGGAAGGCGTGTCGGTAGCTGAGCATGAGGCGAGTGAAGACTGCGTGAGCGGTGGACGCGGATTGCGTGATCCGATGAGCGTGAACAATTGTATGATAAACGGAGGTGTCGTCTTGAAATGATTTAGACTCGCCCGCGATGGACGTGCGCAAAGTCCTCGCGTCGGGGGACGCGGCAGGCATTCAAACCGGAGCAGATAACCACAATGACTGACTTACAAAAACAGTACAGTCCGGCAGACCGGCAGGTTGCGTTGGGCATGTCGGCGCTGATCGCTGCTGGACATTATTTCCACTCGCGCGGCTGGGTGCCGGCGACGAGCAGCAACTTCTCCGTGCGCATCGACGATCAGTACATGCTCGTGACCGTGTCGGGCCGGCACAAGGGCCACCTCAAGCCGTCGGACTTCATGCGGATGGATTTCCGCACGAATGAGTCGGCCGAGCCTGACAAGAGGCCCTCGGCCGAGGCCGGTCTGCACAGTCTGATATACCGGATGTTCGGTGATGTGGGTTGCGTGCTGCACACGCACTCGGTCAATGCCACGGTCTTTTCGTTGCGCGCCGGCGAGCGGGGCATACGACTCGCTGGTTACGAGCTGCTCAAGGCGTTTCCCCAGATCCGCACGCATGAGACGGATGTTGAGCTTCCCGTGTTCGGCAACGATCAGGACATCTCCCGCCTCGCCGCGCAGGTCGAGGCGCACCTCGCCCGCCAAGCCGACACGATCGGCTACCTCATCGCGGGGCACGGACTCTACACATGGGGCACCGACATCTCCGATGCCGTGCGGCACGTCGAGGCTTTAGAATTCCTGCTCGAATGCGAGTATAAGCGTCTCACCCTGTCCCACAGCCCATCTTAGGAGTCGGCCATGAGCGAGTTGCGAGAGTATCCGGAGAGCGGCGTTCCCGCGTTGTTTGCGACCACGGACTACCCCGAGATCCAGCGTCGTTTGGGCGAGATCGGCGTGCGCTTCGAGCGTTGGGACGCGAGCCGCCCGCTCGATGCGTCCGCGACGCAGGAGGAGGTCATCGACGCCTATCGCGCCGATATCGACCGGCTCATGACCGAAAATGGCTTCCAGTCCGTGGATGTGATCAGCGTCCACCCGGATCACCCCGACAAGATCGCCTTGCGGCAAAAATTCCTCGCCGAGCACACCCACTCGGAGTTCGAAGTCCGGTTTTTCGTGGAAGGGCAGGGGCTGTTCTACCTGCACGTAGGCGACAAGGTCTACACCGTGCTCTGCGAGAAAGGTGATCTCATCAGCGTGCCGGCGGGCACCACGCACTGGTTCGACATGGGGCCCAACCCCAACCTGCGTGCGATTCGCCTGTTCACCAACCCGGCGGGGTGGGTCGCCAACTTCACCGGCAATCCGATCGCGGAGCGCTTTCCGCGGCTCGAGAACTGACGACCATGTCGATCCGCGCGGTCGTTACCGACATCGAAGGCACGACGTCGAGCCTCGCCTTCGTCAAGGACGTGCTGTTCCCCTACGCGGCGGCGCATCTCGCGGACTTCGTGCGCGGCCGTGTGGGTGATGCGACGGTGGCCGCCCTACTCGACGACGCGCGTGCGGAGGCTGGCCAGCCGGACCTCGACGTCGAAGGCGTGATCGCCCTGATGCAGGACTGGATCGCGACCGACCGCAAGGTTACGCCGCTGAAGACCCTGCAAGGGCTGATCTGGGAAGCCGGGTATCGCGCCGGAACGCTCAAGGGGCACGTCTACGCCGATGCGGTCGAATACCTCAGGCGCTGGCACGATGCCGGCCTGCGTCTCTACGTCTATTCCTCCGGGTCGGTGTGGGCACAAAAGCTTCTGTTTGCCCATACGGAGTTCGGAGACCTGACGCCGCTGTTCTCCGGGTACTTCGACACCCACATCGGGCACAAGCGGGAGGCGGAGTCCTACCGCCGCATCCAGGCGGAAATCGGACTGCCGGCGGCGGAGTTGCTGTTCCTTTCGGACATCGTCGAGGAGCTCGACGCCGCCGCGGAGGCCGGGTGGCACACCTGCGGACTGGCGCGCGACGGGGCATTGCCAGCCGGTCGACACGTGTGGGTGCGCGACTTCGCTGCGGTGCCGGTCAATTCGCCGCACTGACGTCGGTCGGTCCGTCGCGGTCATACCCGACGGGCGTGTCTCCCGCCAGCGTTGACAGGTATTCATCAATCTTGCGCAGCAGGGGCTCGGCGACCACGCCGCCGCTGGGGTTGAGTAGCCGCGGGCCGAGCGCGCCATACCAGGGGCGTAGCCGGATCAGGGCCGGGTGCGGGGTGCGGCAGGCATCGCGGTTGACCGCCTCGATGCGCGCCATCACGCGCGCAGCGATGTGATCATTAGCGTAGCGATTGCAATTCACCGCCTCGTCCCATCCGGCATCGACGTACTCCCGCCAGTCGAATCTACGCATCAGCACAAACCTGCCGTCGACGCAGCGCACGTACGGCGCAGGTGGCAATCCCGTGAGCGGGTCTGGATACCGGCCCAGCAGCGCATTCCAGAAGCGCATGCCGTGGAAGTTTGCGACCAGGTCGGCGTACGAAAAGATGCCGGTCACGAGGGTGCCGAAATAGCTCAGCTCCGTCAGCTCGCCCCGCAGCAGGGTCAGGTGCAGGCTCAGGCCCTGCCGGTAGTGGTTGTCGAAATAGGCCCAGCCGTCGCTGAAGAAGTGCCCAAGCTTGTCCGCGCCCAATAGCTGGCCGCCGATGCGCAGCGTCGGCGCGAGCCGCCCATGGGCCACCAGTGTTGGAGCATCGAGGAAGTCCAGGTCCTGGTACACCGATTGCGGCAGCGCCACCGAGTGCCGGAAACGGGGTGGAAGTTGCTCGGCATACCGCTCGATGGCGCCGAAGACGAAGCCGGCAAATTTCTCGCCGACGGCTTCGTAGAGTCGGTCGGCGTCGCAGCCCTCAAAAGAGCCGGGGCGAAAAAGGTCATCGTCGATCTCGGGGGGTGCGTTCGCCGCGTCCACGGCCGCCGCAAGCCGGGCGTTGACCTCCAGATTCAGGACCTGGACGGCATCCGGCAGGTTGATGGGGCGTTGCGTGAAGTTGTCCGTCTCGGCGGCCTGCACGGAGGCTGCGCAGGTCAGCAGGACGACCCGCCAGACAAGACTCGCCGCTCGCCTCACGGTCTGGCTCGCTTGCCACGTCCTGCCGCTCGGTCCACCGCGCTCGCCTCGCGTGGCCGGGCAGGCATCTCGACTTCACGCCAGGCGTCCGGTGCGAGGTCGTCCAATGTCCAGTCGGCTACCCGATAGCGGATCAGCCGCAGCGTGGGCAGGCCCACGGCGGCGGTCATGCGCCGCACCTGCCGGTTGCGGCCTTCGCGCAGGGTGATGGCGATCCAGCTCGTGGGTATCGACTTGCGAAACCGGATGGGCGGGTCGCGCGGCCACAGGCTCGCTGGCTCTGCCATGACCTCCACCGTGGCGGGCAGGGTCGGGCCGTCGTTCAACTGCACGCCGCGTCGAAGCTGATCCAGCGCAGCGTCCGACGGCACCCCCTCGACCTGAACCCAGTAGGTCTTGTCGCGCTTGTAGCGCGGGTGGGCGATCTGTGCCTGCAATGCGCCGGAGTCGGTGAGCACGACAAGGCCCTCGCTGTCGCGATCGAGCCTACCAGCGGGGTAGACGCGTCGCACCGGCAGGTAGTCACCCAGTGTTGGGCGACCCGCGTCGTCCGTGAACTGGGTGAGTACCCCGTAGGGTTTGTTGAACAGGATAACGCGCGTCACGAGTCGTGGAGGGCCGAGAATGTGGAGCAGCTCACGGCGGCGGGGTTTTGTACGGACTGCCCGCGGTTCTACCATAGGGCGCAGTCCAGTAACAGGGTACGGAACATGAAGAGGGTTGCGATGACGCGCGTGGTGATGTGGCTGGTGCTTGCGTCGGTGCTGTTGCGTCCGGCGCTCGCTGCACCCGAGAACGACCGTTCGCCGCTCGGCATGAATCTCGCCAACATTGCAGACTGGTCGGCGAGCGTCACCTTCGTCGATGTTTTCCGCGCCGCGCGCCCCTTCACTGAGACCACGCCGGGGCTGGATGTGGATGAGCACGGCTGGGTCAGGCGCCTGGAGCCTGGGCAGACGGCGACGACCTATCTGCTCTGGGACATCGCCGGCAAGTTTCCCCATGGTCGGTACAAGGTCCTCTACGACGGCAAAGGGCGCATCGACTACGGCGGTTTCGCCAAGCTGATCAGCCGCCGCGAGGGCCGTGACCTGATCTCCGTCAATGCCCAGGAGGGCGGTATCCAGCTCAACATCGTGGACACCGACCCGCAGGACCCGATCCGCAACATCCGCGTCATCATGCCCGGCGGAATCTGCAAGGGCGATCCCTTCACGCGCGTGGAGACGCCGGGCGACTGCCCGTCCGGTGAGTATCTGTCGTTCGAGGATCATTACCAGGAGATCGTCTTCAACCCGGACTATCTCAAATTCCTCAGACCCTTCAAGGTGCTGCGCTTCATGGACCAGATGATGACCAACGGTTCGCCGGTGCGCACCTGGGCCGATCGCGCAAAGCTCGACGATGCCACCTGGACTGGGCCTGCGGGCGTGCCCGTCGAGGTCATGGTCGATCTCGCGAACCGGCTGGACGCGGATGCGTGGTTCACGCTGCCGCACCAGGCCGACGACGATTTCGTCGAGCGCTTCGCGCGCGCCGTGAAAGAGCGCCTCAAGCCGAATCTCAAGGTCTACATCGAATACTCGAACGAAGTCTGGAACTTCGCGTTCCCGCAGGCGAGTTACATGGTCGAGCAGGGCGAGCGGCTGCGCCTCGACCCGGACCGTTACGCCGCGGGCGAGCGATACTACTCGCAGCGTTCCGTCGAGATCTTCAAGATCTTCGAGCGCGTGTTCGGCGGCGCCGACCGGCTCGTGCGCGTGCTGGCCACGCAGGCGGCCAACAGCTGGCTCGCCGATCTCATCCTCAGCCACAAGGACGCCGCGAAGCATACCGACGCGTTGGCCATCGCCCCTTACTTCGGAGCGGACATCGGCACGCCGGAGCGCGCCGACAAGGTCGAGCGCATGACCGTGGGCGCCCTGTTCGAGGAACTGCGCAACCGTGCCCTGCCGCAGGCGATCGAGTGGATGAAGGCGCACGCTGCGGTCGCGAAAAAGTACAAGGTCGATCTGATCGCCTACGAAGCCGGGCAGCACCTGGTGGGTGTCACTGGCAAGGAAAACAGCGCGAAGCTCAACGAACTCTTCGACGCGGCCAACCGCCATCGCCAGATGCGGCAGCTCTACGAGCGCTACTTCAACGCCTGGCGCGAAGCGGGCGGCAAGCTCATGGTGTATTTCTCGAGCCCCGGTACCTACAGCAAGTGGGGGCGTTGGGGCATCACGGAGTCGCTCTACCAGGCGCGCAGCGACGCGCCGAAGTACGACGCCGCGCTCGACTACATCGAACGCAACGCCCGCTGGTGGTGAGACTTCCCACGTCGGTACCCCGACGGGGACGTCCCGGGTAGTCGGTATCTGACCTTCTCGAGCTCGGGCGGGGCGCCCCCGCGCGGGGCACCCTCTCGGGGCATTCAGCGTCGAATAAGCATGATGGCGTATCCTTGTGATATCGAGATTGCCGTTGGGTATTCGTCATGCTCAAGCTGTTGACCGCTGTAGCGCTGCTCATCGGGCTTGCCGGTTGCGCAAGCACCGTCCCGAAGCCGATTGCCACGGAGATCGACCCCCCGATTCAGCTCACCGAGGCGCAGAACGCGCCCGATGCCTATCGCGGCCGGCGCGTGCGCTGGGGGGGTAACATCGCGCAGGTGAGCAACCTCGCAGACGCCACCCGCGTGGAGATCGTTGCGCGCAATCTCGGCGAGAGCGGCCGCCCGAGCCGCGCCGATGTGACTTTGGGGCGCTTCGTCGCGGTCATTCCCGGTTTCCTCGATCCGAGCGTTTACGCCAAGGACCGGCAACTGACCGTAGTCGGGACGCTCGATGGCGTCGAGGTCGGCAAGATCGGCGAATACCCCTACCGCTACCCCGTCGTCCGCGTCGAGACGCACTACCTGTGGGCTCCGCTCCGGGAGACCGACTGGCGCGACCGCCCGCCGCTCGGCTGGTACGATCCGTGGTACTTCCCGTATCGTTCCCGCTATGATCCGTTCTACCCCTATCCCTGGTGGTGGTGAGCATGCGTCGTGTCCTGATTGCCTGCCTGGGCCTTGCGCTCTCGGCTTGCGCCACGGGCCCCAAGTTTCCCGTCAGCGAAGACGCCAAGGCGGTCACGCCCAACCAGATGCTCGCGACCCCGGAGCCTGGCAAGCGAGTTGTGTGGGGCGGGATGATCGTGGCGGCGACCAACTTGAGCGATCGCACGCGCCTCGAGATCCTGGGCTATCCGCTCGACGCGGAGCAGAAGCCCGACACGAGCGCACCGGCGCAGGCGCGCTTTCTCGCCGACAAGGCCGGCTATCTTGAGACGGCCGATTACGCCAACGGCCGTCTGGTGACGATCCTCGGGGAAACCCGAGGCATCGAGAAAGGCAGGATCGGTGAGGCCGACTACACCTACCCCCTGTTGCGTGCCGAGCAGCTCCACCTCTGGCCCCGCCCGGGCAGCTACGACGATACGGCGCCGCGCATCCACTTCGGGTTTGGCTTGGTGATCGGTAACTGAGGGTGCGGCACGTGCGCTGCCGCAGTCCATGGTGACGCGGTTGCCTCGCCCGTTCACGCCGGGCGTTGGCCCTCGTGTTGACTGTCCAACGTCGCAAGGTCATTGGTCGGATTCGCCGAGGTTTCCAGCGCACGGCATCCTGCCCACTCCCGCCAGCGCTGCCGCCGCTCCTCGCCGAATCCGGCGCGTTGCATCCAGTCTTCGAGTCCTGCGAGGTTGGGCGCCCCGAAACTGAGTGGCACCGATCGCGGCAGGTCGGCCGCGCAGTGTATCGTGGTGAGCCGCCGGGCGAGCACGATGGTGTGGCGATGCGTCTCGATGAGTTTGCGCAGTCGGGCCGCGCCGCGAACCTGCATCGTCGCGATCGCGGCGGTGTCGGCGAGCATCGAGTCGATGTCGCCGAATCGGCGCAGCAGTTTTGCGGCAGTGGCCATGCCAACACCGGGCACACCGGGGACGTTGTCGATCTTGTCGCCGGCTATCGCTAGGCAGTCTGCTATCTGCGCAGGTAACACGCCGAAGTGCTTGTGGATATCGCGCGGTGAGAGGCGCCGGTCGCGCGCGAAATCCCACCATTCGTCGCCTGCCTCGACGAGCTGGGCCAGGTCCTTGTCGGCTGTCACCAGCGTCACGCGCAAGCCTTGGGCGCGTGCCTCCCGGGCGAGAGTGCCGAGCAGGTCGTCGGCCTCGTAGCGGGGGCTTGCCAGTTCACTGATGCCAAGGTGGTGCAGGAATTCGCGACACAAGCGGAACTGGCGCTTCAGGGATTCGGGTGCCGGTGGGCGGTTGGCTTTGTAGTCGGGGTAGATTTGGTTGCGGAATGAGCTTGTGAGACTTTCATCGAAGGCGAACGCGGCGTGGGTGGTAGCAGTACGCCTAAGAAACTCCGCAACGAAGTCGGCGAAGCCGAGAGCTGCGTTGGCTGGCTTGCCCTCGGCGTCGCGCAGGGTGTCGGGCAGGGTGAACCACGCCCGAAAGACATAGATGCTTGCATCGACGAGGTAACAGACCGGCTGCCCGGCCGCGGCGCCGCTCAACTCAGCCGCTCGATGTCAGCGCGGACACCGGCGAGGGACGTCTCGAACATCGCAGCCTCAGCCGCCGTGAGGCGCAGCTCGATGATCCGCTCCAGCCCGCCGCCGCCGAGTACGCAGGGTACTCCCATGGCGACGTCGCGGTGACCGTACTCGCCCTGCAGGATGGCCACGGTGGGCAGCACGCGCCGCCGGTCGTGCGCTATGGCATCGACCATGGCCGCGATCGCCGCGGCCGGGGCGTCGTAGGCGCTGCTCGTTTGGCGCAGGGATAGAACCTCTGCCCCGCCGTGCCGCGTGCGGTGCACGATGCGCTCGATCTGCTCTGCGCTCAGGAACTGGTCCACGCCGATGCCGCCGATGGTGGTGAAGCGAATCATGGGGACCATCGCATCGCCGTGTCCGCCGAGCACCATCGCGTCAATGTCCATGGCCGAAAGGCCCGTTTCGATCGCGATGAACGCCGCCATGCGCGAGGAATCGAGCGCCCCGGCCTGACCGAAAACCCGCTCGCGCGGCCAGCCCGTGCGCTGCCAGGCGCGATAAGTGAGCACGTCGACCGGGTTCGAGACGATCAGCAGCAGCGCCTCGGGCGCGTGGCGCAGGACGTTGTCGATGATTCCGTCGAGGATCTGCACGTTGGTGTCGAGCACGTCGGAGCGCGACATGCCGGGCTTGCGCGGAATGCCCGCAGTCACGATCACGAGGTCGGAATCGGCGATCGCGGCGGGGTCGGTCGCGCCGCTTACACGCGTGTCGAAGTCCAGCAGTGGCGCGGTTTCCTGGATGTCGAGGGCGGCGCCCTCCGCCACGCCGGGCTTGACGTCGAAGAGGACGATCTCCCGGGCGAGGTCACGTGCGGCGATGAACTGCGCGGTGGATTCACCTACACGCCCCGCGCCGATGATGCTGATGCGCTTCATGGAGTGCTCCAGAGACGAGGTGGTCGGATTTCAGAGCGTCCTTACGTCTCTAGTGCAGCCCGATGCCCCGTGCAAGTCAGCGCCAGAGCACACGTGGGGATTCCATGGGCGAATGTAGGGGCGTGCTGCCTCAACTCGTGTGCGCCGTGCGGGCTGCCGACGCTGCGATGCGGGCCACGCCACTGGCGATCGCGGCCTGCGTGACGGCTGGCGCCACTGTGCCGAGCAGGCGCGGGTCGATCGGCTTCGGCAGGATGTAGTCTGTGCCGAACTCGAGCGAGTCGAGCCCGTAAGCATCCAGAACTTCGCGGGGCACGGGTTCGTGTGCGAGTGCCGCAATAGCGCGGACGGCGGCGAGGTGCATCTCACGGTTGATGTGCCGTGCCTGGGCATCCAGCGCGCCTCGGAAGATGTACGGGAAACCGAGGACGTTGTTGACCTGGTTGGGATAATCACTGCGGCCGGTTGCCATCAGCAGGTCATCGCGCGCGGCGTGGGCCAGTTCCGGGAGAATTTCCGGGTCGGGATTCGACAGCGCGAAGACGATCGGACGTGGCGCCATCTCGTTCAGCAGCGCCGGCTTCAGCAGGTTGGGGCCGGAGACGCCGATGAAGACGTCAGCATCCACGCAGGCATCGTGCAGCGAACGCTTGGGGGTGTGCGCCGCATAGGCGCGTTTGTGTGCGTTGAGGTCCTCGCGGTCCGCGTGGATCACGCCGCGCCGGTCGACCATCAGCAGGTTTTCGCGCTTTGCGCCCAGCGCAAGGAGCAGGTTCATCGAGGCAATGCCGGCCGCGCCGGCCCCGAGGCAGACGACGCGAATGTCCTCGATGCGCTTGCGCTGCACCTCGAGTGCATTGAGCAACCCGGCGGCAATGATGATCGCAGTACCATGCTGGTCGTCGTGAAACACGGGGATGTCCAGCGCTTCGCTGAGCTGCTGCTCGATCTCGAAGCAGGCCGGTGCGGCGATGTCTTCGAGATTGATGCCCCCGAAGGTCGGCGCGATGCGGATGACGGTCTCCACGAACTGGTCCGGCGTCTCGGCGTTGACCTCGATATCGAACACGTCGATGTCCGCGAAGCGTTTGAATAGCACCGCCTTGCCTTCCATCACCGGCTTGCCGGCCAGCGCGCCGACGTTGCCGAGGCCGAGCACCGCCGTGCCGTCGGTGATCACGGCAACCAGATTGCCCTTGGACGTGTAGCGATAGGCGAGCTCGGGGTCGCGATGGATCTCACGCACCGGCTCCGCCACACCCGGGGTGTACGCTAGCGACAGGTCGCGCTGGCTCGAAGTGGGCTTGGTGACCGAGATCGCGAGCTTTCCGGGGCGGGGTTCGGCGTGGTAGGCGAGGGCTGCGTCCTTGAGGTTATTCTTCATCTGCTGGCCGGAACGAGTGTCAGGGGAAGTGGAGGCCGGGCGCCGCGCTGGTAGCCCAGGGTGCAAGCCGCAAGTGGCGTGTTGGTGCGCCACCCAGGGAAACGCTGATTAAATGGCTGCGCGGGCGGATCGCTGCGTTGCGCGGTGCTCGCTCCTCGCCTGTCTGCTTGATATGGCTCGTCGCTGTGCTCCGTGCGCCTTGCGCTCCATCCCGCTCGCTCATTTAATCATTGTTTCCCAAAAGTTTTCGGGCAGCTCTGAGGACTTTGGACATTGCGCGAGGCCAGCGCACACAGGTCTTGCGGTACAGCGTAACTGGCCAGCAAATCTCAGCGTGCACGCCATGTCGCAGCACGCGCAGCACGCACTGGTCGGCTCGGCAGAGAACAGCATCACCTGCGTGCGCCATGTGACCAGTCACTTCGCAGACGCCGGGTTGTCGGTGAATCCCTCATCAATGCGCCAACAGACGTTCGCATCTCGAAGACACAGATTTACACGCATCGGTGCGTACGTTTATTTTATCGGCGTTCGCTTGATAAGATACTGACAACCCGATTTATTTGTTCCACAATACTAATTAAAGTATCGCCTTCCCAAACGGAGTAAATCGATGTCCACCACGCTGACTGAACTTGACGCACAAATCGCCAGGCTCCTGGAACAAAAGCAGAAGATGATCGCCGAACAACGTCCGGCTGAACTCGAGAAGGTGAAAGACCTCATTCGGACTTTCGGCTTCACCCCCGAGGAACTCGGCATCAAGGTCGTTCGTGAACGCAAACCGCGTGAATCCAAATCCGGCAAGGGCCGCGCAGCCGGCGCCAGCGGGCATCCCGTGTACGTCAACCCGAAAGACCGCAGCATGACCTGGAGTGGTGGCCGCGGTCAAAAGCCGAAATGGCTGAGGGATTACCTGGAGAGCGGCGGCACGCTGGAAGCCATTATGCAAAAGTGAGGCTACACGGCGAATTGCGGAAACCGTTGCCCTGCTCACGCAGGCAACCTAAATCCGCCGTCCATGAGGCGAAAACCGGTTGCCCGGTGTATACCACCGGGTTCCGGCGTTGAGTTTGGATCTGAGTAAAATCGCTTACGCCGTTTGCAGGCGCGTTCCGCGTTCGGCTTGATGGGCGGCTTCACGTAGGCCCCCAGTCTCACGGCACCGTCTCATTGACACACGCCAAAGGTATCACCACTTGGACGGTGTTGTTAACTGCAATCCCGACTGTCTCGCTGCATGACATTCGCAACGCCTTGCGCGGTGCGAGCGTCTTGGCTCACGGGTGACGCAGTCAAAACTTGCGATGCCTCTTCGCGATGCGTTGTAAGTTTACATTTCGCACCGCTCGCCCTTTCAAGGCGGGCTTAGTTAATTCCGCAGGGCGTGTCCGGTGAGTTTGAGGAACAGGTCATCGAGCGTCGGACGCAGGACCTGAAGCTCGTCCAACGGCACGCCGCTGCGCTGTAATTCGTCAATGGTCCGGTTGACGTCGTCTGTCGCGATTTCAAACAGGCCGCGGCTCGGCTCGCGCGTCGCCTGCAACCGGTCCGCGATCTGCGCAGACATCGCGTGATCGGGGATTCTGACCAAGGCCGGCCGGAAGTGTTGCTTCAGCAGCGATTGCGGCGCGCCGCGCGCGATGATTCTGCCGTGGTCCATGATGGCGATTTCGTCACACAGCAGTTCCGCTTCCTCCATGTAATGGGTGGTCAGCAGTATCGTTTTGCCGCGCTGCTTGATGCCCCGGATGAGGTCCCAGAAATTGCGCCGGGACTGGGGATCGAGCCCGGTGGTCGGCTCGTCGAGAAATATCAGTTCTGGATCGTTGATCAGCGCTATGGCGAGCAATAGGCGCTGACGTTGGCCCCCCGACAGGCGCCGCGTATCGCGATCGAGCAGTTCTTCGAGGTGGCACAAAGCGATCAGCTCATCGAGATCGGCCCGCTTTCGATAAAAACTGCGGAATAGACGCAGCGATTCGCGAACGGTCTGATAGTCCTGCAACGCCGTGCTTTGGAACTGGATGCCGATGGCCTCGCGGTAACTGGCGTCGCGCGGTCGGCCTTTGAACAGGATTTGCCCGGAACTTGGTTCTGCAACCCCTTCGAGTATTTCAATCGTGGTGGTCTTTCCCGCGCCGTTGGGCCCGAGCAGGCCAAAGCAAATGCCGCTCGCGATCTCGAATGAAACGCCGTCGACGGCACGGATTTCCGGGTACTGCTTGATCAGCTCGCGGACCTCGAGCAAGGCCGTCGACAGCGAGTCCGCACCCTGCTCCGCGTGCGTCACTGCGCGGCCTTGTCCTGGCGCGCGAGCCAGACCTCCAGCCCCTGGGCGTTGAGGTCGATGTCCATCTCCAGCAGGGCTTCGATGTCCCGGGCCGGGAGCTCGCCACCGTGCGCGAGAATCTCCTCCACAAAGACCTGTGTCAGATGCTTGCGAATGGCGAGATAGCGGTTGTCAGCGCCGTGCGCATGCCGTGCCAGTTCGGCGTACCGATCGATACGCCGATGAAGATCACCGGCCAGCTGCGGCAGATCGCCATCTACCCTGCCGAAGTGCGTGAGGTACATGCGCTCGGGCTCGTGGCTGAGCAAGCGCGTCAGGGTGGCGTGCCAGGCCGCAGGGTCGAACTGCACCGGGGTGGTTGGCGGGAAAAGATAAGGTCGGCCCTCCACCCGAAACGCAGGATAGGCGATGCCGAAGGTGTCGCCGGTGAAAAAGCCACGGCTCGTCTCGTCCCACACGCAGTAGTGATGCGCGGCGTGACCGGGTGTGTCGAGAAACACGAGCCTGCGACCGCCGAGGGAGAGCTCGAACCCATCTGCGGCAACGATCACCCGTTCCTGGGGCACAGGTACGAGCTCACCGAAGGACTGCCGGAAACCGGCCTCGCCGTAAACCGCAGTAGCCCCTGCGGTGAGCTTGGCGGGATCGACCAGGTGGGGGGCACCCCTCGGGTGCAGGACGAGCTTCGCGTGCGGCAGGTGCTGCATGAGCTCGCCCGCGCCGCCCGCGTGATCGAGGTGCACATGCGTCGGCATGACGTAGTCGACGTATTCCCGCCGCACGCCCGCACGATGCAGCGCCTCGAGCAGGCGCGGGACGCTGTGGGCCGTGCCGGTATCGACGAAGCCAGCCCTGCCGTTCTCCACGATCAGGTAACAGGCCGCAAACTGCGCGCGGTGATAGCCGGTATCGATGCAGGTGATGCCCCAACCGAGATCCTCAAATGCCTCGTTCATGCCCGGGTCACCGCCGCTCGAGCTGGGTCACGTCGCGCACGGCGCCGCGCGCAGCCGATGTGGTCATCGCCGCGTAGGCCTTGAGCGCCGCACTCACGGTACGCTGCCGGCCGACCGGCTGCCAGGCCTCGCGCCCTTTCGCATCCATCGCCGCGCGCCGCGCCGACAGGGTTTGCTCACTCACCTTGACGTTGATCGAACGGCGTGGGATGTCGATCTCGATGAGGTCACCCTCCTCCACCAAAGCGATCGCGCCGCCCTCGGCAGCCTCAGGCGAGACGTGACCAATCGACAGGCCCGAGGTGCCACCGGAAAAACGCCCGTCGGTGACCAGCGCGCAGACCTTACCCAGCCCCTTGGACTTGAGATAGCTGGTCGGATACAGCATCTCCTGCATACCAGGCCCGCCGCGCGGGCCTTCGTAGCGGATGATGACCACGTCGCCCGCGCGGATTTGGTCGCCGAGGATTTTCTCGACGGCCTCCTCCTGGCTCTCGCAGATGCGCGCGGGGCCCGTGAAGGTCAGGATCGAGGCATCGACCCCGGCGGTCTTCACCACGCACCCGTCTGGCGCGATGTTGCCGTAGAGCACCGCGAGCCCCCCGTCGCGCGAGTAGGCGTGCTCCACATCACGGATGCAGCCGTTGGCGCGGTCGAGATCGAGCGAGTCCCAGAGGCGGTTTTGCGAAAACGCGACCTGCGTGGGCACGCCACCGGGTGCGGCCAGGTAACGGGTGCGCGCAACTTCGTCCGTACTGCGTGCCACATCCCACTGGTCCAGCGCCGCGCCAAGGGTCGGACTGTGTACCGTGGCGACATCGCGATGGATCAGCCCGGCACGGTCCAGTTCGGCCAGGATGCCGATAACGCCCCCCGCACGATGCACATCCTCCATGTGGTACTTCTGCGTCGAAGGCGCGACCTTGCACAGATGCGGCACCTTGCGCGAGAGCCGGTCGATGTCGGCCATCGTGAAGACCACGCCCGCCTCCTGCGCCGCGGCAAGGAGGTGGAGGATGGTGTTCGTCGAGCCGCCCATCGCAATGTCGAGGCTCATCGCGTTCTCGAAGGCCCTGAACGTCGCGATCGAGCGCGGCAGCACGGATTCGTCGTCCTGCTCGTAGTAGCGCCGCGCCAGCTCTACCGCGAGGCGCCCCGCCTCCAGAAACAGCGCCTTGCGCCCCGCGTGCGTGGCGAGCAGCGAACCAGTGCCCGGCAGCGACAGGCCGAGTGCCTCGGTGAGGCAGTTCATCGAGTTCGCCGTGAACATCCCGGAACACGAGCCACAGGTCGGGCAGGCCGAACGCTCGTAGGTCGCCACATCCGCATCGCTCTCGCGGGGATCGGCCGCGGCGATCATGGCATCGACCAGGTCGAGGTGCTTTTCCTCCCCGTGCAGGATCACCTTGCCCGCCTCCATCGGCCCCCCGGAGACGAACACCGTCGGAATATTCAGCCGAAGAGCCGCGTTGAGCATGCCGGGCGTGATCTTATCGCAGTTGGAAATGCACACGAGCGCGTCCGCACAGTGCGCATTGACCATGTACTCCACCGCATCGGCGATCAGCTCGCGCGACGGCAGCGAGTACAGCATCCCCCCGTGGCCCATGGCGATGCCGTCATCGACGGCGATGGTATTGAATTCCTTCGCTACGCCGCCCGCCTTTTCAGCCTCGCGCGCAACGAGCTGCCCCAAGTCCTTGAGGTGCACGTGACCCGGCACGAACTGCGTGAAGGAATTCGCAATGGCAATGATCGGCTTGCCGAAATCGGCGTCGGTCATCCCGGTGGCGCGCCACAGGGCGCGCGCGCCGGCCATGTTGCGGCCGTGGGTGGAGGTGCGGGAGCGGTATTGGGGCATGGCTGGCCTTGCTGGGTTGGAACTGGGGTGCGGATGCCGCATAACGCGCTGATTCTATACGCGCCAGCGCCTTTTGCGAGAGTTTCCCGTCGCCGGGGCACCCCACGCCGCAACCGCGCCGCACATCAGCATTCCAGCATCGCGACAATCCGCTTTATTAGCAAACTGCCGCGTTACGCGGCACACGTGCCCCACCGGCCGGGCGCTGTGATCGACAGCATCAGAGGGATGAGGGCACTCCGGTTTGGTGCAACCCCACCGGCTTGCCGCTAGAATCGCCGCGACCGCGATTTTGATTTCCGGAGGGTTGACCCGTGCAGTCCAACGACACCCCAAAGCCCAAGCGGCGTTATGGCATCCGCGTGACCCTGCCGCCGGACAGCACGCTGCTGGCCCCGCACCTGCTCGGCCCGAACTGGGAAAGCTTCCGCTGGTTCGAAACCCGCGAGGCACGCGACCGGGCCTTCGAGGAAATGCGCCGCCAGCCCTCCAACTACCGCAAGGGGGACACCGTGCAGCAGATTCTCAGCAAGGTCGATCGCGACAGCCAGTGACACCCGCAGGCGGGTGACCTCCACACATCCCGTCACACCCGAGGCTCACACACCGTGAACATCCCGTCCGTGCCGGACATGTTGCGTGCGCTGATTGCCGCACCCTCCATCAGCAGCGCCAATCCAGCACTCGACCTAAGCAACCGCGGCGTGATCGAGCTGCTGGCGACCTGGGCCGAGTCGGCCGGGTTCCGCGTGCAGGTGACGGAGGTGCCGGGCTTTCCGGGAAAGTTCAACCTCGTCGCGACACTAGGTCAAGGCGACGGCGGGCTGATCCTTGCCGGGCACACCGACACCGTACCCTACGATGAGCACCGCTGGCAGCATGACCCCTTTCGCTTGAGTCTCGACGACGGCCGGTACTACGGCCTCGGTACCTCGGACATGAAGGGCTTCTTCGCGCTCGCGCTCGACGCTGCAAGCCGCGTGAAGGCCGAGGACCTCAAACGCCCCCTGATCCTGCTGGCCACGGCCGACGAAGAAACTTCCATGTGCGGTGCGCGCGCGCTGACGCAAAGCGACGTCGGCCAGGCACGCTACGCCGTCATCGGCGAGCCGACCGGGATGCGGCCCGTGCGACAGCACAAGGGCATCATGATGGAGTCGATCCGGTTGATCGGTCACTCCGGCCATTCCAGCGACCCGGCGCTCGGCAACAATGCGCTGGAAGGGATGCACGCCGTGATCGGCGCCCTGCTCGACTACCGCGCGGAGCTCCAGAACCGCTACCGCGATCCGGCATTTGCCGTGCCGGTGCCGACCCTGAACCTCGGCCACATCCACGGCGGCGACAATCCCAACCGCATCTGCGGGGAATGTGAGTTGCAGCTCGATCTCCGGCACCTGCCTGGCATGACCCTCGATGAACTGCGACGGGAGATCCGTGAGCGCGCTGCGCACATCGCCAAGCTGCGCGGCCTTGGCTGCGAGTTTGAATCCCTGTTCCCGGGCATCGAGGCCTTCCAGACCCCGGCGGCCTCGGCCATCGTCAGGGCCGCGGAGGCGCTCACCGGCCAGCCCAGCCAGTCCGTTGCCTTCGGCACGGAGGGGCCGTTCCTCAATCAATACGGCATCGAAACCTTGATCTTCGGTCCAGGCAACATCGAACAGGCGCACCAGCCGGACGAGTACCTGCTCGCCGGGCGCATCGCACCTACCGTCGATCACCTCGGGCAGCTGATCGAGCGCTTCTGCATCGCGACGCCCGGCTAGCCTCTGGCCGCCTGGACCCGGTCTGTCGGGTCAGCGCACCACGACGAGATCCGGGTCGTCCGCGTGCTCGAGCAGAATGCGCCGCACGCGCGCCTGCCACAGGCGGGCAAATTCAGCGCGGAGGCTCGCATTCGGCTCACCACCCAGGACCCTCGCCATCAGTGCTGGCAGGGCCGGATCGGGCGGCACGACGGCCGGGCGGTAATCGAGCTCGACCGAAATCCCCGTATCCAGACGCGTAAACCGAACCTCACCCGCCATCGGCTGGCCGAAGCTGAGCAGCCCGCGCCGCGTGTACCGGCCGTTCAATCCCTGAAATCCCCCCTCGCCGGCCGCGCCCGTGATCAGGCCTAGCACGGCCGCGGTTACCCCCGTCGTCCCTGAGCCCGCCGCCGCCCGCAGCGCCACACCGATGCCGCCCCGCTCGGGCAGCCCGTCGGTGTAGAGCGAGTCGAGCGCGCGCCGCGCCATGAGCCAGGCGCCGGCGACCGTCGGGCAGGAATGCCCGGCGAGCCTGACGGCGTCCGCGTAGCGATACACCAGCTCACCGTCTGTTGCAGCAACGAGCAGCGCCGCCAGCGGGTCGTACAGCCGGATGGAGGGCACCTGTGAAAAGAACTCGGGGAAAGACATGGCCAACCTCCCATCACAATGACAAAGGCCGGATGATGCCAGCCACCTACCTCGCACGACTTGCGCTGGATCAAGTCATCCGACGGCCTCCAGGCCGGAGAATTCATCCACATTCCGACTGACGCAGACCGCCATGACCACGCTCAGCACCTTTCTGACCAAAGACCACCAGCACTGCGATGATCTCTTCGCCGAAGCCGAGAGTGCGGTGGGCGCGGGGGACTGGAGCACTGGAAAAAGCCGCTTCGAGCGATTTCGGGACGACACGCTGCGCCATTTCCGACGCGAGGAGGGCGTCCTGTTTCCGGCCTTCGAGGCGCACACGGGCATGCCGGACGGGCCGACGACGGTTATGCGCCGCGAGCATGCGCAGATGCGCGCCGTGCTCGAGGACATGGCCGCCGCGCTGGCCGAGCGCAACGCCTCGGACTACTTTGGCCACGCCGACACACTGCTGTTACTGATGCGTCAGCACAACCTCAAGGAGGAGCAGATCCTCTATCCCATGGCTGATAAGGCCTTGGGGGATCTGGCGGCCGGACTGATCGCGCACATGACTGGCGAAAATGCTGGCTGACCCGACACCCGGCGACGAATGACTCGCGCAGCCCTTTCCTACGACCAGGCGCCACCGCTCGCCGCACCGATGAATCTGTTCATCGTCGCACCGCTGTTTCTGGCCTCGGCGGGGATCGGTGGTGCCTTGCACGCGGGCGAATGGCTAGCCAGTCGCTGGGCACCGGCGGCGCTCGCCCTCACCCATCTGATCACGCTGGGATTCCTCGGCCTGGTGATGGTGGGCTCGCTGTTGCAGATCATGCCCGTACTGCTCGGCGTGCCGGTGCCTCAGGTGCGCCTCGTCTCGCTCTCGGCGCTCGCCGGGCTGGGGCTCGGGACACCGGCGCTGGTCTGGGGCCTCTACACCATGCAGCCCGCCTGGCTGCTCGCGGGTGCCACACTCATCGTCGCGGGGCTGCTACTGTTTCTAATTGGGCTGTTCGCGGGACTGTTACGCGGACTCGCCGTCGAGTGGGTCGCGTGGCCTGTACGCCTGGCGTGGCTCGCGCTCCTGCTCACCCTCACCGTGGGTGCAACACTCGCCGGCACCCTTGCCGGCCTGTGGCAGGCGACGCCCGTCGGCACGCTCACGGGGCTGCACGCCGCCTGGGGTCTGGGCGGGTGGGTGTTGATCCTTGTCGTTGGCATCGCCTTTCACGTCGTACCGATGCTGCAGCTCACGCCCGCCTATTCGACCACAATCGTGCGATTCAACGGCTGGCTACTCGCTGCTGCGCTGGCGATCTACAGCCTGGCGGCGCTGTTGCCGCACAGCTGGACGGTGCCCGTGGCAACCGTCGCCGAGACGGCAGGCGCCGCCGGTGCGCTGTGGTTTGCCGGAACGACACTCCGACTCCAGGCCGCGAGACGTCGCCGCGTGGCCGATACGACCTTACGCTTCTGGCAGCTCGGACTCGCGAACCTGATCATGGCTGCGTTGCTGCTGCCAGCCCTGCACATCCTGCCTCCCCGCTGGCAGGACGCTGCAGAACTCACCCTTGGGCTTTTTTTCCTGATCGGCTTTGCCGGACCGATCGTGTTCGGGATGCTCCACAAGATCGTGCCGTTTCTGGCCTGGTTCCACCTCCAGACCCAGCTCGGCATCAGGGCCGGACGCATCCCGAACGTGAAGGAACTGATGCCCGAAGCTCGCGCCCGCAGGCAACTTCACGCCTACCAGACCGCCGTCGCCCTGCTGGTACCGGCCCCCTGGTTGCCGACCCCGTGGGGCGGAACCCTTGCAACACTCGGCAGCGCCGCCCTGACCGTCAGTGCCCTCCTGTTATGGATCAGCCTGTTGCGCGTGCGCCGGTCGTTCATTCAACTGGGCGGCCAACTGTGAGCGACAGGCCCAGTGACACGCCTGGGGCTTGCCACACCATGCGCTGGCGGAGAACACACCGTGCCAGCGTCTGAACTGATCGAGTTCCTCGCCAGGCTGCCTTTGTTCTCCGAACTGCCCAAGGCCGATCTGGCCAACCTGGCTGCCGCCGCTCACGTGCGGGAATTCGACCGCGGCGCGATCCTGTTCCTGAGTGGCGAGATGCCAGACGGCATGTATTGCGTGCTGGAAGGACAGATCAAGCTCTCGCTGACCAGCCGCACGGGCCTAGAGAAGGTCGTCGATCTGATGGGACCTGGCCGCAGCTTTGCCGAAGCGCTCATGTTTTACGACCGGCCCAGCCCCGTGACGGCGCAGGCCGTGAAGAAAAGCCTAGTCGCCGTCATCCCTGGGCGTGTGATCATCGGTGAGATCCAGCGCTCGGAACCCTTCGCGCGACGCATGCTCGCGGGCCTGAGCGCCCGTCTGCATCACCTCATCAGCGATCTCGAGATGCTCTGCCTGCAATCCTCGATGCAGCGCGTCATCGGCGCCCTGCTCTCGGAAGTGCCGCCATCCATCCCGCCGGACGCGGAGATTCGCGTGCGCTTCCCTGCCAGCAAGGGCCTGATCGCACTGCGCCTCAATCTCACGCCCGAGACCTTCTCGCGTGCGCTGCACGAGCTCGCCGAGGCAGGGCTCATCGCCACCGAGGGCAAGGAGATCATCATCCTGGATCTGCAGCGCCTGAAGCAACACGGACAACTGTGCTGACTCCTCCAACACCCCAACGGGACCTGCGGCGCGGATGGACCCGTGCCGGGCAGACCGAGGGCTTCAGCGCATCGGACTCCTGCCGGCATCCGGCGGGCCACTGTCCCGGTGCAGTTCCAGCACGAAATAGTAGAGGAACCATGCCACGCCGAGGGTGACCAGTCCCGCCCAGATGATGTCCGACGCAAAATGGCCCCCCGCGGCGATGCGGCCGAGCCCCTGAGTCAAGCCCAGCACGATGCCAGCGACGAGCATGGTCCTCGCAAGCGGCGGTCTGCGCCGCCGCCAGACGTAATAAAACGATGCCAGGGAGAACCACACCGCCGCGTGCCCGCTCGGAAAGCCCTTACCCACCCCGCGCACGCCGGGCATCAGCGGCGGGACGTAGGCAAGTTCCCCGCCAAAAACCTCCACCTGCCGCGGTCGCGGGCGGCCCCAGTTTTCCTTCATCAAGGAATTGACGAGCAACCCCGGACCGAGCAGCACCGTAAACAGCACGAGCGCTGCGTAGGGCTGCAGCCAGCGTTTTCCAGCGCGGCGGGTCGCGTAGACATGGACCGCGAGCGAACCGATGATCAGGGCCGCGGCCAGCACCGCGGTGGCCTTGTAAAAAAACTGCCAGAGCGCGGAATCCCCCTCAGGCCAAGCCCTGCCCCCCGGCTCGGGATGATAGAACGCAGAGGCGATGCGCAGATCGAGGTCGGTGGTCCAGAACACGAGCGTCGTGAGCACGGCAATCCCGAGCAGCACGAGTAGGTCGCGACGCGCCGCGCGCCAGTTCGAAACACTTTGCATGGGCGAAGAATCCCGGCTTGAAGAAGCGACCATTAGATGAGCGGGCGTGCCAAAGCGCAAGGCAAATTGGGCATATCGAGTGACTTGGACAGACGCCAGTCTAAGTAAGCACAGATTTGATTCCCTCTCCTTTTGGGAGAGGGGCTGGGGTGAGGGAGAACCACTGATGATTCAGCAAATTACCCCCCTCCCTAACCCTCTCCCCCGCTTGCGGGGGAGAGGGAACGAATTAATCAACGGTTCCCTAAGGCGCATGGCGCCTCGATCCTGCTGCCGAAATCCACAACCTCTCATAGGGCTGCACCAGGACTCTGCCGTACTTTACGCACGCAAATCGCCCGCGGGCAGTACGCTCACGGAGCCGCTGCGGCGTCCGCCTTTGGCGTCACATACCGCGCAGGCACCTTGATGACCCGCTCGCGGCCGGCCGCCATACGTCGGTTATCCAGTTCGTCACCGCGCAGCAAAAACACATCGAAGTCCAACGCGTAATCGTCGTGAATCGGCACGTGTACCTGGCGCAACGGGGGTCGGTTCACCACCGGCTCATCCGAGCGGGCGGGTCTGCGACGGATATACAGGTACAGCTCGTCACTAGCGCTCTCCAGTGGCGCGCCCAGGTCAAACTGGCTCTGAATCCGGCCGGTCTCGCTCAGCGAGTAGACGGGGACTTGCCCGTGCGTGACGTAGTATGTGAGGTAGGACAACAGATCGCGGTCTTCCGCGAGTAGGTGGGCATTCGCGTTTTCGGCAGCAATGGCCCGGATCTCCTCGCCGACGCGGTCCCAACCCCGCACCCGCTTGAAGGGATCGCTGGCCCTGGTCAACTGCACACCTGCAGCGTTCACTAGGCTATCGAAGTGGTACACGACGGGCATCAGCGCCACGTTGAACGCCACGCCCACCATTAGAACGCCCTGACACCGGTTCAGTGACAGCCATGCGGCCACGAGAATCGCTGCAGTCACGAAAGCCGGCGCAGCCCAGTTTGCATTGGCCCGACCCAGAAGACTCTGCAGCGTGATGATGAGCAACATCGGCAGCGCAAAAGCGGTGAGGAACACCAATCGCTCATCTACGAGCCACCTCGACGGGCGAGCCCAGACCAGCAGCAGGATGGCAAACAGCACGGGCCCAAACACGGCGAACTGCCCGGCCACGAACTCCACGAGTTCGGCCACATGGAGGGCCAAGTGATCCAGGTTCGAGATGTCGTAAGTGTGCTGGAAGGTCGCATACGCATGCCGGGCATTCCAGGCGAGGTTCGGCAAGAACACGAGCAGCGCGACCCCCACCGACAGCCAGGGTCCAACGCCGGGCAATGTCCCATGCGTGCGCCACCGCCAGCCCAGCCACGCCAGCATGGAGACGAAGAATACGACCATCGTGTACTTACTCGTCAGCCCAAGCCCGACAGCGAGACCCAAGGCCATCCAGTCCGCTGGGTGATCCCGCTCCAGCGCCCGTAGAAACAGCCAGACCGACCCCGCCCAGAACAGGAACAGCAAGACGTCAGTGGAGATGAGCATCGAAGAAAGGGAGACGGCCGGCAGCGTGAAGAACGCCAGCGCAGACCAGAACGCAATCCGCGCGTCGAACAACCGGCGTGCGATCAGGAACACCACCCAGGTCGTCAGCGGGTAGACCCACAGTGCCCCCGAACGCACACAAAACTCACCGTCGCCGCAAACGGTCGTCGTCAACGCGATGAGCCAGGCCACCATCGGCGGCTTCGAGTAGTAGCCCCAATCGAGCTGCCGCGACCAGGTCCAGTAATAGGCCTCATCGACATACAGCGGCAGCGGGTTGTTCAAGGCCACCCACAACCGATACCCGAGCACCAGCACGAGCACGCCGAGCGTGAGATACACGAAGCCCGCGTCGCGCCGGCCTTCCTGAGTCATCTCGTTCATTTCTTGTTGTCATCAGCACGTGGAGACTTACGTCTCTTCTACGCGATCACAGGCGAAAGGAGATCAAAACCATGTCGATTTCAACGCCATTCTCCTCGTGACTCGCCCGCACAAGAAGGTTACGCAACGCCGGCGCGAGGCAAAACGACGTGCGCCGCTTGTCGGAATCGTGCATCGTCGAAAACTGCTCGCACTCGAATGGCCCGGCCGGAACCGTCACCTTGACCGTGCCATCGTGCCGAAATCGGTACTCCTTGAGCTTGCCTCGTTCGACCACGGAATACTCGAGCGGTTCCCCACGCCCCTTGTCCGCGTCGCGCATCAACGCAAGCTCAACCGCGGTGCGGTCCAGCGTGCCCGCTGGCACGTCGAGCTCGTAGCTCTGCTGCTTGTAAACCCCACTGATGCGCGTCGGACTGGCAAACCTCAGCGAATCCTCGCGCGACTCGCCCCCCTTTTTCTGGCGATATTGATAAGCCTGGACCCGGATTGCGCCGTCACCGCCCAGCGTGCCCGTGCTGGTCTCGGACACCGACTCCTTGCGCACGAGCGACATCAGGCCGCGGCTCACGGTCTGCTTGTCATACACAAAACGATCGCCCTCGAGGGTCAGCGTGACCTTGGCATCGCCCAGCAACAGCCCGGCTGCGCGTACCTCGTACACGGCCTCGAAGCCGCTGAGCCGTGCCGGCGGGGGCGCCGCATTCACCGTCCACGTCAGAAAAAGCGCGAGTATGCCCAACACGTTGCGAATCACGACGTCTCCTCGGGTGGGTTTGGCGCTGGCCGAGTTCCTGGCAGAAACGCCAGCAGACCGCCCAACATGGCCGAAACCAGAATGAACAGATGCAAATTAACCGCGGCTGAAACCGCCGCACCGGTCTCGACACCGAACGGTGCCAGTCCGAGCACAACCCCCGCCTCATAGGTGCCGACGCCGGCCGGCGCGTGCGCCGGGAGGACACTGGTGAGCTCGCCGGCGACGACACCGCTCACCCGGGCTGCAAGTCCGGCATCGAGCCACTGCCCGAGCAGCCAGACCAAGGCGAGCAGCTTGACGACCCAGTTGATCCAGGTCCACCCCCAGCTGCGCAACAGCGTTCCCCAACCAGACGGCAGCCCGGCGACGGCATTGCCGAGCCGCGTCCGCCATCGCCCCTCGGGCAGACGCTCGATCCCCCTTGCCAGGTAAGTCCGGGCACCCAGCACCGCCGCCGGCAGCATGAGCCAGGCGAGCAGCAGCGGCCAGACCCAGGCCGGTCGGGTGCTCACGGCCAGCCCCAGCACCCAGGCCGTCAGCACGGCGTGCAGGTCCAGCAGGCGGAACCACACCAGCGCGGAGGTGGACTCGGCGTAACCCACGGCAAAGTAGCGCTTCATCATCCACGGGAAACTCAGCTCCCCCGTCCGCGCCGGCAGAAGATTGTTCAGCAGGTTGTGGTAGAGCGTCAGCCGCAACACTAAGCCCCAACGCCCTCGCGTAGGCCCCCGAAAGTAGTCCGCAACGCGCCACGCCCTGAGTGCGTAGCTAAGCATCGCCAGGCACAGCACGATCGTCAGCGAACTCCACGCCATTTCGCGCCACGGCGCAAGGATCATGCGCCAGCCCCACAGCCACTCCACGCCGATCAGGTAGCCGGCCAGCAACAACCATGGCCCAGCGCGCCGCAGGATCGTCCTCAAGCGGCACGCGCTCCCCGCGCCAGGAAACTTAGGGAGCGACACCCACCCTCAGCGGACGAATCGACCATGGGCAACATCAATGCATGAGCCAGCGTGTAAAAAACGTTGCGAGAAAGACGCCAACCAGCGTCGCACCGGAGTTTACACGCACCAAGCACGCACTTTCAGGCGATTTACGCACCAAGATCCGAGCTCAGCGGAGGATTTCCAATGCCTCGTGAGCATTGGGGCATCCGTCGATTGAGCGCCGAACTGACGCTGAGCCGCTACACTGCCGGTAAGGGCTCGTGCAAGGCGTCGAGCCGCGACAGGCAACGGCCCCAGTCCGATCCATCCAGCCGCAGGGGTATGTGCGCGATCAGCCGGCCACCATCTGCCGCATTTCGACCGCACGCGCATCCCAGCCTTCGTGCGCGACACGCGCCCTTCGCGCCTCGCGATCGGCCGGTGAGTCGGCCTGACGCACCTGCTCCATCCAGTCATGAATCGCCTGCGACGAAGCCGAGACCAGCACCCCCGGCGTATCGGCAAACCCTTGCGCCTCCGGAAGCGGTGTGACGTGGGCGGGCAGCCCCGCAGCCAGATATTCACGAAGTTTGAGGGGGTTGACGGCCTGGGTCAGATCGTTGACGAGAAACGGAATCCACGCGCACGTCCAGCCTGCGATCGCCGACGGCAGCTCCGCATAGTCAACGGGACCCAGCCAGTGCACGTTCGGCAGGGTGCGCAGGTGGGCCGGCAGATGCCGAACGGGACCGATGAACTCGAAACGCCAACCTGGCGCGCTGCGGGCGACGTCCTCGATCAGGGAGAAATCCAGCCACTCGGCGATCAGGCCGAAAAAGCCGATCACCTGTTCACCCGGCGGATCGAGCCGATTACGTCCGAAGTGCCGGTTGTCCACGCCTTGTGGCAGGTAGCGCCCCTTCGCATTCCAGGGTGCTCCAGGCAGCAGCTCGCGCGCGGTGGCCAGCACCACATCGCAGCGCTCGAACATCGCAGCCTCCGCCTCACGCACCAGTGCGGCGTCCACACCCGGCAGCGCGGCGTAGTCATCCAGCCGCAGGTAGGCAAGCCGCGTGTGAGGGATCGCATCCAGGTACCACGCAGCGACCGGCGTAGCGGATAGCACGGTCACCTCCTCACGGGCGGCCGCGTCCACCGCCACGCGCAGCGCCCGGCCGAGTGCGCGACGGTTGAGAGCCCGCGCATAACGGCTCCGATGAAACGGGAGCACCCGCGGCACCACGCGGTGGAACGTCATCGGCATGATCTCCGACCGCGCGGCCGCCGCTGGGGCTTGACCGGCTCCGCGCATGAGGCTCGTCGCCTTGGAAGCCAAACGCGCAAGGTCCTTGCGATTGAACCCAGGTGAGCGCATGCCGATTGAGTCTACCCAGACCACGCGGTCGGACGCCGGGAGGTGCCGGACGAGGTGTTGTGTCGTGGAGGGGTGAGCCCCCCAGTCATCCCCAAAAACGATCCACTGCATCACCGCCCCCGCCTCGTTGTCTCAATCGTTGCGTCGTCCGTACCACGGTCGGCGCGCGCCGCACCGAGTCTGTGAAACGCGCCGCAGTATCCGACGGAACCTTTTTGCCATGCAGCCTGCCGAAACGACGGGGCAAGCGGTGCCCCGCAGTCCCATCGTCGAGCAGGTGCTTATGAAACCCCGGGTACTCACCCTCATCGATACGCTGTACATCGGCGGCGCGGGCAAGGTCATCCTGCAATTCCTGAAGCATGCCGACCACTCGCGCTTCGACTATCTGCTCTGCAACTTTACCTATGCCCGGCAGAAGAGCCGCGAATTCATCGACCGCGCGCAGGCGCTCGGGTTCAACCTGCACCTGCTGCCGCAGCGGCACGCACTCGACCCGTCGCCGATCGCGGCGGTGACCCGCCTGATCGACACCGGCGGCTTCAACCTCATCGAGACGCACGGTTACAAGGCCCACACCGTCGGCTGGTCGGTGCGTGCGCGCCGCCCGATACGCTGGATCACGGTCTCGCACGGCTGGACGAACGAGGGCCACAAGATGCACCTGTACAACGCCCTGGACCGCTGGCTGATCCGCCGCGCCGACCTCGCCATCGGCGTCTCGCCCCAGCTCGGCGCAACGCTGCGCGCGCTGCGCGGGCCCGGCCGGCCGACGGAGGTTCTGCTCAACGCCATCGACCCGGACGACCTGCAGCCCGGGGCAGGGCCTGAGCTGTCCGCCAAGCCGCTCTTGCGCGCTGCTACCGTGACGGTCGGCTGCTTCGGGCGACTGAGCCCCGAAAAGGGTCACGTTCACCTGCTGCGCGCCTGGGCACACCTGCCTACCTCGCTCGATGCGCACCTGATCCTCGTCGGCAATGGCCTCGAGAGGGCCAATCTACAGGCAGAGGCCGCCCGGCTCGGCATCACCGAACGGGTAACCTTCACCGGCCATCAATCCGACATGGCCCCGTGGTACGCGACGATCGACCTGCTCGTGCTGCCCTCGCTCAGTGAAGGTCTGCCGTTCGTCGTCCTCGAGGCCATGGCGACCGGCAAGCCCGTGCTCGCGACCGACGTCGGCGCCATCCGTGAGGTGATCACCGACGAGGTCAACGGCTGGATCGTCCCACCCGGAGACGAGGCCGCGCTCGCCCGCCAGATCCTCCGTCTGCTGTCCGCGCCCGATGCCCTGCCCGAGTTCGGCGCCCGCGCGCGCGCCTCCCTGTTCCCCAAGTTCGCACCTGCTACACACGCCGAACGCCTGCTCGAGCTCTATGCCCGTACCCTACGTCAGTAACTCAGACGGCAGCACCATGCCGGAATCGCAACGTCGCGAGCGAGCGTAGCAGTGCGATTTCGTGCTGGCGCAGCTGCTTGAAGGCGAGCATCAAGGCGAGGAAGGTCAGACCGTAGACCACGGCGAGCACCGGCGTAATCAGACTGCTCTGAATCACCCACGACAGCCCGAGCGCCGGCACCACCGCCCCCGCGGCGATCAACAGCACCTTGAGGTAGTGGCCATACTCGAGTATCGCACCCAGCGTGCGGGAGGCCGCACCGATCAACGCCACCGCCATGCCCAACTGCTTCACAAGCAACGCACCCACCGCGCCGGACAGGCCGAAGTAGCGGATGAGCACGTAGTCGAGAATCAGGTTGAGGATCGCAAAACCCAGGATCAGCTTGGTCATCAGGGCCTGCTTTTCGTTGCCGATCAGCACGCTGTTCGCGGCATCGCACGCCTTGGCCAGGCCCAAGCCCACCACGATCAGCGCAAACGGCCAGGCCGCATCGGCATACGCTTCGCCGAAGACGAAGACGACGACCTTGCCGGAGAAAGCTATGGCGAACGCAAGCAACGGCGCCGTCAGCAGGAAGGTGTAGCGGCTCAGCTCGCGGAACTTTTCCACCTGATCACCCATGGAACGGGTGCTCGACTTGGCCACGATCGGCAGGTAGATGCCCGTGAGGATCCCCGGGATCAGGGTCACCGCCGCGCTCGCCAGCATGAATGCGGCGTTGTAGATCCCTGCCTCGCGCTGAAGTCCAAAATGGTTGAGGAACAGCACCTCGACCTGCCGCTCGACGATGAACGAGACGATGGACAACAACGACAGCGAGGCGATGCTGTGCAGGAGCCGCGAGCGGTCAGCCGCCTTCAGCGGTTGCGGCGCCACCAGCCGGTAAGGGTGCGCGCGACGCACCATCACGAAGTAGTAGGCAGCCGTCATGTAGAGGACGCTGACGACACCGTAGACGTACAGGTATCCGTCCAGATTCGCGTACCACCACCAGGCGAGCACCACTAAGGCCAGGTTCAGCGGGTTCACGACGACATTGACGCGGTAGACCCTGTCCACTTCCTCGAAACCGCGCGCGGTGTTGAGCAGATAAATGCTCAGCGACCGTGCGGCGACAGCGACGACCACCACACCGAACCAGGCCCGATGCAGTTCAATGTGCTCGTGCTCTGAGAAAAACACGAGGAACGCCAGACTAACCAGCAACGCCACTGGGATCAGCGCCACCACGGCGTTGCGCCCCGCGGCGATGAGGCTCGCGATCTCCGCCGTGCGCCCCGCTCCGCGATAGGCCGACAGGTAACGCATCACCGCGATGCCCGCGCCGCCCGAGGCGACAAGCACACCCGCCGCGACGATCCACATGATCATCCCGTACAACCCGAACACCTCGGGCCCTAGCGACCGGGCGATCAGCAGGGCGACGATCAGGCCGACCAGATACTCCTGGTAGGCCGCCAGCGCGTTGTAGGCGAGGTTTTTCAAGCCATGCATATTAGTAAGCCACGATGAGGAGCGCCTTGACCACCACCTGCAGGGCGACCAGCCCCACAGCGGTCGCGCCGAGATAGCCGAACACACCCAGCCGTGGCGCATCCGGCTGCGAATCGGCAGCGAGCTGACGTGCGCCGCTGGCCGCGAAGCCCACCGCCAGCGCCATGATGATGTAGACGTAGGTGATGTAACTCAGGCTCAGAAAGAACATGGCCACCAAGAGCGCACTGAAAGACAGCAGCAGCGTCAGTCCAATCCGCGCACGATCAACTGCCTCCGCGTCCGCACGGTCATCGACTGCAGCGCGCAACGCAGGCCACACCGACAGATAGGCCGTCAGCACCAGCGAGAACCAGCAAAAGAAGCCAAACAGGCCGAGCTCGGCGAGCACCAGGATGAGGGAGTTGTGCGCGGTCAGGTGGTTGTACCGCGTGAAGTTGTCGAAGCCGACACCCCAGAGCGGGCTCGCGCGAAACAGCTCCATGCCGACGTACCAGGCGTCCAGCCGGCCCATGCTCGACTCATCGAACCCGCCGGAAGCGCCGAGCTTGTAGATGGCACCCAATGCGGCCATCGCGAGCGCGGCGAACACGGCCCTGCGCACGCCATAGCGCCGCAGCACCAGCATCAGCACGATCACACCGACCGAGAGCAGCGTACCTCGGGAACCAGTGATCTCGATTGCGTAGGCCACGATGCCGAACGCCGCGGCTGCCACAGCCCGGCCAAGCACGCCCGGCGTCGAGATAAACCAGTAGCCGATGATGGGCAGCGTGGTCACGAACACGGCACCCAGCTCGTTTGGGTCGGCAAAGATCCCGAGATAGCGCACACGCTTCTCGTCGCCCTCCCACATGACCTCCATGCCCGTCCAGCCCACCCCCGTGTGGTACTGCTGGATCGAATGCAGGGCGATGAACACGCCGAAGATGCCCATCACATCCAGAAAGGTCTTCAGCCGCCCGAGCGTCGTCACGGTCGTGCTCACCAGCACGAAAAACACCAGCGAGGGCAGCACGGTGAGCAGCCGCTCCTGGAGCGCGCCGGCACCGTCGTTGACCACAACGGACGCGCTGATGGCCGCCGCCAGTCCCACTGCGAACCCCGTTGTCGGCTGCCAGATCGGCTTGCGCTCCTCGACGAGCCACGCGAGGCAGGCCGCCCCAAGCGAGAGGTTGATCACGCCGAGCCCGTTGAGCCACGCGTTGTACTCCTGAGGACGCAGGATCAGAAACAGCGCACACAGGATCAGCAGCGGAAAGGTCACGTCAGCGTCCCCGCTCCCAACAGACGTCGAGGCCGTCCGTTACGTAGCGTTTGAGGCCGACCACCGCCGCCACGTTGAGCTCCACGAAGACCAGGGCGAAATTCGCCAGGTTGAACGAACGGAAGCGAGCATCGAGCTTCGCAAGCAACGCCAACCCGTAGAACGCGAGCTGGCCGGCGAGCAACAGCGCGCCCCACGGCCCCGTCGGAAACAGGGAGGCCACCAGCAACAACACCATGAAGTACGGCGCGAGCAACCGAAAGAGCTTGTGCGAGACGAACTGCCACCAAATCGGGTTGCGCAGCGGATCGAGCGTCCACGGGTTGCGCGCCATGAACTGGAAATTGCCCGCCAGGGTGCGGATCTTGCGGCGCTTCTCCCCCGCGACATCCTCCGGCAGCGTGTCGTAAACCTCGGCCCCAGACCTCAGCACGATACGCCGTCCCTCACGCAACACCTGCATGGGGATCGCCACGTCATCGAGCACGGTATCCGCCGGCAAGGCCACGAAATCGCGCGTGCGCATCGCGTACAGGGCGCCCGTAGCCCCGGCAGTCGAGTGAACTGCGGACTCCGCCTTGCGGATCCAGCGTTCGTAAGCCCAGTACAAGCCCGCCGAGCGCGCCTCGCCGCTGCGTGCGTCGCGGATGACGAGCTCACCGCTCGCCACGCCGACCGTGGGATCCCGCAGGCACGCCACCAGTTGCGCGATCGCATCGGGTGCGATGGTCTGGCGCGCATCGGTGAACACCACAATCGGCGTCTGCACACGCGCCATCGCCTGGTTTATGGCTGACGGCTTGCCGCGACGCACCTCAGAAACGATCAGCTCCACGTCGCCGCGCGCCTGCAGCAGCTCCACGGTGCCGTCGGTCGAGCCGTCGGAAACGAACAGGATGCGCAACTTCTCTTGCGGATAGTGAGCCGCACGTAGCGACTCGATCTTGCGCTGCACGTGACGCGCCTCGTTGTGTGCCGGGACGATGACCGACACCTCTGGCCAATCCTCGCCGACGTTGGGCTCCTGGCAGCCAACCCGCGGGCGCAAACGTGCCAGGGCACCGATCAGCAGGGGATAACCCACGTAGGTGTAGGCGAGAAACGCCAGACTGAACCAAAGCAGCGCGTCCATCATCTAGACCCGGAGCCGGAGCCCGCGCCGACGGCCCAGTTAGACGCTTTGCGACTAAGCAGCACCATAACTCGACTCCGCTTCTCCCCTCAGGCTCTTGTTCAGCACGAAACGCAGCTTTGCCGCATCTCCCGTGCGGCCGAGGATCTCCTGCACGTCCTCGAGCCGGGTCTGCCCTTCGGCGACCACCACGAGCAATTGCCCACAGTGCCGCGCGATCTCCCAGCCCGAGCTGTCATCGAGCAACGGCGGGCAGTCGACCACGATGAGACGGTCGGGAAACAGGGCCGAGAGGCTGCCGAGGAGCACCTGCATGCGCGTGCTCGCGACGAGCTCAGCGGCGTCTGGCCGACGCGGGCCGGCAGGGAGCACGAGCAGTTTCTCGATCTCCCGCACACCAACCATGATCTGGTGCGGCAAGAGCGCGGGGCACGCGAGGTAGTCGCTCAGCCCTGGGCGGTTGCCCAAGGCCAGCCAGCGTGTCAACCCACGGTGTTCGAGATCCGCATCGAGGATCATCGCCGACTTGCCCTTCTCGTGCGTGATGCTCACGGCCAGGTTCAGCGCGGTGTAGGTCTTGCCCTCCGCGGCGCGGGCGCTGCTCACCGCAACGACGTTGCCGAGGCGCGGGCGCGGCTCCTCGGCAAAGGCCGCAGCGAGCAGGGGCCGCTTGATGCGCCGGAAGGCCTCGAAACTGCGCCCCGATCCCGGATCGAGCGTCACAAGTCCCGAAGCGGCTAGCCGGGCGAGGTCTACATGCACGCGGTCGAAACGCAGCATCTCCGCGACCTTGGCGCGCCGCGTCGGCGCCCGCAACGGGGCGGAGGTCCCTACAGGTCGCTGCACGGTCGCCGTCGCGGCCGCGGGTATGCTGGCGGCCTCGGCGCGCAACGACGGGCCGGGCGGCTCGACGGTCGCCCCGCGCTGCGAGACCGGGGCCGACGCATCGCCGGCGCGCGACTGCGGCGAGCGCTGTTGCTGCTCCCGCTTGCGCAGGGCCTCGAAAAACATGCTCATCGGCAGTCTCCTCGATGTCCTCGATGGAACTTCACGCTGACCCCTCAACCGCCGACGCCGGCGAGACCCGTCTGAGCCAGACGGGAGGAGAACAGCCCGAGGTAGGCCAACCCGAGCAAACCCCAACCGCCCAGAATCATCATCAGACGCAGGCGGCGTGCCCGGACTTCACGCGCGCCGCGGTTCAGCGCGACGATCCCGATCACCGCGCTGCCGGCGAGCTGCCGCAGAGCATTGACGTTCATCACCACACGGCTTGCCCGGGCCAGCAGGTAGGCCGTGACCAGACCGAGCCCGAGGGACCCGGCCAGCACGAGCGAGATCCACTGCCTGCGGTCCGGCCGGACGGGGAGCACCGGGGTGACGGGCGCTTCGACGACCTTGAGCTGGAGCGAGTCCGTGCTTTCACCGGCGGACTCCGAGAGCATCGCTGCTTCACGCCGCTGCACGAGTCCTTCGTAGGTCTTCTTGAGGATGTCGTAGTCGCGGTTGAGCTGTGCGAGCTCGGCCTCCACCTTGGGCGTCACGTCAGCCTGCGCGCGCAGACTGGCGACCTGCTGCCGGAGTGCGGCGACCTTCACCTTGAGCGCGGAGACGTCGCCCTCGGCCTTGCCGAGCTCGAGGTCCAAATCGCGCGTGCCGCTGCGCTCCGTGCCACCGCCCGCCTCCCCAGACACGGCGAGGTCCCCTGCCGTGGACGCGGCGCGGCGCTCCAGTTCGCTGATCTTCTGCTGCAACGCCCGCACATCGGGAAACGAGTCGGTGTAGGTCGCGCGCAGCAGCTCGAGGTTGTCACGCAGCTTGCGCAGCTCCGCCTCGCGGATCCGCGCGGACTGCGAGGCGGCCTTGGCGCGCAGGGCGTCGAGCTTGACCGTGGCCTCCTGCAGCTGCAGGTTCGCCAGCTCCAGCTCGCGCTGGCTCTGCGCGAGCTGCGCCGCGAAGCTCTGCCCCTCGAGCGGCGTGAGTCCCGCGTTACGTCGCTTGAACTCCTTGAGGCGTTCTTCTGCCTCATGGAGCTTCGCCTCGTAGTCGGCGATCTCTCGGTTGAGAAAGGCCTGCGCCGAGCGCGAGTCGGTCCGAGTGGCCTTCATGGAACTCTCGATGAAGATGTCCATCAGCATCTGCACGACGTCCCGCGCGATGCGCGGGTTGGTGTCGGCGTAGCTAATGGTGTAGATGCGGGTGTTACGGTCGCCCTCGACGTGGACCTTGCTGCCGAGCTCGCGCATGAGGCTTTCGAGGTGGTTGCGCTCGTCGAGGCGCAGCGCAAGGTCGGTGCCGTTGATGACCCGCTCGAGGTTCGAGCGGCTGGTCAGCGTGCGCCGCATGAGCGCCGCCATTTCACCTGCGAGGTCGCTCTCCGCCGCCAGCCCCTTGAGCAGAGGGCCCATGACCGACTCGCTTTGCAGGAAGAGCTGGCCGGTTGCTGAGTATTGGTTGGGGATGAACAGCACGGCCGTCCATCCCGCGACGCACAACGTGGCGGTCACCGCGAGCGCATGCCAGGGGAAACGCCCTAGGGCGTCCAGGTAGTCGCGCAAGAGTTCGAACTGCTGTATCACGTCATTCCTGCCGGGTGTTGTTGGTTGGCTCTGTGGACTGCGCCGGGCGTGCGACGCCACCCCCCGTTGCGCCGCGCCCCCCGCGTTCGATAATCCTGACAAGCTCCCGGCGCGCATGTTCCCAGTCGTCGGGGTCGACCGACCAACTGATGTCGGTGCGTACCCAGGTCGGGTCGGACGGGTCGCTCACGCCGTATTCCCACATCACCTTCGGCACACGGCGCTGGACAATGGCCTGCGTGGCCGCCTTGTCGACCGCTGCCGCCAGGGTCAGGTAGTCGACATCCTGCAGACCGCGCCGCCAGTGCTTGAGCCTGAGGGAGGCGAACGGCCCTGGCACGCCGTAGTCGTCCTCGGGATACCAGCGGTTCGTGCCCGGGTAAAACAGCACGCCGTCGCCGTTGTGGTAGTTGGGGCCGGCATCGCCTTGTGAGTCCCCACGGAAGGATTTGCAGGCATCGCCCGTCTCGGCCGCCCCCTCCGGACAGGCACAGCCGAAGGTCTGCGCCTGCCGGAAGACGGGGGTGCGCGCCCGCGGATCGGCGGCCCCGTAGCACTGGTAGTTGAGGTAGTAAGTCGACTCCCAGTAGAACCAGCGGTCGATGCCCTTCTTGTACTGCGCCCAGGCGAGCGCCCGCTGGGCGACACCCTCGTCCTCGATGGCGAACGACCCGGTGGCTGGCCGCGCGCCGTTGTAGGCGTACAGCGGCTTCCCCCGCGCGCGGCGATGCGCATCGGCCACGGCCTGCTGCTGGGCCGGACCGATGCGGGCGAGGACGACGGGAATATCCAGCGACGGCACTTCCGCCAGGTGCTCGAGGCCGAGTGTCGCGAGCGATCGCAGGCGCCTGCCAGGGCCTGGATTTTCATCGAGCCAGGCCGCCCATTGCTCGATCAGCGGAAAGTCGCTCGATTCGTCGATCAGATAAAGGAAATAGTCGGTCGGCGTGGGCAACCGCTGTGCGTCGAACCAACGGACCCAGGCATCGCTCTGCGCCCACATCGCCGCCTTGCCGCCGTCCTTCCACGGCCAGCTCCCGTACAGGCCAATCGCGTAGACATTGTTGCCCTCGCCCGCGCCTGGTCCGTCGTAACCCGCTGCTGCGGTGAACAACGATCCGTCGAGACGCGGCAGCCACGTGCGCTCCATCTGCTCGGGCGGGGTATACCCCTCCACCAGCGAGATCCGGTGGCGATGCGCTAGCTGGAAATGCCGGTCAACCAGCCGACGCAGCCGCGACTCGTTCGCCGTGCCGGCCGCGGGGTAGGCTTCGCCAAGGTAGAGGCGGCCGAGATTTTCCGGGGATATCGCGACCATCGTACGTGCGCTCGGCACCTCTGGCAGCGCGAAATCATGGACCTGAAGGCGTATCGGGACGCGCCACGTCACCACATCCCCCTCGCGGACCGTCACCACACCGGTGTACGTACCGGCCGGTGCTGTGCGCGGGATGTACACATCGACCCACACCGACTGGCTGACCTCGGCTGGGATCTCGAAGGGCGAAGCGAGCTCTATTGGCACAGCAATGTCGGGATAGAGACGGTTGTGACAGGGGCGCTCCCGCCAACCGCCCCGTCCGCGGCCGCTACCATCGTGCGGGCGGCGACAGCGCGCCGACACGTGGCGTTCGTCGTAGCTCCCGTAGGCGAGCGCCGAACTCAGCCCCCGGATCTCCAGATAGCGCACGTAAAACAGCTCGATGTTGCGGCCCCGGAAGTCGAACAGCCCCTCGCCCTCGGCCGCGCGCGAGGTGATCACCGCCCCGCTGGGGCCCGTGAGCGCCTCCAGCGTAACGCTCACGTTCCTCGCACCGTCGCTACCGGCCTCCAGCACGAGGTTGAAGGCGACGACCTCGTTGCGCGCCCCGGCGACGGCAATTGCCCTGCCGTCCCAGCGTGTGTTGAGGACCGCGCGCGGATCCACAGCTGCGCGCCGCTCATCGCGCGTCACCTTGTCCTCCCCGCTGTTCGCCCAGACCGCTGCAATGCCGGATCGCTGCGACGCGCCACCCGACTGTGCCGCCGTGGGCCCGACGAACAACAGCATTAGGCCCACGACAACCCAGAGCCACCGCGCCAACCTTGGATGCAGACAGTCAACCTTTTGCACGGCTCGCCACCCGTTGCAGGATCAGCAGCGCCATGAACACGAGCACGGCAATAGGGGGCACGCTCGCGGGCTGCGTGGGCTTGCGGGGGTTGATCTCCGGCTGGGCCTCCTCCACGCGCCGCCGCTCGAACGACACCGGCGGCGGCTGAGACAGCCCGGACTCCGCGGCCCAACCAAACACCGGTCCCTCATCGAACATCGTCGGCTGCACGTCAGGTTTGAGCTCGAAGCGCGCCACATAGCTGCGCCAGTCCACGAGGTAGAAAAAGCTCGTCGCATCATCCGGTCTGATCTCCTCGGCGACATGCCGCTGCACCGATGACCGACCATCAACGCCGCCGCCCCGCGGCGCACGATCCTCGAGACGAGCCCACAGGATCAGGCCGGCTTCGGCGTCCTCCCGCACGGCCACCGTCCGGCCCTCCCGCTGGTGCAGCACGGCCAGCAGAAGCGCCAGTTCCGGTTGCGCATCGCGCCGGGCAAGCGCGGTGGTGGTGAGCTCCAGCGCCGACTTTGCGTGGCCTTGCCGCAGCCGGTCGATCGCCTCGCAGAGCGTGTCACAGCCCGCCGGGGCCTCCTCGGCGAGCGCGGCAAGCGGCCTTGCCGGGTCGGCGAGCTGCCCGACGAGCCGGGCGAAACGCCCAAGACGCGCGTCCCCCGGCGCCGCCCCACGTGCCGCCTCGAAGTGGGCGGCGGCCTCGCGCAGTCGGCCTTCGCGCAGGGCCATCCAGCCCTGCCACGCCCGAAACACCGGGCGCTCGCGCACCGGGGCCGGCGCACGCGCGAGCACCCGTGCGGCCGCGGGAAGATCGTTGAGCCGCACGAGCAGTGCCAGGAGCAGGTCGCGCGCCCCGAGGTCGAACGGATTGGCCGCGACATGACGGTTCAGGTGCGCGGCCGCGTGCTCCAGGTTCCCCCGCGCCTGTTCAATGACCGCGAGCAGAACGGGTGCCGCAGGGTGGCGGCTGCCGAGGTTGGCCACACGCAGCAGGCGCTGCCGGGCGACATCGACCTCGCCGCCTTGTGAGGCGATAACGGCGGCGAGGTAGTTGGCAGACGGATCGTCACCGTCGATGGCGAGCAACCGGTCGACTTGATGCCGGGCCTCAGCCAGGCGGCCTTCGAGCAGCAGCGCCTCGGCCTGGCCGAGCAGCGCGCTGCGTGACCAGGCGGTCAGCCACCCCTCGGGCGTGAGTTCCGTGACGCGCTGAAAATGCTCGAGCGCCTCCTCGTAGCGGGCCTGCTCGAGGGCGAGCCAGCCACCGAGCCAGGCAGTCTCGGCGCTCTCGCCATGGATGGCGACCGCGCGCCTGAGCTCGGCCTGTGCTGCGCTGAGCGCGCCCTCGTCGCGGTAAAGATGGAACAGCCCCAGCCTGACCTCCAACGCATCCGGGTCGAGTGCCGCGGCCTCGCGTATGGCCGCGCGCCCTTCGGCCCGACGGCCCAGCGCGAGTGCCGCCTGCCCGCGCAGGCTCATGAGCTCGGCCAGAACCGATCCGGGAAACCCGGCCTTCGCGTCCGTCTCAGCGAGCAGCCGCTCGTACTCACGACGCAGCAGCAGCGCCTTGGCCAGCGGGCCCACGAGGCCTGCCGGCTCGGCGCCAAGCTCCAGGGCCTTGCGCAGATGGTGTTCGGCGCTCACCGCGTTGCCTCGACGCAGTTCGAGCGAGCCCAGGCGCTGCCTGGCCTCGACGTCCCCCACGCTGGTCTTGAGCCTGTGCTTGAGCGCCGCGATCTCGACCAGATCCGGATTGCGGGCAGGCGCATCGAACGGCGGTGCGGCGGGCGTCGAAAGGCGCACCGACGCTTGCCACACCACAGCGGCCAATATGGCGGCGAGCAGCAGGCCCGCGTACCCGCTATACCTGCGCGGGAGCACCACCGCCCGAAGGTTTGCTGCGAACCCGCTCATGCCGGTACCAAGGCTTCGCGATACCGACGTACCATGTCCTCGAACGCAAACCGCTCGAGCACATGCGCCCGGGCGGCTCGGCCCAGAGTTCGACGCAGCAGCCCGTCATTCACCAGCTCGAGCAAGGCGTGCGCGAGCCCATCAGCGTCGCCCGCATCGACCAGCCGCCCCACCGATTCGTCAAGCACCTCCGGCACGCCGCCGACGCGCGTCGCGACACAGGGAACGCCGGTGCTCATGGCCTCCAGCAGGGCGAGCGGTACACCTTCGAGCCGCGAGGACGATACACACAGATCGAAGTTGCGCAGCACCTGAGGGATGTCGGCGCGCGCGCCGAGAAACAGCACGCGCTCGGCGAGACCGGCCGCGCTGACCTTGGCGGCCGTGGCGGCGCGCTCCTCCCCATCGCCAACGAGGACCAGGTAGGGCTTGTGCCGCGAATGCGCGACAACCCGCGCAAAGGCCTCAATCAGCGTCCCCAGGTCCTTGACAGGCTGCATCCGGCCCACCCAGCCGACGAGGACGGCATCCGGTTCCAGACCGTAGTCGCTGCGTAGATCGACTTCGCGCGGTCCCGGCGCGAAACGCACCGTATCGACACAGTTGTAGATGGTCGTCACGCGCCCAGGTGATACCCCGAGGTGCTGGGTCATGTAGTCGCGCAAGGCGCTGTGGATCACCGTGACGCGGTCGGCCCGGGGCCCATAGCGACGGCTCGTGGCGCGGTAGTCGGGCATCGCGCGGAACTCGTGATCGGAATGCTCGGTGAGTACGATGCGACGCACGCCCGCGAAGCGCGCCGGCCAGTAGCAGCGTTGGAACACGAAGACGTGATGGGCATGCACGACGGTGACCCGCCGGCGCACGAGAAACCAGAAGAACTGAAGCGGAAACAGGTACTTGCCCAGACGACTGCGGGTCTCGAAGCCGAACGCGAAACAGGCGATCCCGGCACGCTCGAGTTCATCGGAGATCGGCCCCTTGCCGGTGTGGGTGGCGCAGGCCGACACACGCTCGCGCCCGCGCGCGAGCTGCTGCGCGAGCGTGGCGCCCAGCCGTTCGGAACCACCGATGCGGAACGAGTACAACACCTCGAGGATGTGTTCCGGGGAGGGGGCGGCGGGGGATTTCATCGCCTTCACTCCGGCAGCGTGCCGCGATACTCGTCGAGCCGCTTGACCACGCGGGCTGGATTGCCGGCAACCACCGTGAACGGCTCGACATCCTTGGTGACCACGGCGCCCGTTGCAACCACCGCCGCCTTGCCGATGGTGACATTCTTCAAAATGATGGCGTGACTGCCGATCCAGGCGTAGTCCTCGACCACGATCGGGCCGCCGCCGCGCGCATCGGGCGGCTCGTTATTGGCGCGCTTCACGGGGTCGAGGGGGTGCGAGTCGTGACCGACGAAAAACACCTCATTGGCCACCAGCACATGCTTGCCGAAGGTGACCCGGTCGGAGACGAAAATCCGTGTCGCGTATCCGAGATAGGTGTGGTCGCCGATGACAATGGTTGGGCGCGGGTGCAGCTTGCCGCCGGCAAACACGGCATCGCCCTCGATCCCCACATAGTCGCCGATTTCGAAGTGGATATTGCCGAACACCTTGGGGATGTCGTCGAACAGGCGGAAATGCGAGCCGCAGCGGTCGCAATGGGTGCGGAAAATGGGCTCGTTGTAGAGGAAGTTGCGCAGCCAGCGCCAGGCGAAGCGCCGGGCATTGCGCTCCATGCGCAGCGGCACGAACAAGGCCGACGGCACCGGGAGATTTGCGTGCAGCATGCCTTTGGCCAGACGGTACAGGCCATCGTAAAACGGCGTTTCGCGCGCCACGATCTTGCGTTTCAGCGAGTTTGCAAGCGCCATGGACTACGTTCCTGCGGTTCGAAGGGTTGTGCCGGACCTCGACGGGGTCGCATCGCCTGATGAGATACGGCCTACGGTGGCCCAGCTTGCGCACGGCAGCATCAGTCACGCCTTGCTGACACGTGAGAGGACCGACCTGCGACGGGCCGCTGTCGCGGCGTGCGGCGACTGCGGTGTGCCCTGGACTCGTGGCTGTTGCGGTTTTTCACCGAGCGGCCTGGTCGGGCGCTCGAGCGCCCAGCCCAGCTCGTCGGCCGCGCGCCTGACGTGCGCCAGCATGACCTTGTAGACCCCGGCGAGATACGCCGCGACCAGCGCGGCATCACACAGGATGTTGATCAGCCGGGGATTGCCCCGAGTGAGCCGAGCAATGAGCGCCACCGCCGCCGCGTCGAACAGGTCCAGATTCCGCGCCCCCGCGGCCTGCAGCCGGTGGCGGATGTACTCGGGAACTTCCTCTTCCGGAAGCCCTGAGAGCGTGTAGCGCAGGCGCGCGCGCTGGGCGAGCTGCGCCATGGCGGGGCTTTCGATCGTCTCCAGCAGCCGGGGCTGACCAACCAAAATCAAGTTGAAGGCTGGCTCTCCGGAGAAGTGGATCTCGGTGAGGAAGCGCAACTCCTCCAGGGTCTCGATCGGCAGGTGCTGTGCCTCGTCGACGATCAGCAGGACCGGCCGGCCGAGCTCGTGGCAGCGCGCGAGCACCCGGTGCAGCAGGACGATGAGCTGCGCCTTGCTCGCCCGGAAGGCATCGACGCCAAACCGCGACAGCAGTAGTCGCAGGAACTCGGTGGCGAAAAGTCGCGGCTGGTGGATCACGATCACGGCGATGCTGGGATCGAGGCGCTTGACAAGCCCCTGAATCAGAATGGTCTTGCCAACGCCAGCCTCCCCCACGAGCACGGCGATGCCGTCGCGATTCCACGCCGTGAAGGCCAGCATCGCCCGTGCGTAGGCGTGTGCCCGGCTGGGAAAGAGGAAGCTCCCATCGGGCTTCATCTGGAACGGTCGCCGCTCGAGACCGAAGTGCGCTTCGTACATGGATCGTCAGTTCCGTGGCTCGCGGGTGGTGATCGCGCAGGAGCACTCGGCCGATGGTGAGCATCCGCCTGCTCTGATCACCCTCGGTATGACCGCCCGTCAGCGGTGAGGTTCAGGGGCCGTGGCGGGCGACTGTGGAAGTGGGACTGCATCACAGAACCACGTGGTGCTGACGGGCCTTGGCGAGTATCCATCGACTGGCAAGGCCGCGATTCGCTGCGTCGCGCCCGCGCGTCGGCTGTGAACCGTAGGGGTCTCGACGCCGCGCTCCTAACACGTCGCGCACATCCCGGGGATCCGTCCCGCGGGCACACAGCCGAAACTCCGACCTGTCCATCGGCCCAATATCTGCCGCACGCATCAGCGGGATCCCTTACCGAACAGCACGACCTCCAGCGTCCTGAGCAGGATGTACAGGTCGAACAGCACGCCGTGATGCTTGGTGTAGTAAAGGTCGTACTGCAACTTCTCCATCGCGTCACGCACCGATGCACCGTACGGGTAGTTGATCTGGGCCCAGCCCGTGATGCCGGGCTTCAGGCGGTGACGCTCGTTGTAGTAGGGAATGCGCTGCGCCAGGTCGCGCACGAACGCCGGCCGCTCAGGGCGGGGCCCGACGAAGCTCATCTCGCCGCGTAGGACATTGATCAACTGCGGGAGCTCATCGATACGCGCCTTGCGTAGAAACCGGCCGACACGGGTGATGCGGTCATCGTCCTTGCGCGCCCATTGGGGCTTGCTGTCACGCTCGGCGTCCACGCGCATGCTGCGGAACTTGATGATCTCGAACGGCGTACCCCACTGACCAACGCGCGTCTGCCGGTAGAACACGGGTGCTCGCCAACCGTCCTCAAGCTTGATGGCAAGCGCCGCGAGCAGCATCACCGGCAGGCTCACGACCAGCAGGAGCACGCTCGCCGTGCGGTCGAAGATCCACTTGCCTACGGCATCCACCGGCCCATACTGGAAGCCGTCAGAGAAGATCAGCCAGCTCGGCGTCAGCAGGTCGAGCCGAACCTTTCCCTCACCCTCCTCGAAGAACGATGGCAGCTCCACAACGTGGATGCCACTCATGCGGCAATCGAGTAGATCATCCAGCGGAATGCCGCTGCGCCGGTCGTCGACCGCCACCACCAGTTCATCGATGCCGTGACGTTTGGCGTAATCGGCAAGCGGGACGCGCTCGCGCACGACCATGGAGCGGTCGCGCACGCCCTGTTCGTCTCCCACCGGGTAGAAACCCAGGATGCTGATGCCGTGCCGATCGAGCTGGCCAGCAACGCTCTCGATGCTCGCCGCCCGCGCGCCTGCGCCGTAGACCAGGATGCGCCGCTGGAAGGCCTTGCCGCTGGTCAGACGGAGATAACCTGCCCGCACCAGGGATACACCAGCGAGGGAACTGAGGAAGGTCAGCAACAGCACCCCTCGACCCAGAAACAATGCCGGCGCGACGTACGACACGACGATGAAGCCGATCAACCCGACCACATGCGCGAGCAGCACGCGGATGCCGAGCTCCGGCCCGCGCAAGACCAGATGGCTCGTGCTGTAGAGCCCCATCGACACCATGCCGGCCAACATCACCGCCGCGTAAACGAGCGCCTTCGGAAGCATCGGCCCGGTGATCAGCTCGATGTCCTCCAGCTCGACGAAGCGGCTCATGAACCCTTCGTCCATGAAGCGGGCGTAAGCGCCCAGGAACACTGCAGCGACCAGCGTGCCGAACTCGACCACGCCGAGCCACAGGATCGGCAGCGGTACCCTCTCGCGAAACAGCGCCCTACGTTTCATAGGAAATCACATCGAACACACCGGGACCGCGCTGCCAAGGGCAAACCAAGGCCCCACGCCCGCCCGCTGACCTCGCTGCCCCGACAAGGCCCGCGGCTATTGCGCAACACACTGCAACAGGCCGGATACCCACACGTGCTGCTCATCGGGGAACGTGAACAACAGATCGGTGCCGAGCGTGCCCACTTCATCGACGTAAACGGGAATCCGCCCCGGCGTCGGCGGGTTTATCTGGGCCCGATCGAATTCAAGCTCCAGGTAGGCACGCGACGGGAGCGCGTCGAGGACTTTGGAGACGGATACTCCCTGCGGGCTGATCGCGTGGGCAGAGCAGGAAGCCAGCGGATAGCCGTGACAGAAGAGCCGGACGCCGAGGTCGACCGCTGACCAGCCGGGTCTCGTCATACGACCCAAAGACGGAACGTCGCCATTGGACGGTTTGCTACGCATCGTGACACTCCAGGTTCAAAAATGCTCGTTTCACGGCAGTAGCACCACACCTCACTCGAGGAACGCTACCGCTGCGATCTTATGATTCGATGCAGCCTCGCCATTGCGACCACCGGCAGCGCGTCGTGCCACGGGTGCCGATCTGGGGCGGGACTGCAACTCGTGGTTTTAGTCCAGGACCACCGCGCAAAGTTCCCGACCCGGACGGCCTATGGACGACTGGCCTATCCGCGGCGCGGGGCATCGGCCAAATGGCATAGAACCCGAGGAAAACACCGTTTTTCGTATGCGAATGTGCGCAGCATTTCTCAGACCGCTTGAGGAGCACCGCAACAGTCCACGCACCGTGACGAACCTTGCGGCGACCGGAAGGTCAATATTCGGTGAGCGTCGACTTCGCCGCCGCCATACATGCTTACGAACGACGACTTGGCACTGAGGCCCACCCCATGCACCGCCGTTTCTCATGCAGCCCCGCGAGCTTCCCGTGAGTGACGCCTCGCCCATTGTGGTGCGGCGGTCGAGGCTTAGCTCCGTCGAGGCGTTCGCGAAGGATGCCTGGAACGCGGTGGTCTCGCGCAGCGCGACGGCTACCGTGTTTCAGACCTGGGAGTGGCACGCAGCGTGGTGGCGCGCATTGGGGAGGGACGCCGAGCTGCTCCTGCTCGTCGCGGAACATGCCGGTACGCCAGTCGGCATCGCCCCACTGCTCGTCCGGCAACTCCGTGACTGGCGTGGCACACACCGCGCCGTCGAGTGGATCGGCGCGCCACACGCGGATTACTGCGACCTGATCGTGGACGCGGCCCATCCGGAGGCCGCGCAAGCCCTACTCGGCTGGCTCACGGACAATCCACGCGAGTGGGACACCGTTCATTTCCACAACACCCCGGCGGATGCGGCCGCGCTCGAGGCCCTTGCGCACGTCTTGCCTCAACCGTGTTTTCCCGCGCGCAGGCTGGCGTCGGTAGCCGCGCCTACTCGCGCCCTCTCGTCCCCGGAAGCCGACCGCAAGGCCTTCGACAAGAAGTCGCTACGGCCGTTGCTGAACGGATTTCGCCGCGACGGTCAGGTAAATTTCGAGCACCTAACAGGGGCCACCGAGATCCAACCTCTGCTGGACACGCTGTTTCAGCAGCACATCGCCCGCTGGGCCGGTACGCCAACACCCAGCCCGTTTGTCGATGACACCGAGCGCGACTTCTACCGCGCACTAATCGATGCCTTCAATGCCACCGGCATGCTCGTGTTTTCGGCCATGATCTTCGACGACCACCCTGTCGCCTGTCACCTCGGGTTCGAGTTCCGCGGTCGATTTCACTACTACAAGCCAACTTACGATCTGGCCCACCAGAGGCGCTCGCCAGGTGCGCTGCTGCTCAAGGCGCTGCTCGACCGCGCGCTCGATCGCCGGCTCGATACATTCGATTTTGGCGTGGGTGACGAAGCCTACAAATTCCGGTTCGCCAACCAGGTGAGGCACTGCGAGCACCTGCGCATCTACCGTCATCACCTGCCCTATTTGACCCACCGCACCTGGGCCACCCTCAAGGAGGTCGCCCTGCGCTCGCCGACACTGGTCGGCATCGGCCGGAAGGTTCGCAAGGTCGCCCGCGGGCCTTTTGAGAACGCGCCCTGAGCGGGAAGTATGGAGCCTTCACCTGAGGGCCGCGCCCGATAGCGAGCCGGCGGGCGCGGGTGCCACGGGCCGCGACGCCACTGGAGATCGAGACAGGCTCTCCGTACCACCGCCGGCCTGCCGGATGGGCTGAAGATATCCCGGACCAGCACGGTTCGCCGGCGCCCAAGCGACCCTACCCTGACTGCGCAGCCCATGGAACACGCGCAGCAAATCGGGTGACACCGGGCCAAAGTCACCGACCACACAGACGGGAGCGGACTGCTCGGTATCGGGCTGACAAACCCTGAACGGGTGTTGGTCTGCGGCCCGGCATTTGCTAGCCTCAGCCGGTTTTCCCTGCGCGAGCCCTCACCACACGCATGACTGCCAGCTACACCGCTTCCGACATCGAAGTCCTCTCCGGCCTCGACCCCGTGCGACGCCGTCCCGGGATGTACACCGACACCACACGGCCGAACCATTTGGCGCAGGAAGTGATCGACAACAGTGTGGACGAGGCGATAGCCGGTCATGCCAAGCGGATTGACGTGGTGTTGCACCGCGACGGCGCGCTCTCGGTGACCGACGACGGACGCGGGATGCCGGTCGACCTGCACCCCGAAAAGCAGCGTCCGGGCGTCGAGGTGATCCTCTCCACCCTGCACGCCGGCGGTAAGTTCTCGAACAAGAGCTATCAATTCTCCGGCGGCTTGCACGGCGTTGGCGTCTCCGTGGTCAATGCCCTGTCCAAACACCTGGAGGTGTGGGTCCGGCGCGGCGGCAAGGAATACAACATCGCCTTCAAGAATGGCCAACTGTTCTCGGAGCTGGAGGAGATCGGCAGCGTCCCGAAGCGACAAACGGGCACGACCGTGAAATTCTGGCCCGACGAGCGCTACTTCGACACGCCCAAGTTCTCGATCCCGAAGCTCAAGCACGTGCTACGAGCGAAGGCCGTGCTCTGTTCCGGGCTGCACATCACCTTTACCGACGAGACGACCGGGGAGCACGAAGAATGGCTGTACCAGGATGGTCTGAAGGACTACCTCACCGAGGCGGTTGGCGAGGTCCCCACCCTGCCCGAGCAACCATGGGTGGGCAGCATGGCGGGCACGACCGATGCGGTGGATTGGGCCGTCACCTGGCTGCCGGAAGGCGGCGAACTGGTGACCGAGAGCTACGTCAACCTCATCCCCACCCCGCAAGGCGGCACCCACGTCAACGGCCTGCGCGTGGGGCTAACCGAGGCCGTGCGCGAATTCTGCGAGTTCCGCAACCTTGTGCCCCGCGGGCTCAAGATCGCGCCCGATGATGTCTGGGAGCGGCTGTCCTACGTGCTGTCGGTGAAGCTGCGCGACCCGCAGTTTGCCGGCCAGACCAAGGAACGCCTCTCCTCGCGCGAGGCGGCAAGCTTCGTCGGCGGTGTGCTCAAGGACGCTTTCTCGCTGTGGCTAAACCAGCATGTCGAGACCGGCGAGAAAATCGCCGAACTGGCGATCGCGAGCGCCCAGCGGCGCGCCCGCGCCGACAAGAAAGTCGTGCGCAAGAAGGTCACCAGCGGCCCCGCGCTACCCGGCAAGCTGGCCGACTGCACCGCTCAGGACCTGAGCCTGACTGAGCTATTCCTCGTCGAGGGTGACTCCGCGGGTGGCTCCGCCAAGCAGGCGCGCGACCGCCACTACCAGGCCATCATGCCGCTGCGGGGCAAGATCCTGAACACCTGGGAGGTGGACTCTGACGAGGTGCTCGGCTCGCAGGAGATTCACGACATCACCGTAGCCATCGGCGTCGAACCGGGCTCGCTCGACCTCTCCGGCCTGCGCTACGGCAAGGTGTGCATTCTTGCGGATGCCGACTCCGACGGGCTGCACATCGCCACGCTGCTCTGCGCCCTGTTCGTGCGGCACTTCCGCCCGCTCGTCGAGGCCGGCCACGTGTACGTCGCGATGCCGCCGCTCTACCGCATCGACCTCGGCAAGGAGAAGTTCTACGCGCTGGACGATGCCGAGCTCGAAGGCGTCCTCAATCGACTGCAGGCCGAACATAAGCGCGGCAAGCCCGTCGTCACCCGTTTCAAGGGGCTCGGGGAAATGAACCCCATGCAGCTGCGTGAGTCCACAATGGCGCCTGAAACCCGCCGTCTCGTCCAGCTCACCGTCGAATCCGGCGACGGCACAGATTCACTCATGGACATGCTGCTAGCCAAGAAACGTGCAGCGGATCGCAAGAGCTGGCTCGAAGAGAAAGGCGATCTGGCCGAGATCTGAGGGGGGGTTGACCCCTGGCGCCCGGCTTCGACGCTGGAGGTCACACACTGGCTTTTCCTGCCGGCAACCTGCACCCAAGTGAGCCGGAGACCACCCTCATGAGTAAATGGCTCTGTAAGCCCAGCGACTAACAAGCCATCAGCCGAGCACCCGATGGGGATACGCTAGCGCGTAAACCATGCTGGCGCCGGTGAGGTATGCACCGCGTTGCCCTGCGTCCCCCGTCGCTCGTCGCCACGCCTGCGGTGGCCGCCCGTCGGTGCGACCGCCCCCAATGTTCACTCCGCGCCGGCAGCGGCCACCCAACACCGGGCCATTCGTTCCACTCAGTTCGCCCACTGAGAGCGTTTCGGGGGACGACTGGTGCTCATCGCACCCACTCACAACCAATGTCCGAGATCAACACGCCGGCCTCACGCGAGAATGCGCTGATACCACCTGCCCCGCGCCGAATACGGGAGGACGCGATTACGCCCCTGCCGCTTGGCCTGAAACAGAGCCTGGTCGGCTTGCGAGATCAACTCCTCGGGCGTCGCCTCACCCAGCGTGGGATCCAGGCAGGCGACGCCCAGGCTGATCGTCACATGGTAGCGCTCCGGACCACGTTCGACCGGTGTCGTGGCAATGGCCGCACGCAACGTTTCAGCGATTGACAGCGCCGTGTCGAGGTCGGTATTGGGCAGAAGCACCGCGAACTCCTCACCTCCATAACGGGCCAGCATGTCGTTTTCCCGGAGTGTCTTACTGGCGCTCGCACAGATCTCGCGCAAGACCAGGTCACCCATCTGATGTCCATGCTCGTCGTTGAAGCGCTTGAAGTGATCGACGTCGAACATAATCAGACACAAGGAGCGGCCATCCCGCACAGCACGCGCAATCTCGCGCTTGATCGAATTCTGGAAGTATCGGTGATTGTAGACACCGGTGAGGCCATCGAGGTTGACGAGAGCCTCGAGGCGTGCGTTTTTCTCCTGAAGCTCGCGCATCAGCCGATGCAACTTGGCTTTCGTTTCGAGCAGTTCCCGGTTCATCTGCACGTAGGACATGTTGAGCTGTGCGAGCTTATCGTTGGCTTCCTGCAGGATTTCTGCAATCGAGCGATCTAGGTTAAGGCGAAGCCCAAAATACTGCCCGACTCGGTTGACCTCGGAATGCGCGTCGGCCGTGATGGTTTCCAGCTGCACGGAATCCAGACCAAACAGCTTCTTGGAATCGGTCACGAAACGCCGGTGATAAACGTCGGGACGGTCTGAATAAAAAACGTTCGCCAGCAGTCCGGACAGATAGACGATCTTGCAAGCCACGCTGTCCCCCTGCCCGGTCGTGCAATCCAATGGTGCATGGTGGTAAATAATCGGTGTCGTCAACGCCTCCGGAAAGCCCCATTTTCGCGCGACCATATAACCGATCGTCGCATGATCAATGTGGAGCACCTGGAGTTCTGCGGCAATCTCGTCATGGCCCTGGGATACCAGGCGCAAAGCCTCCTCGAATTCACGTGGAAATTCGCGCGCGAGTATCATTTCGCCAATGTTCTGCAGCAGCGAGGCGATGAAAATCTCCTCCGGATCATGGTGCTGCACGAGGGAGAGAAGCATGCGTGCCGACACCGCGGCGGCGAGAGAGCGCTGCCAGAAGCGCTCATAATCGAATGGGCTTTTGGCATCGCCGCGGATCGTCAGTAGCGAAAAGGACAGTGTCAGGTTACGTACGGCGTTTATGCCGAGAATCGACACCGCTTGTTGGACGCTACTCACGCGCTGAGGCAGCCCGTAGTAGGCAGAGTTGACCACCCGCAGCACCTTAGCCGAGAGTGAGATGTCATAGGAAACCAGTCTGCAGATTTCTTGAACCGAGATTTCAGGTTGCGAGGTCAGCGACAAGAGCTTGGCCGCCACTGTGGGCAGCGAAGGCAGGCATTTGGAGCGTAACACTCGCTCAACGATGGCGTCACGACTTGGCCGCGCATGTTCATCTTTCCCGTCTGTCATTTTTGGTTTCCGTTGAGATGGCACCAACCCCCTCCCTACACCCGGGCGCACCGCACTGGCAAGGAAACCATCGGGGGTAACAGCAGCACTTTGAGCCGTCACCCGTCGCTTGTCGAGATCATCAACGGCAGAAATGCGCCCTGGTTTGGACGCCACAGGAAAATTGCTGAGCGTGACACGCTCTAACGGAGTTCAATCATGGCGCGAAACAAGGCAACGATGTTTCACTCCGTCGGCCGTTCGCAGCCGGGACGGACACTGGTCGTGTCTCTCGGCACCTTCCTGCTCAATGCGCAAACAGGCTCTGCCAGAGTAGGCACAGAGTTGATGGCAGCGCGGCCGGATCGCTGCTTTGTGCGGTTCAGGGGCAGGGCGACTGACGTTTTTTTACGTCGCGTCTAATGACCGCCTGGCTCCAAGGTATCGTTGGAATCGACACGCGGCATAAACCACTTGCCACGTGCCTGTCGAGCCGTTCAGCTTCCGATTTCGCCCACGGCGCTTTGCAGATAGTTTTGCAGCCCCACGTGTTTGATCAGTTCGATTTGCGTCTCGAGGTAATCGATATGTTCCTCGGTATCCTCGAGGATGTCTCCCAGAATCTCCCGGGATACGTAATCGCGAACACTTTCGCAGTAGGCGATCGCTTCAAGGTAGTGCATTCGGCCGCTTTGCTCGAGCTTCAGGTCGCAGGCCAGGCACTCCGGCACGTTCTCGCCGATCATGAGCTTGCCGAGGTCCTAGAGGTTGGGCAAACCCTCGAGGAATAGAATGCGTTCGATCAACCGGTCTGCGTGGTGCATCTCCTCGATCGATTCTTCGTGCTCATGCTTACCGAGTGCTTTCAAGCCCCAGTTTTTATACATCCGGGCATGAAGGAAATATTGGTTGATCGCGGTGAGCTCGATAGTAAGCGCTTGATTGAGCATCTGAATAACTTTTTTGTCGCCTTGCATACGCGGCCTCCTGTCAGTGCGATGGAACGTGCGCACCAGCAATTGGTACGCTTGCGCCGGAGCCATTGACTTTGTTTTTGTCCAGTAGACGGAGAACATACCCTCCTTGGGTATGCCAGAGTGTAGCGGAGGGTTGCCCCTCAGGCGATGCAGGCGTCGAAATCACGAGTGTTTTCGCAAGCCTCGCGGTATTCCTCGATGAGCCCCTTCACGCACTGCGCACACTTACCGCAAGTCGTGGCGACACCCAAGTGATCACGCAGGTCACGCATCGTTGACTTACCCTGTGAAAGCGCCTCGCGGACCTAGTGATCAGTGATCGCATGGCAGATGCAGACGTACATACAAGGCTCCGTTGATCGCTGGAAAAGTTTTCAACAAATGCGAATGATTGTCAATATAAAATCCGTGGGTGTCCCCCCACCGCGGGATGGACGAACCAGAGCCTGCCACCCCAGGGCTGCGCGACGCATGCGATTGCCACTCACTTGTTATTCCGATAAACGCTAGGGAAAATCCAGCGCACGCCCGCGGCCGCGCGCCGAAGCCAGAATCAGGGCTTCGAGTCAAACTCAGCCCTTGGGGGGAAGCCTGGTGTAGCGTGATGAATGCTTGTTGGGGGCAGGGGCGCGGGACACGCGACAGCCGGTGCGGGGGCCGCCAATCGTGCATCCGCCCCCCATTGATGCAAGCCAAGTTTGCCGACTCTCAGGTTGTCGCCGTCGGGGACGTTCGTGTTGCCGAGCGGCCTTTCACTCGCGAGGGCAGGCTAGCGGGTCACGGCTTGCGCCTTATCCCGATATCATCTGGCACTTTGGTTCACGCGTAGTGACTCTTGGAGAATCCGCTCACTCAAAGGGCGTCGCGAACGTCCGCAAGCGGGTCGAGCCTGGCGAGACGCCCCGTCCGTGCAGCGAGGTCGGTGCAAAGTCAAACTCAGTTGTGAGGAACCCCACGATGTACATCCCGCCCCTTGCGCGGAGCCGGCGCCCTCGATGGGTCGTTGCCTGCCTCCTGCTTGCAGTTGCCTCTCCGCTCCGAGCAGGCGGCATCCAAACGCTCGATGCCATCGAGGTGACCGCAAGCCCCGAAGACCTGCTCGGCACGGCCGACTCGGCCACGCAGGGAACCGTCACGCGCCAACAGCTCGAATCCCGGCCGCTGCTGCGCCCCGGCGAACTGATCGAAGCGGTGCCCGGCCTGATCATCACCCAGCACAGCGGGGATGGAAAGGCGAATCAATACTTCCTGCGCGGATTCAACCTCGATCACGGCACTGATTTTTCCGCAACGCTCGATGGGGTGCCGCTGAACCTCCCCACGCACGGGCACGGACAGGGTTATCTGGACCTCAACTTCCTGATCCCTGAGCTGGTCCGCGGCGTGCAGTACCACAAAGGCCCTTATTTTGCGGGCGTTGGAGACTTCGCCTCAGCCGGTGCCGCAGAAATCGGGTACGTCAATGCGCTCGAACATGGGATTGCAGAGCTCGGTTATGGGCAAAGCGGCTATCGTCGCGGCCTGCTCGCCGACTCGCCGGAACTCGGCGGGGGGCGCCTGCTCTACGCCATCGAACTGTTCGACAACGACGGGCCGTGGGACCAGCCAGAGAACTACGAAAAGCTCAATGGTGTGCTGTCCTGGCGTCGGGGTGATAACAGCAACTGGATGCGCGTCAGCGCGATGGGCTACCACGCCGACTGGGATGCCACCGATCAGGTGCCTCAGCGCGCCATCGACAGCGGGATAATTTCGCGCTTCGGCTCGCTCGACCCGAGCGACGGCGGCAAAACACACCGCTACAGCCTGAGCCTTGATACCCAGCGCACGCGCGGCGACGCCGTGACACGCACGAGTGCTTACCTTGTCGACTACGAATTCGACCTGTTCTCGAACTTCACGTTCTTCCTCAACGATCCGGAAAACGGTGACCAATTCGAACAGGTCGACGAACGTCTGATCAGCGGCGCAACGCTGAGCCACAGTTGGACAGGCAAGCTCGCCGGCCGGGAGCTGACGCATTCGGCTGGCCTGCAACTGCGCAACGACGCGATTTCTCATGTCGGGCTCTACCATACCCGCAACCTGGAGCGGCTCGAGACCATTCGTTCGGATGACGTGACCCAGACCAGCTTGGCTGCCTACTACGAGGCCGCGCTGCAGTGGAGTCCGTGGTTGCGGGGAGTTTTCGGGCTGCGCGCAGACCGCTATTGGTACGATGTTGCGAGTTCGATCCCCGAAAACTCCGGTAAGGAAACCGACGCCATCGCAAGTCCCAAGCTCAGCCTGGTGGTCGGCCCGTGGCACAAGACCGAGTATTACCTCAACCTCGGCTACGGCTTTCACGGCAACGATGCGCGCGGCACGACGATCAAGGTCGATCCCAAAACGCTCGAACCTGCGGAGCCTGTGGATCCACTCGTGCGCAGCAAAGGCGCCGAAATTGGCCTGCGGACCGCCATCGTGCCCGGCTTGCAGAGCTCGCTAGCCCTCTGGCGGCTTACGCTGGACTCGGAGCTTCTGTTCGTCGGCGACGCGGGCACGACCGAGGCCAGCCGCCCGAGTCGTCGCCACGGCATCGAGTGGGCGAACTACTACCAGCCCTTACCGGAGCTGACCATCGACGCAGACTTCGCGCTCACGCAGACACGCTTTACCGACGACGATCCCGCGGGCAAGGAAATTCCTGGCGCCATCGCGCGCACAGTCTCCGTCGGCGTGGCCTACACGCCGGCGCGCGGGTGGTTCGCTGGCGCGCGCTTGCGCCACTTTGGCCCTCGGCCGTTGGTCGAAGACGACAGCGTGCGATCCAAGGCATCCACCCTGGTTAGCGCGCGAGTGGGTTACAAGTTCGGCAAAGCGTGGAAGGCGGCGCTCGACGTCTACAATCTATTCGACCGAGAGGTCAGCGACATCGACTACTTCTACACCTCGCGCCTGCCTGGCGAGCCGGACGAAGGTGTGGCCGACGTGCACACGCACCCTGCCGAACCGCGGACACTGCGGGCGACATTGACGTATCACTTCTGACAAACAGGGCATCCGGACACCGGCGCGGATGGCCGGTGCCCGAAACCCGGTGTGGAATTGGCACGACGCTGAAAAAGGTCGCGAGGGGTACTCAGGCAAGTTGCGACTTTGTGGATAATCGCTGTTTACACTGAGTCAAAGAGCATGCCGAGGCTATTTGCTGCGCAGCATCAGCATCCCGCTGCGGTCGTCCAACACCCTGTTAGAGGTTAGAGCGCCTTCTTGCAGAAGTACCAGTCGGTGCACTCGTAACCTTCGTTCATGCGTGCCTCGGCGGCGAACACGTCACCCGGTGGGGGTACGATGACCTTGTCGCCCGGCTGCCATCCTTCCGGCGTGGCAACCTTGTTCGCGTCCGAGGTCTGCAGCGCGGCCACCAGACGGAGGAACTCAGGAATCGAGCGGCCGTTGGTCATCGGGTAGTACACCATGGCACGCAGGATGCCATTCGGGTCGATGATGAACGTGGCGCGAACGGCGGAGGTGTCCGAGGCACCCGGCTGGATCATCCCGTAGGCGTTCGCCACCTTCATCGACAGATCCTCGATGATCGGGAACGGGATTTCGATCCCGAACTTCTCCTTGATGTTGCGCACCCAGGCAACGTGGGCGTAGTAGCTGTCGATCGACAGACCGAGTAGTTCACAGTTGAGCTTCTGAAACTCCGGGTAGGCCTTGGCGAAGGCCGTAAATTCGGTCGTGCACACCGGCGTGAAGTCGGCCGGGTGGGAAAACAGCACGAGCCACTTGCCCCGGTAGTCTGAGAGCTTCTTGACCCCGTGCGTCGTCTTGGCCTCAAAGGCTGGCGCCGGTTCGTTGAGGCGGGGCATGGAGGGAACGGATTGGGTTTCGGTCATGATTGACATCCTCTAAAGGTTTGGCGAACGAATATTAGCGTTTGCTAATGTGTGCACAGGATGCAGGAAGCAAGTTGTAACGTAAAATGGAATATTTACATTGATACGATAGATTTTATAGATTAAATGACCGAACGATCTGCGCCATGGACGGTTAGCAGATGTCAGTAAGCATCCAGCAGTGAGACGTCGAACTCCACGGGATCCACCACCACACCCCGTTCCGCCATCTGCGCACGGAACTTATCCTCCGCCTTGCGCAAGTCGTCCAGAGTGATCGTGTTGTTGTCGAGTTCGTAGAGCTGCCGCGAGCCGAGGTAGAAAAAGTCCGTGATAATCATTGCGTTGCGATCCGCGTTCTGCACGGCCTGCTCGATCTTGCGCTGCTTGCGGTAGATGCGGTTGAGCACGTGTTTGAGGTCCCAGACATAGGCAACCTCGGCAAGGAACGGATGCGTGCGAAAGCGGACGAACAGCGCCGCCGCGGTAAGCGCCGCGAAAACCACGCCGGCCAAGTTCAGCCAGAAATTACCACCTTCAGGCCGCCCGATCAGTTGGATGAGCGCGGTAGAGACCGCGAGGGACACCACGGCGAGATACGTCGCCGCAGCGATGAAACTCAAAGTAACGTGCTTGCTATACCGTGCCTTATCTATCGCTCGGAGCTGCATGAGTGGTTATATGGACGCCTCCCGTTTGCCAAGATCGGTTTGGGTGTGCTGGGACAGATAGGCTGCAGTTTTATATCCGGCCTGTAGTGCAGGCGGATGCCTGCTGGCCCTGATGGAATCCGCGCAACCCGCGCCTCATTTCT